>JBKHVI010000001.1:0-179012 GCA_046570105.1 Bacteriovoracia bacterium
TGAACACATCACTATTTATCAGCGAGAAATAGTATCGTACCGCAAATATAGCTCTGCTCTAAATGATAAGTTTTATCCTGACATTACAGAAGTAGAAGCTCAGCCCAAGCCTAAATAGCCAATTTTAGTTATGAACCAATAACTTTTAGTTCTTGTGCTTTAAGATATCTTTGATTTTCCAAGCTAGGTTTTAGTGCCTGATTTTCTTTTTTAAAAATCTGATTTAGCTTTTGCAGTTTCTCGTCAATTTTTCTTTCGGGATGTTCTACCATAGATTTTGATAGCTGATTGAAAGCTACTTCAAAACCACTTTCAAAGTGAACAAAACTCAAATATCGAGCACCTGCCTCTACCAAGCCATGAAGTTCTCTTATAAAGACTTGCTGCTAGTTTTTTTGTCTTTATTTCATTTAACTACTGTTCTTTTGGTCTTCATCTATCCTCTCAACGGACTACAAGTTTTCATTGCCGGGACCATTGTGGTTTTGCTGATCAGCACCAACTACCAATGCATCTCGCATAATTTTATTCATACTCCCTTCTTTAAAAGCACATTCATTAATAACCTATTTTCTGTCCTAAATTCGCTATGCCTTGGACTCCCGCAATCAGTTTACCGTGAACATCATCTCAACCATCACCGCTATAACAATGATCCAGCAAAAGATGAATCATCTCTTTATAAATTTGGCAAAGAAGGAAAAGAAGAAAATGTTTTTAGCTACTGCTTGATTGGCGTATTTCGTACCGACCTCAAGTCCCTTTTTGTGAGAGCTCGGAAAGCAAATAATAAACTCGTATTACTAGAGCTGTTAGCCGTGCTCTGTTTTATGATACTTCTGATAAAATTATCACCCATCAGATTTATCACTTTTTATGCCAGCACTTGGTATTTCGGACAAGTCTTCGCTCTATTAGAAAACTTCGCCGAACATCATGGTGCCAAATTGCACGACCGCCAAAGAGATAGCGTGAGCTGTTACAATTCTGTTTATAATTTAGTTTGGTTTAATAATGGCTATCACCAAGAGCACCATTACCGCCCCCTGGTTCACTGGACGAAAATTAAGAGTGTAACTCAGGAGCTGCCCAAGGATCGCAAAACGACACGCTTCCTTCATCTAAGTAACTTAGGCTGACTCTTTACTCACGGTAATAAGTTTCAAATATTTTGAAAACTTTTCGAGATCAATTGGTTTATCTAGAAAAAAAGTATTTTCAATAGTTTTGATCGAATCATAGAAATCCGGCACAAAACCAGAAATCATCATTACGGGGGTAAATTGATTCACACCCGGGCGCGACCGCAATGCTTTAAGAAAGTCTGCCCCTTTCAACAGCGGCATTTTATGATCAAGCGTAATCACATCAAATTTTCTTTGAGAGCAAAGTACAAATGCATCAAGAGAGTCGTTTGATAATACGACGTCCTCATACCCAAGATGACTAAGATATTTTGAGTAAACTTCTTTCAATTCAACTTCGTCATCAATGATAAGTGCGCTTTTCATAAAACCTCGCTATTAGAATCTAATCTATTATCGACATATTTGAGATTAACGGAGAGCTTAATTTTCCTAAGAAATATCAGCCAAAGACCGCTTTAGTTAGTTTGCTCTTACACTGTTGCTGTTTTTGCAACAAATATTCTTAATTGTTGCGACTTATGCACAGACGGCAAAACGATTATAGTGTGTTCATGGAGGTTGTTATGATTAAGATTCGCCGTTCCGCTGAAAGAGGTCAGGCAGACCATGGTTGGCTCAAAAGCCATCACACTTTTTCTTTTGCTGGCTATTACGATCCCAAACATATGGGTTTCAGAAACTTACGCGTGATTAACCAAGGCTATGTTGCTGGCGGAGGTGGATTCCCGACTCACCCACATCGAGATATGGAAATTGTCACGTATATGGTTGAGGGAGAACTCACCCACCGCGACACGATGGGAAACCAAGAAGTCATTCGTCGGGGAGAAATTCAGTATATGTGCGCCGGTACTGGTGTTGCGCATTCTGAATATAACGCCAACACTGACAAGACTGCTCATCTTTTGCAAATTTGGATTGAGCCACAAGCAACAGGACTTAAGCCTGCTTATGGCCAAAAATCCTTTTTGCCTCAATTTGCTCAAGGGGAGCTAGTTCGGGTTTTGTCGCCTGACGGTATTGATGGCTCAGTGGCCATCAATCAAGATGCAAATCTTTGGGTAGGATGGCTTAAGGCACAAAAACTTAAACTGCCATTGAAAAAAGAGCGTCACGGTTGGCTGCAAATTGTAAGCGGCGTTGTGAAAATTCATAACGAGACACTCGTAGCGGGTGATGCCGTAGCAATAAGTGGTGAAGCTGATACTGAAATTGAAACGAGCGACAAAACAGAGTTACTCTTCTTTGATCTCACTTGAAGCAAAGATCTTCTGCAAGATTTCGTTAAGCTCTGCTGGATTCGATCGCATAGGCCAGTGTCCAGCAGAGATTACATGCAATTCAACGTCGTCAAAAAAGCGTTTTAATTCTTTTAACTCTGGAGCAATCAAAAACGGATCTTTGTTGCCAAAAATAAATGTCGTCTTCACCATGACAGTTCCGCCAGGCTCAAATAGTTTTTTTGGAACACGCCAAGACATCTCTTTGTAGCGGGCCAAACCGTTTAAGACCTCAAATGAGTTTTGGCGTAGAGGATCATCTTTAGGTACACCGCCTGCATCGTAAGCCAGTTTCAAGAATTGCTTTATGAATGGTTTAAGCGTGAAGGTATTGACCAGTGGATTAAAGAAAACTGTCATATAACTCGACTTAAGGACTTGATCCATTCTCTTAAGACGATGAGCAAACATCGCCAACCCCATCGTGTTTATTAGAACGAGATGACGAACCTGATCTGGATATGTTTGGGCGTACTCTACGGCCACTGGTCCACCCATATCATGAGCGACCAAAACGACTTCTTCGGTACCGATAAGTTCTTTCAACTTAAAGAGCTGATCCTCAAATTTCCAAGAATGAATGGTGGGCGCGATACAGCTATAAGATTTATCAAAGTGATAAGCTTGGTAGCTCCACACTTCAGCATTATCTGGAAAGCCATGTAAAAATACGATTTTCATTTCCTCCCAATAATAGCACACAGTAAAATATTTTTTAGTAGGATATCTCTCTTACTCTTTTACTCCACTATGGATTTATATGATTCGCCTATTAAAAGAAAATGAAGCCGATCTTTATGTTCAACATCAGCTGCGCCTTTATGCAGAATCAGGCCGAGATGGGGATATTTTATTTGAGCCCTATAGTGTCCATCACAAACATGACCCAGTAGAAATGAAGAAAAGAGCAGAAGACTCGATGAAAGCAACGGTAGGCTCACACGGCTGGAGACGATTTTGGGCACTCGAAGTTGATGGCATCATGCGAGGTGATATTTCTTTAGGAGGTAGCGGATTTCCAGCGACCTCTCATAGGGTGCAAATGGGAATGGGAATTGAGCGAGCCTTTCGCGGTCAAGGCCATGGAAAAAGAATGATCCAAACAGTAATTAATTGGTCACAAGAACAGAAGTTTACTTGGCTTGATCTACGAGTTTTTGGACACAACACACCGGCCCGAGCTCTCTATCAGAAAATGGGATTTAGTGAAGTTGGAACGATGACTGATTTATTTCGGATTGATGAGCAGTCAATTGATGATGTGATGATGGTGCTTAAGCTTTAACTAGCACACTTAAAAGTTCAACATGGGGAGTGTGCGGAAACATATCAAGTGGTGTGACCTGAGCCACTTTCCAACCGTTAAGTTGAAAGTCTTTAACATCCCGGGCCCAAGTTGTGGGCTCACACGAAATATAAATGAGCATTTCCAGCCTTGATAGATGAGTAAACATTCCTTTGCGTTTCTCAATTCCTTCTCGTGGTGGATCGACTAACAAAATTTTAGCTTGAGCTTGCTTGCGTGCTAATTGCTGCCATACATCTTTGTCGTTCATATCAATTTCCATGATACGAACACCTGGCAATTCTTTCTCTTTCAATTCTTGAATGGCACTTCCTCTCACTTCGGCTGCAAAAATATTATTAAAGCCTGCGCGTGAAAGAGCTTCCGTAAAATTACCAGAACCACAGAATGCTTCCACGATGGGATCTTCTCTACGACGCTCTTGTAGAGCAGCTATGATCCACGATTTCATGGCTTCGTTTTGCTCAGAGTTACCTTGGCGAAAAGGCCTGCGACGATTTGGAATCACCTCTTCTGTCTTTTGCAAATCATCCACTTCAAGATAACTCCAAGGATGAGTTGGAGTCGGTTGCCATTCAGCGTTTGGCAACTTTGCTCGTAATTCTTTGAGAATTCCACGCATGGGAGGATTGAGAATTAAGCAGTCTTCAATGGGAGCAAGATCATTCGTGCCTTCAGAAACATAACCAAGACGCTTTCCATCCGTTTTAAACTGAGCACGATTGCGATAGCCCCACTCCGAAGGCGCAGCGATTAAAGGAAAGCGCACAGAAGGATGAATTCCGTTTTTATCTAAAAGAAAACTGATCCGCTGTTCTTTGGCCTGTACTTGGGCGGCATAACTAACAAACATCCAAGGACAACCTCCACAGGATGCTCCGGAATCGCCTCGATGTGGGCAAGGGGCTGCTACTCGCTCCTGTGCAGGCTTTGTAAGTTCGACAAGTTCAGCAAATTGATAATTTTGAGCTTTTTCCTCAACCCGAAAACGACCTTCGTCTCCCACCCATGTGCCCTTAGCAAAGAAAACTCTGCCATCAGCATGATCAATGACGCCATGACCTTTATGGGATAGCGCGCGCACAGAAGCAATAAATTCTATGCTAGGATTGATCTCATGAGATGGCTTTGTTTGATCTTTATGATTCATAGTTTTGTGGGCTGTAGTTCGATTCAACCGAAAACTACTCCGGCCCTAGCAGAAGAGGAAGTAAAATCCCACCTCGTCACAGTTGGGACCACCTTAGAGCATATTTTTCAGTCCTATGCCCTTGGCTGTGTCGAGGCGAATCAAGCTCTTGGCCGCAAAAATGTCTTTCTTGAATGTCGTGCCAAGGCCCAAAAACACACTGAAGCCGTAGAAAACCTACTTAGAATGCCCGCTGAAGGAGAAAAGCCATGAGAACTTTTCAAGAATGGATGGATGAATATGCAATCTCTCATCAAAATCCAACCAATCAATTAATCCATAAAATTTTCGTTCCATTGATTATGCTTTCAGTTTTGGGGATTCTCTGGAGCATTCCTAGTCCGGCATTTTTCGTGTACGCACGCGGCTTAAATTGGGCGACACTTTTTGTGATTTTTGCCCTTAGTTTTTACTACCGGCTTAATCGACTTATGTTTGTCGGTATGATGATACAAACGACTCTTATGCTGATGATTTGCGCATATGTCGCCACGACTGGATTTCTCCTTCAGGCGAGTATAGGAGTATTTGTGATCTCATGGATTTTCCAATTTTGGGGGCACAAGATTGAAGGTAAAAAACCATCATTTGCCACCGATTTGGCCTTTCTTCTTATCGGGCCTATGTGGGTTCAACGCTTTATTTTTGCCAAAATAGGACTTAAAGTCTAATTCATTCATTTTACTTATCAACAAGATCAAATTGATTCATTGTATTGATTCAATCTTCTTTGTTACTTCTTACTCACCAAGAATAAGGAGTCATTATGAATTCACGTCGAAATTTTCTCACTCACGGCTTTGTATTAGGGGCGATGGGACTCGCAGGAAAAGCCATTGCCGATAGCTGCGACTTTCGTCTCACTCCTCGCCAGGCCTTGGGGCCATTCTACCCTGTTGAGTTTCCCGCTGATAGTGATGTGGATTTAACTCAAATTAAGGGTTCAAACCGACGCGCAACTGGACAAGTAATGATCGTTGAAGGAGTTGTCACTGATGAATTTTGCCATCCAATTCAAGGTGCTGTGGTTGAGATTTGGCAGGCCTGTCATACCGGCCGATACAATCATCCTTCTGATACCAGCACTAATAAACTTGATCCTCATTTTCAATACTATGGAGTAATGAAAACAGATGCTCAAGGACGTTACCGCTTTAAGACGATCAAGCCTGGCCATTATGCAGCTAGTGACACTTGGATGCGTCCGCCACATATTCATTACAAAGTGACTTTGCGAGGCTACAAAGAGTTGGTGACTCAAATGTATTGGGGTGATGAAGACCTCAATAATCAAGATCGCATTCTGATGGCAATTCCTGCTGCAGAAAGAAGTAAAGTTGTCGTGCCATTTGCATCTGTTGTGGTGGATGGTGAAAGAGTGGGCCGCGGACAATTTGATATTACACTCGCCAAGATTCCTTAAATAAAAAGGCCCACCAAAGTGGGCCTTCATTTTTTATGGAGTCGTGTAATTCGGATTTGGACCGTAGAGCATCCCTCCACCGAAGAACGAGTAAATCAAGCGACGAGAGTCAACCGGATCTATCGTAATAGAGCGAGCGTTACGTTGTAATGGAAGCGAAGTATTTTTAAACCACGTCACGCCACCATCAGGACTATTCAACTGACCACCTTCACCCCATGTCCCAGAGAGATCATAGTATCCTGCGACTGAAATCTTTTTGGTGTCTTTTGGATCAATTTTAATATCAACCGCGTGAGTGACCTGTTTTACACGATTCCAAGTCACACCTCTGTCTGTTGATTTCCAAACACCCGACATGAGCCAGTTGCGATTATTTTCGTAATCAACCAACCACAAATTATTTGGCTCTTTGAAATCAATCGCAAAGGCAGTCGGATAATACCAAACCTTAGAACCTAAATCAGCCGTCGGTGGATAATTCACTGTTCCTCTGAGAAGTGTCCATGTGGTTGAACCGGCCACTACGTTTAAGAAGTAAATCCCTGTGCCAGCTTGATTGGAGAATGTCGGTGCATCACCAGTCAAAAGTGCATAAACGTTACCGTTACTCGGATCAACTTCAATCTGAGGAATGATTTTATTGCCTGCAGGAAGTCCTGCATTGAACAGCGACCAAGTGGCACCATTATCAGTTGAGCGGGCAATCCCCACTTCATGTGTACCTGCGTAAATATGCTTGCGAGTTGAATCGAAACCGATCGACAAGAACTGACGATTAAAGGTGGCATCATTAGGAGTGAGGCGGCGATAAGTACGACCGCGATCTGATGATGAATAAACTCCACCTTCGTTTTTGACTGCATTTGCATGCCACTCATTTGGGAAGTCGTGCAAATTGCCGACAGCGGTATAAACCACATTGTCGTTTGTCGAATCAAAAGCATAGTCGTAGTGACTGTTGTAAGCCGCTTTCGTAATACGGAAACTCTGTCCCCCATCTTCTGAAACCATACCCGCAATATCAGCAACAGCAGCATAAAGTAGATTGGCATTTGTCGGGTGGAACTTTGAGCGATAGACCGTGATAACTTCTAGACCGCGAGTTTTCCAATTCTGCTTGAGAGCTGGTTCAGTTGTTCCAGCATATTGAGTAAAGGCCGCTTTCCAGTTTGAACCCGCATTAGCCGTCGCATGCATAAAGAAATATCCAGTACCTGCTGCGACTTGAGAGTTACGACGATTAATTTCAAAACTCGTATAACCATCATCCCACCAACCGACATCCATGGCGACTGCTGAGTATTCAATCTTGTCTTTAGGCCATGGAGCATATGGGATTACATCGTAGTTGATTTGATTCAACTTTAATTCCCAAGTTTGACCTTTGTTACGAGATACATGAATTTTTGTACCGTACTGACGAATCCAAGCACGTGCACCTGTCACATAAATGGTTGAGGCATCGTTTTCTGCCATCTTAATATGATCACCAGCAATCTGAGCATTTCTTACGAAGCTCGTACCCGCTTGGCTAACCCACACATAACCACAATTCGCTTTGGTTTGTGTGATTGAGTTTTGGCCCCAATCATTTAGATACGGATCAACCCAGGCACAGGCCTGAGTTCCATTATTATCTACAAATGAAAGTGTCAGACCTGTTGAATCGCGGCCACCTGCAAAACCTCTTACTTCTAAACCAGCTGGTGAGTAGAAAGTTGTGAAGCTGCCGCCGTTGTTACTTGAAACAAGAAGCCCCGTTCGAACTGCGTGATAAACTTTTGCATCAGCTGAATCAATAAATGTCCCGACCGAATCACCGGCCGCACTAGCAATACGCACCCAAGACACGCCTTTATCTTCAGACTTCAAGAGTCCAAGATTGGTGGCGCAATAGATACGGTTGGCGTTAGTAGAATCACCATGCCAATACTTAATATATTCGCTAGTACCAAGTGGCATACTGATATTCGTAAACGTATCACCGCTATCAAGACTGCGACGTGGACGAATGCCTCCAGCGGCATGAAACACAGTCGTACCATCGGCTGAGAATCCAACACTCACTGAGCGTGTCAGATCCGAACTGAAAACAGCTTGGAGATGGTTAACAGCGCGCCAGCTCTGACCTTGATCGATACTCTTAAAGAGCGTCCCCATATCGGTTCCGACGAACCATAGATTGCTGTATGGTGAAATTGAAACGCCGCTCATGGCACCACCACCACCTACACCAATAGGTATGTAGCCCGTGGGTACTGGTGTTGGAGTCGGTGTCGGCGTTGGCTCCGGTGTTGGAGTCGGTGTCGGCGTTGGCTCCGGTGTTGGAGTCGGTGTCGGCGTTGGCTCTGGTGTTGGAGTCGGTGTCGGCGTTGGCTCCGGTATTGGCGCTGGAGTCACATCCACCACTGAGAAATCATCCACATATAAATAGGAAGAGGCCCCTGCTTCTTTCAGCGCGTAGATCTCCGCCTTCGCTGCATTAGCAGGAACTTTTACAGTACGAGAATATTCACGATAGGTCGTTGCACCAATCGCGATTTTATCTTCTTGAAGTAGTGCCCCCGCTGCATTTTTAAAACGGATACTCACTAGCGAAGAAACGGCCATCGAGCCGATCTTTGCCCAAGCAGAAAACTTATAAGTGTTGCCCACTTTGAGCTTACTCATAACATCTTGTGTGACTGAACTTTGTTTGGTGCCCAGCCTTACCGCCTTACTGCCACTATGCTGGTTATTCGCCATCATTGTGGTGGAGCCACTTCGTTTCCAGCTAGTGAAGCTCGATTCGAAGCCAGGGTTAGTAACGAGGTTTTGCGCAAACGCCATTGAAGATGTCAGCGCAATAACCAAACTAAGTGTTTTAAATAGTGTATTTTTCATTCTTCCATTTTGAGTGGTGGAATGAAAATTTGCGACGAGAGCTTTTTGCCGTTTTGCTTTTAACAACCTGTATAGGTCGGATTATTCCCAAGTCATGTTGGTAGGATTAAATCGGCCTTGAACTTTTTGCTGTGAGATAAACTCAATCGATTTGTCTTTGGTATCAATGAATAAATCAACTGTGGCGAAGTAGCCAGTTCCAAAACTTTGCCAATCAGGTGCCAAGAAATCTGCACCAAAACGTACACTCCAAGATCCGTCAGGTATAAACATTTCAAAGCGCTTGTGTCGTGTATCGACCGTTTTGCTAATAACGGTCTCCCCTCTCTTTTGAACATTGGTAATAATTCGAGGTCTGCGGCCTTCTCGCATCTGAACCGACTGAGGCAGATTATTTCCACCAAACAGCAACGGAAACTGACGATCAAAGAAAATGCGATAATCCTGCGGATTCAAACCTAGATCGGTCGCCGTTTGATAAAAACGATCCCACAAATAAACTGAACTCAATCGCTGACCATGCCAGAATCCTCGCGGAAATTTTTCAAGCACGACATTTTCATGCTGTAACTTTTCAAAAAGCTTTACTCTCCACTCACAAACCAAGCGCAACTCATTTTCATTGTAAGGAGCTTCTTGTCCACGATCTTCCAAAAGATAATCTGGCCCTTTAAATTTTGTGAGCGAAGGCATGGAGCTTTTTTCTTTCACTAATGTTGTTTCTGCTAACAGCTGCCTTAATTCATCAGCTCCCAGATTGGGTCGGCCTAAAATATCAGTCAGTGGACCAAGCGCATTTTCAACTTCGTGCTCATCCATTCGTTGAGCATTTCCACCAGGGCCAGTGTCTGGACCCATAAACGGAAAATGAAACTCGGGATGATTATGAAGCCAAGCAAAATAGCGTGCAACAAGTTTGGGATTGTGATGAAGAGGATTGGTGGCTGCTGTAAAGCCACCCATATTCACATGGCAGCCGCCTTCCGTTCCACCCTTCACTCCGTACCACCAATTGCGATAGGTCACGAGTCCTGAATTGAGTGCACCTTGAAACATCGGAGCATTCACTTCCTCAATTTGATCTATGAGGCACGGTGGTGTTTTAACTTCGATTGAACCTGGATCCATGGTGACATAAAACTGCGTCTCGCCTTTTCGATTTATGACCTCATATTGAATATGATTCCAAATATCGAGACTCTCCTTAACTCTTCCACCCAAAACTTTTGCTGTCTCTTCCGCACACGCCAGCATTCGCTCGCGCTTTTTTGGAGTATCCGAAGTTGAAACAAAGCCGGGCTCAGTCCACCAATCAGTAGTGGTAAAAGTTTGCTCAAAACCAAAACTTAAATTCTTGCGAATATCCATTAATGCAATTTCGCTAAGGCCGTTTTAATTCTATTCACCGCTTCAGTGATCTTTGCTTCACTGGTGGCATATGAGAGGCGGAAGTAATCAGGAGCGCCAAATGAGCCGCCTGGAGTAAGGGCCACGTGAGCTTCATCCAAGAGCCACAAGCATAAATGCTTAGCGTCTGTGATGGTCGTTTTTCCATCGGTCTTACCAAAGTACTTATTCACTTTCGGGAAAAGGTAGAATGCTCCCTCTGGATGATTGACTTCGACGTGCGGAATCTCTTTAAAGAGCTTCACAATCAAATCACGACGCTTACGAAACTCTTCGCGCATCGGTGCAATCTCACTCGGATCGACATCCATAGCAGCGATGACAGCTTTCTGGGTAATTGAACAAGCGCCACTGGTGAACTGACCTTGGATTTTCACACAGGCATCAGCGATGGCCTTAGGCGCACCGATGTAACCTAAGCGCCAGCCCGTCATGGCAAAGCCTTTTGAAACACCATTCACTGTTACCGTACGGTCAAATAATTCTGGAATCGCAGCAAGAGAAAAAGTTTTACCTTGGAAATTAATATGCTCGTAAATCTCATCTGAAATAATGACGACATGAGGATGCTTCTTAAATACTTCACCTAAAGCGCGCAATTCATTCTCAGTATAGGTCGTTCCCGTTGGATTACAGGGACTCGAGAACAAGAAGGCTTTGGTTTTAGGTGTGATCGATTTTTCAAGTAGAGCAGGTGTGAGTTTGAAATCGGTTTCGATGCCAGTTTTAAGTTCAACCACTTTACCATCAAAAAGTGTCACCATTTCTGCGTAACTGACCCAGTAGGGAGCAGGCAAAACCACTTCATCACCTGGATTCACCAGCGCCATTATAACATTGATAATCGATTGCTTGGCGCCAGTCGAAGTTACAATTTGATTCGGTTTATAATCAAGTCCGTTATCACGTTTAAACTTGCGCGCAATGGCTTCTTGCAAATCTTTGTAACCTGGAACTGGTGTGTAGTAGGAGAAATCTTTATCAATCGCTTCTTTGGCTGCACGCTTGATAAAATCTGGTGTTTTAAAATCAGGCTCACCCAAACTCATGTTGATAACATCAACACCTTTGTCTTTGAGTTCGTTCGCCCGTCGACTCATGGCCAATGTTTCTGACTCAGCAAGATTCTGGACACGATTTGATAATTGCATGAGAGTTCATCCTTCGGGAGAGGTTCCCGCCTATTTTAGAAAAGTGCGCAGGGTTGCGATAGTCACTTGTGCCTGTTCTGGTGTGATGTTTTTATTAGCAAAGTCTTGCATCTGTAACCAAGGAGGATTTTCGCGCTTTGGGTCATCAATATAACGCGGGAAAAGATGCCAGTGCACATGGTCGACGACATTACCGAGAGAACAAAGATTCATTTTAAATGGATTGAGGGCCTTCTCCACCGCAGACTGCGCGCGCAACAATTCTTGAAAAACCGCTGTCGATTTCTGACTAGTCAGCTCAGTCATCTCGCGATGATGACCCTTAAGTAACAAGACGCTGTAGCCGGCGTAATATTGATGCTCGCCTAATAACCACCAAGAATTTTCAAATTCATGTATGAGAAAAGGATACTCGCCTTTAATTAGTTTTTTTTCGCGTTCACATAAGGCGCAACTCATACCACTCCTCTTTCTGCATCCAGAAACCAACCCGTCAAAGATCTTCTCTCTCTCTTAGCGGGAAGAACTTCATGAGGAAATTCTTCACTCAAAAATGCCACCAGTCGTCCACCCAAGGGAGCCACCCTCTTTATCTCAACATCAATCTTGTTAAAGATGACCAACTCTCCGCCAAAATGTGGCGACCAATTCTCGTTGAGATAGAGTATAAGCGAAAGTTTGCGATGAGAGGAATTTTGATGGCGATCAAGGTGTTTCTTGTAACCTGCACCTGCAGGATAAATCGCCAAATGCGCTTCCCAATTTTTGAGTCCCAAAAATAATTCGCGATTGAGTTGAACTCGCAATTCATCAATTCTTTTTAAGATTGATGATAATTCTGACGGAGGATCAAGTGGGTCAAACCACCAAGTCTCATCACCTCTAATTTCTGCGTTCAAAACTTGGTTTTCGGCTTTACCAATCTTCGCTGGAGTAAATTGCTTGTCTATCATCCATTGGTCAAAACCACGCGAGATACGTGCCAACTCCTGATCACTTAACCAGTTATCAACCACTCCTAGGCCATCTCTCGCAAGACTCGCAATTAAATCCACTTCGCCTCCGGCGATTTCTTCCCTATTGTACGCATAGCTACTAGGCCCGAAAATGGAAAAAAAGGATATTCCATGACACGAGCGATACTTTGCTTCTTATTTTTTCTTTCTATGCTTTTCACTCTAGATGTTCCGGCAGCTACTCAAGGCACGAAAAGCTGGACGCGTGAGACAAAGGCTATTCTGAGAGAGTATTCCTACGCTTGCCGAAATTCCGATGTGGTGGTTGATGAGATAGTCAGTGACTCTCATATCGCCGGCCGGGTAATCGGTTTGCCACAAGATTCTTATGAAAAGTTCAAAGTTATCTTCTATGTAAAAACCAATCGCTGGTACGTACATCCTTACTTCCAACCAGAAAATCCAGAAGAAGGATCTGCTTTTGCCAAAATTCGTGAAGACGGAAGCTTTAGAATCAAAACGGTGAAACGTAATGTGAACGCTTCTCGCTTAGCTGTCAGTGTGGTGCCTGAACCTTATGTGATTTCATCGCAAAGAAGATGGCTGCGCCCGTTCTTAGGTTTGTTCGGCGGCGTCTTTAAGTATTCTTGTCGCGGAGTTGTCGTTCCTTTGAACGGCGAGCTGTGAGACTTTTCTCCACGTCAAAATAAACAATCCACTGGCGACCAGCGCAAGCGAAATCGCCAGTCCGACCCAAAATCCCTGCGCTTCCAATCCAAATTTATTTCCTAAGCTCCAGCCGAGTGGAATACCAATCACCCAGTAGCCAATAAAAGTAATTATTGAAACCGGACGAGAGATGGTGAGTCCGCGCAAAATCGCACCGAGTGTAACTTGGGCCCCATCAAAAACTTGGAAGAGAGCAACCCAGAACATTAATTTAATTCCAAAAGCCAACACCGCTTCTTCTGAACCAAACCAACTTAAAATGGGGCCAGGAACAGTGGCGAAAGTCAGCGCTGAACAGGCCATGAATCCCACGCTCATAGACAAACCGACCCAAGCGTAGCGCGAAATCATATGCGCATTCTTTTCACCAAACGCATGACCGACTTTTACACCGACTGCGCTGGCAATCGCCATGGGAATCATAAATGTCACTGAGGCCAAGGTGAGTACGAGATTATTGGCCGCAGTTTGAATTTCACCAAACTGACCGACAAAAAGTGTCACTGAACAGAACGCCATGACTTCGAAGAACATGGCAATCGCTGTCGGCCACCCGAGTTTGATAACTTCACGAATAAAATGCCAATCGACTCTTCTTGATTTGATAAAAACCGGTAGCACCGGAATCAATAATAGAATTCCTAAAAAACAACGAACCAGTAATGAGGCCCAGGCCAATCCATCAACGCCAAGATTAGGGAATCCCCAATTGCCGAAAACTAATAACCAATTAAATAAAAGATTGGCAGGCACGCCTAGAATTGAAACTGCATTGGCCCAAAAAGTTTTTTCGTGGGCCTGCAACCATTCACGCAAAGAGGTGTAGAGAAATGCACCTGGAATCGACCATGCGGAAATTCGCACATAGGAAGCCACCATTTCAGTGAGTTCTGCTTCGTAGCCCAGCAAAGGAACCAAGTACGAAGCGAGCCACGTAAGCAACATAAATGGTAGCGACAAAAGCATGGAATAAACCACTGAGGCCCAGGCCAGCTCATCAGTGGATTTTCCTTCACCACGATGTTTGGCAATGAGGGGTGAAAGCGCAAATTGAAATGCCAACCCCACGACAAAAACCGGATTCACAAAAGCTACACCAAGGCCAATGGCAGCCAGTGCAGTGGTGGAATGTTGTGTTGCCATCAACATATCGCCTGCACCAATTAACATAAGACCAAGTTGGCCCACAATGACGGGACCTGCGAACTTGATGAGCTCCGAAAAAGTTTGCGTGCGAGTGAGTTCTCTAGACATCGTCTTCATCCAGTGTCGGCGCCTGACCATAGAATTGTTGAAACTCTTCTTGGAAACTTAATAGGCGCGTATCACTGAGACGATCCACGTAGAGATAACCGAAAAGATGATCGAGTTCATGTTGAACAACGGTAGCGAGAAAATTACTGGCGATAAGTATCTGCTCCTCACCTAATTCATTCCAATATGTGACTTTCACTTGGCGAGGACGCTCCACATAACCGCGCAGTCCTGGCACTGAGAGGCAGCCTTCCCAAAAACCTTGCTTGGTTTCATCAATCACTTCCATCACCGGATTAATGAAAACGGTATAGGGCAAACTATCATCACTGCCATAACGATTTTGCCCTGGAGCCAGTTCAATCACGGCCAATTGTATCGACTCACCTATCTGTGGAGCGGCGAGACCAATACCACCGTAGTGCTGCATATTCTCGCGCATATCTGCAATAAGAGATTGGATCTCAGGTTTTCTGAGATCTTCTTTGGTGAGCTTAGCAGCGGTTTGTCTCAGGAGGGGATGTCCCATCCGGCATAAGGGGCGAATCATGGTTAGGAGTTTAGCAATTTTCCTCTCCTCTAGAAACTTTTTCCCTCAACTTTTAAGAGGAGTAACCGATATGGTCAGGTGTCACCATGATGGGGAGATTTTATGTGGGTTTGCTTCAAACGATCACTGTTATTCTTTGTACTTACACTTCCACTCGCGCAAGCAGTGAGTGCCAAAATGACCGACAAGCGCGATCCACTATTTCGTATCGAGCCTGATCTATTAGAGCGCGGTGATGTGCACTACTCTTTCTATCAATTGCCTGCGACAACTGTACAAAAGAAGCTTCCCGAGTTCGTCGATCTCGATGGACTTAAACTTTTGGAGCGTGAAGGTGTCACCGTTCAAGTTGTAAAACTCGCCTACGTCGTCAACAAGCCAGCAGGTTTTTTCTCCGCCACTCAAGTCACAGATCCGGCTTGGGTTGAAACACTTTTAGGACATAAAGTAGAACAGATCACAGAAGGTCACTATCAAGTGCCGGGTGATAAGTTTCATGTCTACTATGATTCAGATGACATGACCTCAGTGAAGAACTCGCGCATTGTCCACGCCGTCACTCAAAGTAAAAAACTCGATCCCATTTCCTTGAGTGGTTTCTCAACCGTCATTCTTCACAACAGTGACATGTTGCAGGTGGATAACCATGTCCCACTCTCATCCAAGAAAACTCTTGTGGTGAGCTACCAGCTATCTGTTGTAAAAAAATCCGACGAAGCAAAAGCACAGCGCGCGAATTTCCTAAAAGAAACCCGCGCGCGCCTGGCACGTGCTTATCCTTGATCAATCACGAGCGCTTTCGGACGTTGAAAGCGCTTATTGATGCGATCTTTAGTGTAGCGTTTAAACTCACCTACTTTTCTCATCAATGCATCGAAAGCTCTATTAAGGCCTTCGGCCAGATTATCTCCCTCACCAGTTACCCACCAGTCGCGTCCCATGGCGACAGCGTGGACACGAGCGCGGTAGCGATTTCCTTCTTGGCGAAATCTCACACCTAACTGCCCATCAACCGGAAAGTGCTTTTCCAAGCGGCCAATCTCGCGAGCGAGAATTGGATCCATAAAAGGAGAAGCGGGGATGTTGTGCCAATTAACTTGAACGTTCACTAGAAACCTCCTTGTGTCAGTTCGTATAAATAGCTTAGGCCTCTAGGTGCTCCGGCAACATGTCCAAATCTAGATGCTTACCTTCACTTATCTAGAAGACCTGTTGAAAAATTTGACAATGATCCCAAAAGTGTCAAGGGTTTAGACAATTATCCCCTTGAAATCACAGGGATTCACCTGGCACGTATCTTGGATATAGAGAGGCACAGGGAGACACTATATGAAAACGATCAACTTAACTCACATCTTTAGCATCATGGGCTTGCTCTTAGCTTTGAATATCTTCGGCAAAGCGCACGCCTCAACCATTCAGTGTGAAACGGCTTTTGGGGAAAAGACGTTTATCATTGAAGCGGATCGCGTGGTCTTTTCCAAAGATATGCCAGAACAGGGCCGCTCAATTTCATCAATTGATCATGTTCGTACAGAGCGTCGTCACAAAGGTTTCGATAAAGTGCTTTTCAAAGATGGTTTGAAGCACAGAATCCACATCGAAAACCCAACAGCGTTAAATGAAGTGGATGACTACATGGTAATCACGTCCCCAAAAGGACACGAAATGACCTACCCCCTGTCATGTCGTAAGTCCTAGTTTCCCCCCTGTCGAAAATGGGGTTCACGGGATGTGAACCTCATTTTTTATTCTGAGTAAATCTCTCCACCTTTCTCTTGTTTCCACCTCACATCTCTTCTGAATAAAATTTCTATATGAAATACCTTATTTGTTTTGTTCTCTTTACGAGCGCAGCCTGGGCTAATCGTCCAAAGGCTTACACCGAGCTTGCTGATTATGTGATTCAGGCCCCTGATCAGGCCGACACAGGAACATGTTTATTTATGGGATCGACTGGCTCACTTGAAATTCTTTTGAATCAACGTGATGGTCTTAGAGACCAACGTCCTGGTGACATCAACGATCTCTCCGAGACATTTTTGATTCACCAGAAAGCTTGGAACTCTCGCTTACCTACTATTGAAAGTGCTTTCATGAAATTCAATTGGGGCGAAACGATGCATGCAAGTGTACTGCCTTTTGATGCTGAAACTGTTTGGACTAAGCCACCCGGCTTTGGCGTACTCGAACGAATTGAAGCACCAAAAGTTAAAACCATTCGCCTCTTCAACTCTGGCGGTCAGTGGGACACCAATGTTCTCAAAATCAGTGATCTTGAAAAAGTTAAGCAGGCCATGTGGAAACACAAAAGCCCAATTCTTATTAACTATAATGAGAATCGTTACTGGCACGTCATCAATATCGTGGGCTACGATGACGAACTCGAAGGTCCTTGTCATGAAATCACCGAAGAAGAGTGCGCCGTCACCAAGGGCTCATTCTATGTGCGTGATCACTTTGGCGAAGGCGTCGAAGTCAGAGATGCCGACTGGTTCCGAGTGAAAGGCAATGCAGCTATCGTAGTGAAGCTTGCTGAATAACCCTTATTGCGCTGCTCATCTCTTTCCTGTCTAGGCCTATTCCGGTAAACTCCTCTCTCGGAGGACGACATGGAATATAAGCATCTCGAGATTGAAGCCAAGTGGCAGAAGTACTGGGCCCAGAACAAAACCTTTAAAACGGTACTGGATAAAACAAAGCCTAAGTATTACGTCCTCGATATGTTTCCTTATCCATCGGGGGCTGGTCTTCACGTGGGACACCCAGAAGGTTACACCGCGACTGATATCATGGCGCGCTTCAAGCGTATGAAGGGTTTCAATGTTCTCCATCCAATGGGATGGGATTCATTTGGTTTACCAGCAGAAAACTACGCTATCAAAACTGGTATTCACCCTGACATCGTGACTCAACAAAATATCGCCACTTTCAAACGTCAACTCTCCTCTTTGGGCTTCAGCTACGATTGGGATCGTGAGATTGCGACGTCTAACGTTGATTACTACAAATGGACGCAATGGATATTCGTTCAGCTCTACAATAAGGGCCTGGCTTACGAATCTGAAATGATGGTCAACTGGTGTCCTGAACTTAAAACCGTTCTTGCAAACGAAGAAGTCATTAACGGCAAATCAGAAGTGGGCGGTCACCCAGTCATTCGTAAACCCATGAAACAGTGGATGCTCAGAATTACTCAATATGCTGAGCGCCTCTTAGCAGATCTTGAAACACTTGATTGGTCTGAATCCATCAAAGAACAACAGCGTGTATGGATCGGTAAGTCTGAAGGGGCCACCATCAAGTTTGCCGTTGATGGCGCGAAAGAAACGATCGAAGTCTTCACCACTCGCCCAGATACACTTTTCGGTGCGACCTATATGGTGCTTGCACCGGAACATAAACTCGTTGATGTGATTTCTACGGCTGATAAAAAAGCGGATATTGAAAAGTATCGCGGAGTCTGTGCGCTTAAATCAGATCTTGAACGTACCGAACTCAACAAAGACAAATCAGGCGTCTTCACCGGTGCCTACGCCATCAACCCTGCTAACGGACAAAAGATTCCGGTGTGGATCGCTGATTATGTCCTCACGACTTATGGCACAGGGGCCATCATGTCAGTGCCAGGCCACGACGAGCGCGACTGGGAATTTGCTAAAAAGTTTAATCTTCCTATCGTGGAAGTTTTGAAGGGCGGCAACGTCCAAGAAGCGGCTTTCACTGAAGATGGCGAACACATCAATTCTGAGTTCTTGAATGGCACCAACAAAGTTGATGGCATCAAAAAGATGATCGCTTGGTTAGAAGAGAAAAATCTTGGTACAAAAAAAGTTAATTATAAACTTCGTGACTGGCTCTTCTCACGCCAACGCTATTGGGGCGAGCCGTTCCCGATTTTGAAATACGAAGATGGCACCGTTCGCTGTCTTGACGCTGATGAACTTCCAGTCGCTCTTCCTCCCGTTGAGCGCTATGAACCATCAGGCACGGGTGAATCACCACTTGCTACCATTCCAGAATGGGTGAATGTTATTTGTCCCAAGACAGGCAAGAAAGCTCGTCGCGAAACCAACACCATGCCTCAGTGGGCCGGCTCATGCTGGTACTATCTTCGCTTTATTGATCCAACCAACGAAAAAGGTGCCTGGGATAAAGATCTTGAAAAATTCTGGATGCCAGTTGATCTGTATGTCGGTGGAACTGAGCACGCTGTTCTTCACTTATTGTACTCGCGCTTTTGGCATAAAGTTCTCTATGACCTAAAACTTGTTTCAACCATCGAGCCTTTCCAGAAATTGGTGAACCAAGGAATGATCCTTGGTGAAGACGGCGAGAAGATGAGTAAGAGTCGCGGCAACGTCATTAACCCCGATTCAATTGTCCAAGAGTGTGGCGCGGATACTTTGCGCTTGTACGAAATGTTCATGGGGCCGCTTGAGAAAGTGAAACCGTGGAATCAAAACGGTGTGAAGGGTGTTCATACTTTCTTGTCACGAGCGCTTCGCATTTTTGGCAACAAAGATCTTTGGCACGATGGCGCGGAAGATCCGGCCGTCTTAAAAGAGCTTCACAAGTCGATCAAGAAAGTAACGGAAGATATTGAAGGCATGAAGTTCAATACAGCTATTTCTCAGCTGATGATTTTAGTGAACGTTGCCAGCAAAGTCGGCAAAGTCACTAAGAAGAGTGCTGAACTTTTTGCTTTGATCATTTCTCCGATGGCACCTCACGTAGCCGAAGAATTGTGGGAGATGACAGGTCACACGAAGACACTCGCCCATGAAGCATGGCCCGCGTTTGATCCCGCTCTCGCTAAAGACGACACCATTACTATGGCCGTGCAGGTGAATGGAAAAACGCGCGCAACCATTGATGTGCCGGCAGATATTTCTAAAGAAGACTTCCTGGCGACCGCCAAAGCCGAGGCTAATGTGGCGAAATGGTTGGCAGAAGGACAACTCGTTAAAGAGATTTATGTTCCGGGTAAAATTTGCAACTTTGTCGTCAAAAGCTAATTGAAATGGGAGTTTCTGGGTCATGCTAACTTGTCTTGCATTCGTCGCCATGGCCCAAACTCTCCCTAGCTTCGCCACTCTTGAGCGTGGCTCTGTTCGTCTTGAAACTGGCCATATCAGCACTAATATCATGCATGACCGCCGCACCTTTTTAAAGAAACAAGACAACGCACATTTCTATTTGGTGGAATCAACTCACGGACCGATGAAGCGTTACGTGGAAAAAGTTCCACAACGTGGATTACCGGCGGAATTTTGCGGCATCATGAATGTTGAATTTGAAAACATTGAAGGCACCACTTGGTCAATGGCGGGAAATCTCACCGAAGAAAATGGCGGCCAACCAGTGACTGGACTTGTTGATACTTCTCGCAGTTACTTTTTCAATCATGTGTGGGTGAGTGTTCCTGGTGTATTGCATTTCAACGTTACACCACTTCCGAGCATCAATATCGCTGAACTCGATCTGACTGCCGTTACTTTTTGCGAAGAAGGTTCGGAAGGTTTCACTCTCGGTTGCAGCGATCATATTGATCTCTCTCATCTCAAAAATTAATTTCCAAACAGTGCCAGGTTATTTAAAAAGATAGCAGCCCCCTTACTGTCAATTGACCAAGTTTAACGAGATAGATACTTTAGTTCATGATGAAACTTAAGGCTTTTGAGAATAGTAACTACTTCTTTCCAATAGTATTCTCAATCCTTCATATCCTCACTTACTCAACATACTTCGCACTAGAGAATAGTTTTTCAAGTGGTGCCTGGTTCACTGATGATAGATATGGATTAACGAATTTGCTTTTCTTTTGGTCGGTATATCTACCAAATTTCGCCGGATTATTTACTGCATATTATTTAATATATAAAAAAAGGTATTTTAAAACGGCATTCATTTATTTCTTCTCCATATATTGCGAACAATTTCTAATTGGTGCTGATTATATGGGAAGCTTTGATGGATATTCACTCGCCAGTGCCGACTACCAAATAATACTTACTGATCTCACGATGTCTCAAATTAATGATGGTAATACTGTTATTCATTTCAGTCTTTTCACAGCACTTGCACAATTAGCACTTACTGCTGCTTCGTCAGCATGGAGAAAGTATGTCGTTAAGTGAATGGGTTTACAAACCTAACAAGTATGAAAAGAAGCTAATGGAAGAAGATTCCCGCTTAGCCAATATTGCAATTGATTGCGCTATACTTGCTCAAGCGGCGATGACAATCCTGTATCTAACACCATTTCAACAACACAATAACGGCGATGCTTTTCGCCATTGTTTTTGGTCAGCCCTTATCTCCAATCGAACCAATCCAGATTGGGCACTGCTATGGACAACAGCACATGAAGAAATCCTGCCTACAGAAAACATAACCCGCATTATGGATTTGAAAAATAATGCTGCCGGTATTCAGATTTTTAAAGAAAATCTCAAATCGAAAGAAAGTGATCTTATTTATTACTGTCTTGAAAAAATAAAAAATGGTGAGTTATCACGAATTGAAAATGGTACAATCGTACCCACGAATACAATTGGTTTTAATATCCCAAGTATTTTCTTTGCTATTTCTCAAAGAGCAGACGTGATTGTTTCCTACTTATCTAGTTATCATTTTGACTCAATCAATGAAATCGATGGCGATATGAATTCAGCTCTTCATCGATGCATTCTAGATAATTATGAAGAAGGATTTAAAATACTCTTAGATGTCATTGATGTTAATCGACGTGGAAGTTCAGACTTAACTCCATTAATGGTTAGCGCTGGCTGCCCCCATGGCGTTGAATATGCCCAGGCTTTGTTAAATCGTGGAGCAAATCCTAATTTACAAGAAAAATTTTACCTTGAAACGGCGCTCATAATTGCAGCAAGTTCTGGTGACAAACGAATGGTTGAATTACTGATCCCCTTTTCAGATAAAAGCATTAAATCTAAAAATGGATTTAATGCCTATGACAAAGCTATGAATGAAGGGCATCTTGAAATAGCCAAATTGCTTCTTTGATATTAGCTAAAAAGTGCCAGGTTCCATTTTTTAAATAAATTGCTACGTCCAATTTTTTCCTAAACGCGGTTCTTTTTTTCCAACTCACCACACAGTCTCATTTATAAATTCCAGCACTTGCTCTTAAGATTTTTTCAACTCAACTTGCAAGTGAATGCTCCTAACCATCCAGAGGAGGATTCATGTATAATGCCCTTCAGTACACCGAGCGTTTAGAGAAAGCAGGTTTCACCCGAGAAGAGGCTGAGGCTACAACCCACATGGTGCTAGAAACGATGACTGATAATTTTTCCACCAAAGATGATTTGAAACTAACTGAGCTGGCGCTTCGATCAGATATGAAAGTGATGGAGCAATCTATTCGCTCAGACATGAAAACGATGGAACAATCCATTCGTGCCGACATGAAAATCATGGAACTGTCTCTGCGAGCAGAGATTCAAGAATTACGATCGGAGATGAAACAGATGGAATCTCGACTCACTCTTAAGCTGGGTGGTATGTTGATTGCTGCTATTGCAGTGATGGAATACTTACGTTCATCCTGAGGGGTGAACTTAGGGCGTTTGTTTGAATTTTTTTTCTTTCGAATCAAAAGTCCAAACGATCTCTTTGCTTTTTTCTTTATTGATACTGGAGCTGTTGTAGCGATGCTTGAAGCGACTCCAGTCCCCTACTTTGATTGAATTGATTTTTCCTTCCACTGAAACTAACGGCTTCCAGCAAGCTTTCTCCTGAAGAAGGAAGCTCACCTGACAGGAATCTTTGGTGCAACTTTGAGGAAGATACATCCATTGGCCAGCAAGAGAGCCGATTGTGATATTTTTGCGAATCAGAGCTTGGACTGGTTTTTCTTCATGACCCCACTCGTCTGCGTAATGGGCCCAAACGCTCTCTGCACTTGAAATACATTCCGCTGCCAAGACTTGAGTCGAGAGCAATAACCACAACATCTAGAGAACTTTGAAAAGATAGTTCAGCACCGTGAGACCCAAGCCAGAGACTACGGGAATGGTGAGGTTATCATCAATATTAAATGCCGAGAGCATTTCTGCAATTGAACCAATCACACCACCCAATATCGCAAACCACAAAAGGTTTGTATTATCTGCGCCGTGAGCGATTCCGTAGAAGAGCGTCAGTAGATAACAGGTAAAGAAACAGGCGATGGCACCTTGTAGTGATTTATTCGGCATGATCTTGTCTTTGCCATAAATGATGCCGAAGAAAGAAGAGATCGGATCAGCAAAAACCAAAAACATGGTGGCGAGCAGGGCAACTTTTGGTTGGAAAAGTAAAAGTGCTAAGGAAACGCCTAAAGCATAAAACGGTAGGCCAGATAAACCGTTTTGCTCAGATGTCCGCATAAATGGACCCATTAAACGAATAACGATGTCATTAAGACCTGACCAGCGCGCACGGGCAAAATCAATGGCAAAGCCAGTAATGGCGATACCTAAAATTGTCCAACCCCAAGCCGACGTTTCAAACGAGGTTAAGTAGTAGAGAACCAGACACGCCGTTCCACTTCCCATGTGCCAAATCTTACGTAAGAGGTGAAGATCGGAACGAAGGGCCTTAACACGACCAAGAGGACTCACAACAGATTGACTAAGAGACATTACGACCGCCAATAAACTAAATAAAAAACGTTCTAATCTCACTGAATCTTACAAAGTGTTCACTTTAAGGATTTTAACTCAGCCAGTCTACCCTAAAGCAAGACGAGCTTTCTCAAGTCCTGCATTTTCTAGTAATTACGCTCTTTCTGAATGGGCCACTCACTCGGTATAATGCTGGATAACAAGGAAGTGAGATATGGCCGAAGGCTTCAATGAAGCTGGCTTGGGCGCTGGATTTTTAGGCGCCGGATCCAATAAAAAAGTTTGGGCCATTGGTGGCGGTAAAGGTGGCGTGGGCAAGAGTCTTGTCACGGCCAACATTTCTATTTGCTTGGCCTTAATGGGTTACAAAGTTGTCGCCGTAGATTTGGATTTAGGTGGCGCCAATCTTCATACATGTTTAGGACTTCCAATACCTGAACTCACTCTTTCAGATTACGTTTCAAAAAAAGTGACCAACTTCGAAGACTTGTTGGTGAAAACTCCCATCACCAATTTAATGATTGTTTCAGGTGCACAAGATGAGATTGGTATCGCCAACCTCAAGCACATGCACAAAAACAAAATCATCTCAAAATTGCATGAACTCAATGCTGACTTCATTCTGTTCGATCTTGGTGCCGGAACATCTTTCAACACGGTTGATTTTTTTATCACCGCTGATAAAGGAATTCTGGTCTCGTTGCCTGAGCCAACTTCTATCGAAAACACTTACCGCTTTATCAAGACGGTGTATTACCGTCGTTTGAAAATGTTGGAAGGATTCTTGGATATTGAGCCGCTCATCAATCAAGCGATGAATGCCAAGCTCTCATCGCCTAATAGCTCTCCGACAGATATGGTGAGAAAGGTGATTGAGATCAATCCTCAAATGGGCATGCGCCTAAAACAAGAGATCGCACGTTTTCAACCATCAATGATTTTGAATCAAGTCCGCAGCCAAGCGGATATTGATATTGGTTTTTCTATTCAAAGTGTTTGCCGTCGTTATTTTGGGATTGAGATGGATTATGTGGGTTACCTCGATCACGACGCAGCCGTTTGGCAGTCTGTGAAGAAACGTCGCCCACTTTTGATGGAATCGCCTAACTCAAAATTGGTTCACCATTTTGATCGAATTGTTCACCGTTTGCTCGGTGTTTCGTAAAAGGATCGCTCCATGGATACGGAAAAAAGAAATTATTACGAAGTACTAGAGATTCCCATCGGAGCTAGTCCACAAGAAATCGAGCGCGCTTACACACGCGCCCGCAATGCTTATTCGGGTGATTCAGTCGCACTCTACTCGCTCATGTCGAGTGATGAGTGTGCCGCCATTCTTAATCAAATCGAAGAAGCCTACAGTGTTCTGGGTTTTCCTGAGAAACGTCGTGAGTATGATCGGATTCGAGGTTTCAATTCAACTCCTAAAAATCCATTTGAAGAAACCTACAGTACTCCCTCTCTCTCAAGACCCGTGCCACGTCCTCAGCCGAGCATGGAAACATTTCAAGAAAATCCGGCTCAAATTACCCAAGACACCACACGACCTAATTTTCAGTACGAAGACTACGGCTCGAATATTCAGGAAGCCAAAGTTTCTAAGGTACAGGCCCTCAAGAAATTTGGACTTGATTACACCGTTGATCCCATGATGGAACAAAAGATCGAGCAATCAACTGAGTTCACTGGAGCTTATTTGCGCCAAATTCGTGAATACAAAAGTGTTCCGATGGAGCGCTTAGTTGAGATGACTCGTATTTCGCGCACGCAATTGGAAGCGATTGAGAATGACAATATCGCCAAGCTGCCAGCCGATGCCTACACCCGCGGATTTGTTGCTCAATATGCGAAGGTTTTAAAACTAAATCCTGATTTAGTGGCGACATCTTATCTTCATCACATCAAACGCCTCAAGGGCATGAAGTAAGCATGACGGGACCTCAAGCCATGGAAGAGGTCGAGGCCCGTGTTTTTTTGGTCACATCCCTTGATCGTGAACAATTTAGACGCCTCGATCATTGGTTAGTCGCAAAACTTCCCGATCTCTCTCGCAGCACGATCAGACGACTTTTTGATGACGGTAATATTACCACGCTCGATGGACGTAATCTCTCTCTCAACAAAATGCCTCCTGAGAAAAGCGAAGTGGAAGTGGAAGTTCCACCGCCATTACCAACGGAGTTGGCCGCGCAAAATATCCCGCTGGAAATTTTGTTCGAAGATTCCCATCTTATTATTCTCGTGAAGCCCGCGGGTCTCTGCGTACACCCAGCGCCTGGCCACCCTGACAATACTTTGGTCAATGCTATTCTCTTTCATTGTCCCGATCTTGCGGGCATTGGCGGAGAGAAGCGACCAGGGATCGTTCACCGACTTGATCTAGGAACTTCAGGAGTCATGGTGGTGGCCAAAACTCAAGCCGCTCACGAAGGACTGGTGCAACTTTTCTCAAAGCACGATATCGAACGCGCCTATGAAGCCATTGTTTGGGGCACACCTAAATCACTTTCTGGAAAAATCGAAACATTTATCGCCCGCCACTCGCAGCATCGTCAAAAGATGAGCTGCAGTGTGAAGTTCGGAAAAAAGGCGATTTCTTATTACAAGGTTTTAAAGAAAGGTGTGCAGCTCACCCACATGGAGTTTCGTTTGGAAACCGGTCGCACTCATCAAATTCGTGTGCATGCTTCGCAATTTCTGCAAACGCCTCTATTGTGCGATCCCCTTTATGCAGACGTGCCTCACCAATTAAAGCGTCTGGATGAAAAACAATTAGAGCTTATTAAAGCTTGGCCCCACCAGTTGTTGCACGCGAAAATCTTAGGCTTTAAACATCCCATTACCGGTGAAGCGTTGCGCTTCGAAGCACCGCTACCGACTCCTATGCGAGAAGTGATGGAGTCACTATGAAGACACTCTTTGAAAAAAAACTCTCCTTCGGCTGGTTTAGATCTCTCGACAGCAAACCTAGTGAAGCCGTTTTTCATGTGCACCAGACGCATTCTAATCGTGTTTTAGCTGTCACAACGGCGAATCTTTCAGAACAGGAAGCCGATGGACTCGTCTCTAAAGTGCCTGTCGCAATGGCGATTAAGACAGCCGACTGCTTGCCCATTTATCTGGCCAGTGAATCAGGAGTTGCGCTTTTGCATGCTGGTTGGCGTGGACTTGCTGGCAACATTATCAGTGCGCCAGAAGTTATCGCCATCAAACCAACTGAAGCCTTTATTGGCCCCTGCATTCGCGTTTGTTGTTTTGAAGTGACTGAAGAATTCAAACAGCACTTCCCTTATACCCCGGTGACAAAAAACTCCGAGGGGAAGCTGCGCTTTGATTTGGTGGCCGAGGCTTATCGTCAGCTTCATGAGCACTATCCCTGGATCAAGGTCACAGATTCAGGAGACTGTACGTGTTGTAATAATAAATATCCCAGTTTTCGACGCGACAAGACCACACAACGTATTTGGAATCTGTTCGTCCCGCTGGCACAATAGGAAGCAACAAAGGATTGGTTTTATGGATAAAAAAGGTCTCACTCTGCAAGGTATGACGGGTATGCATGCTCTTCATATTTTGAATGCAATCTTCATGGTCGGCACGGGAATTTATCTCACCACCCATTACTACGATACACTTTTTCCAACTCAACTTGGCAGTGCCAGCACGCTTTGCGATGTTTCGGCTTTCTGGAATTGTGACGTGGCCACACATTCACCCATTGCGGCCCTGGCTGGAGTACCTATTGCATTCTTCGGATTGCTTCATGGATTGTTGCTATTGAGTTCTTCGATGTTTCCGTCAGAGGCGCAGGAAAAAACTTGCAGTGCTGTCTCTAAAGTCAATGCCATTGGTTGCCTTGCCCTTATGAGCTACTCACTCATCGCTCTCGGTGGCCTATGCCCAGTGTGCACAATTTATTACGTGCTCAGCTTTTTGGCGGCATTTTTATATATGCGCTTTGGTCTCAACTCATGGATGCCAGATGTAAAGATTTCTGGAATCTGGTTGGTGATTCTGTTGGCCTCTTCTGTTGGTTTTAATCGTTTCACTGCTGGAAAAGTTGAAAAGCAGACAACTCTTTCAGCAGGTGTGATCGAGCAGTTCAAAAAACTAGCCGATTACGGTGACCCAGAACCTGTTTCAAATTTCCGCATCCATTCAGCGACGGAAAAATTCGCAGATGCACCGATTCGTGTCAGCGTTTTCTCTGATTTTCAATGTCCATTCTGTAAAATCGTTGCCGAACAAGTTCCTCAACTGGTTCGTCGTTACGGTAAGCAAATTAACGTACAGTATTTCTTCTATCCGCTCGATAGTGCCTGTAACGCTAGCGTGAAGAGCGCCATGCACCAGTACGCTTGTCGAGCAGCTGAGCTAGCTGCTTGTGATCCTACGAAATTTGTCGAAATCCACGACGAGATCTTTGCCAAGCAAGAAGGCCTGAACTACGACGTTTTAAAAGCCATTGCTGATAAGCACGGTCTCACAAAATGTTTTGAAGATCGTTCGGCACGCGACGCTGTATTGGCCTCAATCAATGGAGCCTCGAAGTTTAATCTTCGCAGCACTCCGACGATTATTATTAATGGCCGCAAGATTGAAGGATCGATTCCTAATCCTCAATTCCATGCCATCTTTGATGAGTTGTTGAAAAAATGAAAATCGCTGAGACTCACTGCCACCTCGACTATCTGAAAGACCGCCCACTGGCGGAAACTTTAAGACTGTGCGCGGAGGCAGGAGTCGAAAAGCTCGTCACCATTGGTGTTGACCCGGATAATTTAGATGGAGTGATGGCACTGGCCGAATCCCATTCACAAATTTGGTGCACCCAAGGCATTCATCCTCACGATGCAAAAGCCGTTACCGATGATGTACTGACAAAAATTCAAAGTCGCGCTCATCACCCAAAAGTGGTGGCGATTGGTGAAATCGGTCTTGATTACTATTACAACAATTCTCCCAAAGACGTGCAGCTCAAATACTTTCGCGCTCAACTCGAAATTGCCGCCGCTTGTGACAAACCTATCGTTATTCACTCTCGGGATGCCGACGAAGATATGATGGCTTTTCTAAAAGAATTCGGACCAAAGCTCAAAAAGAAAGGTGTGGTTCATAGTTTTTCTTCTGGCCTGGAGTTGGCGCAGACAGCTTTGGATCAGGGATTTTTTCTCGGCTTCAATGGCATGATTACCTTCCCTAAAGCAGAAAATGTCCGCGATGCCGTGAGGCTTTGTCCTGCCGAGCGGATTTTAGTGGAAACTGACAGCCCTTTTCTTACGCCGGTGCCTCACCGTGGAAAAGAAAATGCACCCTTTTATTTGCCCTTTGTGGTGCAAAAAATAGCCGAGCTGAAGAGTATGTCGGTGGAAGATTTAGGGAATCAGGTCTGGCGAAATGCTCATACGCTCTTCGGATTGATCTAGGCCCGTAGTTGCGCGCGCACCCATAATCACCAAAAGTACTGTCAAAATGATAAAAGTTAGCCTCATGCGAACCCTCTCTCGCCTCCCAGTTTACCAATCTAGGTAAAAACTAAAGGCCGGGTAGTTTCTGCCCAATGCTGCCCCGCAATAACCCTACCCAATTTGTGGCTTCCGTGGCATTTTGCAGGAACATTTTTTCTATCGTCATTGATTCATTCTCACCTCTCTCGAGGTGTCTTAAGGAGTCCTCATGAAAAGCGTTAAAATTGGTATCAACGGTATGGGCCGAATTGGTCGCACAATCTTGCGTGAATTGGTTAAGCGTCAACACAAAGGCATCGATCTTCATATCGAAGTTGTGGCGGTTAATAATCCAGGTAACCCTGATCCTTACGTTCATCTTTTACGTTATGACTCTCTTCACGGAAAACTTCCTGTTGAGGCGACCATCAATGGCGACACAATTACTGTAGGCGGAAAGAAAATTAAATTTTTCGGAATTAAGAGCCCAGCGGAAATTCCTTGGGACTCACTTGGTGTTGAAGTTGTTATCGATGCTACCGGTATCTTCAAAGACAAGCAGGGACTTTCTCAGCACATTCGCGGCTCAGTGAAGAAAGCTATCATGTGTGCTCCAGGAAAAGATCTTGATGGAACTTTCGTTATGGGCATCAACCACGACAAGTATGACTCGGCTAAACATCACATCATCTCAAACGCCAGCTGTACGACGAACTGTCTAGCTCCGATTGTAAAAGTTTTGAACGACACATTCGGAATTGAGAATGGTTTCATGACGACTGTCCATGCTTATACATCTGATCAAAACATTCTTGATAACTCTCACACAGACATGCGTCGTGCACGTGCAGCTGCTGTCAGTATGATTCCTACTTCAACAGGTGCGGCTAAAGCTTTAGGTGATGTGATTCCAGAAATGACAGGCAAGCTTGATGGCTACGCCGTTCGTGTTCCGACTCCTGATGTTTCCATGGTTGACCTCACTGTTAACCTCACTAAAGCTGCTGATAAGAAATCTATCAATGCAGCTATGAAAGAAGCCAGTCAGGGATACTTGAAAGGCGTCTTGGGTTACACCGAGGAAGAATTAGTCTCTGTCGATTTCATGGGTGCACCGGAATCATCTATTTTTGATTCAAAACTCACTAACGTCATCGGTAAAACGGCGAAAGTCGTCAGCTGGTACGATAACGAAGTCGGCTTTTCTAACCGTGTGATCGATCTCGCAAACTTTGTGGGCCAAAAGCTCTAAGGATTATTTATGCAACTCAAATCGATTCAAGATGCAGAACTCAAAGGCAAACGTGTGTTGGCACGCTTTGATTTCAACGTTCCTCTGACGAAAACAGAGCCACGTCAAATCTCTGATACGAGTCGAATCGATCTGGCCCTTCCCACCATTCGTCTCATGCTTGAGAAAGGTGCTTCGAAAATTGTTCTTATGAGTCACCTCGGTCGCCCGGATGGCCAACCGAATGCCAAATACTCACTCGAACCAGTCGCCACTTATCTTGCGGAGAAACTCGGAACTGATGTAGTGCTGACAACTTCAGCGGTTGATTCAGGAGTGAAGGAGTTTTTGCAACTACCAGAAACAAAAATTGTGTTACTAGAAAACTTACGCTTCTCGCCGCTCGAAGAAAAAAACGATATCGATTTCGCAGAAAAGCTCGCCTCTTACGGTGACTTCTACGTGAACGATGCCTTCGGTGCCGCTCACAGAAAGCATGCTTCAGTTCATGCGGTTAACAATTTCTTTAAGGGCCGCTCTTACGCCGGACTTCTTTTGAAAAAAGAAATCGATGCGCTTGGGTATCTCTTAGAAAAACCAGCGAAACCATTTGTTGCTGTTCTAGGTGGCGCTAAAGTTGCTGATAAGATCAAAACCATCGAGCGTCTCTTAGTTCTCGTTGATAAAATTCTTATTGGTGGAGCGATGGCTTACCCATTCTTGAAAGCCAAAGGTCATGCTGTTGGTAAATCACTGTGCGGTGATGAAGACGTGGCTCTCGCCAAGCAACTTATCGCCCAAGACAAGGGTGGAAAAATTCAATTACCAGTAGATCACGTGGTCGCTGCCAATCCTGATTCAGCAGCCTCAAAATCAGCCAACATTGCTGATGATCAAATGGGTCTCGATATCGGAGATCGCACTATTCAAAACTACGGCGACATGCTGAAGAATGCTAAAACCGTTTTCTGGAATGGCCCGATGGGTTTATTTGAAAATCCAAATTTCGCCAAAGGCACTATGGAGCTCGCAAAAATTATCGCTCACACTGAAGCCTTTACAGTCGTAGGTGGAGGTGATTCTGTAGCAGCGGCTCATCAGAGTGGATTTGCTGAAAAGTTCACTCACGTCTCGACTGGCGGTGGTGCTTCTTTGGAGTTCATCGAAAAAGGTGAACTGCCAGGCGTACAAATTCTTAAAGGGCTCTAATGAAACTCATCGTCGGTAATTGGAAAATGAATCAAACGCTCGCGGAAGTGAAAAGCTTCTTTGAGACCATGAAATCTGCCCAACGCCGTCACGAAGCGTGGATCGCCCCTCAGGCCCTCCATATTCCACTCGCTCTTTCACTTGCCCCAGCTAGTGTAAAAATTGGCGCGCAAAACTGTAGTGACAAAAAAGCTGGCGCCTTCACTGGAGAAAACTCGCCGATTAGCCTCAAAGAATTGGGCGCTGATTTTGTTTTAGTGGGCCACTCTGAGCGTCGCCAATTGTTCAACGAAACAGACGCGACGTGCGCACTTAAAACGAAGCTCGCTCTCGAAACGAACCTCACGGTGATTTACTGCGTAGGTGAAACACTTGCCGAGCGTGAAGCGGGTAACACGATTAAAGTCGTCACCACTCAATTGCGTACGGGTCTTAAAGACATCGGCACTTGGCAGCCAGGCCAATTGATTATTGCCTATGAACCCGTTTGGGCGATTGGTACTGGCAAAGTCGCGACGCCAGCTCAGGCCGAAGAAGTTCACGCCGCCATTCGTTCCGAAATGAAGACCATGCTGGGTACTCAAGGCGAACAAGTCCGTCTCTTATATGGTGGCAGCGTAAAACCCGATAATGTCGCAGAGCTTATGCAGCAAAAAAACATCGACGGCGCCCTAGTGGGCGGCGCGAGCCTTAAAGCGCAGGATTTTCTAGCGCTGTGTCAGTGAACGTGAATTCAAAACTCTAGGGTAAGTCTGAAGCTAATCCAGGTTTAGAAAGACGATATCACTTGAAGACGCCTTAAGCTTTCTAGTTAGAGTCATTGATTCAAACTGGCATAAGCTCTATATTTTAAATGGTTTCTGCGCCAGTTTGAGACCCTAGAGTTTTGAATTCGTCAGTGAACCTTATAGCTTTTAAGCAAAAGGGCATGTTACAACTATTGCCCTAGGAGATTTTATGATTACGACCTTGATTGTTTTGCATGTCATCATCTGCGTTCTTCTCGTGGTGACCGTTCTTCTTCAATTCGGCAAAGGCGCTGAAATGGGTGCAGTTATGGGTGGCGGTGCCTCTCAAGCTGTTTTCTCTAGCTCAAGCAAAGGCAACTTTTTCACCAAGCTGACTTCAGTTTTGGCGATCGGTTTCATGTTGAATTCAATCGCGCTCACAACGTTGAAGAGCCGCGAAGCTAAAAAATCTCTCTTTGATGATGAAGCAGAAATTGCTCAACCACTTAATAGTGATGCTGCTCAAGCTGATGCTGCTGCCAAAGCGGCGGCTCCAACTGCTACAGCTCCAGCTGAAGCAACTGCTCCTCAAGCAGCTGCTCCTGCCACAGCTCCAACAGAAGCTCCTAAGCAGTAACTAAGAGATTAGTCACAATCCAGTACTAGTAGTTCTATGGGGGCTTCAAGCCCCCATTTTTATTAGTGACTGTACTTATTTAGCAAAATCTATAATTAACTCCCCCCCCCCTCTGGTTTATTAGTGTTAAACATTAGTAAACTAGCCTAATGAAAACATTCAACTCAGGAAGTTATAAGCAGCAATTTAAATACAAGAGCTTTTCACCTTCCTTTCTTCCAAAAAATCTTATTATTGAAGATCCAGCGCTCAACTTACTTGTTGCTGAAGCAAGCAGACATCTAGGTGAGCTCAACGCTTTATCGCAGATGGTTCCTAACGTTGACTTGTTTATCCATATGCACGTGATGAAAGAAGCGACTCAATCAAGCCGCATTGAGGGTACACAAACAGGATTTGACGAGGCCCTCATGGAGGAAGAGCAAATCCTTCCCGAAAAAAGAGATGATTGGCGCGAAATTCAAAATTACACCCTGGCAATGAATCATGCTATTGCACGCTTAAACGAACTACCTCTGAGCATGAGATTAGTTAAGGAAACTCACAAGACACTGATGACAGCAGCAAGAGGTGAAAGCAAGCTTCCAGGTGAAGTCAGATCAAGTCAAAACTGGATTGGTGGCTCCTCGCTCACTGATGCATTTTTTATTCCACCTCACAAAGATGAACTATCGAATCTATTGAGCAATTTGGAAGATTTTTGGCATGATGAAAATATTGTACTAGCACCACTCATCAAAGCAGCGCTTTCGCACTATCAATTTGAAACGATTCACCCTTTTTTAGATGGTAACGGTAGAATTGGACGCTTGTTAATTACTCTATACCTCTTAGATAAAAAAATACTCAAATACCCAGTTCTCTATCTGTCAGATTTTTTTGAGAGAAACAAAGGCTCATATTACGATAGCCTTACTGTTGTTCGATCAAGCCACGATATCGGACAATGGCTGCGTTTTTTCATGACAGGCGTTATCGAAACTTCACAAAAGGGAAAGACAACCTTCGAAAAAATACTCTCACTAAAAGCCAAAACGGATCAGGAAGGAACGCGACTGGGGAAAAAATCACCTGAACTCTTCCAGTACCTTTATCGTCACCCTGTCACAAATGTAAATTCAGTTGCTTCAAATCTTAATATGAGTATCCCTGGCGCCAATAATCTGATTGAACGTTTTACAAACGAAAAATATCTTGTGGAATGGACAGGCCATAAACGAAATAGAAGTTTTACATTTGAACCTTACTTAAAGATTTTTGTGTGAACGAAGAAATCTTTGTCGTCCTCCTCTCACTCATCGCTGGCTTCATCGATTCAATCGCCGGTGGCGGTGGGCTGATCACCATTCCGATGTGGACGCTTGTTTTGGGGCCAGGTGCGCATGTGGTGGCCACCAATAAAGTCGGCGCATTTGTTTCATGTGTCGTTGCTTTGTGGGTGTATCAGCGGCACCACAAGATTCAGTGGAAAACGGGCATGTGGTTTTTGATCGCCATCTCTGTTGGATCCCTTTGTGGAGCTCAACTCACGGGTCTAGTATCACCGCTGTTTTTTGCTTGGCTCTTACTCTTGTTGTGCCCATTCATTCTGGTGATTGTCTGGAAAAAAGAGCGTCTCTTTGCCGAGCGACCTGATCGACCAGTCTCGCGCAGAAAATTGCTCGCGGCCGGACTCGCGGTGGGAATTTATGACGGCTTCTTTGGACCAGGCGGCGGCACGTTTATGCTACTTGCGCTCCTGGGACTCACTCAAATGCCCCTGATGGCGGCACTGGCACTCTCCAAACTCTCCAACTCTTTGTCGGCCGGGATATCGCTCGCCAGCTTCACTTGGCAAGGTTTGGTGGATTGGCGATGGGGAGTTATTGGTGGAGCTTCGATTGTTCTTGGTTCTTTTTTAGGTGCGAGACTCACGACAAGAAAATCATCCCATGTGGTGAAGCCTGCACTAACGATTGTGGTAATTCTCTTGATGACAAAAATTGTCGTTGATCTGATTAGATCAAATTGATTCCCATGACACAGCCGACTTTCTCTTTATTGATCTGGTCTTCATCGTGCAAATCGCGCGCGGTAAATCCGACTGTAATATGAGGGGCCCAACGCTGCCATTTGAAATCATCCCCTGAGCCACCGCGTGCGACATAAAGGCGCCAAGCTTCTTGGCGAAAATCTTTCATCGCTGGTGAATCAATGGCAACAAACCAACTGTCTTCACTGCGACCCTTAATTGTGGCAGTCACTTTTTTGAGACATTTCACTTTGAACTTACTCTTCATCAAGCGCTCTTTGAGCACTAGCTTTTCTACATCTTCCATTTTGAGAACTTGCGACAAGATACTCCACTCAGGTGGAGTGAGGATGGTGATATGAGCTTCACCACGATGTTGCAGTTTTGCATTAATGGATTTTTCTAAGTTCTGACGAAGCTGATCAATCGGTGCAAATGGAAGTGGGACGGCCACCCAATCAGGATGAGAAAGAAAATAAGGTCTCTTTTCAACAGATTCGATTTCTTTTGAAAGAGGAATAGACTGGATGACTGATTCGGCGTGGGCGACAGAAAGCAGAATAAAAAGTAGGAGGAAACTAAGACTTCTTTTTTTCATTTTTTTTATTATCCCCGATCACTCGAATTTTACCAAAGTCGGCATTCTGTAATGCTTTCACTTCTTCCAAAGGGAGCTGTGCCCATGGAATGGTCGGATCAAAACGATCTGAGAGTTTTAAGTCGCGTTTAACATCCGCTTTAACGTAGTCGACATGCTTCTCAAAAATATCAAATAACTTTGGCTCAAGCTTCACACCTCTGAACTTTCTCATAACATTCAAGGCATCGGCCACATGGAGCACTTGGTTGTAAGAGCGTTTGGTGGTGATGGCATCAAAGAAATCGGCAATGGTACAGGCCCGGGCCATGGGATGAATATCTTCGCCAGGGATTTGGCGCGGATAACCTTTCCCGTCCCAGTTTTCATGGTGTTCATGCACAATACGAGCGATGACATTTACATCTAATGATGGATGAACTTTTACATGACCAGACAGGAGAAGTTCCAGACCATAACCTGGATGCAATTTGATGGTTTCATACTCGGCGTCCGACAATCCACCAGGACTGTTGAGAATATGCGTGGGAATTTTTACTTTACCGAGATCGTGCAACAAACCACCGAGACCAATATTCACTAGATCTTGCCGTGAAGCTTTGGGATGGGCCGCACGCCAAATGCTGATGCAATACATGGAAACGTTAATCGAGTGATCGTAAGTGTAAAAATCATGAAAGCTTAAATTACCAATCAAACCTTTGAGATCATCAATACCGTACTCTCCTAAAAGATCGACCATATTTTCGACGACTTCGCGACAGCCTTCAATATTGGCTTCTAAAAGTTCAGTAGAGAACTCACGATTGCCATCGAAGATTTTTCCCAAATATTCGAGTGCTGAATCTTTTAAGACTGAGGCTTTCTCAGAATCTTCATACTGATCAGAATGCACCAAACTCTTCATATAGAGATTACGCTGATCTTCTGGAATATAGAGTTGCAGATATTTTCGTCTGAGATTTTCTAGATCCTCTGTCGAAAGCGCTTCTCCCGCAGGAAAAATGCGCACGAATTTTTCCTTCTCTTTTAGAGAAGAAGAATTGACGAATAAATCAAAGGGGAGCTTGAGGCCTGTCGTAATGAGGTCATAACGAACAGAGAAAAAACTCCGGTAAACACCCGCTGTGAGCATTCAAAGATTGTAGCATGGGCCTCAAATTCTATGTATTTGGCAGTGCTTATAGGCAAAAAAAGGGCCCACCTAAGTGGGCCCATTGGCAACTTAATGAGTCAGAGATCAAGGCCTAAAATGGGATGTCATCAGAAGCGAAATTAGCTTCAGTTGAAACCTTAAAGTCTTGATTCATTTCAACCGGTGCTGCACCTTGGTTGAAGCCAGCGCCATTATCAACATTGCGTTCTGCACCGCGATCAGCAGAAGGGCCGCCAATGAATTGAACTGTGGATGCGTTGATTTCAGTCATGTAACGCTTGTTACCGTCTTTGTCGTCCCATGAACGAGTTTGCAGACGGCCTTCAACGAAAGCTTGGCGACCTTTTGAGAGGTACTGGTTACAAAGCTCAGCGAGCTTGCCCCAGACAACCACACGGTGCCACTCTGTTTTTTCTTGTTTCTGTCCGCCCTTGTCAGTCCACGCTTCAGTGGTAGCAAGAGAGAAATTACAAACCGGCGCGCCGCCTGGTGTGTACTTCAACTCTGGGTCTTGACCCAAACGTCCTAGCAAGATGACTTTGTTAACGCTCATAGAATCTCCTTCGCCTGATGGTTAGGCATAAATGGTTTAAGTGATATCCATCACGAACACCTGTTGTATCGCGAACGATTCAGTCAGGAAATAGTAAGGAATCTCACAAGGGCCTACTTGCGTACAGCGTGCCAATAGAGAGATGAGCGAAGTACTTGAAACACTTCATGTGAAAAAAAACAAAATGAAAATTATTGGACGTCAGTTGGAAATTTCTGGACTCTTTTGAGGCTTTCTTGCGCGAAGCACCGCCGATTCGGGATGCTCGCGAAGATGGTCTTCTACATGACGACGAGCGATGCGCACATCGCGCTTATACCAAGTGGGATCAAAGCCACAGACTGTGCACTTGAGTTCGCGTCGATAAAGTAATTTGCGTGAGAATTCGTAGCTGGCCCAAATGAAAAAGAAGCTGCCCAAAGTTTTCCATTCTAAAAAATCAAACATCAGCCAAGTCAGAACAACTGTTAGCAAGGCCATTTGCAAGTAATGGAGTGGTGAAAGATGACGCTGATAACTCATGCTACGCGGGCTGCGACATAAGGCACAGTAACAATCTCTTTTAGCAGCTTTTTGAAACATTCTTCACCTCACAGAGTATTAAACCACGTCTCGGGGCAAGACTGAGACTGGGCAGAAATGGCCGCCGAGTCTCCTGCGAGACTCGGGGTAAAGAAGTTGTTGGTGGCGGGGTACTAACAGGTGGGATGCAGAGGGGGGACAGCCTAGCCAGCTTACGTTCCACATCCAGACCCAAGGCTTCCGTGCCTGGATGCTTTACACACTCCAAATCCCGTACCAAAATACTCGTAAATGATATCAAGAACTTCCCCCAGCCTAGTGACAAAATGCGCCAGTGAGCGGGGCCAAATCAGCATCTTTTTTGCCTCCAGCTTGATCGTTTTGATTTCGATCATCGCTTTCGTCATCAATATTGGATTGTTCGTTAAGGCGAAGATCAACTTGCAAAATGCGACTGATGCCTCCGCCTATGCCGGTGCAGCTGTTCAAGCCCGTATGCTCACTCGCATCGGTTACATGAATTGGGAAATGCGCAACGTCTACAAAGAGTGGATGTTCAAATACTACGTGCTGGGAAATCTCAACATCGACGAAGTCGAGAATCCTGATATCGCTGGGGATAACATCAGTTTTGCCATGCGACCGGATCCCAACCTCAGTGCCGCTCAAGGTGGAACTGATATTTATAATTTTCCCTCTGTGTGTCTACACTATGCGGGCGTTCCCACTAACGTCTGTCGTCGCTACGCTGTTCCCGGTATCCCGCGCTTTGAACCCACTAACCTCGTCGGTATTGATGAGACCACTTCTTCATTTATTGATGCCATTGTAAAAGAAAAATCGAGTGACTGCTCCAAGCGCACGCAACTGAATTACAACGTCACAAATATGTGGGCCTACAACTTGAATGATGGCACCACTTCCAGTTCAACTGCTTTTGCAGATGCGCCACAGATTGCTGCTGATCGAGTGGGAGCGTGGCCCAAGGCCGTTGAACTTGCCATTCGCACGCGCTCACTTGAATTTGCGATGAATCGTGCTCCTATTTCAGAGGGAGTTTGTAACCCCAACACAGGCCAAGGCTCGCCGGGCTGTCGAAGTGTAAAAGATTTTGAATCGCAACAACACTACGGTAATGAACGAATCATTAAGGCCTATTATTCAGGCATGAGAAATTTGGGAAGTGATCGCGACAATGAAATGCGCGCGAGCTACACCATGTTTGAACTTCCTCCTACTCAAGTTGAAATACCTTCTGAAAATTCTCTCAGTGCACTTTTGATGAGTCCCGATGCACGTAATGCGGGTAAATGGTTTGTTGATTTACAACTCCACCTCGTCAACTACGCAACTTTTTTCACCGCGCTCATTGCTCGTGACGATAGTCTTTCTGTCTCTGGGCAGACGGTGGTAGCAGAAGGTGCTTGTGACGTTTCCAAAATCGCCATTCCGGTTCCTGGTTATCCGTTAGGTTTTATAAAAAATCCAGATGTCCTCACCTACTACGCAGTTCGTGGAGAAGCAAAATTTCAAGGGCTCTTTAATCCCTTCTCTGGCCCCGTAAAACTGACTGCATGGGCCGCCGCTAAACCCATGGGTGGAAGAATTGGCCCCGCATTGTTTCGTCAGAGTACAGAAAACACTATTGCTTCACGAACGACGGCTAACAAGAAACGCTCGACTGCTTACTTGAGTGGCCTCAACCTCACAGATGTACCCAGAAAGGGTGGCGGTGGTAATGTTCCGCTAGGTCAATATGCTCCTGGTATGCCCATTCCAATTAATATGTCGGCAAACCCCGAGGGACGCTTCTGGATCAGCGACGCTGGAGACGATGTCGGCGGATGGATTGCGGGACCTAGTATTGTCTTTGGAATTCCTAACTTGGTTTATGATTTTGATTTAGATGCAACCGAATCAGGCGAAGTGACTTATCAATCAGGCAGCCAGGACACCAATGTTATCACTCCGGCAGCAGTAGGAAGCGAAGACAACTATTCCAAAGGACTTTTTAAAACCAGTCAGTTCAAAAAATTTAAAGAGAATCTAGTTGGAACAGATGATCCGCTAGCGATTGCCACTTCGATCAGCAAAGTGCGTGCCCCGACTCGTTACGAGGCGGCTAATTATACGGTTCCTGTGCCATCGGAACTCAGCGTGAACGAAGATATTGATGGTGGCACGATGGATACTTTTGGTTTTGTGACTGGCCCCAACGAAGATGATCGGCGATTTGCGCAAATTTATGCGCCTCTTTATGGGGCGCAAGAAGATGCCATGTATAAAAATGCACCCGACGTCGTAAACGCTATTCACACTTTCATGCAGCAACAATCGCAGGCCATGACAAAATACCGCAATTCGATGAATCAAGTGGCGAAAAGAATTTTTCTAGATAACCCCGATAAATATCGAGATGCGGCTGAACGAATTTCAAATTTTGATTTTAACCAAGATGCGAACTCAAGCAATCCACTTAACTGCAGAAGTATTACGGGATCGTTCTTGTGGTTTTATTTTAATGGTGAGGGCAGTCTCGCTGTCAGTAATGCCGATGGACTTTGCCCGACGAGTTTCAAAACTAGTATTGAAACTTATTTCACGACCCTAAGCGATAGGTTCAATCCCACTTCACACATTATTGAATATTCGTACAAAGAGGATATGCCTGGCTTAGCTAATTTTTCGCAACTTTTAACGGGCTATATGCCTGGGCCATTACGTGGTGCAGACCAGAGAGGAATATTTAATACTCCGTTTGGAGGGGCCACTAACTCCGAAACAATGAGACGCACAGGATACTCCACCAAGCTCGTAACAGTGAAATCGCTGACTGGTTCAGGCAACTATGGTCTAGGGGCCGCTGTAGGATTTGCCATGTACTCTGAGGGTAATCCCACAACGCTCCAGGAAGACGTAAAACAGAATGCTTTACGCAATGCTTTGGACCTGACCCTAAGCGGCGTCCCTGCAACTATCAATCACTGATGCTTGCCCAACAAATTCGCGGCTTTTATACTAGATAAAGTTTTTCCTCCCCCTTCAGCAAAGGATCATTTGTGGCCGCTAAAAAAGTAAAAAAAGCTCCTGCAAAAAAAGCAGCTAAAAAACCAGCTAAGAAAGTCGCTGCTAAGAAACCAGCGAAAAAAGTCGCCGCTAAAAAGCCGGCGAAAAAAGTCGCCGCTAAGAAGCCAGCGAAAAAAGTAGCTGCCAAGAAGCCAGCGAAAAAAGTAGCTGCCAAGAAGCCAGCGAACAAAGCTGCTGCTCCTGCTAAGAAAGCGGCACCAAAAGCTGCTGCTAAAGAAAGCAAGAAAGCCAAGGTCGTCGTTCTTCCTGCTGTTGTTCCTGCAACACCTGCTCATGCAAAAACGGCTGCCTTTGACGAAGACTACAATTCTGATGGCGCTGATGAATTTGACGCTGACTTTGATGATGAAGAAGAAGAAACTCCTGCCAAGCCAGCTGCTGACGAGCCAGCTGAAGAAGAGGAAGAAGAGGGATCTTATGGTTACGGTTGGGGCTATGAGGAAGGCCTTGATAACCCAGAGGAAGCCGAGGAAGAAGACGAAATCTTTGATGAAGATGAAGAGTACGTTAAGGGCCCCAAAAAGCCTGAGACAGAGGAAGAAGACGATTAGTCAGTTCAACATGGAATACTCAGAAGTGGCCCAAACGGGCCACTTCTTTTTTAAGGCGATATGAAAAAACTAGCTCTCTATTATTTTGATGAATGCCCTTACTGCCAGATCGTCATTCGTGCCTTGAGCGAGACTAAGCTCACTGAACATGTCACAATGAATAATATAAGAAAGGTCGCAGCTCATCGAGAAAAGCTCATGAATGATACGGGAAGATCAACCGTGCCATGCCTCTATATCGATGACAAACCAATGTTTGAGAGTCGTGATATTGCCCGCTGGCTTCATGATTATGCCAAAACGTTGAAGTAAGGAGTCAGTAGTGGAAATTCGAGATCCCGTCCATGGCTCAATCGCAATCCACGATGCAGAGATTCCCATTATCGATCATCCGCTCTTTCAGCGATTGAGAAATATTAAACAACTGGGTTTTTCTGAATTTGTTTTTCCTGGTGCCACTCACACTCGCTACTTACATTCAATTGGCGTAATGAATGTGGGCACGCTCGTTTTTAATGCTCTCTTCAAAGACAACCTCTACGACAAAGAAGTTTTGCGTCTACGTCAAACACTTCGACTTGGCTGTCTTCTCCATGACATTGGTCATGCTCCCCTCTCTCACGCCACCGAGAGTGTCATGCCAATGGTGGCTGAACTGAAACTTCCTAAACGGTTTGATGCGGGTAAAGCTCGCCAGGCTTCTCACGAAGACTACACTCTCAAAAGTATTGTGGACTCGAGTTTTACGAGTTCTTTCAAAGCCGTTCGCGCTGAATTCGGTGTCACTCCAGAAGCCGTTGCCGAATTAGTCTTAGGCGAAACCAGCGATCCTGCTTATTTTAAAATCGGCGGCGTTGATTATTTCCCACTACTCCACCAACTTGTCTCATCAGAGATGGACTGTGATCGCATGGATTATCTCTTGCGTGACAGCTATTTTTGCGGCGTGAGCTACGGGAAATTTGATCTCGACTGGATTATTGATAATCTTAAATCATGTGAAGAAAATGGCAGATCTTACTTAGGAATTAGTGAACGAGCCGTCTCAACGTTCGATGATTTTCTCTTAAGCCGCTTTCATATGTTTATGATGGTGTATTTCCACTATCGTGCCGTCTGCCTCGAACAAATGCTTATGCGTTACTTCAAAGCCTCAGGCACTTCTGAATATGCTATTCCTGCCGACATTGAAGCGTATCTCGATCACGATGACCCACATCTTTGGAAAATTCTACGGAAGAGCCAAGATCCTTGGGCGAAACGAGTCGTCAGAAATCACATCCCTCGCAAAGTGATGGAAACATTTGGGCCAGACGGTGAAGACCGCATGGCTCAACTTGAGACATTCCTAAAAACAGCCAACATTGATTACATTAAGTGTTCCTCCAAGGGCAGACTTTCAAAATATTACGCCGACTCAGCCCCACCGAATACTTATCCAATGAAAGTTTTGCGTGAAGCTCCTCTGGCCGGCGACAAACGTCACATCAATGTAAATCAAGCGACAGATCTCTTTGAGAAATACTCTAAGAGCCACGCAGTCACTCGTCTCCATCTCGATTACGATGAACTCTCTGCAAATGAGCAGAAGGCCATCCTCGATATTGTGAGGGCCTAGCGTGCAAAAGATATTCCTCTATTTCACTCTAGTCATTTTCTACTTGGGGTTGTCGAAAACACTTTCGCCGACTGAGTTAGGAATGGACTATGTACCCAATGAGAGAGGATTATCGAAAATCATTCCAGGTCAAAACGTCACAGTTATCTTAACTGACACTCATGCCACCGGCTTTGTGATTAAAACTTATTATCAAAAATATCGTTTGGTTTATGGCTTTCAAGGCGTAGAAGAAATGATCGTACGCACGTCACGGGATTTCGCTTTGAAAAACCGCCAAAACATCGGCATGTCACTCTTTAGGCGACAAGATGGCGCAGAAGAAAGCCTACCCATGCCACCAGGTGTAACCTATGTCGGGCATAGAGGATTTGGGGAATGGCGAGCTGACAAAAAAGGTGTGATGCGCTGGAGATTTTATCGCGCTTACAAAAACCTCCCTCGCTATTTAGGCTGGGGACGTTGGCGTCCTGATGTGACCTTCCAAGAGGACTACATCAGTTTCCGTGAAAGGAAAAAACCATTCTATGGGCGCGAACAAGAGTTTGGCTCGGATGGAAAAATCACAAAAAAGAATTTTCCCAATTTTTTCAAACCTGAACGTCAAAAGAAAGTTGATCTCAAAAGCTTGTTAGTTCGCTACTTAAAAGAGAACTTCTAAGAGAGAAAGGCAGTTATATGAATGAAATTTTTGATCGACTCCTCATTCGCATCATTTTGGTGGCCATCGTTTGTGCCATGCTCTTTATCTATAAATATGCCCATGTACTGTTTTATCCTAGTATGAAGCAGCAAATGACCAAACGATTCTATCCGGCACAAAATCCCGCCGACACCCTCCACATGTTTTCGCGTCTCATTGGTTTCGCTGTCATTTTAAGCTCTCTCGGTTTCGATGAAAGCCATGGCCTTTTTCTTAGTATTTTCCATTTCCTCGTTTGGGGCACTCTCACTTGTGGGCTTTATCTCATCTCACTCTTCATTATCGAAAGCATCGTGCTTTATAACTTCGAATACAAAGATGAGATCCTCAAACGCCAGAACTTAAGCTACGCGACAGTTTGTTTTTCCCATGCCCTTGCCGTGGCCTATGTGACACGAGCCGTAGTCGATCAATCAGAAAACTCTTTGGTTATTCTTTTTGTACTCTGGCTACTCTCGATGGTTTTTTTGGGCTTCGGTTCACGCTACTACTCTCTTTTAACAAAATTGAATTTTGACCGTTTGATCACTCAACAGAAGCCGACGATTGCCCTATCTTATATGGGTTTTACCATCGGCCTTGGATGGTTGGTGGGAGAGAGCTTCACCCAAGAACACTACGACATCACCATGTACTGCGTTCAGGTATTGCTCAAAATGCTCTTGGCGCTGATTATCTACCCACTTTTTAAACGCGGACTTGAGTATGTCTTCAAAACCCGCATCTATGCCGCTGGGCCCGACTCTGCTCCTCAGGACGTCGATGTCCAGAACTGGGGCTATGGATTTTACGAGTGTGCCCTCTTTATCGCGTCAGCAATCCTGACTTCGATGATCGTGAATCATATCCAATTCGGCACGATTTACCCCTTCTTCTAAGCCACTCTCCAGAAGAGGTAAAATAGAGCTTGGGACAGGAGGTCCCGAGCATGGGAATTCGCGAAAAAATTCAAAGCAACGTTTTTCATCTCATCAATCTTTTGACTGGTCGCCTCGCTGCGGTTGAGCGTCGTGTGATGAGATTGCAAGAAGAAGTTGATCGCCAACTCGCCATTCAACGTAGTCAGATGGTGCGAATCAAAAATCGCGAAGAAATCAGCGATGACTTTATTTTACGTGGAAAAAGCTACAACGATCTTTCTCCCGAAAAAGCCTGGAAGTTATTCCAACAAAAAGATTTTGATTTTGTTTTCTTGGATGTCTCTCACAGCGATTTTGAACCTGAAGGTCAGCGCCCAGGTGTGACGATCCATATTCCATTAGAAGAACTCGAGCGTCGCTGGGATGAAATTCCTAATCACTCCACCCCTGTTTTTATTATTTCCGAAGAAGGCCTGCGCTCAGTTTTGGCCTGCGACTATCTGGCCACCAAGGGCTACTTCAATTGCAATAATGTGTCTGGGGGATGGAAATTCTGGCCAGGGCATCGCTTAGTAGATGTCTCTAAGCGAGAAGCGAGCGCTTAACTTCAAGCCTTAGGCTCAACTGATGAATTTGAGATTTTCAAGCGCTTAGATCAGCGTGCCTTTCTTCTGACTGCTGATTAATTCTTTGTGCAAGTTCTCAAGCATCAACTCCACACGATCAAGCTCAACCTCACCTAGTTTGCGTGAGTAATGAAGCTCGATATCGTTAATAACCTGCAATAGATTGATTTTGAATTTCTCGCCATAATCAGTGAGTTTCACCAACTGCTCGCGCTTATCCACATCTGAGTTATGACGTTTAACGTAGCCGCGTCTTTCGAGCTCGTTGAGATGGCTCGTCATGGTCTGCTTTTTGAGACCGCAGGCCTTGCCAATTAATTTAATCGAGGGTGAGTCGTGTTCGCTAAGGAACATGAGGATCTCTAAAAACGATGCTCTCAAATCGGTGAAACCTCTACCTTGGAGTTCATGAATGAGCTCTACGCTGTAGAGGCGATAGATCTGTTTAACTAAACTTCCGATGTGGGCTATTCGTCGCATATAGTATGAAGATAATACTATGCGACCCTATTGATTACAACTGTAACTTAGTAAGAACTCGGCTGATCTCTTCAGGCAATGGCTTCTGCCCTTGGGCCTTACTTACTTCACCGCTAGATGCTTGAAATTCCTCAACTCCCTCAACCCAAAGATCCCATTTCACGCGCTCTTTAAGACTCACAGGAGCTTCAGCTAAAGCCGCAGATGAAAGTGTTAGGGCCAAAAGAATGAAAGCAAATAAGCGCATGTAAGTCTCCTCGTAGACCAAGGATAAGGGATAACCCCACGTGCGTGGGGTTCCTGTGTAAAACTTATCAGGGGCTTTTAGATATATAACTCACAAGTAAAGTCCGAAGCTTAAATCAATTTAAAATCAAAGATTGATTGAGGACGCCTCAAGCATTCTACTAGAATGTGCCGTTCATCCTGGAACAGAACTCCCATTACTAATGGGGCCCTGAACCAGGATGAGACTTGTGAGTTATATTCTAAAATCAGTTAAAGAAATTTCGACTATTACTGATCGCCGTGACCATTCCAATACAGACACCATAAGTGAGCATCGCGGATCCGCCATAACTCATCATGGGTAAGGGGATACCCACAATCGGCATAAGGCCTGAGACCATGCTCATATTAATAAAGGTGTGCCAGAAGAAGATCGCCATGATGCCAATTACGAGAACTGAGTCGTAGAAGCGCTGGACCGAGGTCGCTAACCAAATCAAGCGTGTCATTAGAATCAAATATAAAAGCATAAGGAAAACTGAGCCGACAAAACCATGCTCTTCATTAAAAATGGCAAACACGAAGTCGGTATGGTTTTCCGGAAGATACTGCAAAGAGGCCTGCGAAGAGTTTTTAAAACCCTTTCCAAACAGACGACCCGAACCAATCGCGATCTCAGATTGAATAGCGTTGTAACCTGAACCTTTGGCATCGGCGTAGGGATCAATGAAGGTATGAATACGCTTACGTTGATATTCACGTAGTCCGAAGTTATACATTAGGACACCGCCAACCAAGGCAACAAGTCCTAGGGAAATAATCGTCTTCCACTTCAATCGCTTGTAGAAAATCACTAAGGAGAAAATAAGCAACAGGAGCATTCCGGTACCTAAGTCAGGTTGGAGAATAACCATGACGGCAGGAATTCCGGCGATGAGTCCTGGAACAGGAAGATCTGTGAGCGAAAGCTCCCTTTCCGGAGAAACACGAGAAAAATAGCGGGCCAGCGCCATCGCCAATCCCAGCTTCATAAACTCAGAAGGCTGCATACGAATCGGACCTAAATTCAACCAACGTTGCGCCCCCATCCCCACATCACCCATCACCATCACCAAAATCAACAGGAAGAAAGTCACGCCATAAGCGAAATAAGAGACGCGCTCAAATGTTTTAGGATTGAAAACAATACTGACAACGATCGCGACAACTGTAGCGAGTAGCCACCACATAATTTGTGAACGGTAGAGGTCACCAAGGCCTTCATGACTTTGCGAGTGAGTTGCCGAGTAGAGATTGAGAACGCCAATGAGAAAGATGGCAAAAAAGCTTCCAATAAAGCTGAAATCGTATCGTTTAATATATTGCAGAATTGTTTGATACATTATTCATCCTCTGCTGGCGGGGCTTCTGCTTTAATAGCGCGCGCCCACTGGGCGCTCATTTCTTTTTCTTTTTCAAGATTCTTCAAGTAAGCGGCCGGATGATACTTTTGCATGTAAACCGAAACGACCGCTTCTACGACCGGAGTAGCAGCAGAAGAACCGTGACATCCGTGCTCCACCAAGGCGGCGGCGGCAATCTTAGGATTATCGTACGGAGCAAAACCTACAAACACACCGTGGTGACGGTAGTCATAATCCATCTGTTCACATTTTTGATAAACTTTGTCGGCAGCAGCGCGGATAACTTGTGATGTACCCGTTTTCCCTGCCATCAAAATACCCTTACCACGACGATAGAATGCCGTTCCTTTGGGATTGTTTACCACTTGGAAAAGTCCCTCGCGTACAAACTTCAAAGTCTTTTCGTTTTTAAGTTTGAAATCGTTTAAGAGTTCTGGAGTGAACGTCTTAATCAATTCGCCTTTGGGATTATAGATATCTTTTACGACATATGGACGGAAGATTTTCCCACCGTTGGCAATGGCTCCATAGGCCTGGGCCATCTGAATAGTACTCGCGAGAACATAAGACTGCCCGATAGCACAAGAAAGTGTTTCACCGGGCTGCCACTCTTGCCCGAAACGTTTCTTCTTCCATGACTCAGTTGGAATGAGTCCCGACACTTCTCGTGGAAGAGAAATTCCCGTACGCTTACCAAGACCAAACATGTTGGCGTACTTCGCGATGGTATCAATATCCATTTTCATCGCTGCACGCTGGAAGTACATATTACAGCTTTCACGAATGGCTTTCGGTAAAGTTGTTGAACCGTGACCGGCTTGCTTCCAGCAGTGATAAACTTTGCGACCAAAGCGCATGTTACCGGAACAGAACACCTCGGTATTCTCATCCAGCACACCTTCCTCAAAACCGGCAATTCCCGTTAATGCTTTAAAAGTTGAACCAGGAGAATAGTGTTCTTGGATATTACGGTCACGCAGTGGATTGTGTTTGTTTTCAGTCAGACTGCGCCAGTATTCAGACGTAAGGCCTCGTGAAAACTGAGATGGATCGAACGCCGGGCGAGAAACCATCGCTAAAACTTCACCAGACTCAACATCAATTGCGATGATACTGCCAACCTTGCCTTCCAGAGCTGCGTAACCTGCCATCTGCATATCACGATCAATCGTCAATTTGACGTTCATCCCCTGCAAGGGCTTTTCATCCTCAATACCTTTAAACAAGTTATCAGTATTGATATAACGCTTACGGCGACCACGAGCATCCACCTCAACAAACTCATGTCCGTTGTTACCACGCAGATACTTATCTAATTGTTCTTCAATACCAAACTGGCCGATGAAATCTCCCAAGCGATAATCCATAGCATCGCGCTTTCTAAATCTGGGGAGCTGTTGTTGGCTGATTTCAGAAATGTAGCCAAGCAGATGGGCACCGACATCTTTGTCTTTGTACTCACGAGAAATAAAAGTCTCAACACTCACACCAGGAAGTTCAGCGTTCAAACTCTCAATCTGAGCGAGTTCTTCAAAATTAATATTTTTCTTAATCGTGATGGGACGATAAGTCGCTTGATTGGAATTCTTTTTGAGAACTTTATCAATCGTGCCTTCTTCCAGGCTCAGAATTTTATGCAAGCGCTTGAGAGTCTCTTCTTTATCCAATAAATACTGAGGAGTCAGAATCGCATCGTAACGAGGGATGTTATCCACCAGAAGCTGGTCATCACGGCTGTGAATCATTCCTCGTGGGGCCCACACCACTTCTTTACGAAGACGATTTTGAATAGAGAACTGATGAAGCTGTTCACCTTTATACACCTGCAAATACCACAAGCGGGCCAACAAAAGGCCAAAGGCTGCGAAGATGATATTGGTAATCATCCCGGCACGGGTTTTATGGACTTTAACGAGTTCTTCTTCGCCAAACATGAATTAGATTTCCACGCCGGAGCGGCCGACTTCATTCTCTACTGCCCAGACCTTATCCAATAGTTTGAATAAGAAGGGAGAGAGGATAGATAATAAAAAGGTACTTGGGATTGCATTCCAGAACAAAAGACTGAACTGATCAAAGCTACCGAGCTTAAGACATATAATTGAAACCGTCGTGAGGTACCAAACGATCTGGAATATTTGCACGGTAATAATAGTGGCGATAGCACTTGAGAACTGCAGAATTTCTTTCATGTAGCTAGCGATCAATGACACAAAAATTCCTACCAAGGTACCAAGCGCCCAACCTTCCATTGAGAAAGCTGAATGGACGAGTTGCAACATCACTACGAACCACGGCAAGAGCGGTGTGGTTAATTTAAGTGCCATGAACAAAATGATCACAACGTTGAATGCCAGACGATAATCACGCCAGCCGATCGCGGGCAAGAATGCCGAGGTGGCAATTTCAAGTGCGACGAGAATGCCTAAGGTGACAAGTGTCGAAAGAATAAGTCTAGAGAGACGCGGTTGCATACTTACTTCCCTTTCGCTTGTTCAGTGGTGGTCGTTGGCACCAACAGTGCAGTGACTTGAGGACGTGGAAGAATCACAATCACTTCTTCCAGTTTTCTAAAATCAACCGACGGAGTGATTTCTACTCCCAAAGTCATGCCAGAAGTTTCACGATCAATATCTGTGATCATGCCGACCTTAATGCCTTTGGGATAAATGCCACCCACACCGGCCGTCATGAGCTTGTCGCCCACTTCAATCGGTTCAGTACGAGATACATATTTCAAAGCACAGCGGTAGTTAAAGACACCTTCTACAATACCGTGAGTACGTGTGCGCTCACTAATGGCGTCCACTCGGTTGTTGGGATCTAGAATGGTGAGTACGTCAGCGTAATTAGGGCCCACACGATAAATGTAACCAACTAGACCCATGTGAGTGATGACCGGAGACATCAGTTTAATTCCGTCATTCCCACCACGATTCAAACGTAAGACTTTAAACTGGTTGGCCGAATCCCACCCGATCACTTGCGCCAAGATTTTCTCTTGGCCGATATCTTCTGAGTAATTCAACATTTGTTTGAGACGGAAATTTTCGCGACGGATTTCTTCCATCTGAAAAAGATCGTCTTCTAGCCGTTCAATCTTCTTACGAAGATAAACGTTTTCTTTGCTGGTGTTCACAATGCGAACATAATTATCAACTAGGTTACTTAGCTCCTGACGTGAGTTGGATAAACCTTTCTGCACAGGAGCAACAACTTCAACGACGAGTTGTTGGAAAAGCGTCATCTCTTCTAAATCGAAGCGCTTTTGTGAAAGACCATAAATGGCCAAGCCCAACACCAGTAGGTTGTTGATGATTTTAACTTTGGAAGACTCAGAAACTATCCGTCTCAAGAATTACCTCGGGTGAAAATGAACTACTCAAGGGTAACGCGCTCTGAGTCGCCTTGCCAATGATGGAATCTCCTTTGACCACATAAGGTTCGTGCCGTTAGAATGTGTGGGTTCGTAACCCTTAGGAGAAGTCATGAAAAACTCTTTTGTGAGCAAAATTGCCACGTTTGTCCTCAGTCTTGTATTCCTACTTATCATTGTGAGTTTCCTCTTTGGGGACTACCAAAACCAAGGCTCAGCATCTCCACAGGACGTTGCATCAGTGGATGGTCTTTCTATCACTCCGCGTGAATTTAATATGCGCCTCTCACAACAAGTTGAGTTTTTTAATCAGATGATGGGCCAACAGCTCACACCGCAACAAATTCAACAAATGGGCATTAAAGAGACCGTCTTAGGTCAATTGGTGCAAGGCAAACTACTTCTTTCATTCGGTATGAAGAATGGTTTCAATCTATCTGAAGCCGAGCTCAAAGATGAAATCAAGCGCCTTCCTTATTTCCAACGCGACGGGCGTTTTGATGTCGGCATGTACCGTGGTCTTTTGGCACAAAACCAATACACACCAGCTCAATTCGAAGAAACGATCGGCCAAGATGTAGCTTCGCGCAAAATTGAGCAGATGCTTTCAACGCAAGTTATCTCGGAAAACCTGGCCCGCGATATTCTTCGCTTCAAACTGACAGGCGTAAAAACTGAAGCCGTCCGCGTTGAGCGCCAAGACTTGGTGGCCCTGATCGAAGTTACTTCTCAGGAAGCGACTGAGTTTGCCAATAAACCAGAAAATAAAAAACTTCTAGAAGACATGTATCAGGAGAGCTTTGCCAAATATAATAAGCCAGAAGAAGCCAAAGCACGCCACATCCTCTTCGCTGCTAAGTCCCCTGCCGAAGAAGCAGCCGCTAAAGCGAAAGCCGATAAATTGGCCGGTACACTTAACGCCAAAAACTTTGCTGAAAAAGCCAAAGCACTCACTGAAGATCCATCAGGCAAAGACAATGGTGGTGATCTAGGATGGTTCGCTCGTGGTCGTATGGTGCCAGAATTTGAAAAAGCTGCGTTCGAAGGCAAAGTTGGCCAAGTTGTCGGCCCAATCAAAACTAGCTTCGGTTATCACTGGCTCTTTATCGAAGGCAAAAAAGGCGAAGAGAAAAAAACTTTCGATCAAGTCAAAGCAGAGCTCGCTCGCATGGCCCTGCAAAAACGTAAAAGTCTCGACCTGGATAAAATCATGGCCGATACCAAGACTCATCTCCAGCAAGTCCTTCAAACCAACAATAAAGCCGCTATCACAACTGATAAAGCACGCATGAATTTGGTGCATTTACCGGGAACTGAGGTCAATCAATATGATTTAACTGTTGGCCCCCACGCCCTTACGGCCGTTGAAGGCGGACGCCTGTTCGCTGCCAAAGAGGGGGAAATTCTTGATTTCTCAACTCCTGGCGCACTGTTTCTCGTTAAAGTAGGCGCAAAAACTAACGCAGACGTTGCCGCCAAAATCGACGCCCAAGTTAAGACAGAAGTTCAATCTCAGGCACAGGTCTTTGGCCGCAGTCTTAGAGATGACCTCATCAAAGAGCTAAACGCCAACGCTAAAGTTGTCACTAACCCTGCTCTCCTGTAAATATAGCTCGCCCCTCCTCGTGAGGGGCGCTTTTTCAGGAGTCCTCTAATGGCAGATAAAAAACATAAATTCGCTCAAAACGTAGCCGGTAAATACTTCGTCGATGACCAGTGCATTGCCTGTGATGCCTGCTGTGTAGAAGCTCCGCGTTTTTTTGCCATGAATGACGACGATGGCCATGCCTTTGTAAAATTGCAGCCCATCACTCCGGAAGATTTTAAAGAAGCTGAAAATGCGCTGGCGGCCTGCCCTGTTGAAGCCATTGGCAACGACGGCTGAGACAAAACTCTTGTCGTTTTATGCCCTGTTTCTTAAATTGAAATGACATAAATATTCGAAGGAACTGACTATGTTGAAGACTCTTGTTGTCGCTTTAAGCTTTCTCTCATTTGCCCACGCCGCAACTCCAGGCCCAAAACTTAGCTATCCAAAACCTTTCTGGTTTTTCGAAGCCACCTACGCTGATGGCCGTATCCTCACCTATCCAATCCAAATGGAAGAGTTCACCATGAAGCTTCCTTACAATGGCCGTGTGCTGTCAGCAGAAATTCCTGAAGTCATCAGTGCTGCCCATGCAGTAAAGAAAAACCTCAAACGTCGCTTCACTGCTGTTCGTGGCAACGACAAGCTTTCAGGCGAAATGCAGTGTGATCTCTCTAAGTTTAAAGACGAAGGCAAAGAGGCCGGCGAAGCTGTCCTCAATTTCAGCGGCGGTGACAAGAATGGCACGCCCACGAAACTTCGCATGTTCTGTCAGTTTTAGTCTGGGTTAATCAATTAAATCAGATGGTTACGCCTATAAGTGAAAATCCGTGGTAGCTCCACGGATTTTCACTTATAATGATATTATGTATATTAAAAGAGCACTGGATCTAAAAAAACATCTCGATCAAAAAAGTGTTCTTTTACTTGGCCCTCGAAGAACCGGTAAATCTTCGTTCATCCAGCAGCAGATCAAACCAGACATTTATCTCAACTTGCTCGACACCGAAACTTTTGCCAAATTTGCCTATCAACCAAGCCTACTAAACCAGCTAATCAAAAAAACAGATCGCATTATCTGCATTGATGAAATTCAAAAACTCCCTAATTTAATGGATGAAGTCCACGGCCTCATAGAAAAACATAAAGACAAACGCTTCATACTTACAGGCTCAAGTGCCAAGAACCTAAAAAAAACTCATACTTCCCTTATGGCAGGAAGAGCGCGCCAGTTAAACTTTCTGCCTTTTAACTATCATGAAGTGAAAGATTACAAGTTCGATTTAAATAAATTTTTACTCTACGGTGGTCTGCCTGATACTTATCTTTCAACTGACCCCTGGGAAGAGCTTAAAGACTATGCAGGCACCTATCTGCGAGAAGAAATTCAAGCCCAAGCATTCGTTCGTAAAATTGAAAACTACGCGCGCTTCCTCGAGTTTGCCGCCCAAACGAGCGGACAAATTCTCAACTACGAATCCTTAGCAAGTGATTCATTTATCCCTGCTCGCACCATTAAAGACTATTACCGCCTGTTAGAAGAAACGATGATTGGGTATAACCTTCAGCCGTATCGAAAGAAAGGTAGTCGCAAAGAGGTATCAACAAGTAAGTTCTATCTATTTGATACGGGAATTTTGAACGCCTTCGTTAGAAGAAAAGCTCTTAAAGAAAAAACAGAAGAATTTGGACTCTTATTCGAGCACTTTATCTTTCTCGAACTTAAAGCGTACCAATTACTCAATCGAGCCGACTGGACTCTCGAATTTTGGCGCAGTCACAAACACGAAGAAGTCGACTTCATCCTTGGTAGTGGCGAAGTCATTATTGAAGTAAAATCTGGAACGAAAATTCGACCTGAACATCTTAAAGGTCTACAGAAGTTCAAGTCCGATTATAACTGCAAAAGATCGATCATCATCTGCCAAGCCACTCAAAAAGAAACGATTCAAGGAATCGAAATCTATCCTTGGGATGAGTTTTTAAATGAACTTTGGCTTGGCGAAATTATTAAAGACTAAAATCTTGGTTTAAATCGCGTGCTCTCCCTCTGTTATTTTTACCCACGCTTCCCCCTAAATTTTAATTTTCGCTATATTGCGCGCTCACCAAACAACCGGAGCGCGTGCATGAAATCTCAACTTGTCCTAGGCCTCATTATCCTGACTTCTGCTACAGCACACGCCCGCGTAGTACGCGAGAAACCGGTTGAGAAGATTTTTAAAAACACCCAATGCGAAGCTTCTGATAGTTGTGGGCTCACTGAATTCAAAGTTCATACTTATAACTATGAAGCTATTTTCCCAGATGGCTCATCTCACGGCACCAGTGCCTTCATGAGTTACAAAACGCAAAAAGTAGATCAACTGGAGAACTTTGCCATCGTTCAAAAAATTAAAGGCTGCCAATTCCAATCTCAACTCACACCAGAAGGAGTTGTGACTAAGAATTTTGCCCTCGCTCGTGAATTCTTTGATCAAGTGATTACTTATAATCATCCTGAGTGGGTGATTGATTCAGTTGATCTCGATCCCATGTATAACAACTGGTCGCCTGATCGCCGTCACGCCGCTTATCGCTGGAACAAAGTCGCCGGCTCTTATGACAAGACCACCGAAATGAAATTCGGCCCAACCTTCCCTACTCGCCCTGAGCTCTATGTTTCAGATCTTCCGGGCACAGCTTTCTTCATGGGTGGTGTGGCTAAAAACATCAGCCTGCAATTTGAAGTCTGTATTCACAAGACAAGTGATGTCCCCACAACCTCTCGTCCCGATTCCGAAATCGCTTCTCCTATCGCCTGCCACACTTGGGCCAGCTCGTTCATTTACAATCACACAACGAACAAGTTCGAATCGAAAGCTGAGATTGATGAGTTTTGTAAGTAAAAACCCAATAAAAGAACTTTGATTATAGATAAAGAAAATTTACTCTTTGGTATGAGAGAAAAACTTGCTCTATTGATAAGAAGTAATTGGGCACCCCTTTTTGCCATCTATCTCTTTGCCATTTTTTTTGCCACCCTCAATCTCCCTTACGCAACAATAGATCTGTATGATGAAACAATTTATCAGGTTGGAGCGAAATTTAATTTAATTCAAAGCTGGTCACCTCTCTACTCACTCTACTATCGATTGATAGGTTTATTTACCGAAGATCAATTAACCGTACAGCTCGCGGGACACCTTTCGATAAATTATCTGCTCTTTCCAACTGCAGTTTATTCGCTCTCGATGCGGTTTTTTGCGGGAAGATCTATTCCATTCATCTTAACTCTGTATTTACTTTTAACTTTTTTAAACGTTAACGAGATACCAAGAGTTCACTCATTTAACTTTTCGATACTTACACTTTCAGTTCTCACTCTATTTGATCTAAAAAACAGAAAAAAGCTAATCGCTTTGTCATTCTTGTTTGGATTATTCATACATATTCGATTTGAAAATCTGGCTGGAGGCTTACTCTTTCTGGCCCTGGTCATGTTTTATTTAGGTGACCCCAAAACCAAAATAGGAACTATCAAAGTTTCTATGATCAGTATTATTTCTGTAACTTTTGGATACGGCTTATTATTTATATTCTTTAGTGATTGGTCTTTTATTGCCCATGACAATCGCTCATTTCACGCTTTCCAAGACTACTTCACATGGGAAAAAAGTAATGCATATACCAACATCGGTGAATTTAATCAGCAGTTTAACTCCTCTAAAGATTTAGTTTCTTTTATCTTGAATTACCCAACAACATTCATTAAACATTTATTAAATAATCTTTTGGCACTTCCAGAAGCAATATTCGCAACACTGTATCCAGCCAAAGTCTCGGTTCTACATACGTATAGCAGGAGATTCGTTCTAATCTTCTTTGCCACACTAATTTTTCTGCCTATAAAACCCAGAAACGATTGGTCGCGACATTTCATAATTGCTTTCTCAGCTCAATCAATACTGGTCTCACTCATTACAAAACCAGCAATTAAATATCTTCTTTTTCCAGGATTTTCCTGGTTACTACTCATACTCATTGGGATTAACAAGGTCCGAAGTAAAATTACATACGACCTGACTCGTTTTCGATTCATTCCCATAACCTTTGTTGTCCTTTTGGCAGCATTTCAATCTTATGAAATTAAAAGCCAAGACAGAGGTCTACGAAAAGCAATTGATAGCCACATCAATGAATGGAATAAAATAGATATTCAACAAGAAGAAGTTATCTTTTTTCCAAATTCAATTCCATTTTTTGCCGGTGTAAATACGCAAAGAAGCTTGGTTACACAATTTGATTACCGGAATGAACTTGAGCAACATTTTTTAGATTGGATAGAAAAACGAAAAATTTCACTCATTTGCTATTCTGATGGTTTTACCTGGTACAATTTTATTCATAAGCCTGCTGACTATGATCAATTCGAAGAAAAACATAACGAACTTCTTTACGAAAGAATCAATCCAGAAGATCAGTTTATTAGATGTTATCGAAAGATTGAGCTTTAATCGTCTGATCTGTAACTAAATTCAAATTAATAAAAAAGGCCCCCATCGCTGGGGGCCCTTCCGGAAAATTTAACTATCAGTAGTAATATCAGTCTAACTATTAGCGTTTGATGTTCAGAACTTCTTGCAACATCTGGTCCGAAGTTGTGATCGTACGAGTGTTCGCTTGGAAGTTACGTTGAGCTGCCATCAAGTTAATGAACTCGTTAGCAATATCGACGTTCGAAGCTTCAATAGACTTCGAGAGAACTTCACCGCGACCATCGAGACCCGGCTTGCCGATAGCGGCCTGACCAGATTTACGAGTTTCTTTGAACAAGTTCTTACCAGTTTTGAACAAGCCTTCAGTGTTTTCGAACTTCGCGATCGCCACTTGGCCCAATTCGCGTTGAACACCGTTGTCGTAAACCGCTGTGAGTACGCCGTCGTCATTGAATGACATTGAGGCAAGTGTCGCAGCTGAAGAACCGTTCTGACTGTGACGAGCCACTGAAGAACGTGAACCGTACTGAGTTGAAGCATCGATACCTGTTCCGCCGTCCTTGATTGACTTACCGAAGTCGAAAGCAATCTTCTGGCCTTGACCGGCGCCCTTGTTGAAATTGAAAGCGTTGTTCTTTTCAACTTCTTCTTCGAGCACACCTTTAGCATTGAACTTCAGTGTACCTGTTGCCATCTCAACCATTTCACCTGGTTTTCCGCCTTGAGCGTCAGCACCGTCTACCAATGCATGGTAATCCCAGTTGCCGTCCGCGGTCTTATTGAAATAGAGAGTCACTAAGCGAGCTGTACCGACGTTGTCGTAAACAGTCACAGAGTTGTTGAAGTTTGAAGTCTTGTCTGGATTCTTTGGATCGAACTGCATAACGTTTTCACGGCTATCAAGGTTCATTGAAAGCTTCACTTCTTCCGTAGCTGTCGCTGGAATTGTGGTGCTACCAAGCTTGATTGGCTCGAGTTTGTTTGTCATTTTACCATCAGCGTCCGGTTGGAAACCGTTTACACGGTAGCCGTCGCCGTTGATCATGTAGCCTTCTTTATCGAAATGGAATGAACCATCGCGAGTATAACCTTTACCAAATGGTGCATCGACTTGGAAAAAGCCGTTACCGTTAATGGCAAGGTCAGTGATTGACTGGGTACGCTGAATGGTACCTTGAGTCCACTGTGGTGTGACGTGCGCAAGCTTAGTACCAGAACCGATCTGGTCACCGCCGTCGATACCTTTTAATGAGGATGCGAGAGTGTCTTGAAACTCTGCGCGAGATGATTTGAAACCGAAGGTGCCGGCGTTGGCGATGTTATCACCCACGACACTCATCGATGAGCCAGCTGCGTTCAGGCCCGTGATACCAATGTTAAACGATGAAAGAATACTCATTCGTGTCCCTCCTAGACTTCTTGCTTGAGTTCTCTTGGTACTACAGACCTTGAGAGGGGCTTCCGGGAAGGACCAGCCTTATACTCAAACAAACGTTAATATTACTACCGTCTCACACGTGGCTTCCGTTCCTCGTGTGTGATTTCTTAATTCATAAATATGGTCGAGTCGATCTTAGTAAAGACGTTCTCACCCATACTGTCGCGATCAACTGCAGTCACCACCATGCCGCGATCTACGTCCATGACGTATGCCGCTTTATTTGTGATAACGAGCGAATCATGACCACCTTTCACGCGCAATTTTCCAAGAGCTTCTTGTAGCTTTATGTACTCTTGCGTATCAAATTCAATATTACGTTCCTGCAAACGTTTCGTAGCGTGAGTCGAAAGTTCTACACCATTCTTCGCTTGCGGCTTTTCAGCTTGCTTCACGAGTTGATCGAACTCACTCTTCTGACCTGGGGTCAGTTTATTCGACGTCTGGGCCTTTTCCTGTGAAGGAAGGCTCGTGACATTGGGAATAAGTAAGTCGTTAATCCGTGACATTTACTTCTCTAGTTAATCGTAAATTCCCTCTCCTTGTGCACGGTAAGCATTTTGTGCTTGCTGCGCGCTCGGAGCTGGAGCGTTATTCAATCTTAAGGCATTCTGTTGCTGTTGTGCAGTAGGCATGTTTTGCATTGCGCCTGTATTTTCTTGATTATGGAAACTCACTACATCACGCAAGAAAACTTTTTGTCCATCAACTGAAAGCACTGGCTCACCTTCATCAAAAGTCACACTCGTCACAAGACCTGTCGCCTGTGTGCGTGTAGGAACTTCTTGACCCGCAAGATCCCAAGCTTTGACTGTCGCTTTGTAATTTCCTTTAGCAGTCAACTGACCATCTAAAGTTACACCATCCCAAGTGACTTCATGAGCACCTTGAGACATACCATCTTTCCAGATCTCACCAACTGTTTGGCCTTTCTGATCTTGGATACGGATAAGAACTTTAGCTGCTTCGCCATCAAGCTTGAAGAGAACATCAGCGTTGCCGCCTTCTTCTTCAATCTTCAAAGATGAACCTGCAGTGACAACTTTTTTGCCAACAAAGTTTGCGGCATAAAATTTATCTTGGATCATTTGGTTTTTTTGAACCTTATCAAACTTTGAGTTTAAGTTTGAAAGCTGCTCGAGTTGTGAGAACTGAGCAAGTTCACCGGTCATTTTACCTTGATCCATCGGATTCATCGGATCTTGGTTTTGTAATTGATAAGTGAGGAGTTTCAAAAACTCATCCTTACCCATTTCATTATGAGGACCGTCTTTATGAATGCCTTCTGGTTTTCTACCAGTGGCACGATTGATAATTTGTTCATCTAGTTGGCGTGCGCCACCACCAGTACGATTGGACAAAGCCTTGGGGGCCATAGTGACTTGGCGATATTGCTGTGCTTGTGGATCGACCGGGCGTCCAATTTCAGGCATGGCTAGGCGACTTCCTTCTCACGCATGAGTTCCCAAAGATCGTGGCGGCGTTGTTGCTCTTCACGACGTTGGTTCTGTTCACTGCCGAACTGACGATCATGGCCTGGAGAACCTTGTTGATTCGATTGGCCCATATCTTTTTGTGAGTTCGAGCTCTGCTCCATCTTCAAATCAGTGACCGATACACCGGCCTGAGAAAGATGAGTCATAAGTTGTTCACGGTGTTGACCTAAGAACATCTTGGCACCTTGATCTTGAGCAGCGATAGCAATGTTAACTGCATCGTTCACACCACGATTAACCGTGATATCCAAAAGACCTAAGTCTTGGTGCATAACTTTCATGTTCACTGTCGGCTCTTTAGCGGCTTTGGCTTGTACGATATAGTCAGTGACTTGAGTCAAAACAGTTTCAGCATCTAAGTTTTGTGACTTCGAAAGATTCTGCAAATCAAATACTTTCTGAGGAGCTTCATTTTCGGCTGCCATTAATGTCGCTGGTGCAGCTACTGCAAAAACAGTTTCAGCATTCGTCATTTGTGGAGCCGTCATAAGTGGTGAAGTCTCAAGCGCTTTCAAAGACTCGTTATTCAATTGAGTCTTCACTGGCTCATTCAAAGTCGATTTCATCGGCATGCCATAAGCATTAGGATTAATCGTTTTACCAGTCACCGCATTTTTCTGAGCTACGAAGTCTTCAAAGCCCATCAGTTGTGGATCAACTTCTGCTTTAGCAAAATCAATCGCCGGAGCACGCCCTGGCGTTTTAGCACTTTGCTGCATCAAAAGATCTTTCAATTGAAGCAACTCACCTTCCGCTGGCATCGCCTGAACTTGTTCTGCACCTTGCGGAAGAACAACTTCATTCACTTGCTTGATCAGCGTAGGGTCAATTAGCTTTGGAGTTGGCTCAGTTGAAAGTGGAAGACTTTGTGGTGAGCGCTCCATGGCCCAATTCACTTCTTCCATTGTAACAGGAGCCGCTTGCATATTACCCTGTGGCTTCACTGCATGAACCAATGACTCGGAAGTAGGCATTGCTTCACCAAGAAGCTGAGTACTCAATTCGGGATTTAAAATGGCTTCACCATCGACCACAGGCATTGCTTCGCCAGTGACAACAGCTTCTTTGCCAGTCAGTGCATCAAGAGTATTCGCACGGCCTTCTCCAACCTGCTCCATGAGCATAGAAGCAAAGTCACCTGGCATGACTGGAGCTTCACCTACGAGCTTGTTGGCACCTTGAGGCGCGGTTTTACCTGCGCTCTTCGCTGCTACAATCTGTTGGTCTAGGTTTTGGATAGGCGTCATCACTCTGCGTTACCTCGTTGGGCTATCTTTTCATATTCATGTACTGTTTTTGAAGCCGGGCAGAAACTTCCTTGTCCATGAGATTAAAAATCTTAGACGCCTTCTTAGGATCAAGGAGTTGCAAAATCTGAACTGCAATGTCGGCTTCTTGCACAGATAAGAGCAAGGCAGCTTTTGCCGGTTGCATATTAGAGACGACTTCAACCTGTTGACTCACACGATTTTTGGCGTCTTCTTCATTTTTTTGCAAACAACCCAACACCGCATTTTGTTCGGCATTAAAATCTTTGATCTTCTTTTCTAAATCTTGCGAACTCACTTTCAATTGGTCTTGACGCTTTTCTAGGTCAAGCTCTCTCAATCGAAGTGTCTCTTCTTTGGTAACAAGTTCTTTGGTGAGTTCACTGACACTTTTATTTTTTACGTTATCAACTTGGCGACGAACTTCTTCAGCCACTTTTTTGGTGAATTCTTCTTCACTATAGGTCTTGCTTGCTTTGGCAGGCTTTGCGTTTTGGGCATAAGAGGTATTAATAAATAAGGTCACTAGGACAAGAATGAAGTACTTCATCTTTCCTCCTGATTGCTTTTGAGGTTTTCACCCCATAATTGAACCATCTCTTCAACTTTCATATTTTCTTCTTTATTAAAGGCTTTTTTCCAAGCCTGTAGATCTTTTTCTTTCAGATTTTCCATTAACTTTAAATCAGCACGTTTTTGAGTAAGTTCGACTTTTTTATCTGCTATCTTGGCATCTAAAAGCTCTATCTCTTTTTTAATCTCTTTAATTTTACTCTCTTTCCCGCTTACGGCCTGAGGAAAGAAAGCCGCATGAGATGCTTTCATGCCTTTCGACATGTGTGTTTCTTGTTCTGTGTAAGCCGATTGAATATCATGAAGAAGGGTTTCAATAAATTCGACTAAGTTTTGTCGCTCTACCATCAAGAGACCTAGTTCACTTCGACAGGTCTCTTCCAACATTGATCGCATCTTGCGGACTGCTTCGAGGCGGAATTGATAGCGTTTCATCTATCACCCCTGAGGATAGCTTGGATCAACAGCACGCTCAGCTTTGCGGGCAATCTCAAGCATAAGATCAAACAACTCATTAATCGTGAGTTTCTCTGTCACGTCTTGGCGCAAGAGCGCATTAAGATCGTCAATAACAGCAATGGCTTTATCTACTTTAGTGTTACTGCCGCGGGCATAGGCACCGACGGTAATAAGATCTTCACTTTGTTTATAGGCGGCCATCAAATCACGCAAGTGGCTGGCGACGATTTTGTGTTCGCGAGTAGAAACTTTGGGCATAACCCGTGACACACTCTGAAGAACATCAATAGCAGGATAATGATTTCGAGCGGCCAGCTCACGCGAAAGAACAATGTGACCATCTGAAATTGATCGAACTGCATCAGCGATTGGCTCATCCATATCGCCACCCTCTACAAGGACAGTGTAAATTCCTGTGATCGTCCCAGCGCCAGCTTTCGTTCCTGCTCGCTCCATTAATTTGGGAAGTTTGGCAAATACTGAAGGTGAATAACCTTTGGGGCCTGGTGCTTCACCACTTGATAAAGAAATTTCTCGGCTTGCCATAGCAAAACGGGTGATCGAATCCATCATCAACAAAACGTCTTTGGATTGATCACGGAAATATTCTGCAATCGTAGTAGCGGCATACGCCGCCTTCATACGAATAAGAGCTGAGGTATCTGATGTCGCCACGATCACAACCGAACGTGCCAAGCCTTCTTCACCCAAATCACTTTGGATAAACTCGAGAACTTCTCGGCCACGTTCTCCGATCATAGCAATGACGTTAATATCCGCAGAAGTATTGCGCGCTACCATTCCCATCAAAACTGATTTACCCACACCCGAACCGGCCATAATAGCTAAACGCTGACCTTTGCCGGCAGTGATAAATGAATTAATTGATTTAATGCCCACATCAAGTGGCTCACGAATCGGCGGACGATCTAGCGGGTTCATGGGCTGACCATAAATCGAGCGCGTCTCAAAAGTCCCTTCAAGAGGTCCCTTGCCATCCATCGGACGGCCTTGGAAATCCAAAACGCGGCCAAGCATAGCCGTGCTGACTTTAAGTTCAGTCACAATATCTTTGAGATAAATTTTTGTTTCAGAATTGATGCCTGAGAGTTCATGATACGGCATCACCATACATTTACCGTTTTGCAAGGCGACCACTTCACCAAGAGAGCGATCACCTTGTTCTGTTTCAAACTCAACGTGTGAGCCAAGCACGGCCCTTGGTATGCTCGCCTCATAAACCATTCCGCGCGTTGAAACGATCTTACCTATGCGCTGCCAAGGCACGCGGTTTTCTGTCCACTTGGAAATATCTCGCAAGTGAAGCGAATCAGACATGATTCACCACGGTTTCATACATTTTATCAATCGTTTGAAAGAGAGCTTCAGGTGTTGAGTCAAGAATGCCGTTTTCTGTTTCTAGAATGACTCCACGGCCTTTCATATCGACGTCTGGCTCGATACGAAGATTAGTCAGCGAACCTAGACGTTTTTCTAGATCTGCAATGATCTGGGGCATATGGGCGAAATCATCAGGGTGAACGCGCAAAGTAATATTTTGACGCTGATTCATTTCAAGAATCATTTTCTCGATGAGCTTTGGTAAATAAGCCTCATCTTTAACTTCTTTTAATACCAACCACTTCACTAAGCGCTTACTCATCTCGTAAATATCACTCTTATGAGCTTCTAAGCGTGACTCACACTGCTGGCGAAGATCGACGAGCATGTTTTCCACTTCGTCGATTTGTTTCGCATGCTTCTCCATCGCTTCACGCATGGCCGCATCGGCACCTTCCATGCGTCCTTTCTCAAGACCTTCACGATAAGCTTGATCGCGCATTTCACGAATACGTTGCTCGACTTCACGATTAATACGTGTCTCAAGATCATCTTTCTCTTGCGAACTCAAACCGCGCATATCTCGCACAATGGCATCAATCTTAAACTGTGTCTTAGCTTCGGCTTCGCGTTCTGAGCGGATAATCTTTGACGAAGGTTTCTTATCTTGTGAAGCCACCCCCGTAAGATCACGAAACTCAAAATTCTTAAATCCACCGACTGATTCACCGCCTTCTTCAAAAGCAGTGAAACTAAAAGGCTTAACATCCTGTGTCCCCGATCGCTTTTCCATTTTCTCCCCTTATCAGACGAAGGAATCGCCTTCACCGCCACGAGCGATGATAGCTTTGCCTTTGGCCTCAAGGTCTTTAACCTGTTGTACGATCTCTTGTTGTGCTTTCTCCACATCAGACACTTTCGTTGGCCCCAAGCTCTCCAAATCTTCTTTGAGAAGAGTCGCTGCACGGTTAGACATGTTCTTAAAGAGTTTAGTTTTAACTTCTTCCGGAGCCGTCTTAAGCGCCACAGTAAGCTTCTGGTTGTCCACTGACTTGAGAAGCTCTTGGATACCTTTGTCGTCGACGTAGATAAGATCTTCGAAGACGAACATGAGTTTTCTAATCTCTTCCGCCAACTCTGGATCTTTTTCTTCCACACGCGCCATGATGCTCTTCTCAGTGTTTTTATCCATGAGGTTAAGCATGTCTGCGATAGGTTCAACACCACCCAATTGTTGTGTATCGATTGACCCAAGTGTAGAAAGTTCAGTTTTAAGAACATCGTCCAACTGGGCAATAAGCTCAGGTGAAACGAAGTCAAGATTGGCCACACGAAGCACGACTTCAGCTTGCAAACCTTCTGGAAGCTTACGAAGTACATCCACTTTCTTCTCAACCGGCAAGTGGGCGACAATGAGAGCAATCGTTTGTGGGTGTTCGTTGATAAGGAAGTTCGCAAGTGTACGCGTATCAACCAATTCCAGAGATTCTAGGGTATTGGTATTTCCTACGTCGACGACTTGACCCAAGAGTTGCTTGGCGCGATCTTCACCCAAAGTAGAAAGAATAAAGTCGCGACCTTTGTTTTCAGCAAACAAGAGTTCTGCGTCTTCATTAATGGAGCTATAAAACTCTTCAAGAACTCGCTTCACCATCCAAATCGGTGATTTCGAGATCGTCGACATACTATTAATCATACGTTTAACGTCGTTGTCCTTCATATGTTTGAAGATCAACTTCGTTGCACTGGGGCCCAGCGCAGAAAGTAGAATAGCGGCTTTTTCTTGGCCGCTTAGGAGTTGATACTCAACATCAGGATCTAGGTTCGGTTGTTCTTCCGTAGCCATTTCTCTCCCCTACCTGCTAAGCGATCTCTTTCTGTCCTTCAGCTGAGTGGATCATGTCATGAACCACCTGAGCTGCCTTGGACGGATTTTGTTCGACTAGCGCAATAATTTTTTCTCGAAGCATATTACCTTCGATTTTTTCTGGATTCAGTTTGTCTTCAATTGAAGGAAGTACATCCTCAAGGCCTGGCAACTTCTGGTTAGCTTGGATTTTTTCAAGCTCTTCCAAAGTACGAGGGAGAAAGTCTTCGATCGATTCAACAGTGTTCTCAGTAAGCCATTGGATAAATGGACGAACCACCATGAAGAAGAACAAGGTAATCAACGCCCCAATCATGAGGTATTTCGTTACGTTCTTTAAGATCTCGCGGTTTTCACGAGCACGCATGATCGCTTCAATTTCCGCCAAGTCTTCTGTCGCGAACTCCATATTCTTAATAACAAGCTTATCACCGCGGGCCGCATTGACTCCGATGGCACTTGAAACAATCTGTTGGAAGTTCGCAAGCTCTGCTTCAGACCATGCCTGATACTTCGTTACTGCCAGACCCTCGTCGTTAAGCACAGTCTGCCCTTCTTTGTCTTTTACAGGCACGCGCTTGCCGTCCAACATAACCGCGACACTAATCTGTTGCACGTCGGCTGTAGGCTTTTTGCTGCGAACAACTGTCGTTGGGACGTTGTAGTTACGAGTCACAAGACTCTTATCTACATCGTTACGTGTCTCAGGAATTCCTGGCTGAGGTTGTTCACCGGGAAGATTTGAGCGAGCTCCCGGGATCCCTTGTGGAGATGGGCGCACACCCTGCATCTTTTGTTCGTTCTTCACTTCAGAAACGACAGCAGAGTTTTCTTGGTCGTATTGAGTCTGAGTTGAAGTTGATTCAGTAAAATCCATTTTCACGGTAACTTTAGCGATAACTTTTCCACTACCGACGACGCGAGCAAGAATGTCTTCAATACGCTTTTCGTACTGATCATTCATCTTCGTTTCAAGAGCAATTCTATTTGCAGTCTGCGTGCTCATACTATCGCCATCGTTTTCCGATAGCTTTTTACCGCGACTATCAATCACCACTACATGATGACCTCGCATGCCATCTACTGAAGAAGCGACCAAGCTCTGGAGACCCTTGATCTCATCAGATGTCATTGTTACGCCACGCTCAACATCAAGAACTATTGAAGCTGATGGTGGTTTTCTTTCTGTTACAAATGGGCTTGAGTCAGGAATTGATAAGTGAACACGAGCGCGTGCGACACCACGAAGATGCATAATGGTCTTAACCAATTCACCTTCGAGGGCACGTTGTTTATTAATTTTTTGAACAAATGAAGTGGTACCAAAGCTTTGCTTGTCAAAGATTTCATAACCAACAGTATTTGAGAAATCGACGCCTTTTTTAGCGATCTCTAAACGCCAGATTTCAACTTGCTCTTCTGGAACAAGAATCGTTTTACCTTCATCTTTGATTTGATAATCAATCTTGCCTTCTTCAAGGAGTCTGGCGATAGTCGCCGAGTCTTCCTTAGCAAGCTCGGTATAGAGAACTTTATATTGCCCTTTCCCTGCCCACATCAACACACCTGCGAACATGGCGATGATGAGACCGGTTACCGCGATGACACCGATCTTTCGACCAGTCTCAAGCGCGCGGAAGAACTCTAAAAAGTTGGTCAGCGTATTTTGTAAGAAACCGTTCAATGGACCCTCCTGGTCTCATTTGTTATCATCAAGGCCATCCTGGCCTATTAGATCTGCATTCTCATTATCTCTTTGTACGCATCAATCACTTTCGAGCGTACTTGGTTCATCGCTTTGAAAGCGATCTCAGCTTTTTCTACTGCCAAAAGTGTTTCATGAAGATCTCTACTCTCTCCACTTGCCAACTTTTGCATTGAGACATCTGCATCGTTCTGCAAAGCATTCACTTTGCCGATTGAATCTTGTAAAAAATCACCAAAAGTTTTACCCGTTTCACCTGTCCTCTCGACTCCAGGAGTCTCGAGGTGGCTCATCTGGTCTGCAAGCTCGTTGCCAACTTTCTTCGCCCAGCCGCGAGCGTCGCCAGTACCTAAGGTTTGATCAAGCTGCGAGATATTTTTAATCATGCGCTAGTATCCCTAGTTTTTACCAATCTCTAGCGTTTTAAGCGCCATTGATTTGGTGGTGTTAACTGCCGAAACGTTCGCTTCATACGCACGTTGCGCTTCAATCATGTCGGCCATCTCTTGCATCACATTGATGTCTGGATAAGCGACATAACCATCTTTATTTGCATCAGGGTGAGAAGGCTCGTATTTCAAGATAGGTGGCTTGTCGCTGTTCACGACTTCAGTCACGTGAACAGTCTGGGCCTTCTCGTCTAGCTCGCCTTCAAGAATTTCAGCGAAACTATCACGAGCTGGCTCCGATCCAAAAACCACTTCTTTTTTACGATAAGGGCCACCTTCAGCGGTACGCGTAGTTTGCGCATTCGCAATATTAGATGAAACGCTTTCCATACGTTTGCGCTGGGCCGCGAGCCCTGAAGCACTAATTCGTAAGCTGGTTAAAAGATCCATGCGTTATCCTTACTTCTCGCTGTTAAGCGCGTACTTCATTAAGCCCAGCTTCTTATTAATCAGCTGAACTGTGGTGTCGTACATGATCTTGTTTTCCGCCATGCGGGCCATCTCGGCCTCCACATCGACAGTATTACCATTCTCAGAAACAATTCCATTGGGATCTTCGTAGACTTCCGGCTCAAGATTATTGAAGCCCCCTCCTCCGACATTGAAGTGGCGCTCATCCGATGCATTCATCGAAAGATTGCCATCTACATCAGTTGCCCGCGCAAGAGCTTCTTCAAAATCTAGCTTCACCGCTTTGTACCCAGGGGTCTGGGCATTGGCGACGTTACCAGTCATGAGCTCTTGGCGCATTTCACGAAACTTCAGTGAAGTTGCGAGGGCGCGAAAGGTTTTGTCGTTTACATCCATCCTCAAAATTCCTTAGCGAAGATTAACAAAGTACTGTGAGCCCTCAGAGCGGTACTCGTTAATTTTGTTACGCAAAGTACGGATACTTACACCCAAGATTTTTGCCGCTTGCGTGCGGTTCTCAGAGGTAAATACCAAGGCTTTCTTGATAAGAAGCTTTTCTGCATCTTTCAAAGACATGAGCTTTACGCCGTCTTCGTCTGTCTCAAGAGTGAAGCCTTCCACACGCTTGCCTTCCGTTTGGAAGCAAGACACATCAAGGATACCTTCTTGTGCTTGTGAAGCAGCTGCGCGAATTGATTGGCGAAGCTCAGTGAGATTGCCGTTCCAAGCTTGGTCGTTTAAACGAGCACAAGCATCAGCAGCGATTGAGATAGTTGGAGTTTGTGTTTCTTCACACCATTCTTGCACGAAAAGGTTGGCCAGTAGTTCCACGTCAGTCCCTCTCTCGCGCAATGGCATCAAGTGGATTTGTGCTCCACCGAAGTAAGTGAGAAGCGCCCTTGAGAACTTTCCGGCGCCCACCAATTTCGAGAGATTCTTCGTCGTGGTGGCGAGCACGCGGACATCGAGTTCGTAATCAGGCAATTCTTGAAGGATAGTATACAGTCGTTTCTGGAAATTATCATCCAGTGCATCAATGTGGGCAAAGATGACCGTGCCTCCATTTGCGACTTCAAGGACACCACGTTGAAAGCGGCCATCGGCTTCTCTAAAGCCAAGGACTCGACGTTCAACTTCAGCAATATCAGCACTGCAATCAACTACTTCAATCACTGCGTTCTTTCGAACAGAGTGAGTGTGAATGTAGTGTCCTAAAGTGCGTTTACCACAGCCCGCTTCTCCGCTCAGGAGAACCGGAGTCTTTGTGACGGCCACATTACGTGCTGTCTCCAATGACTTGGTGAATTTAGGGTGGTTACCGACGATGTTCTGCGCTGACTTTAACATTAGACCTCCTGTCCGTTGTCAAAGAGTGACTATAACCGCTTTTCTTTCAATTCGAGGGCCGACAATTCCGTCCTGGCCATCTCCCTCACGTAAAGCGGGATCTCTTGTTTCTCTGAAAGGTTCCGAAGAACCGTTTTACCTTCATCTAGTTTACCATTTCTTAGGAGCGAGAGACCTAACAAATACTCAATCCGGGCACTGTAAGGAGATTTTAAAAATTTCTCCCTGAAGTTTTTTACTAACCCTTCGATCTCACTCCACACTGGTTTTTCATCACCTACCAACGATTCAATCAGTAGGTAGTTTACTCGTTCCGCTACATTCAAGATCGATGCCGACTTTGATTGTTGGATATCATTGGCCAAGGCTTTTACTACTGTTTTGAAACGCTCTTGATCTTTTAAATTATAGAGACTCTCGACATAACCCATCAGAAGTTCAGACATCTGACGTGGGGTAAGGCGGTTTTTTGGGTCTTGTTTGAGGAGAACTCGTTCAAATTGTTCGGCGGCTAAGCTCCAGTTACTACGTTGAAAAGCGATCAATCCACTATAGTAGGAGTAGTTTACAGAGTCCCTAAGTGACACTGGATAAGAGGCCAACTTGGCCTCGGCCTGGGCCCATTCGCGCGAAGAAACGGCCTTTATGAGACTGAGTTCCTCTACCATATCTTTCAGAGGAAGATCTTTTGTACGATCTACCCAAAGTGGATATTCACGAACTTCTTCGCCACCCATCGCTTGTAGAATTTTATATGAGCGCTCGAAACTTTGGTAAAGACCGAGCTTGATGAAGCTGTCCGCGACAACGAAATTCATATAAGGATTGCCGGCGACACGCTTTTCAAATTTATCTTTGTAGGTTTCCCACATTTTGACCGCACGTGAGTAATCTTCTTTTAAGTACGCTTGCTGTATAACGCCAAAAACGATCTCTGCTCCATCTCCATCAAAAACACGACGTTCGGTTGGGCGAAGAGTATCAAGAGGAATAGATGCGAGATAAGCAAGGGCCTTATCGTATTCACGTTGATTCACAAAAGTTCTTAAACGTACCAACCATAATAGTTTTTTATGATCAGCCGTTAAGCTCTTTTTCTCATCTGATGATTGCTCAAGGAAAACTTCCACTTCTTTGTCTTCATCACTGAGTTGTAGTTTTCTAGCCAGGCGCATTCCTACATAACGAAGTTTAGCTTCAAAACGAACTTCAGGGTAAGGGCTACGGTCGATAGCATTTTTATAAAGTACTAATGTCTCAGCAGCTGGCTTATCTAAGAGTTCGTAAGCAAGACCCATGCGCAAACGAGCCGAAGCAGCTTCTTTTAAATGTGCCCAGTCAGATACGAAGAGATCAAAAACGCGAATAGCTTCGGTGTATTCCGCTTCTCTGAAGAGTGCTTCGGCAGCGTTATAAAGAATACTTGGGTGAATCGGCTTCACTAAACTCTTTTCAATTGCTTTGAATCGCTTAACTAACTCGCCACTTTTCCCAGAGCCTAGTAACGCATAAGTGGAATAAGCCATTTCTGTCTGTGGAGGCAGCATAGAAGCCAATTTTTTATCTTTTAAGAATTCCGCGATTTTGTCATCTTGTCTGAGTCTTGCAAGGGCATTCAAGATGACATTTGATGCTTGGATAACCATGTCATGGTCATACTGTCCGCGAGCTTCAACAAAAAGTCGCTTCGCTAAATCTAAACTCTTAAAATAGTCGCCACGATCTAAATGATATTGAAGTACATAGCGGAATGCCGCTCGCTTCATTTCATAATCAGTTGTTCTTTCTAGGAGATTGCCAACCAGATTCATCGCAGAGGCCTGCAATGTGCGATCTTTCTTAGTAATGTTCGTCTTGAAAAGTGAATTAATGCGAATCCACTCATTCATATCGTAGTTCGAATCTTGGCCGTATTTCTTCTGATAAAGTGTGAGGGATTTATTCATCAACCCCCACTTCTGCTCACGATAGAGATTAATGGTTAACTGCATATGAGCTTCTTTAGGATCATCTAAGAGCTCACGATCTTTAATCTCATATAAAGAATCCGGAATCTTGCTCTCTAACAAAATATCACGCTCTAGGGCCGGCAAAAGAGCAGGATAGTCCCAGATAAAAGCAGCACCGTAGCGGAAGTCTCGATACTCAGGATTTAATTTTTTGGTAGCTGCTAGTGGAACAGGCACAACTTCAATTAAAGAGTTCTTAGGTGATTTTAGAGCGAGTGGAATTGATTTCTTCGTAGCGACAGGCTTTTTTTCTTCAACCGGCAACGGAAGAGGCTTTTTAAATGATGCCGCTTTTGATGGAAGTGAGTCAGCGTTTACCCAAAAATCCATAATCCACTTACGGTCAACATCACGATAAAAACTAAAAAGCTCAACTGAAGCATCTTTTAGTGTGACCACAACTCGTGCAGGTTTACTGGGAAAACCCTCTTGGCTGTAGGACACATTTTCAATATAGCCCTGAGCTTTTTTCATTTTGACCATCTCGCCGGCCAATTGCTCAAACAAAGGAAGATTCAATGTCTCAAGAATGACTTGATTGTCATTCTTGGAAATACTGACCTGCTCTTTCGAGACGATCAGATTCCAACGAAGATGAGTTTTGAATGTTTCTTGATTAAAAACGTCGGAATACGCCGTCGATGACCATGCGGTCAAAAGAAGAATAATCGTGAGCCATCTTGGCAGCGCGAACATCTTAGTCATTAGTTCCTGTGGGGCGACCACCCATCCTAGGTGGAAACAACTCCCATGAGGCAATTTTATCCCATTTTTGATTTTGTGGTGGAAAAACTTACCTGCGGCAAAAATCTCCTGTCTAAAGATTGACATTGACCCCGTTCGCTTTCATTTACAAAGGTTTATCACTCCTTTTAAATTGTAGTTTGAGTTGTGAGAAGGATTCCCGCATGTGCCGGCATGGCCGACAATTTCTCTTTGTTTTTATTCTGCTTTTAGCAGGATGCTCTTCGCTTGTTCCCAAAAAAGCTCCACCGGTAAAAGACAAAAATCTTCACATCGTTTTTCCTAATGATGACTGGGGAATGATTGATGCTCGAACAAGCGATCATGCGTGGTCACACAAAAAACGTGGCGATGTCATCGTGCTAAATTCTTTTTGTGGCGAATTTCAATCGCTCCCCCTTGAGTCTTTGGCACTCAAAACTTTTCAAACATACCCAGGCTTTCAACCACTCGGAAAAAGAACTATCGATTGGTTTGAGCGTGAAGCCTTTGAAATGGAAGCTGAAGCACTGGTGGATGGAGTCAAAGTCCTCATTTATATGCGCAATTATCGGCGTAATCACTGCTACTATGACTTCGTCCTTATTACTCCACGCCAACGTGACCCGCAGACCTACCAGGCCTTCCGCGAACTCTTAAATGGCGTAAGGTTTAAATGATCACCAAAGCTAAAGATAATTTAGAATTTGTCGGCGAGATGATTGAACTCATCTGGCAAACGACCAAGGCCATCTTTAGCCGCCCCTTCTACTGGCATCGCCTGAACGAACAGATCATTGAACTGGGCTCTCGCTCACTTTCAATTACTCTCGTGATCGGCTTTGTGATGGGTCTGGTGATGACTCTGCAATTTGGATACGGACTCGCTAAGTTTGGCGGGACACTTTATGTGCCGGCGATTGTTTCTCTCTCACTTATCCGTGAGATGGCGCCAATTTTTACATCACTTCTTGTGGCAGGACGAATCGGTTCAGGTATTGCTGCTGAGATTGGTGCTATGAATGTGACTCAACAAATTGATGCCATCCGCGCGCTGGGCACTTCACCTATTCGTGTTTTAGTCGTGCCAAGAGTGGTGGCAGGAATCGTGACTCTGCCTCTACTAGGAATCCTCGCCACTTTCATGGGAATCATCGGCGGCATGATTATCGCACGCACAGAATTTGATATGGCCTTTGGTTTTTATATCAACAAAGTTCTTGCGACGATTCGTCTCCACGATGTCTTTAGCTGCTACATCAAGTGCGCCTTCTTCTCGGTAGTCATTACTCTGCTTGCTTGCTGGCGCGGTTTTCAAACCAAGGAAGGTACACGTGGCGTTGGTGAAGCGGCCACGTGGGTCGTGGTGCGTTCATCCATAGTGATTCTTATCTCTGACTTCTTTTTGAGCAAGGTACTTATCTTGCTCTTTGATTGAGGCCAGCCATGCAACAAATTTTACAAGTCAAAGACCTCAAAAAAAGTTTTGGCAGCAAGTCTGTCCACAACGGAGTTAATTTCGTCCTTCACAAAGGTGAAACAGTTGGGCTATTGGGCAACTCGGGCACAGGTAAAAGTGTTCTCTTGCGATGCTTGATCGGACTTGAAACGATGGATGATGGTGAAGTCTGGTTTGAAAAAAAGCGCATTGATCTTCTTAATGAGGCACAGATTCTTAAAATCAGAACACGCATATCCTATGCCTTTCAAAGTGGCGCTCTCTTTGACTCACTCAGTGTCTATGACAATATCGCCTACCCTGTTCGTGAACATTTAAAAATGAATGAGACGGAAGAGTCTCATAAGGTACATGAAATGCTTCGGCTCGTGCGTCTTGATGAATCAGCGAAACTTTTTCCGTCAGATCTCTCAGGTGGTATGCAAAAGCGCGCAGGCCTTGCCCGCGCCATGGTGCTTTCGCCTGATATTATTCTTTATGATGAACCAACAGCGGGTCTTGATCCCGATAACGTAGAAAACGTACTAGAGATCATGCGCACTTTTAAAAGTCGCGGAGTCGCAGGCATTTTTGTGACTCATGATATTCCAGCTGCCAAAAAAGTTTGTGATCGCTTGTTAATTATAGATCATGGGCAAATTGCCTTCAGTGGATCAATTACAGAATTTGAAAATAGCACTAACCCATTTGTTAAACGCTTCCATACCACGGACTAAGAGGATTTTATGCGCGCACAAGACAGATCAAATCTCGTTAAGGTCGGCATCTTTGTTACATCCTTAACTATCGTGCTAGCGATCATGATTACCGCCATCGGGAAAGAGTCCTCGATGTTTAGTCCTAAGGCGATCATCAAAGCGCGCGTAATCAACGCAGAAAATCTCAAAGTCGGCTCTACCGTTGAGCTAAGAGGTCTTCGTATCGGCCATGTGGAAGAAATTAGAATTGTGGGCTACCAGTCTGTAGAAATTCTCATCAATATCATCGCTGAAAACTTGCGCTGGATTCGTAAAGACAGCAAAGTCGCTATCAGCAATGCTGGTTTGGTGGGTGACAAGTATCTTGAGATTCAGGGAGGCACTGAGGAAGGCGGAGACTTTAACCCCGAGTCTGATGTACTGCTGTCAGAGCCTAGCCTCGACTTCAAAGCTATTGCCACTAAAGGTGGCAACATTGCAGACAAAGCAGATCGCGTCCTCGACAAATTAGAATTGATGTTAGTAGCGATAGATGCCAAGAAACTTGCCGTGACCGTCGATGGACTCGCTAAGACTGCCGACAATCTTGGAAAAGCTACTGGCCCTTTAGTTGCAACTTCTAAAAAGCTCGAAAGTGCTTCAGAGCGCTTTGATGCTGTCATGACTCGTGTGCAGAAAGGCCCCGGCACCGCTCACTCGCTCGTTTATGACGATGGTCTTTACGAAGATCTGCGCAAACTGATGGGCGGTGCTGAACGCAACTCCATTATCAAGTACTTCATCCGCGAATCAATTAAGAAGGCCCCGCCCAAAGAAGACTAAAAGGTGTCACTCACCTTTTGGCGCAAGCATCTACTTATCAAGAAGAAACTTCAAATATCCAAGTGATATCGACATCGAAGTGAGCGTCATGGTGAGCATCATGGCCCCTAGCTTGAGAGTTAGTCGAGTTTCGAGGTGATTCATTTTTTCATCGATTAATCGGACGTGCTGGTCAAAACGATCGTTCCATCTATCATCGAGAGATTTGAAATCGTCCTTAGTCGCCAAATTTTGAATTGAGTCGGACATAAGATTCACCGTCTCCTCAGCTTGCTTTCGAGTAAAACCCACCATCTCAAGTCTCTTAGTATACTTCAAATCACTGTACATTTGTTACCTCCTGTTTTGGACAAGAGTGTGCAAGTGATTCGCCACTTTGCTTTTCATCTAACTTCGCAATTTAATTATTAGCTTCAGAGTATCGCGAGAAAAAAAGTCTCTCGTTAGAAGAAAAAATTACTCGCCTCTTTCTTGTACTAACCCCGACGAACCGAGCCACTGAAAGAAGGCAGCAACGGCTTCTTGATCTTCGGGTGCATGTTCCAACGCAAGCCCGAGGCCAAAAGGTAGCGCCTTTAAAACATCTTCTTCCCAACGTGTGAGTCGACGAAAATGCAACCCCGACTCTTTCATCCAAAAAAGGATTCTTTGCGAAGCATGGTCACCAATTTCTTGTGTTTGATAAAGCTCCATCACTGGATATGAAAATTCCTGGATATCTAACGGGGCCAACACTAACTTCGTTTCTTCATCCATAGAAGGCAATGGCAGCACTTTGAGTCGTTCATGCGTCCAAGGATGAATCTCCATCGCCCATTCAAAGCGCGCGAGCTCGCACGTTGCCAAATCCTTTTCATTGCCCATTATGAATTGCAAAAAAACTTCACCGAAAAAATCCAACGAGCGTGGTGAGTGAGGTTTAGATTCCCAGAAACTTGTCCATAAACTCTCCCACTTCTCCCCCATATGAATCTTGGTTTGGGGAAAAGTCTCTTCAATGGCTTCTCTAATTTTTGATTGGTGCTGATAGCGATAATGCTCAAGCGCAATCTGTGCACTGGCACTCTTGGCCCCGATTAAATCAAGCGTTGGGTTCTCGCCTTTCATCCCGAGTTTAAATTGCTCAAACCAATTCATACCGACCTCTGCAGTTTCAGTGCTTGATCAAGAATGGGTTTGACTTCATCGAAGTTGGGAATATCCGCATCCCACTCAATCATAAAGGGAATATCGTTTCTGCGCTTACAAGCCTCAGACCACAACTGCCAGGTTTTCTCATGAGGCGGCTTAGAATGGGTATCAATGACAAAATGCTCGCCTTCGCTGAAACCAGCTAAATGCACTTGGGCCACTTTAGTGAGATTAAGATGATTAAGCTCTTGAATGGGATCAATACCAAAGTTAATGGCATTGACGATCATATTATTCACATCGAGTAGAATCTGGCAGTCAGTGCGCCGACAGAGTTCTGCTAGAAATACATATTCAGTCATTTCATTTTTATTTGTTGTTATATAAGCGGAAAGATTCTCTAAGATAAGCGGACGCTTGAGTGTGTCCTGCCACTTGAGAACCTTCTTAGTAATTAATTTGAGATTTTCTTCTGTATAGGGAAACGGCAATAGGTCATGCCAATGATGACCGCCAAGAGAGGACCAGCAGAGATGATCCGAAATACGTTCTGGTTGAAATTCATCTGCAAAAACTTTGAGTTCTTGCAGATATTTTTTGTCATGTTCTTCAGGTGCTGCCAGTGAGAGCGAAACTCCGTGAAATGAGAGCTCGTAATTCTCGCGCAGCTTACGCAGTGTTTGGCGACGAGTGCCTTTATCCCAAAGATAATTTTCGGTGATAATCTCAAGCCACCCGATCTCCGCGTGGCCTTCAATTAAGGCATCAAAAAATGGGGCCCGGAAACCGAGCCCCATGGTTTTACTAGCCGCAGCCATTAGCGCCGCAACCGTTCTTTTCTTCTTTACCGTCTTTCTTCTTACCTTCAGCAGTTTTGCAAGCATTCTTGCCGTCTTTTGACTTGCACGAGTGCTTACCATCTTTTGATTTGCAAGAGTTCTTGCCTTGGCAACCAGCTTTCCCTTCTTCTGTTTTCTTTTCGTCATGGTTATGTGCCAAAGCACCCTGACTTCCCAAAAGCATTCCCGCAACTGCCACTGACATTAACAACTTTGAATTTTTCATATATATGCCCCTCCAGGCTTTGAGTCTTCTGACTCAATGGTTTTCAGTTGATGTTTCTCGTGCTCAAATTGTGACATGAAATTCATTGAAGACAGCACATTTCGCCAGGCCTTCCTCAACTCAGAGCCACAAGCAGTAAACGCCTTTGTTGAGCACTTTGTGACAGTCCTCAATAAAATAGGTTTCGCCCAGGGGCTAAGTCGTGAAGAAGCCGAGGATGCTGTACAAGAATGTTTCAGTGTGTTTTTTCGCAAGCTGCCAGAAATACACGACAACGTAAAACTCTCCACTTTCCTCTTTGGCATCCATCTCAATAGTGTACGTGAGGCCCGTCGTCGCAGAGGCAAAGTAGAGTCTCATGGTGATCTCGCGGCCATTGAGCATCTCGTCTCTCAGCAATACGATGAAAAAGGACACTGGAAAACTGGAGTAGCACCTAAGCCTATTGATAAAGTGCTCGAAGACGAGGCCAATGCCAAACTGCAAGATTGTATCAAGGGACTTCCTGATAAGCACAAAGAAGCCATCTTTCTCACTTTAAGCGAAGACAGCGACGGCAAAGATCTCTGTCACATATTGGGTGTGAGTTACGCTAACTTTAGACAGCTCCTCACTCGCGCCCGACATGCTCTGCGCTTGTGCCTGGAAAATTATGTGGGAGAAGCGTAATGCTCACTTGCCGCCAAGTACCCGATGCGCTCGAGAAAGAACCTAAGACTCTCAAAGACAGAGTTCAATTACGTTTTCATTTATTCATCTGTGCGCGCTGCCGTGCCCTTGAAGCGCAATATAAGGCTCTCTCCAGTGGTCTTAAACGTCTCATCGACACCGCACCACCGGCCAATCCCGAATTGGTTAAAAAAGTGCTGGAAGATTTTAAAAATCAAAAGAAAGACTGATTTCAAGGCGTTGCGAATATTTCGATTAAACGCAACCCTGTGCTATAATCAATTCATGTCAAAAAAGAAAAAATCCTCCAACTCCACATCCATTCCTCGCCAAGATCGTCTTGCATTGTTAGAAGCCCGCGTGAAAGCGATGACTAAAGAAATGCAAGCAATGCGGGAGAGAATGATGGAGATTGAACAACAGGCAAGTCTTGGTCACAACGTGATGCTGACCACCCAAGAAGCTGCTGAATATATCGGTAGCTCAAGACCTTATGTGATAAAGCTCATCGAGGAAGGCAAACTTCCTTGTGAAATGGTGGGCACGCATCGTCGCATAAGTATCGAGGCGCTTAATCGCTACAAAGAAGAGCGACGCGAACACAGGACAAAGGGTCTACTTGAATTACAAAAATTAGAGCAAGAACTCGGTATTTAGTATGAATAATCTAAAAGCGGTTATTGATACCAACGTGCTCTATAGCTCGATGGCGCGAGACATTCTGCTGTGGCTAGCAACCTATGACTTATTTCAACCCGTATGGTCTGAAAAAATTCTGCAAGAGCTCTACTTTGCGCTCAAAAAACTACCTAAAACTGAGCGCGTAAAACTCATCACTCGTCTTAAAGAAGTTTTTCCAGATGCTTTGATCGAACAACTTCCAGAGACTGGCACAATCCACCTCCCCGACGAAGATGATCTTCATATCGTGGCCTGCGCGCTTGCCAGTAATGCAGCTACTATTATCACTTTTAATCTCAAAGACTTTCCGGCGGATGAACTGGCACCTATTAAAGCCATTTCTCCAGATGATTTTTGTCTCAATTTACTTGAACAGAATGACTTGATGGGCATCAAGGCGATAACTATCCACTGGAGAGGTTATCAAAATCCAAAAATTTCTTGGGAAGAATATACCGCGCGCTTGAATCGCGCGCGGTTACATAAACTTAGTCGTAAATTGAAAAAACTAGACCTCAGTTCCGCCGGTCTCTAGGCCCTTCTTTTTCATCTTTTCAATCAACGTTGTGCGATTGAGAGAAAGAAGCTTCGAGGCCTGATTCTTGTTTCCACCAGTGCGAGAAAGCGCCTGAAGGATAAGAGAATCTTCGATATCAGAAAGAATCGTCTTGAGATCAACACCCTGCTGAGGAAGCTCAAAGATCGTTTTGTATTGGCTCGAGACCAATGGATTGGTGCGATAGATTTTTGATGGAAGATCCTCTGGAAGAATCTCATTCCCACCACGCAAGATCACCAAGCGCTCAATCACATTCTCAAGCTCACGAACGTTTCCTGGCCACTCATAGCTCATTAACAAATCCATCGCTTCATGGCTGAAGCTGATTTCATTTGAACGGTCAGCTGAAGTAAAGCGATCGAGGAAGTAGCTAATTAAAAGTGGGATATCTTCACGGCGCTCTTTCAAGGCCGGAAGTTTCACTGGAATAACATTTAAGCGATAGAACAAGTCTTCGCGGAACTTACCATCTTTCACTTGAGCATCAAGATCACGGTGAGTGGCAGCTACTAAGCGCACATCCACATCAATGGCTTCACTTGAACCGACCGGCTCAATCTGTCTGAGCTGCAATACACGCAAGAGTTTCACTTGTAAGAGCAAAGGCATGTCACCAATCTCATCTAAGAAAAGTGTTCCTTGATGAGCGAGTTCAAAGCGGCCTTTGCGATTTGAAATGGCTCCTGTGAATGAACCTTTGATGTGGCCGAAGAGCTCACTTTCTAAAAGTTCACCTGGAATCGCTCCACAGTTTACTGACACACGAGGAAACTCAGTGCGAGTCGAGAGCTTATGAATAGCGTTCGCCACCAACTCTTTGCCGGTTCCAGATGGGCCAGTGATCAAAACAGTTGAATCAGACTTAGCGACTTTCTTAATGCGCTCAAAAACTTCTTTCATCGCTTGAGAGCGGCCAACCATGCCGTAGAACATATCTTCAGCGATAGGACGCTCAAGCGTGAGCTTTGGCATTAATGGACGGGCAGCGCGAGTTCCACGGTTAGGTGACTCATCGGCGACAGAATTAACTACGCCACCCAATTCAATCGAGAGACGTTCGCGAAATCCATTGAAGACGAGTTGTTTTAAAACATCGAGCTCGAAAGGTTTAGTGAGGTAATGGAAGGCTCCGCGCTTAGTCGCTGCGATAGCTGTCTCAATGCTGGCAAAGCCCGTCATGACCACTGAAGCGAAGGTAAAGCCCTTCTCTTTCAAGATATCAATCAAGAGCAGGCCATCCGAGCCTTGGCCTAATGAAATATCGGCCAAGAGAAAGAAGGGGGCCTTGGGATCATGATTCTTGGTGAACTCTACCAAGCAATCCTCTGATGAGGTGTAGAGCAAAACCTGGAGCCCAAAAGTTCTTTCCAGATACTTCTTAAGCGTCAGTCCCAAGAGGTTATCGTCTTCGACAATAACCAGTGGTGCTGATGAGGTTTGAGTGAAGGAACGCTGCAGGAAATTAAGATCGTCCATAGATCCTCCTGCCAATATGCTAACGAATCCTGAGAGATTGTGTCAATTTTCAGACACCGCGCTAAGTACTTATTATAATTCAACACTTCTTTGCCATTTCATGAACTTTCTTACCGCCTTGTCAGGCCCACCGGCGTAATAGTACCAGCCGAGCGCCAACATCGGCAGAATCATGATGATGAGGCAGGCGCGGGTCGATTTCTTCTTTTTTCTGAGCCAAAAAATATAAGCAAATTCACCCGCAATAATGATGAGGGGAATGGCCCAAAAAGGCGTATGGCGAATCATGAAATAAAATTCAGTCATAAAAAAAAGGGGCCCAAAAGGGCCCCTCTCATAAGTGCTCTTACTTATATTCTAGAAGAAAGCTTTCAACTTCTCCACCATGTCGGTTTGTTCCCATGTGAACTCGCCTGGCTTACCGGTCCGGCCAAAGTGTCCGTAGGCCGCAGTAGAAGAGTAAATTGGGCGCATGAGATCGAGGCGCTGAATGAGGGCCTTCGGACGCATATCAAAGAGTTCGTTGATGGCAGCTTGAAGCTTCATCTCATCAACTTTTGCAGTCCCGAAAGTGTCGATCAATAGGCTCATCGGTTTTGCTACACCGATAGCGTAAGCGACTTGAACCAAGGCTTTATCGGCCAATCCTGCAGCCACTACGTTCTTAGCAATGTGGCGAGCAGCATAAGCGGCTGAGCGGTCAACTTTAGAAGGATCTTTCCCTGAGAAAGCACCGCCGCCGTGAGCGCCGTGACCACCGTAGGTATCAACGATAATTTTGCGACCCGTGAGACCGCAATCTCCCATTGGTCCACCAATAACAAAGCGACCCGTTGGATTAATGAAATATTTTGTGTCTTTATCAACGAGGTGTTGAGGAACAATCTTCTTGATGACTTCTTCCATCACGCCTTCTTGAACTTGTTTCAACGTCATGCCTTCAGCATGTTGAGTAGAAACAACGATCGCATCAAGACGCTTCAATTTGCCGTCGACATATTGAGCTGTCACTTGAGTTTTTCCGTCAGCACGAAGGTCTTTCAAAGTGCCATTCTTACGAACGTCAGTGAGACGCTTGGCAAGTTGGTGAGAAAGATCGATCGTCACTGGCATGAGGCTTGAAGTTTCATTAATAGCGTAACCAAACATAAGACCTTGGTCACCAGCACCTTGATCGAGGTACGTGCCTTCGCCTTCGTTCACACCCATAGCAATATCTTGTGATTGTTTGCCAAGAGCTACAGTCACACCGCAGGTATTGCAGTCGAAACCTTTATCTGAGTGGTCGTAACCGATTTCTTTAATCTTGTTGCGAACAACATCTTGGATATTAATGTTGGCATTTGTTGTCACTTCACCGGCAACAACAACGAGGCCCGTTGTAATCAAGGTTTCACAAGCTACGCGTGATTTAGCATCTTGAGCTAACATGGCATCCAAAATAGCGTCCGAAATCTGATCGGCCATTTTGTCTGGGTGACCTTCTGTGACTGACTCAGAAGTGAACATATAGTTTTTCAACATACGGGTGCTCCTCGCGCGGGTCTAAACAATTAATAGACTAGGGCGCGTTATACACCTGAATTCTGTGCTTTCGCAAAGGATTTTACTTCAGCGAAGTACTATTTCCGTTCAAACCGAAATAGGTAAAGTAGTGCGGGTTTCGCCAGGAATAAAATAACCACTTCTCTTGGAAGAGACGGGCCACATATATTTTATTTTCCAGCTCAATGACTTGGTATTTCTCACCCACAGGATCTGTGAATTGATAAAGGTACTGCCCCGCGCCCTTACTCCAAAGACTTCTTAATTTGTCCTGGGATTCCGCCAAAAGCCCCGGACGCTCGGGCAGTGAATGGTAGTTATCCCATACGCTCGCCATATTTATTCGGCCAGGCATAGAAGCTCGTGAGAAGTAGCGAAGGGCCTTAAACTCACTGCGAGGATTTCGCAAAAGCGCCAAGGCAATTTCTAAATTTTCGCGCTGAAGACGCAAACCCGTTTTGGAAAAATCAGGACAAAAAGCTTTCACCGCACCCGGCATATAATAATAAGTGAATGAAAACTCACCACGTCGATAAAGCACATTCAACCAATGTTCATTTTGGATAGCTTTCTCAGAGAGCTCTTTACGCAATAATGGAAACATCTCTTGGGCCGGGTCGAGTTGACGATAAAACGGAACACCATGACGATTGACTACCACTTGAGCGACATCTAAACGCTCCAACGCTTCATGCGAATCTACATCGCCCACTTCATTATAAAGAATGGTCTCAATGCTATAGAGTGCTTTCATGGTGTCGTCCTGTTTCTTCCACCATAGCCAACTCAGCGTTTGTTTTGAAGCGACCCACTCTTTTAGAAGCAGAGTCGCCTGATTTTTTTCACGAATATGAGCACGAGCTTTCTCTTTATTCTCTGGACGGACGAGATCTTGATAAAACTGTAAAGCGCGTGAGGTTCGTTCTTCCCATTCACCTAAGCGCGCAATCAGAGCTGGTTTGCCGCGCTCGAGTTCTTTCTTGATACGAGCCAGCACGAACTGAAGATCGTATCGTAAGTCTTCGGCTAAAACCAACATCGGACGATCCATTTCAAGCTGGACTGTATCGATGGTTGTTCTCAACCACGAGTCACTGGATGTTTGATCGGGATTATAAGCACCGTCTTCTAAGAGGCGACGATAGAAGAAAGCATAGTTGGCAATTTGCTGAGAAGTCGGCTCAGGTTGATCACGGAATTCATCATAGATCTTGCGATTTTTTAAATGATCAACAGGAAATGAGTAATTAGTCAGGAAGGGCGTGAGACGCACAAGCTTGGCCCACTCACCTTTTAACTTTTTTAGTTCGACGAGTGAATTCTCTCCGGCCTTCTTTCGATTCTTCTCACTACTATCTGTTTCCCAAGCTCTCTTATGTTGTAAGAGCACTTTCATTTTCTTTTCAATATTTTCAAGTGTAACGAAACCAGGTAATTTCTTTTTTTGAATTAACCATTTTCGTTGTTCTTGAATCCACTTAAGTTTTTTTTCAATTTCAGGGATTAACTTTTCGACCGTGACAAAATCAACATCACTCGAAAGCTCTGGAACCCAGTGACCTTGACCCCGGTAACGCTTAAGAAGCTTATTGAATTCTTCCTCAGTCCCATTAGGACAAATCTCTTTGGCATGCTCTCTATATAAAGCATGGTACTGAGCAAGTGTTTTCCCTTGTCGTGATGGCTCTAATGAAGAAGCACAAGACTGCAGTGAAAAACTTAACAGCGTTAAAAGAATTAAACTATTTGAGAGCTTGAACAAAATCAGACTCCCATAAGCCTAAACAAGTACGGTTAGATAAAATAACTAATACATCGCCGCTTTTTATGGTCGCATCGATGGCTGCACGTAGTGGTGCCAACGTTGAAACACAAGAAGCAGGTTTATGATGAAGTGATGATATTTCACTGGCGAGCCTTACTCCATCGAGATCCTTACCACCCAAAGCCGTCGTAGCGATATCAGGTTTTGCGATAATCACTTCATCACTTGTAGCTAAACTGTCACGAAACTCATCTTGAAAAATCGCTGAGCGAGCTGTTGCTGAGACAGGTTCGAAAACTGTAATAATACGTCGATTTTTAAAACGCGCCCGAATTGCATCAAGAGTGACAGTGATGGCACGAGGATGATGGGCAAAATCATCGATCACAGTGGCACCCTTATAAGTCCCACGCACTTCTTGACGACGTTTCACCATGCCTAAGTTCAGAACTGCTTTTTGTAGTTCTGCAATTTTAAATCCTTCCCCATGCAAGAACGCCAAACATGAAGTGATATTGAGAATATTATGTTGTCCGATTGCGGAAGTTTTAAACTTTGTTTTTTCACCATTGAGAATTAATGAAAACTCACTGCCATTCTCTTCCGTCACAATATCATAGGGGCCGATCGCAGCGCCCGGACCATAACTCGTCCAAGACTTCGCCAGTGTTTTGCCTTGATACTCGTTCCACAACTTTTGCGAAGAGGGATACTCCAAGTTCATTATCACTTGGCCAGGAAGTTTCGGTAGGACATCACGGAACTCATCTTCAATCTTTTCAACACTCGAAAATATATCAGCATGATCAAATTCAAGCGAAGTTAAAATCATGTGCTTGAGTTCGTACAAACGAAACTTTGAAATTTTATGAAAATATCCTGAGTCGTATTCATCCCCTTCGATGGGAAAATATTTGCCAGTTCCAAGTCTCGCTGGATCACGTCCATCAATAATTCCGCCGACGAGATAACCGGGTTTCTGTCCAAGAGACTCTAACATCTGAGTTAGAAAAAAAGTCGTAGTCGTCTTACCGTGTGTTCCACAAATTCCAACGACCTGACGTTCTTTTAAAACGAGTGCACCAAGAGCAGCAGGAAAAGAAGTCAGAGGAACATCAAGTTGTTCAAGCATACGGGCCTGTTCTGATTTGCCCGACAAAGAATTTCCTACGACAATCAAATCGAATTTTTTTAGAAATTCTGGATTTGCTGTTTCAATTTTATGGAGAGGAATTCCTGTGCTCTCAAGATATGTCGACATAGGAGGATAGAAAGCGCTATCAGCACCTTCCACATCTAGTCCTGCCTCTTTCATTAAAACTGCAGCAGGGCCCATGCCGGCCCCACATATACGATAAAAGAATATTTTTTTAAAATCACGACGACGCTGGATGAGCTCGTCTTGCTTAATTAAATTGCGTAAGTCCATGGTACAGATAACTCCTCAAAGTGAGGTTTTATTGTACCAGGCTCACTTGCAATAAGGCATCATTCTGCATTTCTGACAATCTTGCTCGGCAAATCATTTCAATACGAGCTTTGACAGCATAAGCACTCACAAACGGAGAACTCTCCGTTGGAAGCCGTGTTCCACTTAAGTCAGTTGGGCACCAAGCAAATTTTGGGAAAAGCTTATCTGCATCTCCCGCCACTACCAAACGAGCTGTATTGAGCATCGTCGAGTAACTCAAGCGTCTTTCTTGGTGCTCTTCGTTAACAATATCAAAAGTTGTTACGTAAGGAATTTGATCGAGTGGTATTTCACGCGCTTCCACCGGCCTGATATAGATACTCAAAACACGCCCTGGATACAGCTTTTGCAGCTCTTGAAACACTTCTGGATCCTGGCCGACATCATCTCCAACCAAAACAACTTCTTCTTCTGGATAGCGATCCATAATCTGTGAAATGCTGCGAACTTTATACTTCAATTTCGATTCGAAAATATTGCGACGAAGAGTAAGAGTTTCGTAAGGCACTTCGTAATGCGCCAAAAGCTCTCTGATCTTTTTCTCTAATAAACTTGGTGAGGCAGTCACAAAATGGAGTGTGGCTCCATCTTTTGCCCAGGCCTTGTAAAGTTCCGGCATTGCGGGAAAGACATCCTTAGTGAAAAGCCCACGCCAGGCCCCTTGGAGGGCATCGCCTGAATTAGTGATTTTTATGGTGTCATCCACATCACTTATTACCATATAGGCTTGCGCCGAAGTGGTTAAAAAGAGGGTAAATAGCAAGCTCAGCATAAGAGACCTCTCATCCTTGAGGGTTTAAAGTGCTGTCATTTTTACATGTTGATGACGGTTTTTCTCCTCTCAAAACATGACGGCCATAGAATTTTATAAAATTCGCAATTCCGAGGTCATATGAAGGCTTTTACCCTAGTCGTTTTGTCGGTCATGTCTCTCAATTTGTGGGCATCACCTTGTCAGGTGAAACTGGTTTTGGAAGCCAGTGGTAAAAGCGTCATCAGCATCAATGAACTAGATAATGACGGAAGAATCGCTCGTGAAATTCTCACTGAAAATATCGAAGCTCTCATTGAAGGCACACGTGAAGCAGGCCTTGAACTGATTGAAGAAGATAATGAGCAGATTCTTCGTCTTAATTTAATTTCCAACCGCAAAAACGAAAAACTTAAGAGCACTGGCATCGAAGTAGAATTTAATTATGAAAATAAATGGGGAACACGCAACTCAATCAAGTTCTCTCGTGAATCCTCATTACCATTCTTGGCGCAAATTGGTGTGACATCCGCCACTGTGGCTCAAAAAAATGAACTCAAAAAGCGAGTTTTTGAAGCTCTCTCTGAATTAAAGAGCTTCCCAGGATGTCGTTAAAACTGCTGACTACTTATCTTATCCCAATCTTCACGCCAGCGAAGAGGCGGAGTTGTTAGCCACTCCCCGTCTTTTGACCACGGAACTAAATGTTGCCAAGATTTGATTTCAAAATCGGAAATACGCCTTCTTAAATGAGACGGATTTAAATCTCGATGAGAATGAAGGCCCATCGCTCCAATCATTTCTGCAACCGCTTTGAGTGTTTGTTCGTGGAAATTTTTGGCGCGTGATCTTTTGTCGGCCACCACTAACCCTTTTGTAAGTCTAGGATCTTGCGTGGCGATTCCTGTTGGACACTCATTGGTATTACAGCGAAGCGCTTGAATACAACCAAGTGAGAGTAAAAATGGACGAGCGGCATACATCACATCAACACCCAAACACATTAAACGAATAAGTCCGAATGCTGTCGTAAGTTTTCCAGAAGCAAATACGCTGATTTTGTCCTTTAGGCCAAATCCCTTAAGCGCATTCACTACAAATACCACGGCATCTACTCCGGGCATCCCAACTGAATTCGAAAACTCTAATGGCGCAGCCCCGGTTCCGCCCTCTCCACCATCCACTGATATATAATCAAGATAACTTTCTGTCTCGACCATCGCCTTACAAAGGGCCAGGAACTCTTCTTCTCGTCCGACACACAACTTGACTCCAACCGGCTTGCCGCCGGACAAATCTCTTAAGCGTTGGGCAAATGCCAAAAGCTCACGAGGTGTTGAGAAAGCAGAATGACCCGGTGGTGAGATCACATCGGCACCAAGAGGAACGTTGCGGATTTTAGCAATTTCTGGATTTAGTTTTTCCTTAGGCAGAATCCCACCATGACCAGGCTTTGCCCCCTGACTCAACTTAATCTCGATCATTTTCACTCGGGTGTCAGTCGACTTTTCCGAGAAAAGTTTTTCATCAAACTGGCCTTTCTCATTTCGGCATCCAAAATAGCCTGTTCCAATTTGCCAAATGAGATCTCCCCCATTCTCTAGGTGCCAAGGAGAGAGACCACCCTCTCCGGTGTTGTGAGCGAAACCACCATCTTTGGCACCACCATTCAATGCTTTTACGGCTTCTTTAGAAAGAGAGCCATAACTCATCGCTGAGATATTAAAAATGGATGCATTGTAAGGCTGCTTACAAAGTGGCCCACCGACATTCACACGAAGCTTCTTGGGATCCATATGGTGAGGCCGCATAGAGTGACCGACAAACTCATAACCCTCGCGGTAAACGTCTTGTTGTGTACCAAAAGGAATCGTATCGGTAACTTTTTTAGCTCGTTGATAAACGACGGAACGATTCTCGCGATTGATGGGTGTTCCATCGGTATTACTTTCAATGAAGTATTGATTTATTTCGGGACGGATCATCTCAAACAAGTAGCGAAAGTTCCCCAAGACAGGAAAGTTACGACGAATGGCCTGTCGAGTCTGCAAGAGATCCAGCATTCCCAAAATAAAAATCGGCATAATGATAAGCAATGACCAAAGACCACTAGGCCAATAAAAAGCAAAAACTAGATTTAATAGAAAAGCGACAGCAGACGCTAAGATAAATAGATGACGCATAATATTCCTTGTTAGCTCTATTATAAACTAGCAATGAATTATGTTGGGAACTTTAAATCAAACTTCATGGTTGGCGATTGATCATCTAAGCGAAGGGCTGCACCAATATTTTTAGCGAGATTCTGAGAAACCGATAAACCTAATCCAGTTCCTTGCCCTGGAGGTTTCGTAGTAAAAAATGGCTGAAAAATTTTTGCCTGCAATGATGCTGCAATCATTGGCCCTGCATCAATCACAGAGTGTACGATCTGAACATTTTCTTTGATTAATACAACTTCTACCCAACGATCAGTTATATCAAGCAGAGAATCTACTGAGTTATTTAAAAGATTGAGAAGAATCTGAGAAATGTGCACTGGGTTAGTTGTTATTCTATAGCCAGTACTAGGTAGCTTGATTCTAATCTCGTTCTTATTTAAACGTCCCTGACATAGATTAATTGTATCCTTTATCACTTCCAATAAACTCGTTTCAGTCATCATCCGATTTGAAGATTCACGTGAAATATTTCGCATGCCTTGGACAATTGAAGCGATTCGATCGACCGTTAAACGAATCGAAGAAACTGTTTCACTAATTTCTCTGTGATCAAGTTCCTTATCTTGTAATAACAACTCGAGTACTTGTGTTTTACCCGAAATAATTGTCAGCGGATTATTAATCTCATGGGCGATCCCGGAAGCCATCTCACCTAGGGCCGTCATTTTAGCTGAAGGCTCTAGCGCGATGGCAGCTTCTGTTTGCTCTGTGATGTTCTCAGTGACCAATGCCACCGTCAGACTTTCGCCAAGGACGGATAGACCATCGAAGCCAGATACGGCTGCCATCATCTCGTTCAAAAAGATCACGATCACTTGAAAGTTCTTCACCTCTTAGAGCTCGTTGATGAATATCTTTCCAGCGTTGAGGGATATCTGAAAAAATTTCATAATGAGATTTTCCGATAAACTCCTTATCTATGATTGAGAAATCTTTCAGCCATTTTTCACTCGCTGCTAAATATTTCATTTCTGTGTCGACCATCGCCGTAGCAGCTGGCATATCATTGATAAGGCGAAGAAGAAGTTTTTGGTCCTGCTCTGAAACGATACGGGCTTTCTCTGTTACATTTACATCTAAATGTGTCCCGGTAAAGCGCGTCGGTTTACCATTCTTATCTCGAGCAGAAATGGCACCGCGATCTAAAATATAAACCCAATCGCCATTGGTGTGCTTAAGGCGATGAATGTTTTCATAATTAGGTGTTTCACCCTCTAGATAGCGCCTGATATCCTCATAAGCGCGGGCCTTGTCGTCGGGATGTACAAGAGCGTCCCAGGTGCTTAAACGCATTTCTGTTTTATGTTGATCAAGCCCCAGCATCTCACACCAACGACGGTCGAAGTGAACACTGTCTGTGGTAAGATCCCAATCCCAAATTCCAACACCAGCACCTTCAATGGCCAATTGAAGTCGCTCGGCAAGCTCCGTTGGATTAAGTTCATCAAGAAATGAGCTACGTTTTGAAGACACGGGTTATTTTAACCCGAACTGACTTATGGAACTTCTGATTTTTATCAGATTATCTAACCTGACCAAACTAGTGAGCCGATCGCTCGACGAAGTTCATTAAGGCCATCCTTGCGATACCAGCCATCACGCGTAGCATTTGATAGTATGACGTGGCCCATCATTTTCTCAGCATCAATCCAAACAGAGGTTCCCGTGAAACCAAGATGGCCGAAAGTCTGAGTCGAACAACCGACGCCGGCCAGAGTCTCTTGAGGATTTTCAACTCGATCCCAACCAAAAATAAACCGGTGCGGATGATTGGCCATACCTGTTTTAACGAGATTAATGAATTTTGATTCTTCTTCTAGCTTGAGAAGGGCTCGGCACACACCAGCAACAGTCCCGAAAAGACCTGCATGGCCACACCACTCTTTGATCACCCAGGCGTTAGGATCATGCACATCACCCTGAATGACGTGATTGTTGCGCTCGCCGGTCGCAACACAAGCAGCATCACCGGGAAGATTGCGCCAGAAACACACTTCTTTATCCCAAATTTTTTTCAAAATTTCAGGCGTCGTCTTTTTGAATTTATTTTCAATTTCTAAATTGGCACGAATAGCAGAGTAATCAGAATAGAGAGTCGCAGCTTCTTTTGGGTGGTATGAATTTATAATCTCTTTCCATCCGGGATTGGGAAGTAATCCCCAAGCAGGGAGTCCTGCACGATGCTCAATCAAGAGTCTCATCTCAGGAGAAAACTCTTTTGGATGAAGTGCATACACAGATGCCATTCCCAAAACTTTCGTCACTGAAGCTAGATCAAAATAAGTATCAGTGTGCCCGCAAGTCGTGAAACTTTGTTTCTTAAAGTCGATAACTCCCACCGCAAGTGCATCAAAGTGCACTTGTTGTGGGAGCATCAGTTCAATCAAACGTTGAATTTCGGGCTTCAAGATTTCAGTGCTGCCTGAGCTGCTGCCAATCTTGCAATAGGAACTCGGAAAGGAGAGCAAGATACGTATTCAAGACCAATCTGATGACAGAATTCGACTGAGCTTGGTTCGCCACCATGCTCACCGCAAATTCCGGCATAAATGCTGCTGTTACCTTTTTTACCCTCTACTACGGCATGCTTCATAAGGAAGCCTACGCCATCGCGATCAATCGCCACAAATGGATCCTTTGGATAAATTCCACGGGCAGTATAGCTTGGCAAAAACTTACCAGCGTCATCGCGCGAAAGACCGAAGGTCGTTTGTGTGAGATCGTTCGTACCAAATGAGAAAAAGTCAGCCTCCGTCGCAATCTCACGGGCCATGATACAGGCGCGAGGAAGCTCTAGCATCGTTCCGACTTTGTACTTAACCTTGGTGCCTTTTTCTTTAAACACCAGTTCAATCTCGGCCATACATTCTTTCTTAATTGTAGCGTACTCACGCAATTCACTGGTGAGAGGAATCATGATCTCTGGAAGAGTTTTAATCCCTTGTTTCTCACACAAAATTGCAGCTTCAATGATCGCTCTCGCCTGCATCTGATAAATCTCAGGATAAGTGATCGCTAAACGACAGCCGCGATGACCGAGCATTGGATTGAATTCGTGAAGAGCGTTGTTGCGCTCATGAATGCGCTTCTCTGAAACACCTAAAACCTGCGCAAGCTCTCGCGCCTCATGCTCCTGGTGAGGCAAGAACTCATGAAGAGGTGGATCAAGTAAACGAATATTGGCCGGCAATCCATTGAGTGCTTTAAAAATACCTAAGAAGTCTTCACGCTGGAATGGCAGCAGCTTATCCAATGCTTTTTTTCTATCTTCTGTGGTTTCTGCAAAAATCATCTCACGAACTGCGAGAATGCGCTCAGGAGCAAAGAACATGTGTTCAGTACGACAAAGACCAATGCCTTCGGCACCAAACTCGAGGGCCACTTTGGTATCGTGAGGAGTGTCGGCGTTAGTACGAATTTTGAGACGACGAGTTTCATCGGCCCAGCCCATAAATTCAGCAAAGGCAGAAGAAATTTGTGCTTCGACTGTAGGGATCAATCCTTCAAACACTTCACCGGTCGCACCATCAAACGTGATGAAATCACCCTCTTTAAAAGTTTTCCCTTTCACATTTAACGTTTTATTTTTTTCATCAATAACAAGAGGAGTACAACCCGCGACACAAGGCTTGCCCATTCCGCGCGCCACCACTGCTGCGTGCGAAGTCATACCACCACGTGCAGTTAGGATTCCTGTAGCTGCCGCCATTCCGCCGATATCTTCTGGTGAAGTTTCAGTACGAAGTAGCACTACTTTTTTCCCGCCTTTCGCCCACTCTTCTGCATCTTTAGAGTGAAATACGATATGGCCAGCTGCAGCTCCCGGAGATGCAGGCAATCCAGTTGCGAGCAACACCTTTGGAGCTTTAGGATCAAGGCGCGGATGCAAGAGCAAATTCAAATCATCAGGCGATACACGCAAAAGAGCATCTTTCTTAGTGATAAGCCCTTCATGAACTTGGTCAACTGCTACGCGCATTGCAGCCGCGACAGTGCGTTTGGCATTACGAGTTTGCAGAATATAGAAACGGCCACCTTCGATGGTGAACTCGATATCTTGCATATCGCGATAATGCTTTTCTAGCATCTGATAAGTTTGCACGAGTTCTGCATAGGCCTTAGGCATCGCCGACTCGAGAGTCTTGAACTGCTTATTTTGATCGTTGGTTGAAACGAGATTGATAGGCCATGGTGTACGAATTCCTGCCACCACGTCTTCACCTTGAGCATTAATCAAATACTCACCAAAGAATTTCTTATCGCCGGTACTTGGATCACGAGTGAAGCAAACACCCGTGGCACAGTCTTCACCAAGATTTCCAAAGACCATCGATTGAATATTGACCGCTGTTCCCCAGTCGTGAGGAATGTTGTTCATCTCGCGGTATTTCGTAGCACGATTATTGTTCCATGAATTGAAGACCGCTGAGACAGCTCCCCACAATTGCTCCATCGGATCTTGGGGGAACTTCACACCGTGTTCTGAAAGAAGAACATCTTTGTAAACTTGTACGAGTTCTTGTAAATCGCCCGCTGTGAGCTTGGTGTCTTCATGAACACCGCGAGCTTCTTTTAAGTCTTCCAGTTGTGCTTCGAGTACACTTCCGCGAATACCCAGGACAACGTTTGAATACATTTGAATAAAGCGACGATAAGCATCCCAAGCAAAACGAGGATTGCCCGTCTTCTTTGCCATTCCCAAAACTGTTTTGTCGTTGGTTCCAAGATTGAGAACAGTGTCCATCATCCCTGGCATAGAAGCGCGTGCGCCCGAACGAACTGAGAAGAGCAGAGGATTGGTTTCATCACCAAACTTCTTGCCAGTGAGACCTTCGACCCATTTGAGCGAGGCTTCGATTTGACCGCGAATTTCTGGTGAGATGGCCTTGTCGGTTTTGTAAAAATCAAGACATGCTTCTGTTGAAACAGTAAAACCTGGAGGGACAGGAAGCTTCAGCGCACACATCTCGGCGAGGTTAGCCCCCTTACCGCCTAGGAGTGCCTTCATGTCTTTGTTGCCCTCGGTTAACTCGGCCGAAAACTTATAGACCCATTGGTGTGCCATGCTGACTCCTCAGAGATTAAATGTATCCTTCAAATATTTTTTTACTTGATCTAAAGCCACGCGCTCTTGCACCATCGTATCGCGATGACGAACTGTGACCGCTTGGTCAGTCAGCGTATCAAAATCAACGGTGATACAAGCTGGTGTGCCTGTCTCATCCTGGCGACGGTAACGCTTACCAATTGAGCCAGCCGTATCATAATCACACTTGAAATCTTTTTGTAATTCACGCAAGAGCTTCTCGCCTACTCCTTCGAGGTCTGGCTTCTTCATCAACGGCATAATCGCTGCTTTCACAGGTGCCAATGATGGCTTAAAGCGCATAACTGTTCTTTCTTTTTCAGCATCACCCTTGTTTTCCAAACGATAAGCATCAGAGAGAATTGCAAGTAAACAGCGATCTGCGCCGACAGAAGTTTCCAACACATAAGGAATAAACTTTTTGTTTCCGTCGAGCTGATCGACGTACATAAGATTTTTCTTTGAGTACTCCATGTGTTGTTTCAAATCGAAATCAGTACGAGAGTGAATGCCTTCCATCTCTCCCCAACCATGAGCAAATTCATACTCAATATCAAAGGCAGCATCGGCGTAATGAGCAAGTTGTTCGTGTTTGTGGAAACGTAACTTGTCTTTTCTCAATCCCATTTCAAGATGCCAATCCCAACGGATCTGCTTCCATTGCTCCATGGCTTCGGCTTGCGTACCAGGCTTGATGAAGTATTGCATTTCCATTTGTTCAAATTCACGCATCCGGAAAATAAAGTTTCCAGGTGTAATTTCGTTACGGAAAGCCTTTCCAATTTGTGCGATACCGAAAGGAAGTTTACGGCGCATGGTTGATTGAACGTTTAAGAAATTAACGAAAATACCTTGAGCCGTTTCAGGGCGAAGATAAATTTCTGCTGCAGATTCTTTCACTGCACCCATGTGAGTGGTAAACATCAAGTTAAAGTTACGTGGCTCAGTGAATGAGTTTTTTTCTTTGCAAGTAGGGCAAGGAGCCGAGAGATCAATTTGATCGGCACGAAAGCGACCTTTACAGGCTTTGCAATCGACTAAAGGGTCAGTGAAATTATCTACGTGACCAGAAGCTTTCCACACCATGGGATGCATGAGGATAGCGGCATCCACACCATCAACATCGTCACGGAAAGTCATCGAACGCCACCAAGCATTCTTGATATTATTTTTGAGTTCCACACCCAAAGGTCCCATATCCCAACAAGAGCCAAGACCACCGTAAATTTCCGAGCTCTGGAAAATGAAGCCGCGACTTTTACAAAGACTGACTAGTTCACTCATTGATTGGAGGTTTTCTTCTGACACGTTGCTCTCCTGAAGGAATCTGTGAGGGTAATTTTGAGAAATTTTTACCATAATAGCGACCTTGGCGCATGAGATTTCTCCAAGAGTTAATCTCGTCCCGAATAACCCGAGAAGTTAACACCATGAAAGACGATAGGAACCCCGGCTGGCTCGAAAGCAGGTACTGGGATTTGTTTAATTTATTTGCTGCTCCAGGGCAAAAGCACCATCCGGTTCGTGCTTATAAACTGCATTCCTTGCTGCTCACCTTTACGATTTCACAAATTTTCATGATCTTTTTTGCCGTCATCGGTGTTCGCTATATTGAATCTCCCGTGATGCTCTATGGTCCCTCTATCTGCGTAGCAGTATCTTGGTTTGGTTTGTTGGCCTATCGGCTATGGCACAACATGTTCTTCTCATCCAATCTCTTCTTGCTATCAGTCTCAAGCTATATTTTTATCTTTTGTTGGTGCATTGATGGCTTCCGCCAAACAACTTTTGCATGGTTTGCCCTAATTCCCATCGCTGCAGGCATGTTAACGAATCGCATCTACACTTCGGCCTGGTCGCTAGTCGTAATTATATTAGCGGCGATTGGTTATTGGGCTAGCTCTGAGGGAATTGCTGTTAATTTGCTATCGCAGAAAGGTCACATGGCATTGACCTTAATCCAGCAACTCGGATTTCTTTTTAGCATTGGTATTATTACTTTGTTTATTCTCAACCAACAAAAAGTTGTCTCTGATTATCTGCGTGAAAAAGTCGTCTCCAAGCAAAACCTACTGCGCATTCTGGTTCACGATATTTCAACTCCACTCACGATTATGCGTATGACGGGTCAAATGCTTGCTAACGGACAAAAAGTTGATCCGCGAATCGCTGGACTAAAAATCGACAAAAACGCAGAACAAATGACAAATATTATTAGTCTCATTCGGGATATGGAGAGCTGGGAAGCTCATCATAAAAGTTTACCCGCCACTCCGATTGAACTTGTCTCACTGCTCGATCAGGTTGTGGAACTTTACAATAATCGCCTTGTTACTAAAGGGATTCACGTCGCTAAATTTTACTCAAGCGAAGTTTATGTCTTAGGTCACGAAACGATGCTCGTGCATCAAATTTTTGGTAATTTACTGAGTAACGCCATTAAGTTTTCAAATCAACAAAGTCGCATTGAAATTGGTATCGAGCCACTCTCCGCCCATCAAGTTTCAGTCGTCATTCGTGACTATGGAATTGGGATTCCCTTACAAACACGTAAAGATCTCTTCGACCCTTTTGCTCTCACCATGCGCGCAGGAACTGCAGGAGAAAAAGGCACAGGCCTTGGACTTCCTATCACTAAAAACTGTGTCGAACTTTTAGGTGGATTAATTGTGGTAACATCAAGAACAAAAGAAGAAAGTCCACAGGATCACGGTACAAGTATCACTGTTATCTTGAAGCGCGCGCCTCAGACTCAATCTCGCTGAGAAAGCTCATAGAGTTTACGATACTCACCGGCAGTATTCATCAATTCTTCGTGAGAGCCCTCTTCAACTTTTTTGCCTTCTTTGAGTACGACAATACGATCGTAGTTTTTCAAAGTTGAAAGTCGATGAGCGACGGCCACCACTGTCTTGTGTCCTGCCACACGCGCTAGTGCAGCTTGCACCGTTTTTTCAGACTCATTATCAAGCGCACTCGTCGCCTCATCAAACAACATGATGTCGCGATTCTTTAAGAATGCACGTGCAATAGTTAAACGTTGAGCCTGGCCTCCTGAGAGACGTAAGCCTCTATCACCAATAACGGTTTGAAGCTGCTCTGGTAACTCCAACACAAAGTCTTTTGCATATGAAACTTCCAACGCATGAATAATTTCTTCGTCACTCGCTTCTTCGCCAGTTGTTAAATTTTCTCTTACTGTGTCGTTGAAAAGAAAAATATCCTGACTCACGAGTGAAAACAGCTTACGCAAATCAGCTAATTTCCAATCGTTAATATTGACCCCATCAACTAGTATCTCTCCGCTACTAACTGGATAAAGTCGCAGTAATAAACTGACTAACGTCGACTTACCTGAACCGGAAAGACCTACTAGGCCAATCTTCTCACCCTTCTTAATTACCAGATTGAAGTTCTTTAAAACCTCACGATCGCCGTAACTGAAAGATAAATTCTTGAACTCAATTTTTTCTTTAAAGCCAGCTTGGTGATGGCGACCTGTATCTGGCTCGATGGGAGTATCAAGTAGACTCAAGATACGTGTCGAAGCTGCTCGTGCTTGATTAAGCTTAGCACTGGCTTTACTAAATTTACGAATAGGATCCATAAACATAGCAAGGGCCGCCACAAAACTAATAAATCCACCTGTGGTCAACTCTCCCGAGGCAATTCGGTGTTGAGCAAAGACAATAACACCGGCAAAAGCCACAGAACCGACGAGTTCAACTGCTGGATGGGAGTGCTCTTCTGCTGAGTTTGACCGCGAACGATTACCTAAGAAACGCTCTTGAACTTTTTCGAAACGCCCGGCGAGATAAGGCTGGAGCCCAAAAGCTTTGGCAATTCTTTGTCCTGTTAACGCCTCACTTACTGAGTGAGTCATGTCAGCAACATCTTTTTGCGCTTGCCCAATATACTTACGAATCCTTCTGCCAAGTCGACCGAAGATGAGAGCAAAAATGGGTGAAGCCACTAAAATGATTAAGGCCAATTGCCAGTCGTGATAAAACGCAACGCTGACCAACGCGATAGCTGTAATAGGTTCGCGAATAATTTCTAGGGCGTTCTTGAAGGAGTCAGCGAACATATTCGTGTCACTCAAAAAAGTGGACACCAAATTGCCTTGCTTGGCCTGGGCGAAATAGGAGGAAGGCATGGCCTGAAATTTGTTGAACAGCTGAGATCGAATGCTACAAGCGCATCGATCAACAATCATGCGCAGTCCGTAGTAATGAAAAAAGCGCAAAGGATAGTTAAGAATTCCTAATCCTACCAAGATAGCTGCTAGTTTAAATGCTTCGTCACTGGTTGAACCAGCCGAAAAACCTTTGTCAAAAATATCCTTAACCAAATAAGCTTCGTAGGCTTTGATAGCCGACAAAGGCAACGCCAAAAGTGCAGCCGTTAACGCCTGCTTCCAAAATGGACGAAGGTATGGGAACATAAGTTTAAGAACTTCTAGCATGAGGTTGATCTTAAACCGCGGGGGCAGGCATGACAAACAAAACCCCAAAAGCCATCTTTCTTGATCGAGACGGAACTTTGATCCGTGACAAGAATTATCTATCCCGCGTTGAAGATATTGAATATTTCCCGGATACGTTTAAGGCCTTAAGCTTACTTCGCTCAAAAGGCTATCGACTCTACGTGATTACCAATCAATCAGGTGTGGGTCGCGGCTTCTTTACTATGAAAGAGGTCAACGTTATCCACCGTGTCATGGACGCTGATCTAAAAGCCCAAGGTTTAAAAGTCTATGATGGTTGGGGCGTCTGCCCCCATGCTCCTCACGAAGCTTGCTCATGTCGAAAACCCCACCCGACCCTAATCCAAGATATCCTCACCAAAGAAAAATTGGTGGCCGATGATTGTTGGATGTTGGGCGATAAAGATATTGATGCTCAGTGCGGCCTGAACGCTGGAATCAATGGCGCCATCGTCAGAGCGAAGCCCAGCGAAGGTGACTACACCTTCTTCTCAACTCTTCTGGAATTCGCAGAAAGCCTAGACTAAAAAAGCATTTTATAAGAAGTCACATCCGGAAGCTTTACCTGAAAGTGGTAGCACCAAAATTGAATCAAATGAGTATTCACAGCTTGAGGTGCACCCTGAATAGCTGTCCAATCTTGAAAACGAGTTCGAATGGCCAGCGATAACAACGCTCGAACCGGTAGATCTGTGCTCACTTCGGAGCCCGACTCTTTCACACAATTCATACAAGAGTAGCCACCTTGATCAACAATCAATGGACTCATCACTTCTTCTTCAAGTTGACAGCCGCAATAAACACATTCCGATTCATCTGGCAAAATTCCCAGGTGTAATAAAAATTTGCTCAAGAAAAGCAGCAAATGATTTTCCCACTGAAAGTTTTTTTGCTGAAGTGCCTGATCAAGATGAAACAATCCATTGGAGACGACGTTAAATAGTCCCCCATGCTCTTGAGCGGCAAAGGTATTGTCGGATGTATGCGGGAGAGCTGTTTTAAGCACCATCTCTAAATACAAACAGGCCAAGGCAAAAGCTTGTGGATGATGACGAATCTCTTGTGACTGCCACAAAAGAGTTTGCTCGCTCGCCATTTGCAAAGTTTCTAATGAAGTATGGCCGGAGCGCGCCTCACGTAACTGAACACGCAATAAATTGCCTGGTTCATAAACGCGTGGCTTAGAGTTTTTTCCGCCTCCCATACCACCATAAACATAAACACTCGTGATCGTCCCTTCACGCAACAGCATACGTGCAATGAGATCACGTTCTTTTTGCGGAATAATCTGAATGACAATCCCTTCCAGGGTCATACCAATTGGCCTTGATGATAAGCTTCAATCGAAGCATCATAACTCTTATTAGTAGACGCAGGAAAGCCACAAGTCTGTCTCTTTTTGAGAGTCCAGATAACTTCCAACTCATCCAAACTTCAAACGCATCACCGCGTCGCCCCGCTCTCGTACGCATCTGATGAACCATCCAATGAGGTGCACTTTGATCGAGTAAAATAACTCGGGCCAAATTTGGTAAATTAATTCCGTGAGACAAGCATGATGTGGCGACAATCACTTGGGGTAATTCTTCCCGATGCAATCGCTCTTGAAACTGTGCGGTTTCTCCTCCTTTGCATCCCCAAACCGCTAAACCCATCTGACGAATACTTTTTACCCAATCATCAACGGCATTACGATGTTGGCAAAAAATCAAACTCATCCCATTCAACTCATCTGTAATGAGTTCAGTAATCAATGAGGCAGGCCCAGCTAACGTCACACTAGGTAAATGTTTAAATTGAAAATTACCGGCATCACCTGAAATAAGATGAGAAAAGTTTTGCCCAAGAGTTTCTTTCAAAAAACTGAGTGTCTCTGGTATTAATGTCGCGGTAAAACCAACTCCTGCCAAACCTGAGAGGCAGTAGCCATACCAGGCTTCTAAGAAAGCATGGCGAAAACTTTCACCCCACAACTGCACCAGATGAATTTCATCCCAAATAACCACCAAGTTCGGTTTTGCTTTTTGCAGCCCTTCCCAATCAAGCTGGAGCAACTCTTCGGGCAAAACAACCCATACTTTTTCATTTTGTCTTTTGACTTCTTCGGCTAGGGCCCTTAAGGGAGATATATAAAGGAATTCACACCCAGATTCTTTGACCCATAAGTGAAACAACTGTGTTTTCCCCCATGCGGGAGGTGCGATCAGAAGTTGAAATGTTGCGGCGGGAAAGTACATTTCCTCTTCTTAAGCCTGTCGCAAGGCGCATGTCGCGTTTATTTCAGTTAATTGTAAGACAAATTCTTATTTGAATCAGTGTTTTCATTCTATAATCAGCCCATGATAAATTCAGTAGTTCATCCTATCGCTCTCAAGCTCATCGAACTGTCGGGTGATCTCTTCATTGCAATGACTCCGGAAGGATTTATTATTGCTCTCAGTAAAGAGTGGGAACCACTCTTAGGAAGAAGCATTCAAGACATTCGTGCTTATCAATATGAACACCTCGTTTACCCCAAAGATATGCCGGTAACACGTGCAGCATTTGAGGCGGTAAAGAATGGATCAGACATCAGCCAACTCCGTTTGCGCTTCATAAAAGCTGATGGAGAACCCGTTTGGCTGCAATGGAGAGCGACTAAAGACCAGGAAACTGGGCTGATATACTCTGCAGCAACAGTCATTGCTCCGCTGGATATGAAGCAAGAAGAGATTGAACACGAGCGTCAAAAAAATATCCACACCGCGAAGCTCGCATCATTAGGGGAAATAGCCGCGGGTGTGGCCCATGAACTCAACAATCCTCTTTCAATTGTGATGGGCTATTTAAAAATGCTTGAGCTTGAATATGAGCAAGGGACACTGACTCCTCCTGAATTTAAAAAAATTATGGGTGGGACTCTGGCTGCCACCGATAGAGCGACAAAAATTATTCAAAATCTAAAAAATTTGGCACGAGATGGGGCACAAGATCCTCTCGAGAGAGTTTTACTGGATGAAATTATTGAGAGCACTTTAGATTTTGTGAGAGAAAAATTTCGTCGCTATAATGTTAAACTCGAAGTCAATTACCAACCCCATGTATGGGTGATGTGTCGTCAAGTCGAACTCTCTCAAGTCATTCTTAATCTACTAACGAATGCCTTTGATGCGTGTGAGGGTCACACTGAACCATGGATAAAGTTAACTGTTGAAACCATTGATAAGAACGCTCTCATTCAGGTTTCAAATTCAGGGCCTTTGATTTCAAGTGAAATACAGCAGCGAATTTTTACTCCATTTTTCACTACTAAAAAATATGGCCGCGGCACTGGTCTAGGTCTCTCGATCGCTGCCAGCATTATGCATCGTCACAACGGAGAGCTTTATCTAAAGTCTCGCTCTGAATTCACCACTTTTGTGGCCCGTATTCCCACTTCTCCAGAAGGCAAAATATGAAAGTCTGGGTCGTAGATGATGAAGCAGAAATTTGTCATATTCTCGAGTATCTCCTCAAGCGTGATGGTCACGAATGCATGACATTTGAAAATCCTCTACAAGCTCTCAAGAGCCTGCAAACGACACCACCCGAAGTCATCATTTGCGATTTTAAAATGCCGCAAATGAACGGATTAGATTTTTTTCTAAAAATCAAAGATCAGTGGAAGGGTGAATTTATCATGCTCACTGGTGAGCCAAGTGCAGATCCAAAAGAATTACAATCGATCGGCATTAAAGAAGTGTTGTTTAAACCTAGAGATCTCACTCGTATCCTCACGGTTCTTAAAGATTTAGCGCAAAATAAATAAAATCTTTTTTTCAACATAATTGCTGGCTCCCCTAGTCAAAGTCATTTCTTGATGCTGAAATGTTTATATCTGACTGAGGTGATTTTTATGCGCCAATGGATTTTGAGTGCCTGCAGCATTTTTGCCATCGTCTTTTTGGCACTGTACTCGGCCCAAACAAAAGTTCACGACTACTCAAGTCTCACTGACTTGCGAGTAGGATTAAATGCAAACCAACTGAGTTTTCTGGGTCAGCCCGTATCTGCGAGTGAAAGAGAACGAGTTTACTTGCTACCTGACCAATCTACTCTTGTTGTTATGATCCAAGATCAAAAAGTATCCGCCGCCTGGATGGAATTACGTCAACCACTCAAGGTTGAGGATCCTCAATTTAAACGTCTCCGTTTTGTGCAAATGGGTGTGGATGCTGCTTTAAGTCCAACTTGGTTTTATGCCGCTGCTGCCGACCAGGGCCGCATTTTCAAAATTTCTCAGCAAGGGTTGATTGAAAGTATCACTTGGGTCAAGCCATTTGAAGCTCAAGGCCGTACTGTTCAGCTACAAGCGTTGGTTCAAGAATTTACCGGTCAGCGCGCATTTTCTTTGTGAGACCCTATGCTCGCACATGTTGAAAAACTTTTTGATGAACAAGTTCGTCCCGCTCTTGCCCAGCATGGTGGGAATATCGAGATTATCGATTTAGATAATCAAAAACTCTTCGTTAAATTTAGTGGGGGCTGTCACGGCTGTTCTAGTTCTCAAGCGACACTTAAAGGTGGCGTCGAAACTCTCGTTAAACAAACTTTTCCCGATATTCTAGAGGTCGTTGATCTCACCGATCACACGACCGGCGAGAATCCTTACGCGACCTAGAGCCAGTGTGGCTTGGTTGGATTTCTAATCACATCTAATCTTTCACGAACCTGCTTTAAGCGATCTTTATCAAAGGTCGCTGTAATCATTTTTTCGCCCTCTTCAGCGTCCGCCAACACTTCACCCCAAGGGTCTACGATCAAAGAATGACCATAGGTTTTAATACGCTCATTATGATTGCCCCACTGTCCGGCCGCCACGACATAACATTGATTTTCTATCGCACGCGCTCTGAGCAGGGTGTGCCAATGCGCTTTCCCGGTAGGAACAGTGAAAGCAGAAGAAATAGTTAGAGCGGTCGCACCTTGCGAACTGTACCAACGAAACAATTCAGGAAAGCGCAAATCAAAACAAATTGCGACACCAAACTTCCACCCCTCTACATCAAGGAGCAGTGGTTTCGCTCCTGCCGTATAGATTTTTCCTTCGTCAATGACTTGAGCAGAAGGATGCTTAGAGAGATCACAGGCAAACAAGTGAGTCTTATCGTAGCGACCCATCTCAGTTCCATCAGGCGCAAAATTATAGCTTCGATTTAAAATTTTTCCATCGACCAACGTCGCAACTGATCCACCTAAAAGATAAGTGCTAAATTCAGTCGCAAGCTTTTGAATTTCTCTCCAATGTTCATTCCCATCTTCAACCAAATAAGGAGTGGCAGTGAGGCCGTTTGAAATCGAGTAAAAAACTTCCGGCAAGAATACAGCTCGAACCCCTTCTTCTCGTGCTTGTTTCATAAATCGACGTATCGACGCCAAATTTACACTGGGCTCAAGCTTTGATTCCAATTGGATAATAGCAACTTTCATAGTAATCCCTTTGTCATTTACGGATAACACCCTCACGGGCGATGATCAACCATGCTTAAAAAAGTTCTCATTAATATTATTAAGGCGGGGCTGGCCTTGGGCCTCTTGGGCTGGCTGGTTCAATCAGGGAAGCTCAACTGGAGTCTTTTAGCCGAGATGCAGCGCTACCCATTGCGTCTATTGATGGTGTTTGGCTTTTGCTTTTTGAATCTTCTGCTCGTCACTTGGCGCTGGCGCTACCTTCTAAGTGCGCGCTCTCGCCACTCTATTCCCTTGGCCGGCCTTGGAATGGTGAATTGGATAGGATTATTTTTTGGCTCTGTTCTCCCTGGTAGCATCACCGGTGATGTCGTTAAGATCTTTTATGTAAAAAAAAGTGATGCCAGCCTTTCGACCCCCTTTCTCTTATTCTCCAGCTTTCTTGATCGAGTGATGGGTCTGACTGGTCTGATTCTATTGATGGGCGGCTTTTCTGTTTTTAATTACTCAACTCTCTCGGCACTCTCACCGAAGTTAGTGCCGATGTTACACTTTAATTTTTTCTTACTCGCCAGTGTTATAACCGCACTGATCGTTTTCTTTCTCGCCCCCCATTTAATCGAACAACTCTTAACGATTCTCAAGAGCTTTGTACCTCAAAGTAAGTGGCCTGGGCGCTTGCAGGACTTGTGGAAAGATCTCATTACTGCCAGAAAACAGATGGGCCTGGCGATTCTCATAAGTATCGTGGTTCAGTTTTTGGGCGTGGTCATTTTTCATTTACTCGTAAGCCCACAGTATCAAACTGCACTCTCACTCGAGCTGGTACTCAGTTTCATTCCACTGGGTTTTATGGCGCTCGCTATACCCATTGCTCCGGGTGGCCTAGGCGTTGGCCATGCTGCTTTTCAAACGTTATTTGGATTTGCGGGCGAGATGAATGGCGCGAACTTTTTCAACATGTACTTCGTCGTCACCATGGTCTTCAACATTCTGGGATTTATTCCCTGGTTGATCAGTAAGCGGCGCTAGGTTTTCATGCAAATTCACCCGTAAGTCCGAACTTGAGTCTCTTTTAATTCATAGAATTACTTGAGGACGCTTCATGCAATCTCATAGAAACCATAGTTCATCCTGGCATAAATTAATGCTATTAAATAGGTCGTTGCGCCAGGATGAGACGGGTGAATTTGCCGCTCAGTAAGCGACGCTGATCAGGTAAATACAAATATTTTCGTAGGTTCAATATGCTGATAGTGCATCGACTTAGTCTTGAGTGATTCAAGATTAAGCAAAAAGCGCAACTCTTCTTCAAAAGAGTTCATCTTACGAATTTTCTTTGACTGTTTTTTGAGAATTGAACGTGTTGTTTGCGGAAGTGTGCAAACACCGTGAAGCATAAAGCTCTCAGTCTTGTAACGAATTACGCGACCGATGAAAAGATCGTCTTCCACAAGGCCAATGTTCTTATGACCTTTAGCGAGAGTCACTTTTTCGTCATGAAGAATGTCTTTGAGTACTATCTGGCGACGGAAATTCACTTTGCTGAATTCTAGTAGCGTGTGGTTTACATTCAAAAAAGCCTGCGACAAATCTTCATCAAGTTGTTCGCGACGAATGTAGTCTTCGACTAATTTTTTTCCTGAATCATCTTTCCACTGAAACAAGTACCACTCATTAAAACAGTGCATGCGACTTTCAAACTCATCTTTGTCTTCATCAAGTTTGCCGGTAAGACCAATGTAAGTCTCTTTCGCTTGTTTTAAGCGTTCGAAATATTCGCCCTGGGTATAAAGGGTGAGCATCTTTTCAATATGAGAATCTATGAGTTCAAGCATGGAGTCTATTCTACTCGTCGACCTTCAATACTGCCAAGAAAGCTTCTTGAGGAATCTCTACGTTCCCGACCATTTTCATCCGCTTTTTACCCTCTTTTTGCTTTTCGAGGAGTTTGCGTTTACGGCTAATATCACCGCCGTAACACTTGGCCAAAACGTTCTTTCGGAGAGCTTTTACCGTCTCGCGGGCGATGATTTTTGCTCCAATTGCAGCTTGAACGGCAATATCAAATTGCTGGCGATCAATCAGTTTCATGAGCTTGTGAGTCAAATCCCGACCGCGGTTAAATGAATTATCACGGTGAGTAATAATTGAGAGTGCGTCGACCTTATCGCCATTGAGAAGTACATCCAACTTCACTAGGTCGGCTTCTAAGTATTCATGGAGATCATAATCCATGGAAGCATATCCCTTAGAGAGAGACTTCAGTTGATCATAGAAATCATACATCATCTCAGAAAGAGGCAAGATATAGATGAGCTGCACGCGCTCTTCAGTGATGTAATTAATCGCCTGTTGTTGCCCGCGGCGATCTTCGCAGAGCTTAATAATTTTTCCGACATAATCATTAGGAAGATGAATAGAAAGTTTTACTGTCGGCTCTTTAATACATTCAATGAAAGTGACATCTGGAAGCTTGGATGGGTTTTCAATAATAACGACTTCACCTTTAGTCGTATGCACCTCATAGGCACACGAAGGGGCGGTCGAGATGAGAGCAAGATTGAACTCACGCTCTAAGCGCTCTTGAATAATATCCATGTGGAGGAGACCCAAAAAGCCACAACGGAAACCAAAGCCCAGGGCCTGAGAAGACTCTGGTTCGTAAGTAAATGAACTATCATTCAAAGCAAGCTTTTCAAGCGCGTCTTTTAAGACTTCATACTCCTCAGAGACAACTGGGAAAACTCCACAGAAAACCATCGGTTTTACTTCTTTGTAGCCTTTCAAGTAGGGTGTGGTTTCTTTCTGGGAAGTATGAACAATCGTATCGCCCACCTTCACATCGCGAATCGTTTTGATGCCACAAATGATCATGCCAACTTCACCGGCCCCGAGCTCTTCGACTTCTTGGTAGAAGGGTGTGCTAACGGCAAGCTTAAGAACTTCGTGATCCATATGACTGTTCTTAAAATGAATCTTGTCTTTAAGTTTAATCGCGCCTTCCATCACACGGGCAAGAACTACGACACCACGATAAGAGTCAAACCAAGAATCAAAAATCAAAGCTTGTAATGGATTTGCACTGAGGCCTTTCGGCGGTGGTACACGCTTTACAATTTCTTCAAGAAGAACATCGACACCCAAACCAGATTTACCAGACACACGAGGAGCGTCTTCAGCAAGAATGCCGATGACATCTTCGATCTCTTTCATGACTTTTTCTGGATCAGCGTGAGGCAGATCAATCTTGTTGATCACCGGAATAATTTCGAGATTGTTTTCTAGCGCCATATAAACGTTGGCGAGCGTTTGAGCTTCAATCCCTTGAGAGGCATCAACCACCAAAAGAGCGGCTTCACAGGAGGCCAATGAGCGCGAGACTTCGTAGGTAAAATCCACATGTCCCGGCGTGTCAATTAGGTTAAACCAATAATCTTTTCCATCTTGGGCACGGTAACGCAGACGAACGGTTTGAGCCTTAATCGTAATGCCCCGCTCCTTCTCCAAATCCATATTATCAAGCAATCGATCAGACTTTTCCCGCTGGGTAATAGAGTTCGTCATCTCAATGAGACGGTCAGCGAGCGTCGACTTACCATGGTCAATGTGAGCGATAATGGAGAAATTGCGAATGAACTGGGGATCTAAAGCCATATGTGTCCTGGGAGCCGTTTTAAGTACGGCGCCCAGAATAGCGCAAGAGTGACGTTAGTTAAACACCTCTTGCGAGATGATCATCATGTAGTAATCCGAGTTATTATCCTTAGCACGGATCGGGATTACGTTAGCATAGCCGTGATAAGGCTCGTCGAGGTCTTGGTAAACGTACTCATTAGTCTCAGGATCGAGCACTTTTTTGCGGCGAGGAACGGTAATTTCAGCGTTTTCAATTTTGGAGCGACGCTTAATTGCTACATCGAATGTTTCAACGATTGAATCTGGAAAGTTAACGTCCAAAAACTCTTTGTTAATAACGTCATCTGACTGCAAATCAAGCAGGCTATACATACTGTTGTTCATGTAAACAAGTGCACCTTTGGCGTTGGCCACCAAAACGTTCTTCTTTACCATATTGGCCAATAGATCGAACTTACGATGCTCAACATTGATTCGGTCAGCACGTAACTCTTCAAAGCGCTTGATTGAAGCAATCATTTTATTAATCTCGCGCGCCAACTCACCAATCTCATCGTTTTGATTATAGTAAATACTTACGTCGAAATTACCTTCGCGTAGCTCTCTGACAGCGTCACGGATCTTCTTGAAAGGCATGGCAATCTTGCCTGGGATAACCAACGAAAGAAGAATCGTACCCAAAAACGTAATGATTAAAGTGATCAGCATATTACGGCGAGTTTCACCAATAATGGACTTCACTTGTTTGTCGCGCTGTTCATTCTGATAATATTGGATGTCTTGGAAATCGGAGAAGGCTTCGAGAATTTTATCAGTCAGTTCCGAAATGGTCGCAAGGCCCGCGTTGTCTCGATAAAAAAGAGCGGACTTACGAATAATCGTTTGCAGAGATTCTACGTAGCCTAACATTTTTGAAATAATCTTTTTTGCTTCAACTTCAGAATAATAACTGTCTAGACGTTGGAGTTGGGTTGAGAAACCTTCGCACAGTACTTGCAAGCGACGAAGATCTTCCTCATTCGATTTAGTCGTAAGGATTTTCTTTTGAAGCTTGAGAATTGAAACGGTACTCATGCGCACTTCATCTGACAAAAGACTGATCTTGTTGGTGTTGTCAGTGATGGAGCTAATTTGAGTATTGAGAGAATCAAGGAAGAAGAAAACGGTAAAGCCCATAATCAGAACCACCAGGTTCGCAATAATGAAGCTTGCAGCGACTCGACCTTTTAGTGAGAGATTCATATTCTATAATCCTTAATTCTCTTCCAGATCATGGAAAAGTTTATCTAAGTTTTTGTCATTACCTACGATGACCACGATATCGTCTTCTTCGATAATATCCATCGGCAATGGACTATCGTTAATCACCACTTTAAATGCTGCCTTACCATCTTCGTTAACCGTCGGGACACGTATCTGGAGAGCTACGATGTTCAATGAGTATTGCTGACGAATCTGACTCTCCACCAGTGTCTTACCGTGAAAACGTTTACCTAACTTCAATTCTACAATTGAGTATCCAGCCGAGAAGTTAAAGCGCTGAAGGACATAGGGAGCAGCAATTTTGGAAGCAATAATCTCTCCCATTTCTTCTTCAACCTTAACGATCTCAGAAGCACCAACCTCTTTAAGAACGTGTTCATGAAGTGGATTGGTGGCACGAGCAATAATACGACCGACACCTAGCTTTCTAAGCGAAGCTACCGCAAGAATAGACATCTGCACGTTATCACCAATAGCGACAACTGCAGTATCTACGTCAGTAATATTAAGCGCACGCATCGATTTCTCTTGAGTTACATCAATACAAACTGCGTGGGTCGCTCGATCTTTAATTTTTTCTACTAATTCAGGATTACTATCAATTGCGAGTACCTCTGCACCCTTTTCATAGAGACGTGTGGCCGTCTTCGCACCGAATGTTCCTAAACCAATGACTGCAATAAACATACAAGGCCTACCTTATCCAATGAGAATTTTACTTTCAGGGTAACGAATACGTGAGCCAGTGCCTGCTGCATTTTGGCCAACGGCCAAAAGCAAGGTCAATGGTCCCACTCGACCAATAAACATAACAAGAACCAGCATCAACTTTCCTAACGTCGATAGTTGCGCAGTAATACCAAGACTTAAACCAACTGTGCCGAATGCCGACATTGTTTCAAACATGAGTGCCAAGAATTCTTTACCCGTCTCAAGACGCATCATAATCAAAAGCGCCACGCTCACAGTTATGAGGGAAATAATAACGATAGCAATTGAGCGTACGACGAGTACATTGGGCAGGGTACGCTCGAACATTTCAACACGCTTATTGTTAGTAAGCGTCGCTTTTACGGATTGAATCAAAATAGCAAAGGTCGTCGTTTTGATACCGCCACCAGTTGAGCCGGGCGAAGCACCGACAAACATTAACAAGATAATCATGTAGATCGAATGCGGATGAAGCTCCGTTATAGGGATCGTATTAAAGCCTGCCGTTCTGGTTGTGACACTTTGGAAGAATGCAAGTTGCACTTTTTCCCACAGAGAGTATTCCACAAATGCATGGAGGAACTCTCCAAAAAACAAATAGGTCATACCAAAGGCCAATAACAAAATGTTGGTTACGATCACAATCTTGCTATGCAGAGTAAAATCAATCAATTTTTTCTTTGTCTTAAAGGCTTGTTGAATCTCCTGAATAACCAAGAAACCCAGACCTCCCGAGATAACAAGCACAGCAATTGTTCCATGTATCAGAGGACTGAACCTAAAATCTTCAAGACTATTATTGAATAAAGCGACACCGGCATTACAGAAAGCAGAGATAGCGTGATAAAAGCCAAAATAAAGTGACTGCCCGATTTCATAATCTTCCAGATAAAAACCAATCGTGAGAACTATCGCACCAGCAAACTCGATCAACATCGTGAACTTCACAATATCAATAATCAAACCCAAGAGCTCTTCTGAGCTTGATGAGTCAAGTACGTCTTGCATCATGACTTGTTCACGAACACCTAGTGAGCGCCCCATAAAGAGGGCGACAGAAGATGAAAGAGTCATGATTCCTAATCCGCCAATCTGAATCAATGTCAAAATGACAAGCTGACCAAAAAGCGAAAAATCATCTGCGACAGAATTTGTTGCCAACCCCGTCACGCATGTCGCCGAAGTAGACATAAACAGAGCATCTACAAATGAAACTGTTTTTCCAGTCTGAGCAGAAATTGGCAAAACAAGGAGCAAGGCTCCTACTAAAATAATTAATCCAAACGACAAGATCACTAACTGGGCTGGAGATAGTTTTTTGTCGTAAATCCAACTTAGGCCCTGGACGGTAGGAGCTCTACTCGACTGAGAGGACCCTCGCTCATTTAGAGAAATGATCGTGGAGAATAAATGAACTACCGTTAACCAGTAGGTAAACTCACCATCTCCAAAAGTGAGCAACATGGGGATAAAAATAATTAAACTAAAAACATACTTACGAACAAAATCTTCAAGACCATCACTTCGTCGATAATGCGCCAAAATCGTAAAGGCTACCAAGATAGGTGCCAACCAAACTGCCCACTGACTTAGATATTCAGCAGGTATACCTTCAAAAAACTTTGGAAGCTTGTTGGATTTTGTAAGCGTAAATAATGCAACGAACGCTCCGTTGCCTACTAGCTCCAAAATATAAGGGGCCCGCGCCCATAATTGCTTCATCACTCTATTCTAACGCTCGAAGGCCAGCTTTCCCACAGGAAGAACACTCCTATCTCTGAGTAGATTGATCAGCTAGGCTTTCGTGATGACTGCCCCTATGGTGAGTTAAGAATTAAATAGCTTTGCTAAAAAGGGTGCGCATTGACTAGAATTTAGTTGTTTCGAACACCTGTGTCATAGAGAGGAAAACATGAGAGCCCACCTACATTTTTTGGCTTTTGTTTTGTTAGCAGTTTCTTGTGCGAGTAAGCCCGACATGAGCAAGAAACAAGCTGATATTCTTTACAATCACGGCACCGAAGAGTTGCTTAGCAAAAACTACACTCAAGCGATCGGTCACTTGATGAACGCGGCTAAACTTGAGCCTACCAATCCTTTGATCCATAACAACCTGGGAATGGCGTACTATTTTAAAAATGAAAAAGAACTCGCTCTCCAGCACGTCAGAAGATCTTTAGAACTTGATCCGAAAAACACAGATGCTAGAGTTAATGTTGCTTCCTTGCTCTTTGAGCAAGGAGATTTCATTGGCGCTGAGAAGAACTACCTCGCTGCACTTAAAGATCTCAGCTACGAAAAACATGCACGGACCTACTTCAATCTTGCTTTAATTGAACTGAGAAAAAAGCAAATCACAAAAGCCGTCGGTTATTTGAATGCATCCACCAAAGAAGACAACAACTATTGTCCTGCTTGGTATCAACTGGGACAAATTGAATTCCAAAGCAGACGCTTCAAGGCAGCCAGCAAACATTTTCACCAGGCCCGCATGGGATCTTGTGTAGCCGACCCTGCCCCACTCTACTGGCAGGCGATGACTGATATTGAAATGGGTGAATACTTAAACGCTCGAATCAAGCTTGATGAACTCATGGAGAAACACTCTGGCTCATCTTATGTTCCACTAGCCCAACAAAAAATGAGTGAAATTCATTTGCGCGAGAACTCTGCAATGAATCAACATTCGGGTTCACAATCAAACATTGCTGAACCACCTAAATTTTAAGGTTGTAGTATGGTAAACGAAACGACTCCTCATTCTCCCAACGTCATGCACATTGGTGACTATCTCAAAGCGAAGAGAGAAGAAACGAAGCTCTCTCTAGAAAAAGTCTCTCAAAAGACCAAAATTAATTTAAATATTTTGCGCTCTCTTGAAGCCAATGACTTTCAAGCTCTTCCAAGTCCTGCCTACGTAAAGGGATTTGTTATGAGTTACGCGCGAGTGGTTGGTCTGAACTCAGATGAAGTGATTCACAAACTTGAATACTCATATCTAACAATTATCGGGAAACCTTTTCCTGCCCTCAATCACACTCGTAATCTTCGACCAACTCAAGACACGACTGAAGTTGCGACTAAATCAGAAAAAAAAGATACCTCACCAGAAGATATCTTGAATCATGAAGAAGCTATCGAGAAAAGAAAGAAGGTCGTTGTTCCTTCGCTAGTTTTTGCCGGTGTAATTATTATCTTTGTTGGTCTTTACCAGATTGTAACTAAAACAGTCGAAGGTGAAGCGAATCGAAAAGAAGAAAAGCCTTACGGTGCAACCTTTGCACCGAGTTCTGAATTAGCTGATATCAACAAACCAGTTGTTGCTAAGAACGAAGATACTGAAAAAGCAAAAGAAGTTGAGAAGGTAGCTGAAGCCCCTAAAGAAGCTGTTAAAGAGAAAGAAAGTAAAGAACCCCCAGAAACGACACCAGAGCCTACTAAATCAGTTAGAAGAAATTTTCCTAAAAAAGATTTTAGAAAAATCTCTACTCGTCTTTTTGTTGTCATGAATGAAGCACCAGAGAATCAAGATGAAAAAGTTCTCCCATCTCGAATTAAGAGTGCTTTCAATCGGGATATGGAAAATATCTATATCGTAGCGACTGAGGGTAACACTTGGCTCAGCTATCAGGTTGATGGCTCTCCAATTGAGAGCGTCATCCTTGAGAAAGGCAAAGATCTTTTCCTGCAAGGAAAAGAAGTTTTGATGTTTTTAGGAAATGTAAAAGTGACCAAAATCTTTTATCAAAACCGTATGATCGATGCTCCAACTCCCACAGGTTTTAAAAGTCTTATTTTTCCTGAGTCACAAAATAGTAAACACGTTCTACCGCTCTTCCCTAAGGCGGCTGACGATATCCTCTATACCGCTGAAGAATATCAAAAACGTATGAAGCTGGAAGAATCGGAGCTAGGTCAACCCTAGCTCTGCCAGTCGAGCTTGCGATAAAGATGTATTCCTAGAATGAGCAGGAAAGCGTCTGGAACAAACATCGCAATCGGCATTGGAATTTGCCCTTTACGGGCCATCGCCACCAAACTGAAAAATAATGTGTAGAAAAGTATGAGGCTTCCCAAGGCCCACAGTGAGGAATTTCTTCCTTTACCTCGACTCTCTTTAATCCCCAAACCAAAACCTAAGAAGCAAAGCAGCAAACAAACGATCGGTGTATTGCGACGGTTCCAATACTCGTAAACCGAATTGAATAAGTCTTTCTGACTAAATTTATATTTTAACTTAGCTTCTTCAACAGACATCTTTGTCACAGCAGTTAATTCATCACCGGCTAACATCGTCTCCTTGGGATTAATACGATCAGAAAACTTATTTTGCGAGATTGGAAGTGAGTAAGTTTGAAAGAGAATTTTTTCGATGTCAGTTCCCTTCTTCTTGATTCCAGTAATACTTCCGTCAAACAAGTTGAGCGTAAGCTTCTCTACTAGCGTTGTTGTATCGCGCTCATAAATCAATTCACCTTTGCGGGCCATAATCACACGCTCGCCGTCATCCTCTGTCGCATGAAGAAAAACTCCACCCAAATCACGACCATCTGTCGAAACAGTCGTTGGAAAGAGAGTGATTTTTGGAATGGCTGTAAAAAATTGTCCTGCCTTAATTGAAGCAATCAAGCCACTGGAAGTGAGAAAGTTTACCTGACGACGAAAGGCTCGATTGGTGTGAGGAATAACTTCTTGACCCAAATAATAGACACTGGTGGAAAGAATAACTGCCACAATTAGGAACGGAGCAAAAAGCCGCCCCTTGGTAAGACCGGCTGCACGCATCGCAATATATTCTGAGTCTGTGCTCAACTTATTCAAACAGAAGATCACAGAGAAGAAAGTCGATAAGGGGAGGGCCAGTGGAATAAACGTCAACGCGAGGTTTCCCATCAAACTAGTGAGAAAAGTGACTGAAATATCACGACTCATTAACAACGCTGTAAGCCGGAATAACTCAAATGTGAGGAGGAAGCAGACAAAGAATAGCAAACTCACCACCAAAGGGAGGATGAAGTTGGCCGCTAGATACCGTTGCAATAATAGTCTCATGACTAGAAAAGGTTACCCGTGAAGCGTGTTCTAGGCAACCAACCGGCCCCATGCTACCCTCTTGAAGTTTAAAATTTAGGAGGATCTATGCAGTTAACACTTGATCAAAGCGGAAAAAATACTCTTGGAGCTGATGTCAAAATCCTCAGCGCATTTCAAAAGACTAAAACTAGCAAAGTAAAAGGTAAGGAATCAACCGAGACGATCGTCAGCGTTGATCACTGGACTGACAAAAATCTGGTTGAAGAGTTTCAACAATTGCGCGCCCAGGCCACCTACAAGGCCGGTAAAGATGAAGTACTTACTTTCACCGGAACAATGGGTGAAATGGTTAAAGTCGTGGGCCTTGGCGATCGTGCCAAGATCAAAGCCGAAGATCTTCGTAAATCAATTGCAAAAATCTTTAAGACTGTAAAAGCCGAGAAGCATGCTGTAATCAGCATCGATCTCCATTCTTTCGACGTCCTGAAAGATACCGCGCGCGCCGCAGGTCTAATCGCTGAATCAATTGGTATGTCGAATTATTCATTCGATAAATACCTCAGCAAAAAATCACCGGCCAACCTAGAAGAAATTCTAATTACTGGATTTGATAAAAAGAAAGAAGTCGCCATTAAGAAAGCCATTCTTGATGCCCAACTCCTCACGGACTCCATCAATGTAGGCCGTGATTACGTAAATGAAGTTCCTAACGTCTTGCGCTCAACTGAGTATGCTAAGCTCGTCGAAGCCGATGTTAAGAAAAATCTTAAAGGTGTGAAAATTAAGATTCTTAACAAAGCACAATTGAAAGCCGAAGGCATGGAGATGTTCCTCTCTGTTAACGCAGGTTCAGCCTTTGAAGCACGCTTGGTTCACTTAACTTATGAGCCAACTAAAAAAACAGCGAAGACAAAACACATTGCTCTCGTTGGTAAAGGCCTCGTGTTTGATACTGGCGGCTACTCTTTGAAGCCAGGTGCAAACATGATGAGCATGAAACACGACATGGCGGGCTCTGCAACTGTGTATGCAGCTTTCCGTGCTGCTGTTTTGATGAAGGCTCCAGTAAAAATCAGCTGCTTACTTGGTATTACTGATAATGCCGTTAACTCACTTGCGACAATGCCTGACTCGATCGTGAAGGCGCGCAATGGTAAGACAGTTGAAATTCTCAATACAGACGCTGAAGGTCGTCTCGTTTTGGGTGACGTGCTTGATTACGCCTGTGATCTTAAGCCTGATGGCATCATCGATGCAGCGACACTCACGGGCGCATGTCTCGTGGCCCTTGGAAGCCAAGTGACAGCAGCGCTAGGTAACAACCAGAAATGGATTGATACTGTTCTTAAGGCGGCTCAAGACAGTGATGAGTACATGTGGCAATTGCCGATCATTCCTGAGTGGACTGCCGATATGAAATCGAAGATCGCTGATCTCAAAAATATCGGCTCACCGATGAAAGCTGGAACTGCGACAGCGGCGGCTTTTCTCCAAGAGTTCATCAAGAACGATATTCCTTGGTGTCACCTCGATATCGCTGGAACAGCGGATGGCGCAAGTCACCTTCCCTACTGTCCACCACACGGTGCTTCGGGCCTGACTGTCCGCTCACTTGTTCACTTGTTGATGACTACAAAGTAAATGTCCGATCCTTTTTTCCGAATTGTTCTGCATGCGCCTGAGATTCCCGGTAATACCGGGAGTATCGGGCGCACTTGCGTTGCACTTAATGCTGAACTCATCCTCATTAAGCCTTATGGTTTTGACATCAGCGAAAAAGCCGTTCGAAGAGCTGGCTTAGATTACTGGAAGCACGTCAAAATCAAAGAGTACGACAATTGGGAACATTTTTTAGCCAGTGAAAAACCACCGCGAGACCAAATCATGTTGTTTGAAAAAGGCGAAGGCAAAGCCTGGCACTCAGCCCCCTACAAAAAAGGATCCTACTTAGTTTTTGGTGGTGAAACGCGAGGTATCCCCGATCGAATTCTGCAAGACATGCCAGATAACTTTTATAGTTTTCCCCAGTACTCCCCGCACATTCGCTCGTTGAATTTGGCCAACATCGCAACGGCTGCGGCCTACGAATGTTTGCGACAAATTAATCATTAGAATTGGAGAAGGAGCGCATCCTCCTTCTCCAAAAATATAAATTTACTCTTCTTCAGCGATGGCAGATCCAGTAACACTGTATTTACATGAAATACTTTCAGTACCATTTACGATATAGGGATCTTGTTCCGTACCTTGCTGGTCATAAGTTGTCACAAAATCTCTATATGCAGCGGTGTACGTTCCTGACAATTCCCCGTCTTCATAATTTAGCACTAGATCTTGTGATTCACGATAAGTGACGTCAGTTGAAGAAAGATACCATTCACCAGTCCAAGCCTCAGTAGCGACTCCGGCGGGAAGTTCAATAGACTCTTGGTCAGTAATTCTTAGTGTGTTGCTAGAAATCAAACGAGGCAACATATCTAGAGTGCCAGTTCCACAATTTTCATACTGCATGTCGCAGTCTACAAAGGTTCCATCCATATTCAAGGTTGGTCTTGCTGCGATTTCATCAAACTCTGCGTAATTTGTAAGATCAATAAAGTATGTATCAGCTGAACCTGGCTTAGTAATCTCTCCTGAAGCTGCTATATATTGGTAGCAATAATCGGTAGAACCTGATGTTAAAGTACCGAATATTTTGATTCGGTTCTCACCTGTTTGTACATTAGCGTTCGTAGCAATTGTATTAAGAACTGTTTTAAGCTCATTAGAAAGAGAACTATTTAAAGTGATGAAGCGATTAATATGAGCTTCTGCATCTAACGCTGAAACAACTGTTAATTTATCCAACTTTGTAGGATCTGCTATAATTGCATCAAAAGTTTCTGCCGACAGATCATCTGTAAATGAACTTATATCCAAAACTGCATCATCGTCGAGATCAGCCGGATCTCCAGCTTCTGGCAACGCAATAGTTAAGAGGATACGCGAGACTTTAACTTTATCAGCTGGAGAAATGTCTAACTCGCTTAGAAATACTTTATCTCCACAAGACGCAGAGCCTATGGTCAGACCATTGATCAAAAACTCAATTGCTTCACCACGAACGCAGCTAAACTTACCACCGTTTGCTGTCGTATCAGTTGAACCATCCGCATATTTAACTGTGAGTCCATTCACTGGAGCATCAATAAACTGCGCAGAGATTGAACTAAAAACACTTCCATCACTGCTACCACCACCGCCACTTGAACCACCACCGCCTCCGCAAGCAACTGCTAACATGAGTGAAGGCAAAACTGCATAATTAAGAAATCTCATCCATTCTCCTTGGTTTTACTTGCTATAAGTATATGTGAATCCATTTTAATCTCAAGTTAAGAATTTCATCGATATAGGAAGAGTTTGATTTTTAAACAAATTCAGAGACTTAATTTTTGTGAATTTGAATTTCGAATTTGTTCTGGCCATAGTTTTAAATTTTCAATCCCTGACTGTTTTAGTTTGAACTTCAAAAAATAGCTTGGATTGCTTCCAATAACGTTTCTTGATGACTTCACTTTTTGTATTTCCTAGTATTTTCCGATGAGATTTCTTTGTATTTTATTTTTGATTTTCGCATCAAAAAGTTTCGCCAACATCATCGCTGCCACCGGCGTCTCCGCTGTCACTGAAGGACGTGTGATTCCGATTCTCTACGTGGGATACGATGCGCCTGATTTTGCGGCCACCATCAGCTCGGTGGGCGTAGCAAACGATGTGTACTACCAATCGGCTTATCAGTTAGGAATTTTTCGTCAAACTGATTTAGAGAATTTTTTGTGGGGCAAAACTCGAGCAGGCATGGGCCTCGGTGTCCATTACGCTGAGAGAGGGCTTGAGCAATACGATAAAACCGAAAAGGTCACTGATTTCTCCATGGGCCCCAGCATTCGCGTGACCTGGGAAGTTCTGCCTTATGTCGTTCTTGGAGTTGAATCATTCGTTGGGATTGGAAGCGCCGACATCATCATTCTCTCTACTCAGCAAATCAGTACTCTGTTTTTGGGAGTGAGATTTTGAAAAAAATTATCTTCACCATTCTAGTCATCCTATTTTTCACAAAACCTTCATACTCTGCAGTCGATGAGAAGATTGGTCACCTCTACGTCGCTGGGGGACCGGGCCTCATCAGCCTTGGCAGTTTACGAGTCGGAGTGCGGAGCTGGGAGTTCGGTCTCCTTAATCGAAATGGTATCGGCCTCGCGAAGCTGTTTTACAAAGGCAATGTCTACGCAGGTTTTGGTCCAGCCTACGTGAATGGCCTAGGATTTTACGGCGCCATGGGCTTCGAATGGCCCTTCTGGGCGATCTTTTCATTTCGCTCAGAAATTAATACCGTACAGAGTTTTAATAATTATTCGGAAGGCGGCATCTTGGCCGGCTTCACGATCTATCTCTAGGAGATTTTGATGTATCGAATAATTCTCATCATTTTCTTTCTTCTTATGATGTCTGGCTTTCGCCTCCTATCTTCAGACAAATGGAACAATAAAGAATCCTCACCTACCCTATGGGTAAAAGTATGCGACGACATGATTGATGCTGAAATCGATGATAATGATTTATCAACTAATGATGCTCTCTACGGACGTAATCTCGACGTAAGAGCGGTCGTTCAAAGTATTATCCGTGATATAAATAAAGTTGATAAATCTTGGATTCGCTTAGCTCTCTACCCAGCTGACCCACAAAACCCTGGAGCTCCTGCAACGGGAGACGACACATTCACTATCGCATTAGCAGAGAATCGTACCATTGAGATTTGTGAGAACTCGCCAACAAATCCTTTCCAAGGTGGAGAAGCAAGGCCTGAAGTTGAAGGAAGTGAGGTCATTGGCTGCAAAATTCAAATGAATCGCAAATCCAGAAAAAAAGCACGCGGTTTTACTGGAACCTTGACCCATGAAATAGGTCATTGTCTGGGTCTGGATCATCCACAAGAAACTCGTCACGCAATTATGTCTTACTTTCACTCTGAGAAACAGTATCGCTTAATGATTGATGACAAGATGGGATTGATTCATCTTTACCCAGAAGATGGAATCTCATTAAAAGAAAAACCAAACCTAGGGCTTAAGTGCTCTAAGGACTAGGGTATTAGGACGCCTCGACTAACTCTACTACTCCGTCTCGTAAAACTTGAATACGAACTCCTGCGCTCGCAAGTTTTGCGCGAAGATTTGAAAGATGACTATTGAGAGTTTTATCCGACACGTTTATTTCGCCCCAGATTTTTTGAAAGATAGTGCTCTTGTGGGTTTTATTTTGAGAACATCGCAAAAGGTGCGCCAAAATTTTAAGTTCCTTCAGAGTAACATCAATCAATTCATCCCCCGAACGAACTTCCATCATTTGCAAATCGACTAACAAATTACCGAGACGCAATTTCGTTTTTTTGAAATTCTGGATACAGTTCTCAACTCGTAACTTAAATTCTGCAGGCCCCATAGATTTAGAAACAAATTCGGCCCCCGTCTCCACCATGGCTTCTTTTAGCGTTTCTGGTGACACATCAAAAGAAACAAAAATGACGGGTACATCTTTGGTATTTTCAGCATTCATTAATTCTTTTGAAACACTGAAACCGCAGGATTCAACTAAATGAATATCAATCAAATAGGCATCGAGTTTTTTAGATTTACAACAATCTATAAACTCTTCTTTAACCGTATAAGTCTCAAGATTGAAATTTGCACCTAACTTAAAAGCTACGACAGCAAAATTTGATTCCTGATCATCGAGATATGCAACGTGATACATTAAAGAAAATTCCTAATGAAATAAGCTATCTAGGATTTTAACCAAAAATTTTAGGATTTTGAGACAAGATTTCTGGGCAGAGACGCCAGGCAGCAATCACTTCTCCCAGAAGAATTGCTCCGTGACCCACAACTTACGCTGCTCCTCAGTAATTATTCGCCCCCAGCGCATCTTTAGAAGAACTGCCTTGATTCGAGAACGAGCAAAGCGGGTCAATTTCCTTTTCTGAAACGACACATAATAGCGCTTGGGTGACGGCAGCAACATGGCCAAAAACGCAGCCTCTCTTGGATTAAGTGCAGAAGGATGTTTTTTGAAATAGTGATAACTGGCATTTCGAATTCCATAAATTTTTGGACCAAATTCAACAATGTTAAAATACGTTTCTAAGATTTTTTTCTTAGGAACAGTCTTCTCCATTTTTTGAGTCAAAATCATTTCATGAATTTTTCGAATAATACTTCGACTTGAAGAAAGAAAAACATTTTTCACAACTTGTTGAGAAATTGTGCTGGCGCCTCTTACAAGTCGACGTTCCTTCACACTCTCATTAATCGCTTTTTTTAGTTCGTCGTAATCGACTCCCTGATGGTCGTAGAATCCCCAATCCTCAGATAATATGATGGCCCATTTTCCGTAAGAGGAAATTTGATCTAGCCTTACCCAGTATGCAGGGGCCTTAGGCCGAAATTCATACTCAACTTTCTCATCAATATTTTTTGGAATGATCACATGAGGCCACTCGCTATTCATGCGAGAAACATCGTCAGAAAAATACATATAAACAGGCATAACCAAGGCAACAAATAGGAAGAGCCCCAAAGCAATGGGGAGTCTTCTTAACCAAGGTTTTTTACGCTTTTTTCGTGCCATAAGGCCTTAATTTACAACATTTTAGCCACTTAGGGGAGCACTCAAGACAAATATTCGAAATTCCGAAAAGTTAGGCTGTGAAACCTTATGTCGGGCTCCTCTGCGCCCTAATAGCAGGCTGTCATCAAACTCACCCATTGAAGGGGATAAAGGACATTCGTCCCGGCAGCACTTCTTTGCAGGAAGCCTTATTAATACTCGAAGATCCAGAGCGGGTGATGAATAACGAAACTCAACCCGGAACACAGATCTTTCATTGGGAAGAGTTCTCTCTACAAATTGACCATAAAATTGTTGAAGCGATCTTTCGAAATCCAACGGCCAATGAAACCTCATTTCTCTATTGGCGACATGCTTACCGACAAAACCACACTCAATTAAAAAAAATCAAAAATACAAGTCATTGGCAATTCACAGTCCCTCAAGCTGGTCTTGCTGTCATCTATGATGAAGAACTTGATCTTGTGACAAAGGTTGTACGTTATGAAGCACCCTAATCAGTGGCTGAGACTCGCAACCGTTTTATGGAAGTTTAATTGGAGAAAAAATCCAAACTTAAAATTCATAACTTTCTTTGCTGCTGCCATATTGTTGTTCAGTGCTCTCAAGCATTTTGATCACCCATCTTCCAAAAAAACGTCGTGGCATACCACTTATTGGCAATTACCACATATAGATTCTGCTCGAATGCCTGCTTCAGGAGAAGAGTGTTCACCAAATACTCCCAAGCTAGATGATCTTCAAAGAGAAAATAAAAAGCTAAATCATCTTAAGAGCCATTCTATAAAAGGTTTTTGGCTGCATTTTAATTTAGCAAAATTAAGTTTTGCTGAGGCACGCTTTCTTTCATTTTTCCCTGCTGCTCCTCTCCTTCCAGTAGCGCAACAACTCAAGACTTGCGTCGACATCCCTTGTCTCTTTAATCAGCTATCGCAAGATCAAAGTGGTGAATACGGAGAGCTGGCATGGAACTTCTATCTTAAAACAGGCATCGCACTTCAATGGAAAGACGGCGAAAACTCATTTAATAAAAATGAACTGCAACTTCTGTGGCAACTAGCTTCGCAACTACCCACTTCATTCTTGCATCAAACAAAATTAAGACAGCTGAGTAAGTCTCCGCTGCGCGAAGGGGTTTGCTTCAATACGCACAACTCTGTGGTCGAATTATCGACTCAGTGTTTAACTCTTGAATCAACGGCAGTAGAGACAAAGAAGATTATTGTCGCTGGCATGGCCGATGCTCTTTATTCTCAACTAAAAATGCCTGAACAATCTCAGTTCTCTTGGCAAAAGAATACTTGGAAAGAATTGACTCAAGATCGAAAGGCTTTTGCTCAACAAGTAGCTCAGTATATCGTTCAATTTGAAGCCGCTCCGGAATTGCATTCCTACTTTAAAGAAACACTTTTTAAACGTGATTGGTCTCTCGCCGGAGAGATGCATCGAATGTTCAAAAAAGATCAGTGGCTTTGGCGAGACATAAAAAATCGTCATCTTAACGACTGCCTAGATTTACACAAGTCCGCTCTGTTTGAAAAAAAATCACCAAGAGGCATTGCCTCATTATCAGAGCCACATCCAATAGCTGTTTGCTTGAGAGAAACTGCGCAACAAGATTTTTTAAAAAACAGACGCCAATGGTTAAGCCAAGAGAATCCACGTCACTGTGAGTGGCTAAGTTCTTTGCCTTCGGGAGCTGTACCAGTCGATGAATACATCCATCATTGGGAAAAATTACTGACGAGAGATATAGATCAACTTGAATGGCGCTTGAGAGCAGAAGGGCCTTCGTGGCTGGCACAGCATATCAAAAAAGAAGTTGTACTCGCAAAAATGGATCCCACTTGGGTTTATTTTCAATGTCATGCTTCACAAAATCCCAAGGGATGTTACGAGCAAGGACTCACTAATCTTGTGCGAGAGCAGGAGCGTGGCCCTGCTTCAGAAAAAGAAGAATGGCTTAACGACTATCCATTTGAATCACTCGAAGAAAGAGTGAACGAGGATGTAGGTATAAAGCGTCAGTGGTTTTTAAGTCACATTGAAGAGGACGCAGAAAAGGCTTGGAGTCATTGTTGGCGGCAAGGGCCAAATGAGATGGTACTTTTAAAATCATCTCCACAATGGATTAGCTCAGGCGCTGAATATGTCGATGGGAAATTCGCTACTTGCTTGGAAAATGCTTCCGCAAGACTTGTGAGTCAGATTATTAAAGATAATTCACCCGAGTCGCTATTTTGGCTAAAAGAGCTCAAATCACCACTAAAAGACTGGTGGAAAAAGAAAATTCAAACCGAAGCAAATAAAGAACGCTCATGGCTTCTGCAGCAATCTGAACTAATTAAATCTAATCTTTCACAAGACTTGCTAAGTCAGTTGAAAGGTCACCAGAATTTTAGCGTCAACGCTCAATGCTTAAATCGCTTATCTTATCATTATCCTACTCGCATGTACTTCCACGAGCGTCGACAACTCAATCAAAATTTTGGTGTGCGACTTTGTAAAGAAGTACTCGCAACGGTTTCTATGAAGAAAGCGGTTGGCTCTTATAAAAAAATGCGATGGAACAACTTCGGAAGCGAATTAACCACACAGTTGCTTACTCGCTGGGAAGATCGTACGCGACGTTTTTGTTTTGGTCGAATTCCTGCACAAGAGATAAGAGATCTCATCGAGACGGAAAAGATGAAAGGATGCATGAGAGAGCAATTCGATCTCTCTAGGCCGGAAGCCTCAACAGAAGTCACACAAAAGTTTTCGCTACCAGAGGACAGTCTTGATGAATTCAAAGACGAAGTCATCACCATAGCTGAAGCCTCACTTTTAGACCAATTACAGAAATGAGTGGCTGCACCTATTTTGATAAAAACTTATGCCGCTCATGCTCTGAAATGGATAAAGATCCAACAGAGTTGCTTACTCAAAAAAATATCCTGCTCCAGAATATTTTCAATATCGAGCCTGAAATTTCATCACAAGGTTCTCTTTGGGGATTTCGTGACAAAATCAAGCTCAATGTTGGGGGAACACTTGAGGCTCCCCTTATTGGACTTCTTTCAGTTGATCTAAAAAATGTAGCAGAACTTCCTCTTTGCCCTGTTCAAGCAACAACCTTGAATGAATCAATCGCTCCATTAAAAGATTTCATTACACGCTGGAAACTCACACCTTACGATATCAATTCACGCAAGGGCGAACTCAAAGGATTAATCCTTAGCTGGTCCCCCACGACAAAACAGAAAATGATTCGCTTTGTATTACGCTCGAAAGAAGCGCTCGATCGAATTCGACTCGGACTTTCGGAGTTAGGTGAGTTCAATGTCGTTTCAGTTAACATTCAACCCATTCCTCATGCTCTCCTTGAGGGTGAAGAAGAAATTGTGCTCTCAACGGCTCAAACTCTTATTCATCAGAGTGGCGACATTCGTTTATCTTTTTCTCCGCAAAGTTTTATGCAAACTAATTCTGCTGTCGCCACACAACTTTATCAAACTGCCACAGAATGGCTTTCACCGTGGAAGAACAATCCCGTGCTTGATTTGTTCTGTGGAGCTGGTGGCTTTGCTCTACATCTCGCGAGCAAGGGACATCATGTTTTAGGTATTGAAATTAATGCTTCGGCGATCAAAGAGGCTCAACGCATGGCCCATGAACTGAAACTATCAGCGCAATTTAAAGCGGCCGCAGTTGCAAGAATTGAGCACGAATGGACCACATTTGTTCCTCAAGTTGTCCTCGTGAATCCGCCCCGTCGCGGCTTGGGAGAGGCCCTTGACCTCGTTATGCGCCAACGGCCGGCCATTCTCCTCTACTCCAGTTGTTCATATGAGAGCCTGGCTGCAGATTTTTCGATATTAAAAACTCATTATGACGCAATTCGCACAAAAATCTTCGACATGTTCCCTTTCACTAATCATTTTGAGAGCTTAACCCTGCTGGTCCGACGATAGGGACTACATAGGGGCGCAAATACCATAAATTTTATTTTGAGTGGTCCGATGAGATTTATCATTATTGTTTGATATATCAAACAATAGTATCATATCATCAACACAGGAGGGCTTTCATGATGATCCACCATTCAATCCAACTTCTCAGAGAACTCCATGAACTCGAAAACGAGATCAAACTTTGGGAGGATCTTACTCGTCGAATGGGTCTTGAGATTGACTCAAGGGCCATTTTGCACCTCTTACTCTCCAATAAAATGAAAAATAATCACACGACTTTGACGGACACTAAGATAGTTTCCTAGGATGCCATGTGTATCTATCAATTATGGAGGACTTCATGAAAGCACTTCTCGCTTCTTTGCTCCTTGTTGCTGTTGCCCTACCGGCCATGGCCCAAGTAGTGATTCGTCGCCCGATTCCAATCCCACCACACTATCCATACCCAGGTGACCCTTGGCGTGATCCTTGGCGCCAACCTATGCCACCACAAGACTTCTGCTACGGTGATCGTTTTGATCGCGTTTCCGAACTCACTCGTGAAGCAGCTATCGTTCGTCTAGACCGCTTTGAAGTAGAAAAAGCTGTTGAGTGCTCACTCACTTCTTCTGGCCTTGATACTGCTTCTGGCAAATGTTACGAAGCTAACGGCGACTTGTTCGCTCGCTTGAACATGTCATTTGTTGTGAACTGCAATACACGCAGTGGTTCTTCAAGACTCCGCAAAACAACGATTAAGTACTACTAGTACAAGTCTTAATTGTTGCTCCTTGTTTCGGCCAAAAGGTGTCACTCACCTTTTGGCCTTTTTAATGTCTCGAACAGTTTAATTTTCTTTTTATTAATATCAAACTGCCAACGTCTCAGCCCCTTGCGAATAATCGCTTCACCTTCATTTTCAATTCTCTCATTCAGCCACAGCAACTCGGCTGCCTCTCCACCTAACTCCATATTCACTCGACTATGTAATGGAAACGGCACTCGCGAAGTGAGTGTTGAATAAGGATAGAATTCCACTCTTTCAACCATCCGCGCACGTAATGGATTTTGGTAAATATAGCGATAGACTTGATAATAATAAGCCTGATTCTCAATCAAGCTCCATTTATAGCGTCCTCCCCACAAATGATTTGTTCCATCAGCCTTTCTCATAATTTTCACGGCCGTATTTCGCATCAATAGATGCATCACCTGATCTAGATTACATCGCGGCGTTTGAACCAACAGATGGAAGTGATTATCCATCAAGACAAATGCATGAATACAAATCCCAAAGCGCTCTTGAACATTTTTAAGTTCATCGACAAAAATTTTCCAAACCTCGTTCATCTCAATCGGATAGAACTGCTTGTCATTCGTTCGAGCTGTTACGTGGTAGGTATGAATATCACTGCGAATCAAAGCATTTCTCGGCATAATTACTCCTTGTAACCCGTTACCTCTTGGCGCTTTTTTGCAGCACCAAGCGGTGTTAAAATTAAAACGGGAAGGAGTAAGCCTGAGGGATTCCCCCCAGACCTAGGTGCTTGTGACACCAAGAGGTTCACAGAGAACGTGGAACTGACAAAACATGGAGCGTGAGCATGCCCCTTCCCGCCTCTCTTGTTGCAAAAAGACGGGAAATTTTCCGAACACTAACTATTGAATTTTCAACAGGAGTCGTCTCACTGCGTGAGAGATTTTTTCCACTCACATGTCCGTTTTTTACCCGCGACTTGTTGGAGATGGATGAGACTTACTTCGAGTGATAAAATTAAAAAAGGGAAGAGGTAAGCCTTGAGAGATTCCTCTCAAGACCCAGGTGTGAGCACACCAAGAGGTTTAAAAAGAACATTGAACTGGCAGAGCGGTGAACTTGAGCTACCTCTTCCCGCCTCTCTTGGTGCAAAGAGACGGGAAAATTTCTACGACTCAACTATTCAAAAAAATTCATCCATCACTTCACTGCGTGAGAGATTTTTTCCAATCACTTGTCCGATTTTTACCCGCGACTTGTTGGCGATAGATGAGAGTTCAATCAAGTGATAAAATAAAAAGGGAAGGAGTGGGCCTGAATTATTTAATTCAACCCCAGGGTGCTGTCACACCCAAGGGGTTCACCTGAACTTGGAGCTGGATGAACGTGGAGCGTGGACCTGCCCCTTCCCGCCTCTCTTGGTGCAAAGAGACGGGAAAATTTCTACGACTCAACTATTCAAAAAAATTCATCCATCACTTCACTGCGTGAGAGATTTTTTCCACTCACATGTCCGATTTTTACCCGCGACCTGTTGGAGATTGATGAGAGCTGGAAGAAAATAATTGGCACTAATTCAATAAAGAACTTTCTCGTATCTCACACACATAAAAACTAAAAAGCCGAACGTAATTGATGTAACTACGTCCGGCTCTTCTATGACGTCCAATGAAGGACGCCTTTACCAAAAGGAAATTCATGGAAGAGTTAGCGCGGGTTCTGATCCTCGTTATCTTGACGATACAGCTTGCTGTATTGCTCAAGATAATTTGATCGGATTTAGAGGGAGGGGAAAGCAGCCTCTCCCTCACCGTTTTAACTTCCAATCCTCAAATTCAGCATAGCTCTATTTGAATAAGCGAATCAAACTTAAAAAAAAGGCCCGGGTTAAACCCAGGCCTTTTCTACCTAAAAGTGTACCTAAAAGTGCATGACACCTTTTGGAAATTTTAGAACTTGTAAGTCATAGCGACGCGAGCGAGTAGACGGTTTGAATTCAAGATTCCGTTACTTGGTGCTGTGTTATTGGTCGCAGTAGCAGCCGAAGTCATCAGCAATCCGTCGATAGCGAAATCACCAAACTTCAAAGTAGCACCTGAACGGACAGATGTTGTATTCGCTTTGGTACGCTTCTTGTCTGGGTTCTGAGCGACAACGTTTGTGTTAACCAATGGCAATAGGTCTTCATCGTAGTCGTTGTCTTGCTCATTGATTATACTCTGAGAGATTGAACCACGAAGAGTCAGCCATGAAGCAGCGTCCACTTCTAAACCAACTACGACTGGAACAGCGTAATCATCAATCGTTGCTTTGCCGTCATCTTTGGTATCAAGCTCACGCTTGTTCAACACATAAGATACTTTATAGAACAAAGTCGCTTTGTCGTTAAGCTTAGTCTCGCGACCGTAACCCACGATAAAACGATCAGTTTGCGCATCAGCTTCACCTGTATAAGCAGGAGCTGCAGCTGTCGTTGCAACTTGAGAGACAGAACTCTCTTGTTCCCAAGCAGCGTGGCGCCAGAAAGCAAATACGCTTGCCTGATTGTCGATACGGTATGTTCCACCTAATTCGTAACCAAGCTTACCCTTGAATTCTTCTTTATCCCCTGCACCTGCATCAAGATCGCCCTCGAAAGAGTTGATCAATGAAACGTTAGCAAAAGCTTCAAACTTGCCAGCGATAACACCTAGACGAGCTGATAACGTCTGGCTCTCAAGATCTTCGAATGTGCCATCTGTATCATCTTTGTTTTGTGAATAAGTAAGGTTTGCTCCCCACTTAACTGAAGACTCTCCAGCTAAGAAAAGATCAAGCTGGTTATCTTGATGAATCACTCGGCGGTTTGTGACCAAGTAGCCGCGTGCTTCGTTTACAGAAGCAGATTCGCCACCGAAGTAAGCACCAGCGACCATGTTGTTCCAGCCGTAAAGAACACCACCCTCAGCCTGTGGATTATTATTGGCGTCAGCTTTAGTTCCCGCGGCGCCATCACCACCCAATTCAAAGATCGCAGTATCTTTGTAATTGTTAGCATGAGCTGAGTTGAGGAAAATATTACGATTATCGTTAATGTACTGTGAGCCACCGATATCTTCGCCTAAAGCGACGAGACGTGCTTTGGTTGCGAACGCCGGAGTCGCGAGGACTGCCAAGGCTGCTCCAAGAACAAGATGCTTTTTCATGTTTCACTCCATTTAAGTGCAGGAAGAGTTTTCAAAAAAAAAGGGCCAGCAAGCTGGCCCTTTTTTTAACTTTCGTTTAGAAACGGTAAGTCATTGATACGCGAGTCATCAAGTTAGATGAATCGATTTCACCAGCTGTACCGCTTGCAGTGTTACCGATCATACCGTCGACAGCCATATCGCCGAACTTCAAAGAAGCACCAGCAGCTACTACAGTTGTGTTAGCTTCTGTGTTCTTGTTTGAGTCAGAGTTAGCAACTGCTGCTTTAGTTTCAACTTCGTTGATCAAGATTTCTTGAGAAACTGAACCACGAAGAGTCAACCAAGAAGCTGCGTCGAACTCAAGACCGATAGTCGCAGACAAATCGCTTTCGTTATTTTCGCCATCTTCTCCAGCATCCTTAACATCGCTAGTTGTATTTGTGTATGCAACTTTTGTGAAAAGAACTGCTTTGTCATTCAACTTGTCTTGGCGAGCAACACCCAAAGACATTTCGTTTGATTCAACGTTATTATCGCCGTCAACTTCAAACTCATTCATTCCGTAATAACCGAAAGCAGTGTAGCCGTTCCAGCTGTAAGAACCACCAATTTCAGTATCACCTTTGCGCTCTACTTCTACGTCTTGATCTTTATGATCTGTCTTACCTGTGATGCCGTACTTCAAGTAAGCAGCCCATGGGCCCTGGCTAAGACCAACTGCAAGATCCATAACATCTGTCTTAGCTTCTGTGTTTGTAGCAAGACCAGCACCGCCGTCACCAGCATTGAAGTCATCATTCTTCTGTGATGAGTAAGTCAACTGAACGCCCCACTTGATACCAGCGTCGCCGCCGATGAAAAGATCAAGTGCGTTTGTTGCTTGATAAACGAATAGGTCACCAGCATCAACATCACCATCATCGTTAGCGTCTGTTGCAAAAGAATCAGTACCTTCGTTGTAAGAAAGATTGCGGCCCATGTGTGCGCCCCAAACCAAGTTACCAGCGTTACGGATGAATCCACCTTCGCCGTTTCCGCCGTCATTTTCTAATTCGTAAGTAACGAAATCTTTTTGGTTATTAACTTCAGACGCGTTAAGGAAGATGTTACGGTTATCTTGGATGTAGAATGAACCGTTAGTATCTTCACCCAAAGCTGCCAAACGAGCTTTAGATGCGAATGCAGGAGCAGCTAGTACAGCCAATCCAGCGGCGAGAGCGAGTTGCTTTTTCATGAAATCTCCTTGTTTCAAAATGACGTTGGTCATTCCTAAATTAAGCAAACAAATAACTTTATACGTTAAGTGTGTAAGTGTTCTTTCTTTTTGGCAATACTGTTTTTGTTGGTTGCATTTTGCATAGGGGCAAACTCATTGGTCCTATCAATTAAAACAACACATCAAACTTCAAAAAATTAATCTTAAGTTCTGTGCCACTGGTGTAGTACTCATCACGAATACCACCGCCGTAGCGACGGAAAATGAATTCAAACGTTGGTGCGTAAGAAATATTGGCCATCGCGTAATTGCCCATGTCCCAGCGCTTCCCAGCCTCAGCATTGAAAACGATATTTAAACCGTTCTCATCATTCTGGCCCTGAGCATCGATGGTTTCCCACTCTCCACCAATCAACACACCAGCAAACATTGAGTTCTTAATATCCGAAGCATCATGATTAACCACGACACCTGCACTCAATGCATAAACTGAGTTCGTGGTATCTCCACCTTGATCAAGATGATTACGCTCAACACGTGCCACACCTTTGAACATCAAATTAGGATACTCATTAATAGTCTGAGCGAAGTTAGCGTTGATCTTAAATTGATTCTGATCACGATCTTTTGTATCGCCTTTACCACTGTCTTTTTTGAACATCAGTCCACCTGAGTAACCCAGCTGAAAAGCATCAACAGAAACGATACGATTTTGTGCGCGAGCGGCTGCGACGCAAAGTAGAGCAGCGAAGAGAACGAGAATCTTCACGAGTAGTCCTTGGTTGATGGTCTTAAGATAGAGTTTAGGAAGAGGCGCTGAGCGAAATCAAGCATGACTCTTTGAGTTAGCCTAATCTGATGCATTTACGTCAAGTTTCTGACGCAAAGTTTAGCAAAGATCGCCTAGAAATGACGACCAGTTAAGAACTTCAATCTGTGAGGGTGTTGAGTATTCTTTTTTTCCAATAGCGTGCAACTGAATACAGCGACAATTAGGAAATTTATTTTTGAAGTATTTTAAGCTTGGTGAAACTTCTGCATCAGACCACTTCACTTCAATAGCAAGGATGGGATTCTTACCGTCCACAATAACAAAATCGACTTCTCTTTGTTCGCGATCTCGAAAGTACCTTAGCTCCCAATTCAGTCCCTCTGTGTCCTGCTGAAAATGTACCCATTTCAATAAGTGTATCGCCACTAAGTTTTCAAAGCGTAAAGATTCCTCAGGCACCAGCGCCCAATCATAGTGATAGTGCTTTTGTTCTTTTTTGACGGCACGAATCTTAGGAGACCCAAAAGGAGATAAACGAACTATCCCGTAAAGCCTTTCAAGAATATCAACCCATTTGCCGATTGAACGTGGAGTGGCCTGCAGATCTTCCTGGAGTGAATTAATGGAAAGTGGGCTGCCAACTAAATTAGGAAGATGATGAAGCATCAACTCCATTTTCTGAAGTTCTTGCGTTTGCTCCATGGAGGTCACATCTTCATATATAAGACGTTGGCGATAATCTCTCGTCCAGCGCCGAGCAAAAGTTTCTGAACCTTTTAAAAATGGTTCTGGAAAACCACCTAGTGTCAGAAGGTCTAAAAAATCTTTCTGAGATTTTAATTTAAGTTCTGCCACAGAAAGAGGATGCATTCTGAGGTAAAAATAGCGGCCTTGCAGAGAATCTCCACCGAAACGATAAAGGTCTAAGCGAGCACTCCCCGTAACAAGAATCTTTTTTTGATCTTTATGGAGATCGTAGAAGCCTTTTAAATAATTTCGCCATTGCCGGTATTTGTGAATCTCATCAAATACAATAAAAGATTCACGTGGATATTCTTTCTTGAGAATACTCTCCCTATCAATAGGAACATCCCAATTCAAATATCTCCCAGTTTTTGGCATAAGCGTACGCGACAGCGTTGTCTTACCAACCTGACGAGGCCCTCCAAGGAAGACCATTTTTTCAGCTAGATCTGATTTTATCTGTTTTATTAGGTATCGGTTCACACCCCCATTATATACAGGTGTATAAAAAAGTCACTTCCATTTTATACATGTGTATCAAACGGGGGACACCTCTCAAAGTTTTAGGTACTTAAAAGAGAGCGTGCTAAGAAACGAGCCTCTGAAGTAGAGGCTGCAATCTGCCCTATTACATGCAACCTAGGCACTGAAACGAGAAGCGCCTCAGCAAGCTTAGGCTCGGTCGGCCATTCAAGAAAATCTTCTGAAGCAAGTATGTGTTCTTTACGAATGCTTTTTTCAAAATCATTCAGCACACGCTCAAGTACACGCTTAGCTAATTTAATCTTATCTGCCATGCCTTCACTGGTGGGCTCTTCATCTTGTAAAAGAATAAGAGCATTGACTGGATAACACTTACGAGTTTCATCCCAAGATTGAATATCAAGAATGAAGTGTCCCCACTCGTGAGTCATACTCTGAGGTATAAAGAGCGTGCGAGGCTCAGGATGCATTTCTTTAGTGCACTCCCATGAGAGCGCAATACCGGCCTGACGTTGAATAGAAGCAAACCACGCACCTGCTTCAGCTGGCAAAGTTTGTCCCTGCTCTGTGGCCTTTAGTATTTGCTTTGCCGGCAATGAAGTCCAAAGCTCAGTACAAGTCACTTCACCCAAATCATGGAACAGCATCCACCACTCATCTTGATGAGCGAGGTCAGTCGGAGCTTGTTTCTCTAATTTTTCAAGAACTCGAACACCTTGATAGCTTTTAAGAATCTCGTCTAGATTATCCCAATCACTTTTTGAAAACAGTGAGGCGAGTGAAATTTCTTGGCGCTCTGGAAGAAAATAAGACTCTCCCGGCATGCATTCCATGGGCTTCGCGCGACTACCAAACTTATGCCACTGCCCTTCTTTAGCGAACATTGTTTCGTGTTCGAAGCGGGCACTTTGACAGTTGGGAAACTTAGCGGCAATCGCTAATGTTTCTTCGTTATTTCTTAGCTGAGAGGTGCCTGCGTGGAATGTTTCAATAAGTGTCTGCTTAGTGAGAAAGCGCGGAGTGAGAAGGCGCAAAGCCTCAGGGCCATGTGTATTCTTTAACTCAACAAGCTTCAGTACGGCAGCTAGATCATGCCCCAAAATCACATGCGTGATATGCAGGCGTGTCGCCGTAGATTTAGTGTCGTCTTTTTGTCTTTTGAATGCTTTTAATCCGAAACTCATGCCTGCGAGTATGTCACAGGCATGATGGATTAGAAAAGATTACTTAATAGCGAGCTTGTCACCTGGTAGCAATTGACGACGACGCAGATGATTATTGGAACGCACAATGACGTCCATCGACACACCTGTTTTGCGAGAAATTTCCCACAAAGTGTCACCCTTTTTAACTACATAGAACTTACTAGGCTGGCGAATGCGTGGGCCATTTTCGCTCACACTACTAATAGCACGGTAGTAAGAACGGCGTGCTTTACGGAAGCGACGTGGAACTTCGTAAAGATCAGCGTACATTCTATCACGCGCACTTTGATCGGCACGGAATGGAAGACGAATCTCAGTTCCTTTGTCCAGGCGCTTACCAACGGCTTCAGGATTAAGCGCAGTCAGGACTGGCAGCGGAATGCGATGTTGATTAGAAGCTTCTTGGAGTGTGAAAGGTTTTTTACCTGTCCACGTTTGATACTTCGTGGCAGTCAAAACAGTTTTGTCTTCGAGTGCAGTCCACTTCTCTTTGGTGCCCACTGGAACACGTAGAGTGTAAGTTTCTACCAACGGTGGAGTTTGCCAACGCAACAACTCTGGGTTGTAGCGATGCAATTCTTCGAATGGAATTCCAATTGTGTTAGCAATTTCCATCAAGTCGGTATTACCTGGAACATCGAGCTGTTCATAATCAAGTGGGTGATGGAAAGCCAGCTGGTTAAAACCAAAGGCTTCGAGGTTTTTTCCGATAATCGCAAGCGCCATGATCTTAGGAACGTAATTTTTTGTTTCTGGCTTAAGATAACGACCTTTCGTCAGCTTCCAAAAATCACGAGTCCCATAGCGCTTGATGGCGCGAGCAATCTTACCTTCACCGGCGTTGTAACCAGCTGTTGCCAGTTCCCATGAACCGAAGAGGTCATGCAAATCTTTTAAGTAACCAGCAGCGGCTACTGAAGCTTTCAAAGGATCACGACGCTCATCCATCCACCAGTCTTGATTAAGACCGTATTTGCGACCAGTGAAACTCATGAACTGCCAAGGGCCCATGGCACTCGCGTGAGACTTAGCAATATTTTGAAAACCTGATTCTGCCATCGCGAGATAAATCAAATCGCGTGGAAGACCGTTGTCATTGAGAATTTTTGATAGGACTGGAGCGTAGCGACCACCGCGTTCAGCATAGCGAGCGAACCACTCACGGCCGCGACCAGTGAAGTAGTTAACCCATTTTGCGACAGCTGGGTTCCATGTGACAGGAATATCAAAATGGGTGTTTTTGAGATTGAGATGTTCGGCACCTTTGAGTTCATATACTCGCAAAGGTGAAGTGAATGTTCCGTGATGAGAACTTCCTAGGATGCAGCCTTCGCAAGCAGCTAAATCACGCTCAACCAATTGCTGTTGAACGCGCCCTCCAGGAGTGTAAGTCGCTTCTTCTCCAAAACTCTTCCAACCGCTGTCAGCAGTCTTAGTTTGCTTAGGTGATGAGGTGGCGCAAGCACCGACGAGGATCGAGAGCGACAGCAAAGATACGGTGCTAAATTTCATCATTTTGGATCATCCTTTCCAACCAAAGATCGTTTTTACTCCAGCCTGGAGCAACAAGCCTAATTCTACCTTAGGCTTGACGGCACATTCTTCAGTAAAGTTTAGCTCGAACAATAACTCTCATGATGACCGTAAATCCAAAGGTTTGTCGACTCAATATCCTGCACCTCGCCGAACTATTTTTCCCCATCGGGGCACTTGGTGGTTCGATATCTTCTGACTATTTTTCTCTGGCTTTTCTTTTGTGCTAATCTTTAATGCATGAAATTAAGTTCTCTCATTCTCGTAATTTTTTGTTTTTGCGCGCATGCCAAGGTTGATCCAAAAAACTACGACTTCAGCACCGATACCCTCGCTGAATTTTTTCCAGGAAAAGAACTAAGTAGTATCGAATCGAAGTATGGCAAAGCAGACATTATGCGCGAGCGTGGTGAACGAAAAATGCTACGTTTTTGGGTAACACAAATTCGCTACAAATTTCCTGTCATCGTCCAAGTCGAAAATGGCAAAGTTCTCGATATGTTCGCCAAACTTCCTTCCTATTTTTTACATGATATTTTTCACCATTCACTGATTAAGCGATGGGGCCAACAAAAAATTTATAACCGAGTGGATGAAGAGGCTTATTATCGATGGGAGGATGACGAAAAAATCATGCATTATTCTGCTTCTTGCACGATTACTTGTTTTCCGATTTATTTCACTGTCTCTCCCGCCAAAAACAAAGCGCCTGGCGGGTTTATCTCACAGCACGATCAGCTTAACGTGAAGCCTTAGCAAAATACGGATTAGGAATATTGGCCTTCCGTGCCCAAGCATAGATACCGCCAGCAATCACCAGCATCAAGAAACAAAGAATTTGTCCCATGGTGATGCCGCCAAAATAATAGCCTAGCTGCGAATCCGGCTCGCGGAAGAATTCTACGATAAAACGGAATGTTCCATATCCAATTAAAAAAACAGTACTCACGATACCGTAATGTTTTTGCTTTTTATGAACAAAATACAAAATGATAGCGAGAACAATCCCTTCTAAAATTCCTTCGTACAACTGAGAGGCATGACGTGGATAAGGACCGCCACCTGGAAAAATGATTCCAATCGGTGAGTCAGTCACTCTTCCATAGAGCTCTCCATTAATGAAGTTCCCCATACGACCAAAGAAAAGACCTGGTCCACCGGCCACCGCCATACAGTCGGCAATTTGAAAGAAATGAACTTTATTTTTGCGAGCAAACCAAGCGGTGGCTAAGCACATTCCAAAAACGGCTCCGTGAAACGACAAGCCACCTTTCCAGACATGGAAGGCTTCCATGAAGTGACCGGAGTAATAATCCCAGTTGTAAATGAAAACGTAGAATGTGCGAGCGCCCAAGAACATGCCGATGATGAGCGCCGTCACGTATTTATCAATCGATTCTTTGGGAAGTGGCCAAAAGCCCTTCTTCGCAAGGCGGCCCAAAAGCCAACTGCCTACCGCAAAACCTGCGACGTACATAAGTCCGTACCAACGTACCTGCAAGGGCCCGAGTTCAAAGAGAACAGGATCAATCCATGAATTTGTCATGAGCTTATGCTAGCGGAGGGATTAAGCGTTCGACAACCCAGCAACTGGAGCTGAATGGCCACTCCACTCACCGCGCACCGATGAGCCAAGCTGCAAGGCAGCTCGTTTGATGGTGTATGGCAGACCGATGTGGGTGAAATAGATATTGGCGGTATTTAAAAAACTAACCAACTCTTCAGGTGGCAACGGACGACCGGCCGGACCCGGCTTATCAGCACGCAAAATTGTAAAGTTCGATTCAATAGCAACGACACCCGACGAAGAAAGCATTCGACGCTTCTCGACGTCTACCATTACGACTTCACCAAAAGACTGTGACTGTTTCATCGCTACTAAACCATCACTGGTTGAGACGCCCCAAAAGCCGAGAACACCCAGTGGTGCCAGTGCCCATGCGAGTGCACGATTAATCATTACTCGCAGTCCCATCAATTCTTCTGTCGTATCCAACTGACTGACTAAACCCAATTCCCACATAGTGGTAGCAGGTGAAGAAACCATCATCCCGATGCGGCGGTAGAGATACACTTGAGTCTCACCACGATAACTCAAAGACTCATGGCCAAACTTATCCATTGAGTCAGGAAGTAACACTTGCTGAGCCACGCGAGTTGAAGCACGAGAAATAGTCAAAATTTTTGTGCCAGGACGATTGGCGGGAATTTTTTTATGATCGGCTTCGGCAATTTCCACAAAGCCAAGATCAGTGATGAGTTTATTTAAACGACCTTCGAGCATATCGCGACCCACGCGCAAAAACACAGGATACCCGTGCTGTTTTTGCCATTGGAAATAAATTGGTTTCGCGCTTACGGCGGACATAGTCTCGCTCCTCTAAGACTCCTATCGGTAGGCAGATAAAAAGTTTAAGTTTTAGACAGTTACCGGACTAAACTGGCCAAGTTTTAGACACCTCACCTCTGCCAAGCGCCGGTAATGACGTTAGGACATTTGGCGCTGAAATTGCTCTACTAAGGCTACTATGAGCAAAAATACAGAGACCCAAACGGGTGACTCTCTATTATCGAATGCCAATAACGCTTCTTACGAAACGTTCGCTCAGCCTTTAACTGGGCAGCTCTTGCGTGCTCTCGAACTCAACGTGGTTTATCACCAGGGTCACGGCCAATGGCTCACAACTGAAATAGCCGGCGAAACTCGTCGAGTGCTGGATATGACGGGTGGTTATGGTGCTAACTTACTCGGACACAAAAATGCGCGTATTGCTCGTATCGCACAAGATTATTTAAGTGAAGGTGAACCCAATCTTATTCAAGGATCGAATCGCGCTAAGGCCGGTGAACTCGCACAACGAATAAGCGAAATTCTTTATGCTGAAACTGGTGAAGGTCCATGGATAACGACTCTTTCTAATTCTGGAACTGAAGCAGTTGAAGCTGCTCTTAAGCATTGCTTACTCGCTTTTGGAAAAAAACAACAAGAACGCCTCCAAGATCTACAAAAAGGTCTGAACGAAGTTCATCTCTATGTACAAGAACTTGATGAAAACCAACTAGCTGCACTGACTCAAGATTGGCGCTACCGCCTGATCAATATGTGCGCTGATATTAAGGCTTCTGATAAACGCAAAGATTGGCTCCTGCACATGGCGCTTCAGACCCACGACATGATGGGCCTCATAGACCTAGTTCATGAGTTTAACAAACTCCAATTAAGTGAGATCCCTCTCACGGTATCACTTGAACGCGCCTACCATGGTAAAACAATGGGTGCACTTCATCTGACCCATAATCAGAAATATCGTTATCCGTTTTATGTGTCGGAAGGACAGAATCGCTTTTTGCCTCCCCACGCTGATGACGTACAACTTGAGAAATTCTTTACCGACCTAAAATTTGATATTATTGAAATCGGCCTTCATCAAATAGGTCTCTTCTTTGGTAAAACAACTTTCACCCGTGTCGCTGGTTTATTTGTTGAACCCATTCAAGGTGAAGCGGGTGTCTATCCACTCGATGCAAACTATCTTGCTTTGTTGAAAAAATACTCTCTCAAAGACGGTTTCTCACTGGTGTTTGATGAGATTCAAGCTGGAATGTATCGCACCGGACTGATGGCTTCAGGTCACCACTGTCATGTCACAGCAGATATCTACTGTTTTTCAAAAACGCTTGGGGCAGGTGTTGCCAAAATCGGCGCTACGACAATTCATCATAAAAAATACCAAGAAGACTTCGGTCATCTCCACGCATCAACATTTGCCGAAGATGGTTATTCAGCAGCAGTGGCACTTGAAGCAATAGAAATTATCACTCAATCAGGGCATCTCACACGCGGTATGAGCGCTGGGGATAAAATCAAGAAAGGTCTAGAGACTCTCCAAGATAAGTATCCACATCTGATCGCAGGTGTTCGAGGCAGAGGCCTCATGTTGGCATTCGAACTAAGTCCCAACTTGAGCAAGATTTGTTTTGAATTTAATGTATTTAATGAAGCTGGCATGCTGGGATATCTCATTGCTTCAGCTATGCTTCATCGTGAAAATATTCGCATGACTCCTTCATTGTCTAATGGAGCGACACTTCGAGTTCAACCCAGTTTGTTTATCACTGACGAAGAAATTCTCTATTTCTTGATCGGCCTTGAGAAAATATTAATGCGTCTGGATGACGGCGATTTCCGCTATTTCTTTCAACATTTATATCCCGACACCCCATTGGCCGATATCAAGGCCCAAGGTCTCACAACAGAATTCACACCCTCGGATAAACCCTTAGCGGTTTTCTTATGTCACTTAATTGATGCAGATCACGTGAAACGAGTTACTCCTGCATTCATACCTGTTAAAGATGCCACCTTAGAATCACGCTTGGGACTTATGAAGCGTGCGATGGAATTTGGTATTTACCACGCCCAACCCCTTAAAGGTGCGGACGGCAGCGAGATCAATATTATCCTCATGGGTATTCCAACAACCTCGCAGGAACTTAAGAAAAGTTTTACCGGTAAACAGCGCTCTGAGGTTATTGCCAAGGTTCAAAGAGCAGTCGATTTGGCAGCTGAACTGGGTGCTAATACTGTAGGCCTGGGTCAGTTTACTTCAATTGTATCAGGGAATGGTCTCTACCTTGATTCACATGGTATGAATCTCACCACCGGAAATTCATTTACTATCGAGCTGGCAATTCAAGCTGCACTCCGAGAAGCGCAAAACAAAAAAATAGATATCTCATCTTCTTCTGTAGGATTAGTAGGAGCAGCCGGAAATATCATTTCAGTTGCAGCCATGATTATGGCAGACAAGGCTTCACGATTAGTCTTGATACACCATTCTCCAATCGAGAAGAGCCCTAAACTTTTAGGAGTTGTTCGCTCGATACTTAAAGAATCACTCGATTCCAGAGAGAACTCTGTATTTAACCAACTATTGAATGATCGATTAAGTATTGATGTTCTGAATTCGGACAAAGCCCTAATAGGATGGCTCAATTCTGGTAATCAACACGATCTCATCCAGATTACCGACGATGTTACCGCTTTAAGTTCTTGTGAGATTATTATCACCGGTGCGAGTAGCGGTACCGGTTTCCTTGAACCTCAGCATTTTACCAAAAACGCGGTCGTAGTAGATGTCGCCGTTCCAGCGAATATCAAACCAGATGTTCTCGCTCGACTCAAAACTGAGCGACCAGATGTGACTTATTGTTTAGGTGGAGTGGCCAAACTTCCACACCTACAATCCATCGTCACACCGTTATTCCCACTCGATACCAATGAAAGCTTTGCTTGTATGGCAGAGACGTTTGCAATGGGTTTCCTCGGTAAGAAAAATTTAAAGCACATTGGTAATCTGACCAAAACCATGGTTAACCATACAGCTCAATTCACTATGGATGCTGGCTTTACTCTAGGTTCTACAAAAACGAAGAGCTCTCTCTAAATTTCTTTTGAAAAGAGCGCGTAGCTCGAAATCATTTCTTTTTGGTCTTCACGATAACTTTTGAGTGCAGGACTATCTTCAGCGGTATAGCAGATATAAAGATGCGGCAGACTGATTGCTACAGGAATCGTCATCTTTTTAGCCACCAAACTTTGTATCCCTTTAAATTCTTGGCCATCCGGGGCCGGCAGACGACCCACATACATAATCAGCAAACGACTAAAATTTAATTTAATTCGTAAGAAGACCCAAAGATTTAAAAGCGTCTTAGGAATTTTATTCATCCATCTCTGACGCTGCAGAAGAAGCGGTAAAGGATCCATGAAATTCACACAAAAAGCGACAGGCTTGCCATCATGTTCGATTATAAAAGCAAAAAGCGGACTAATAATGTAACGAAAGCCGGCATAAATTTTTTTGAAAGTCTCAAGCGGCATCGGCTCATATTCCGGCATATCTTTAAACGTTTCTTGAAACAAACCATGAATGATCGTCATTTCATCTTCAAATCGTGACATGTCGATGCCACGTATATGCAAGCGATGTTCTGGTTTTTTTGCCGTACGAATCTCACCATACTGTTTTTTGCTTTTAAAAAATCTAATACGAAAAGTATCCCAGCGCTTAAGCGGCTTCATTCCGACTTTTTCAAAAAAATCTAAATAATAACTATGCTGTTGAGGTTCGCTATAAAATGGACGAGCCTTGCCCCATGTTTTCCATCTATAACTCACAAAAAAGTGAAGATTAATTGGCCCCTTAATTCGCGTAGCCCCCAGCTCTCGCGCTGAACTTTCAACTTTCTCCCATAGTTTATAAAATACATTTTCATCGTTATCACTTTCGATGAAACCAACTTTCGCGGTTTGTGGATTGAGGTTTGAAACGGCGACAAGCGCTCTTGCCACAATTTCACCCGATTCATAAATTGAAATTGCACGCCACTGATCCAGTGGAAAACTTTTTGAGTCTTCAAACAAATCTTGAAAGTTCGTGATGTCCTCATGAGGGACAGAATCTTTCGAATAGAGTTGGTTTTGCAGTTTTACCCATTCTAAAAAAAATGATTTATCCCAACTCGATATAATCTTAATTTCCATCGGTCAGCTTCCTCATGACAACCACAACATTGCTAGTGGGCCGTAATGTGATTCCAGCTTCCACTGTTTGCTCAACTTCATTCTCAATCGACCAACGAAAGTTGGCCGAGAGGTGAGACAATATAAGTTTCGCCTCAACTTGAGCAAAAATTTTCCCTATACACATACGAGGTCCAAGCCCAAAGGGGAAATAGGAACCTGGCAGAACTTTTTCTTTAAGAGGTGGCAGAAATCTTTCTGGATAAAATTTCAATGAATCGTGCCAGAAATCCGGTGATCGCTGGGCAAAAAACGGCATTAAAAAAACGATATCCTTCTTTTTAAGCTCCAAGCCATTTATCTTGATCGCCTTACTGGCCTGTCTCATAAAAGCCCAGACTGGGGGCCACAAACGCATTGCCTCTTCAGTGACTGCTAAATGCATATTGAGCTTATTAAAATTTGCCTCAATGAGTTGATCATTTTGCCAAAAGCTTTTGGACTCATCTTTAAGCACGTCTAGATATTTAGAATTCTGAGCTAGCAGTATCATCGTCCAGGCCATGGTATTGGTAATCGTTTCGTGGCCGGCCATCAAAATAGTTATAACTTCGTCTCGGATCTGTTGATCGCTCATCTGGTTGCCGTCTTCATCACGCGTATCAACTAGGATTTGTAACAGATCATTTGATTGTTGGCGCCCGGAACGGCGATCTATCAAAAGACGCTTGATCAAATTATCAAATCTATCTCTTGCAGCATAAAACTCTTGGTGACTTGCCAGCGGCATCCACATGGGAGCTGAAACAACTGAGCGCACTCTCTTAATCAAAAAGTGCATCATATACTCAACATCTTTTAAGAATGTGGGTGCTTCTTGTGAAAGATCGAGCGCAAAAAGTGTGCGGGCAATAATTTTAAGCGTCAGTGCATTCATCTCAGCGTGAGCATTTATCTTTTGCCCATCGGCCCAGACGCAATGTTGCTCAATAATTTCTTGAATTGATGGAACTAAATTCATCATATGTTTAATGCCAAACACAGGACGCATTAAACGATTTTGCTTCTTCCACAAATCACCTTCACTGGTAATGAGCCCTTCACCCAATAGAAGTTTCAGCTTTTGAAAAGTACGACCTTTAGCAAAAGATTCGGAATTTTCCTGTAATACACCTAGGATATCGTCGGGATGAGACAAGAGATAGGCACGTTGATGGAGCATCCTCAGTTTTACTCTATGGCCAAACTCATGGTGGCATTTATTTACAAAGGCCCAAGGATCACGAGCATACTCGCGCAAACTTCCCATTGGGCCTGATGCTTTTGGGCCTTTAATTTCCACTGATCTCCACCTTTCCCTCATCAGCATTGAGGATAATATGGGGAATTCCTCTCAATTGATTAACGGCACCTCTAATTCCTACAACAGTAGGTATTCCTAACTCTCGGCCAATTATGGCGGTGTGACTTAACAATGATCCCTTCTCAGAAATGAGGCCTCTGCATTGGGACATAATATAGACCCAAGCTGGGTCGGTGTGACGAGTGACAAGAATGCAATTGGAGAGATCTTCAATCTCAAGGGCTTCTTCTGGTGAATCTAAAACCAGTGGTCGGCCCTCAACTTTTCCTGGGGCTGCTGTTTGGCCAATTAACAAACCTTCAGACGGAGTGAGTTCAACCGATTTAAAGGGTGTCTCACCCACTGCAGTAACTAAGAATTCTGGAAATGGCCCTTGAGCCTCTTGCCAGCTTTTATTTTTTTCAAGCAAGTCTGCTAATTCGGAATTGGTAATTTTCCCTTCCGCAAATCTTTGGTACTCTTCGAGAGAAATGTTGAAATAGTCTCGCCACTTAAAAATCTGAAACGAAGGATAATCTTTGCGTAACTGTTCAGCTGCGTGGGCCAGCATTTCACGAATCACATTATAGAACTGACCACGCAACAAACGCGTTTTTTCACGCCAGAAGATCGCTCGCTTCGTCACACTCCAACTTATCTTCCAAGCAAACTGCTTCGGGAGAGAGAAACTTTTCACATCAAACTGTGTTTTTGCTGGTTGCTTAAGGCCGGCGCTCATAATTCTTCGACGCATGAAACGCAGCAGGCGATAAAAATCTTTAGGAGATTGCCTTAAAGTAGGACTCTCTAATTTCAACTCTTCGAATGAACGTTCTCCGTACTGCTGAAGGAAACCTGCTAGCAATGCGGCTTCTTTCTTCCAGCCTTTCTGCTCTAGCTCGTTCCAGATGGGATGATAGACATCTCCCCACTCAGGGGCGGTTGAAACTGAAGCTTCAAGATGCGGCCAAAAATCTTCGGGGATTTGAGACATGACTTTTTCTAGAAGGGCGAGTGGCTTCAACGATTCTACTTCATCACCAGTTTTCAGCATTGGCGCGAGAACATCTTCACCAAGTCCTTTGGTTTTTAGCAACGCAGCTAAAGCCTTTACTCCAATCATCAAAACCACATCGTTGATAATGGTTAAGCCAAACCCCAAGGGCCGGGTCAGAGTTTGGTGCAAGAGTCGCAAGGTTTCTTCTGAGGTTGAAGAGCCCATCAACCGATCATGGAGAATCTTCTTCTGAGCTTCTAAGCTTTCAGCGAAACGATCTAAAACGCGTTGATGAGTGCAAATAAAGGCGAACAGTTTGAAAGCAGCTTTAAGTTGTTCGAAAATATTTGGAGGATTGAGGATCATGGGAACATCCATGCCATCTCTTTTTCCCCCAATCATCCGGTGCCAATTTTCAATATTCTTCTCACCGCCAGGTAGGGCAGCAATGACTGCATAATAATGTTCAAGATCGTAATAAAGATGATGGTTCACTTGCCCAATCAAGGACTGATAGTGAGGCATTAGTTTTTTCAAACGATCACTTGATGCACCCAAGATGATCGCCGACTCGGCAAAAACATTGCGATAAGCAATTTGCACAAAACTAGTGGTTAATGGAGAAGTTACACCTGGGTACGACTCCGCAAGATTGGTATCTGTATATGATTTTAGCGGCGAGAATTCCTGAGTGATAGGTCGAACCTGTAAGAGATAGAGCATTTCTCCTTCAAAGGCGAACTCGATATCAACGGGATGCCGTAAACGCTTTTCAATTCTTAAAACTTCATGAACAATTTTCTGACGCTCTTCCAGTGTTAAACTTGCACTGGCCTGTAAATGAGCTTCCACTGGAAATCCTGATGTGCCTGAACCATCTGGGCTTGAACCCAATCGAGTTGTTTTAATGCTTAACCGCTCATCCAACATTTCATTAAGACGCGAATATCTCCAATGATCTGTTTCAACCAGCCCCGAAACAACTCCCTCGCCCACTCCCCAAGAAGCATCAATTACGATATCGGCCGTGGGAATTATAGGTGAGCGCGAGAATGCGACTCCAGCTGCAATTGGGTCAAGCATCTTTTGGACAACAACGGCCATATGTAATTCATCAGTAATTCCCTTCTCGCGGCAATATACTTTAACTCGGTCAGAGTTAAGTGCTACATATGCAGCTTGAATTTTTTCTTTGAGATCTTTTGTTGTCACATAAAGATACGTTTCAAATAAACCAGCAAAGCTCGCTGACTGACCATCCTCTCCTGTAACTGATGAGCGAACGGCGACCCAGCGGGCATCCCATTTTTTTACTTCTTTCTCTATGGCCTGCCAGCACTCTTCTGGAAACTGACCTTGTGAGTTTGTCCATTGTGAAACAGCAGTTGGGATCACCAGAAAAGGTGGAACGTTAGCACCCAACTCAACTAGTTTTAAGAGTTGAGCACCTTTACCTCCGACGAGTGACTTTTCCGCGCGCGTTGGTGGAATTATCGGGAGTAGAGAGCTCATCCCCACCAGCCTGCCGTGATGAGAAAAAGTACCGTCCAGAGAATTTGATTTTCGGCCCAGAACTTTAAAGGCTTTTTTGTTTTGATTGTTCGCCAATAATTAAACACCGGCAGCATGAGTCCTAAGAATCCTAAAGCATAGATGATATTCCAAAGCAAATGGCAGCCCATGGCTTGAATCAAATAACTACCCGTGGCAAGTACGATCAGCTGAATGACTAAGGCCGCCAGGCTTGCTGGACGTGGGCCCCAGATTTTTGAATATGTGGTATAAGTGTTTTCTTCTTTAGGCATACGAATTTTTCGACAGAGTTCCCAATTCGTCATCATCAATACCAGAGGGAGAATTGTATATATTTGCCATTGCTCAACGGCATATGAGGTTGTCTGATTAACTGTTAACAAATACATGAAATGAAAAATAACGATTGGATGATGAGTCACTAAAGCTAAAGGGAGTGACGCCTTCATCTGCTCTTCTCTGAAAAACCACTTGAGCATCAAGAATGAATAAAGCAATGACCCCATCGCCATATACAGAACTTCTTCGGACCAAACTGAAACTGCTAAGGTGATAAAAACACAGAACCACCCTAAAACGAGTAGGTCTTTTTTGAGCACGCGTCCCGATGGTACTGGACGTTTCGGATAATTAATTTTGTCGTCTTCAAAATCTTTAAACTCATCTTTTACACGCAATAGAAGTGAGAAGAAGCATAAGGCAACACATCCTAACAGCGTGTGCCACTGAAAAGGATGATAAGGTGAGCCGCCTAATCTCCATGCGACAGTGAGCACCATAAATCCAAGCGAAAATGTGCCAAACCAACTCGACAGAGGATACATTTCACGCAAATAAATAAATATCCGCTTCAGCATAAGTTCCTACAATGGGTTCTTTCTTAAACCCAAGCTCCATAGCAAAACATTGATTAGTAAATGAATACCTGTACCGAGTAGAAATAGTGTCACCCATAAGGTGAAATTCCCCACTCCGCACAGCGCGTAGATCAAAACGCAACCTATGACTGAGTCGGCCTGATCAATCAGTGAGAATACCCACGGAGAACGCTCGGACATCTCACCAGGCTTAACACCCATTCTTCTTTTGATAAATGAATTAGGAAGCTCAGGTATCACGTAGCCAAAACCTAAGAGTATTCCTAATCCCCAGACGGAATGAGTTCCAAAAAGTGAAGACTGCCAATCTTTAGCCAAGAGAAATGAAAGCCACAATCCCACAACGGTCAAGAGCGGCATAACTACAACGCCACGCCATGTTTTATTCAGGCCAAACCAAGTTTCATGCAGAGGGATTTTCAAGTAAGATAAAGCATCCAGTTTCACAATGATCATGTGAACGATCCCCGCTAAAACAAGCGGAAGGGTCATGATGAGCGCATTCTGCCAAAAGAGTGCATCTGAAATGGACATGGTTCTATTATATGTGGAAGTGAGCAAAGTGAACGGAGAAAACCGCTATTTGGCTAAACTTGCTGTGAAGAACATCAACCGCAATCGCGGAAGAAGTTTTTTCATCGGACTTTCTGTCGCCATGTCGGTAGTTATGGCCGTATGGATTCTGGCTTTCTTTGACGGTCTTAATCATCAAATTGAAAATGCGGTAGTTAAAGGGAACGTCGGACACTGGCAACTTCAAGAAAAAAATTACGGCCTCACGACTGACCCCACAACTCCTGTTCCATGGGATATTCAATCACTCGATGGCTTCGATAAAAAAATAATTCAAGCTCAATCTCCAGAACTCGTGCTCGATGGGTACATCTCTGGCACCGAGGGCAATGCTGCTCTTCAAGTCGTGGGAGTCGACTTCAAACTTCATCAAGAGATGTTCAAGCTTGCAGACCACATAACTTCTGGTCATTGGCCTGTTCAAACTGAGCGTGGAATTGTTATCGGTCAAGAAGTAGCAGAGCAATTTCAATACGCCGTAGGTGACTCAATTGTTATCAATTTTCAAGATACCAAAGGTGAACTTCGTAGCGAACTTTTGCCCGTTCTTGGCATTTATAATCACAACGGCCGCAGCTTTGAGCGTAAATACGCTTATGTCAGTGGCGATGTCGTCGAAGAGTTTCTATTTGGTTCTGCTGATCCAAAGTTTCTCATCCATCGTGTCGTTCTGATTACAAATGAATTAGCTCAGAGTGAGACAACAGTCGCTGCTGCGGCTAAAAAAACCGACCTCACCTATAGTTCTTGGAAACAGATCAACCCAGAAATGGGAGTTGTTCTTGATTTCCACGAAGGCCTGATACGTTTCTTTTTTGTTATCATTGCCATTACTGTCACTGTAACCATTCTTACTCCTGTCAGCATGCTATGGCATGAACGACTGAGTGAAATTCGTATGATGTCCATTATTGGAGTTCCTAAGAAAAAAATCTGGCGTCTCGGGATGTTTGAAGCAGTGCTAATGACTTTTCTGGCTGCCACTACAGCTGCTTTTTTTATTCTTGTTATTGTGGGTTTGCACACCAAAACAGGTATTGATTTTCGTGATATCTCCAACGGTCAAATCATGGAGCGTGCCGGCATCCAATTGCCACGTACAGTATTTCCTCGACTGTTACCCAAGCAGCTACTCGTCACGTATGGTTTTGTCATTTTGATCATCACGACCAGTTATGCTTTCGCAATTCGTGGCGTGCTTAAAAAAGCGGAGAACATCGCATGAGCCGCTGGTTATTTCTGATCAAATTCTCATGGCGCAATCTCGGCAGACAACCTTTGCGCACACTCATCATGGCACTGGGCCTTTGTTTTGGCACAGGCTATATTATTTTTGCCCTTAACTTCTCCGCCTCAGGCTCCAAAGAAATCGTCAACGATTTCCTCGCGCAATATACCGGTGATCATCAACTGGTCGCTCCTGGCTATTACCCAGATAATGACAAAAAGAAATTTGATCCACAAAAAACACTTCTTGAATCAAATTTTGAGAATTTTGATCGTACTCGCTACACTCAGCGAATAACTTTGCCAGTTTTCCTCTCTACTCCTAAAAAAACCCAAGGCACTCTACTTACAGGCCTTGTGCCTTCGCAAGAATTGCGTCTTTCAAATGTCACAAAAGCTCTCTCGCAAGGCCGCTTCTTAAGTGACGAAGGTCGTAATGAATTGCTGCTTGGAGAAAAGCTGGCTCGCAAGATTGGAGTGACTTTGGGCGGAGAAGTCGCCGGTATCTCACAAGGCCTTGATGGTTCAACCGCAGTAGATTTATTTACCGTCGTTGGGTTGATGAATTTTGGTGGCGGTGACATGGAGGAGTATGTAGCCTTCACCTCACTGGCGAGCACGCAAGAGTTTGGTGTCTTTCCGCAAGGTGGATTTCATCAATGGGTGAGTTTTGGCACTTTTGAGTCAAAAGTTCCAAAAGCACCCGAGGGCACTGAGCTTGTTCCGTGGGATGTAATCCTGCCTGAAATTAACGGTTCGATTCGTTTCATCGATATTTTCACTTGGATCGTGGCCGTCATCATTGTGGTAGTGATTAGTCTTGGAATGGGTAACACCTTGATGATTACCTTTCTCGAACGGCAGAAAGAGTTTTACTCTCTGAACGTCATCGGCGCACGCTCTTCTTGGATTGCCGTTTCACTTGCTTTTGAAGTCCTCTTCTTAGGCATTATTGGCATTGGTACTGGGGTGATCTTAGGATTCTTAGTCACGACCCTTTTCCACTACTACCCTATTAGCCTTAAACTCTTTACCGGTGGCAAAGCGATTATGATGGGTGGAATGGCCATCATTCCCAAGATTCGACTATCTCACTATTCTCATTATTACTGGCAAGCACCACTCCTGGTGTTTAGCTTTTTGTCTTTGAGCCTCATCCTGCCGATTCATAGGATTATTCAAAGGAGCCGTCGTGCTGATTGAAATGCAAAACCTCACTAAAACCTATGGTGAAGGCGATCAACTGGTTCATGCCACTCGAGGCGTGAATTTAGAAATCGTCGAAGGTGATTTTATCGCGGTGGTAGGCCCATCTGGCTCAGGTAAAACGACTCTTCTGAACTTGCTCGCAGGCCTTATTGGACCCACCTCCGGAACAATTAAACACCGTAACAAAGAAATTCAGACTCTCTCTCTCGAAGAGAGAACAGCGCATCGTCTCGCCAACATGGGATTTGTTTTCCAAGACTACCAACTGCTTCCAGTTCTAACCGCGAGAGAAAATGTTGAACTACCTTTACAGATGCGTGGCGAGCCTCAAAATGAAATAAATCAAAAAACCAAATGGGCCCTTGAGCAAGTCGGTCTTGGCACCATGATGAATCGCTATCCCAAGCAGCTCTCCGGTGGACAACAGCAGCGTGTCGCGATTGCTCGTGCCGTTGCCGGAAAACCATCACTTATCCTCGCCGATGAACCTACCGCCAACCTTGATTCAAAAACCGCCCAAGATATCATTGATTTGTTTAAACGACTCAATCATGAATATAAACTGACATTTGTCTTCTCTACCCATGATCCTCGTCTGATTGATCAGGTAAAGCGTGTGATAAGAATTAAAGATGGTCAGACTCAAGAAGGAAAAGAGCTATGAAATTGAAAAAAGAAATTTTCTTTTGTGTCGCTGTTGGCGGTGCTCCGGTTAAGACAGCTGATCAGTGGCTTAAATACATGGAAGACCAAATGCGCGGAGATCAATCCAAAGCAGAACTCACCATGTTGATCAAAACACCCAGCTGGGAGCGCCAGCTTGAAATTCGCTCCGACGTCAAAGGTAAAGACGAGGCATTGACCTTCATTGATGCTCCGGCAAAAGAAAAAGGCACCGGCACACTTCGTTTGGGCAACAACATGTGGAACTACTTTCCAAAACTCAAACGCAAAGTCACTGTCTCACCTTCCATGTTACTCGCTAACTGGATGGGTTCAGACTTTACGAACGATGACCTTCTAAAAGCCTCGAGCATGTATGAAGACTACTCTCATACCTTCACTCCCGACCAAACTGTCGATGGTAAGACTTACAAAGTAATCAATAATCTTGCGAAGTCCGATGCCAAAGTAATCTGGCCTCGCATTGAAACGCTCGCCGACAAAAAAGATTGTCTCCCTCGTTTTCATCGTTATTACGATAAAAAAGGCGAACTTATTCGCACATTGGCACTTTCAGAAATAGCTACTTTTGATGGCCATAAAGTTCCCAAGCGTTGGGTGATGACACCCCATAAGAAAGAAGGCCAACAAACTGAGATGATTTATAAGAAGCTCCAGTTTAAAGTCGACTTCAAATCAAGCCACTTTTCATTGCAAAACTTAACAGGCAACTAGATGTTCAAGCTGCTTATTTTATTTCTTCTGCCGATCTCCGCTTTCGCACTTCCTAAGTACGAGAAAGGTGATTTTAGCTTAGAAGTCTCTGGCAACGTTGAAGGACAAGCTCGCAAACTCTGGAATCCCACTTCAGCGAAACGTTTTCCCCTGCTGCAAGATTGGAAAGAGTCTGAATATCAAATGGGGATGGCGAACCTCAACATCAGAGCGGAATTTAAAGAGTCTCGTATTGAAGCTAATTGGTTTGGCCGAGTCGCCAACTCACCTCTCTACGGCGATGGTTTTGAAGCTCCTAAGCTGATCACATTTCCAAGAAAACTCGTAGCGCGAGATGTATTTCGCTTAGATTACTCACGCCAAGATGGTGACCAGCAAATCGATTCAGTACTTAACAAGTTTTACTACGAACTTGATGGTGAAGACTCGCGTTTTGCCTTTGGTCGTCTTTTCATCAACTACGGCGCCGGCGAAGTCTTTAATCCTGTTAATCCCTTCAATCAACCATTGGGCCTGGCGGCGCAAAGTAATATCGCTCAAGGTAATGATGGAATGAAGGCGAGCTTCTATCCCAGCGATCGTCTCAATCTCAATTTCTATCTCTTAGGTAATAAACGCCAAGAAGATTACGAAAATCAAATCACACGAACATTATGGCTTCATGGTGATTACCGCATGGGCGATAGTCTTCAATTTGATTTTGTAATGGGTGAAGATCAGAAGAGAAACAAGATTGGTGGTCAAGTCAGCTATATCCTGGGCGAAGCCATGATCTTTGCACAGCTGCTTGAATCCTCTGCTTTTATCGATGGTAAATCGAGCCAGCAGATTAGCGATATTCTTCTTGGCTACGATCATCAATTCACCGCCGCGTGGCACTTTCGCCTTGAACTCGGTCATCAAGAGCGCGATCAAGTTTTACTCGAGGCTGACCCAGCGGCTCTAGGCGATCGTCTACTTCCTTACGAATACTTCATCGCCATCGCCCAAACCTATGAAGTCCATCCGCTGGTCAAAACCTCTGCGACTTTCATCCACGACTTCAAAACTCGCTATGTCTATGGTCTGGGCCGTGTCACCTGGTCTGTCTTTAACGATATCGAATGGGATTTCTTCGCCAATGTGCCGATTTATTGGATCGAAGATGAATCTAATCTCGTACAAAAGATTTTTCCGACTGAAGTGGGAACGAGTCTGAGAGTCTTTTTCTAAAAAAATCTTAGATATAGACCGCGATCTGTTGAGCCTCATCGTCTTCAATCACAAGACTAATCTTCACTTTCATGCCCATAGCTTTTGCATATTTAGCGAGTGTTGAAATTTTCATATCTTTACGACTTTCAATTTTCGAGACCTCAGGCTGAGTAAGCCCCTTAAGTTCAGTCTGATTCAACCCAATAAACTCTCTTGCCATCTTTAGACGAAGTTCGCTCGCTCTGATTTGGCCTTTTTTAACCGCACGTTTGAAAGATTTGTCACCCATCGTTTTTTTGGCATGTGAAAAAAAATCGGGATTATATTTGCTAGCTTTTTTCTTCATAGTTCTCATCCTGTTAAGTTTTCGATCTATTTCCCAGGTAGCGTAAATAAATCTTCTCACTCTGCTCAATCATCGTTTTGTAGAATTTCTTATCTCCACTGCTTGATTTATTCCCACCGATAAGAAGTACTCCATTTCGATTTGGATCAAATACATAAAAAATTCGTATAACCCTTTCTCTGCTATTGAATCGTAACTCTTTTAAATTAGAAATTACGCTGGCCCTAAGTGTATCTGCATAAGGTCTTCTGAGTTCAGGCCCTAGTTCTCTTAAAAGTTCCACATGCTCTAATATATCTTCCTGAAGCCGTTTATCTGATCCGTCAAACCAGTCTTGGAACTCTGGAGTTTGCACAATATTCCACACTCTCATTATACCCCCAAAAGCATATGCATTCAAATGCATACCAGAAACGGTCGCAAGCTGTGATAATGTCGTTAGTGAACGTCATAACCCACCACTTTTGAGCTTTTACGCTGGCATGCGGGAAGAAGCTCATTTTATTGGCAGAAAATGTGATTTTTTTCGATTAGGAAACTAATCTTTAGAAGTATTCATACTTATTTCAAAATCTCCACCACACCCGTTCTACCATCGACACGCACGCGCATGCCCGTCTTAAGTTTCTTGGTGGCACCCGTGAGATTTAGCACGGCTGGAATGCCGTATTCGCGGCCAATAACAGCCGCATGAGATAATACCCCACCCACCTCAGTGATAATCGCTGAAGCGCGTGCCATGGTGGGTGTCCAGCCAGGGTCAGTGAATTTTGTGACGAGAACTTCACCGCTCATAAGAAGGTTCGCCTCTGATAAATCCAAAACGACCCGTACCACTGCCTCGACCTCACCACTTGAGCAACCAATGCCTTGTAGCCCTGAGGTATCTTTTGAAATCGTCAGTGCACCACCGAACTCGTTCGGTGCTTCAAAGTTGCGATAGCCTTTCAAAAGCAAATCTCTTTTGCGCCATTCTTTTTTATTGGGGATATCTTGGCTCACAAATTCATCGAACTTTAAAAGATGAATCTCGCCCGCCTTTAGGCCCAAGCGTCTCTCACCTTCAAGCAGCATTTTCCTGACCAGGTAATACGCTCTTGTGGAGTACGCCCGCATGCTCTCTCTTTGCGTTAGGTAATTACGCGCACGTAGTAACTGTCGCTTCACTTGATTTTTCTCAAACAGATTCCAGCTCCAGCGAGTCTGAAGTGAGCGATCTAGCCGTTCCCATTCATCCTGCCAATTTTCATTTGAATGATGTTGAGCCGGTTTGACGTCTTTAAGCATTTCCAGAACACGAACTGGATTTTCACCCCAGCGTGGCACGGTTAAATCAAGTTCCACGTCGCCATGATGATAATGCCGCTCGAGAAATTGATTCAGGCTTTCTTGAAAGCTCGCTTTGCCTTCATGCTTCTTGAGATTTTCCAGATCACTCAGAATATCCATGTGACTCATCTTATCTAGATTTGAGAGCAGTTTGAGAAGGTCACAACCCGGATTAAGCTTTGTGATCTTATTTTTAAGATCGGTTTGAAAATTGGAATTGTTATAAATTGTGCGAAAGTAACTCGTTTCAGTACGAAATTGATACGCATCGACCTCGCGAACTAATTGCCAAAAATCGCGGTCATTGAGTTCCTGACAACTCTCAACTCTTGGTCTCAGCCTTTGATCTTGTCCTTCAAACCAAGCTGGAAATTTTTCCAACATGCGTTCACAGTTTTGGTATTCAAATGTCACTGCTGCTAGCGCGTTTAATGCAACTAAGACGGATTGCGGAGTGATCCCCGTTTTCTCTGGGCCCTTTGCCCCGTAGTCTTTGGTAATACCTAGACCCTGATCAAAAACTTTTTCATCGTAACCAGGAATGCGCTTCAAAGCTTCTTTAACCACTCCTGCATTCCAAAATCCTCTTCCATAGAGATGATACATCCATTGATAAGCATCCCCTGAGCGCAGGAGCGAGATGTCTTCAAAATAGCGGCCCATAGAAGATTGCAGTGCACGTTGATAGAGTGAGTACATCATCGGGGGACAAACACGTGCTGATATGCCGCCATCTTTTAAATCAGCATTGGTGAGTTCCGGCACATCTCTGCGCCAGGCCACATGGGTAACAGGACGAGCTTGCAGAATCCAAATCTTGCCGGCGGGATCAATCGCCCATTCGATATCTTGCGGATGACCGTAGTGAGTTTGAATTTCCAGTGCAAGCCGAGTGAGAACTTTTAATTCATTATCAGAGAGCCCGGTCTTTTCATCATTAATCTCCGCCGATACAACTACTTCTTCACTCCAATCATAGCGATAGCGCGAAGGAGTTACATGTCCTGACACCAATCTCTCTCCAAGACCGGCACAGACTTCGATATAAAAAATTTCTTCCTGTCCCAAGACGGGATCAATCGTGAACAGCACCCCCGCTCTTTCGGCTGGCACCATTTTCTGCACCATCACGCGCATGCTCTTTTCTAACTCGTCTTTCGAGATAGTCTGTCCGTGAGTTTGAAGATAGTCACGCACACGCTCAGATTGACTGGAGTTAAAACACTCTTCAATGGCATTTTTGAGTTGCGCCTCATCCTGGATTCGCAAGATCGATTCGTACATACCAGCAAAGCTGGCATCTCCCAGATCCTCAATGGTGCCCGACGAGCGAGCGGCGACGGGATATCCCCCGATTTTGGCGACCTCTTGGGCTAAGTCACGAGCCTCGCCCCTCGAAGGAACAATAAAAAAGGGCGGAACGGGCATATGTATCGCCTCGAGCTCCCTTAAGCGCCCTGCCTTACTACCCGCATCATGAAAAACTGATACCATTCTTTGATATTATCACGGGCCCCCTCTGTGCGCCGTGCGACAAGTGTTTCATTTTTTTGACAACTGACTAGAGTGGCCTTATAAAGTTCCACTAACTCATCTAGGGCGAAAAGCAGGGAACTCCCTCCCCGGCAGATGGTTATTCTTTAAGGAGCTCTCATGTACAGTGTCGTGGAAATCAAAGGCCACCAATACAAGGTGTCTCCCGGCGATCTTATCGATGTTGAAAAACTCGATCTAGAAGAAGGGAAAACAGTAGAATTCGATCAAGTCCTCTTGATCGGTGGCGAGAAGACAATTGTTGGTTTGCCAACAGTTGCTGGCGCGAAAGTAACAGCTACGGTTGTTAAGCAAGGCCGCACTCGTAAAATTTTCGTTCTCAAGCGCGCACCTGGTTCATACCGTCGTAAAAACGGTCACCGCCAGTGTTTCACCGGCCTCGTGATCACAGAGATCAATGACGGCAAAGGTGGAAGTGCAAAAATCGATGCTGGCCACCAAAACGCCAAGCGTCTCAAGAAGTAATTAAAGAATTAGGAGATTAGACCATGGCACACAAGAAATCGGGTGGTTCGACCAGTAACGGCCGTGACTCAAACCCAAAATATCGTGGTGTAAAAAAGTTCGGTGGCGAAGTTGTTGAAACTGGCATGATTGTTATCCGCCAGAAAGGCACTAAGATTCACCCTGGCAAAAACGTACGTATGGGCCGTGACTTCACGATCTATGCTATGTGCCCAGGTAAAGTGAAATTCGCTTGGTTCACTAAGGACCAGAAGATCGTTTCAATCATCCCAGCATAATTTTCGGGATTATTTGAGTTATTTTCAAGGGAGCTTGGCGACAAGCTCCCTTTTTTTTTGTACAAAGCGCATCATGAGATTCATCGACGAAGTAGAAATTATTATCCGCTCAGGCGACGGTGGTGCTGGCTGTGTAGGCTGGCGCCGTGAAAAATTCGTTCCTCGCGGGGGACCTGACGGCGGCAACGGCGGCCGTGGGGCTCACGTTATTTTCGTCGGGGATGAAAATTTCAATACCCTCATGCACTTTCGCGGACAAAAAGTTTTCCGTGGTGATGACGGAGTTAAAGGCGCTGGCTCAGGTATGAACGGTGCCGCTGGTGAAGATCTCATCCTTCGCGTACCAGTCGGAACTCTCCTCTATCACCAAGAAACGGGTGAGTTGATCTGTGACATCTCAGAACACGGCCAGACTTATACGGCTTCAGAGGGTGGCCGCGGAGGACTCGGCAACGCATTCTTTCAGACTTCGACCAACCGCTCGCCACACTACGCTCAGAAAGGTGAACCGGGAGTAGAAATTCCTATTCGCTTGGAGCTGAAGCTCTTAGCTGATATCGCGCTCATCGGTCTACCAAATGCCGGCAAGAGCACGATGATTTCAACGATTCGTAATTCACGTCCTAAGATTGCAGATTATCCCTTCACTACTCTCGAGCCAAACCTAGGCGTAGTTTCAGTGGATAACGACAAGACTTTGGTGGTGGCTGATATTCCCGGATTGATCGAAGGGGCCTCTGAAGGCAAAGGTCTAGGTATCGCTTTCTTAAAGCATATCGAGCGCACCTCGGCCCTTGTTCACTTAATCGATTGTTCGATGTTTATTGAAGAATACGAAGTGATGGAAGCCTACTCCACCATTCGTGATGAGCTCGGAAAATACGATGAAAGCCTGTTAAATAAACGTGAAATCGTCTGTTTAACTAAGATTGATGCCATGACTGAAGACGAGATTGAAAAATTCCGCTCATTTATGGAAGAAAATCTTGATCGCCGCGTACTACCGGTATCTTCGATCTCAGGGCGTAACATTGACCTCTTAAAGCGCCTGATGCTAAAGACCAAAGAAGAAGTTTAAGAAAGGACACCCGTGGCTAACGAATTTTTGAAGAATGAAATCCAGAATATCCTTAATGATAAGCGCTGGGCTTTTCCATTGAATCACGCCATGGCGGCCACTTATGTGCTGGCCCACTACAAAGGTGAGAATCTTAAAGTTTTCGATATGCAGAATGGCTCAGCGATGTGTGACTACAACATTGTCGCGACAGCACAAAACCCGATGCAAGCACGCGCGATGGCCGACGAAATTGGCCGTCAGTTCCGCGAAATGGGTACCGAAATTATTTCTTTCGAAGGTTATGGTTCAGCTGATTGGATCTTGCTAGATACTGGTGACGTGATCACTCACATCTTCCAAGAAAATACCCGCTCGGCCTATGACCTCGACCATGTCTTCGGCGATCGCCCACACGTTAAAATTCCTGACGAATTCTACTTCGCAGGCGCCGCCGCTCCAAAAGCTGAAGAGACCCTCAAAGGGTTCTTCTAAGCTTGAAGGCCTTTCATCTTATCTGTGTCGGCAAACTCAAAGACGCCTCCCTTGAGGCGATCGAGAACGACTACTTTAAGCGCCTGAACAATCCTCCTCTCCAAATTCATGAACTCAAGGCCTCAGCTGAAAATAAAGAAGCTGAGGGCGAAGTCATTCTCAAAAAGCTCAAAGACTTGGGTGATACCCATCGAGTCGCCATGACTGAATGGGGCAAACGTTATACTTCAGTGGATTTTGCAAAGTGGACAGAGAAGCTACTCGAGCGGCCGGCCAAGACGGTATTCATTATCGCCGGCGCGGAAGGCTTCTCCGACGCAGTGCTGAGTTCATGCCAGGAACGATTATCGCTCTCGGAGCTGACATTTCCTCATAAACTAGCGAGAATTCTACTCGTGGAGCAGCTCTACCGCGCTCAAACGTTGCGTACAGGGCATCCCTACCACAACTAGGGGATCGTTATGTCTTCCATTCAATCTTTAAGTAAGCGTGCACTCCTTTGCATCTTTGATGGCTTCGGTCTGCAATCGGCCGATTTAAAAAACGCCATTCTTCACGCCAAGAAACCTACTTTCGATCATGTCTTCGCGACTTATCCGATGACCACTATTCAGGCCGGCGGTGAGCCGGTGGGTCTTCCCAAAGGCGTGGCGGGAAATTCTGAAGTCGGTCATTTGAATTTGGGTGCAGGTCGCCCTGTTCGTCAGGACTTAGTGCGAATCAACGAAGCGATTACGCTGAACACCTTTAAAGACATGCCTCGCTGGAAAGAGCTGATTGAGTTTGCTCGCAAAACTAAACGTCTGCATCTCTTGGGTCTTTTGTCAGATGGTGGTGTGCACTCACACATTGAGCATCTGAAACATATTCTTTCGCTTTTAAAAAACGAAGGCATTCAAGTTTATCTACATGCCTTTATGGATGGACGAGACACCGGCAAAGATAAAGGCGTGAATTATCTCGCCGATATCTTGGCTTTTGGCGGATGTAAATTTGCCTCCATGCAAGGCCGCTCGATTGGCATGGATCGTGACCGTCGTTGGGAAAAGATTCAAGCAGCGATGGATATGATGATCGGAGATAAGATCACTACAACTGATCCTCTAACTTATCTTAAGAGTGAATACGCCAAAGGTCTCTTTGATGAATTCATTACGCCTGCGCTCTTTGATAAAGACGGCGCCATTAAAACTGGCGACGCTGTCTTCTTTTTTAACTTCCGTCCAGATCGGGCTCGTCAGATCTCTCTCGCTTTTAACGAGAAAGGCTTTAAAGAATTTCCAATTAAAGTGAAACCCGGCATGTGGCTTTGCATGAGCCCTTATGTACAAGACGAGATTCCTGATTTACCGATTCTCTTTGATAAAGAAAAAATCCAAGGAACTCTCGCCCACTACATTTCCACCTTAGGCTTAAAGCAATTTAAAATTGCTGAAACCGAGAAGTATGCTCACGTGACTTACTTCTTCAACGGTGGTGAAACCCAAGCTTTCCCTGGTGAAGAGCGTCTCTTGATTCCTTCTCCGCGCGAAGTGGCGACCTACGATCTAAAACCACAAATGAGTGCACCGGAAGTTTGTGACAATCTCGTCGCGAAACTGGCGGATCATTCTATCTCCCTTTATGTGGTGAACTTCGCTAATTGCGATATGGTTGGCCACACCGGCAATTATGAAGCGGCAGTGAAAGCTGTCGAAACAGTCGATCAGTGTCTCGCTCGTTTAGTGGATGCTTGTGCGAAAGAAGATGTCACCCTCTTGGTGACGGCTGATCATGGTAATGCCGATCAGATGATTTATCCGGATGGCTCGGTTCATACTTCTCACTCTGATGCGGAAGTCCCCTTTGTCATCATTCATCCCAAACTTAAAAATGTTAAAATCGCATCACGAGTGGCCTCTGATTTGGCGCTCAAGGATGTGGCCCCCACCATTCTCAAAGTGATGGGGATTGATAAACCTAAAGACTTCTCTGGTGAGGCGGTGTTTCCATGAAAATAGCTCTTTTATGCTCTGGCGGCGACGCTCCTGGAATGAACTGTGCCATCCGTGCCGTCGTCAGAACGGCGATTTTTCACGGCCATAAAGTCTTAGGGATCAAACGCGGCTACGCAGGCCTTTTGCGTGGTGAATTCCAAGATATGAGTCTCTCTTCTGTTGGTAATATCATTCAGCGTGGTGGAACAGTCCTACAAACTTCACGCTGTCCAGAATGGATGAAGCCGGAATATCGCGCTAAAGGTGCTGAGATTTTGCGCGCGCAAGGAGTCGATGGTCTCATCGTTATTGGTGGTGATGGATCTTTTAACGGTGCGAACGCACTCTCCAGCGAACACGGTTTTCCGATTATCGGTATTCCCGGAACAATTGATAACGACATCAGCGGCACTGAGTACACCATCGGGTTTGACACCGCCGTGCAAACCGCGATTGAAGCCATTGACCGCATTCGTGATACCGCTCACTCGCACGCGAGAACATTTCTCGTCGAAGTCATGGGCCGAAACTCCGCCGCCATCGCCCTTAAAGTGGGTGTGTGTACTGGTGCTGAGAACGTCCTACTCCCTCACGATCAAATTCCTTTGCAAAAAATCGTCGACGATATCCAGCGCGGAGTCGCTCGTGGCAAAGACTCATCAATCATCGTCGTAGCCGAGGGTCCTGTTTCTGGCCGCTCTTATGAAATACAAAAAGAACTTAAAGCGAAGCATCAACTCGACGCTCACGTTTGTATCTTGGGCCATATTCAGCGCGGTGGCTCACCAACATCCAACGATCGCTTTATTGCCTCACAAATGGGTTCTCTCGCGGTAGAAGCTATCATTGCAGGCAAAACTGGTAAAGTGACTGTCGTGCAAAAAGGCGTGGTCACACTTGAAGAACTCTCCAAGTGCACCCTCAAAAACGACGTCGGCTTCACTGAATTTAAAGAGCTGGCAGAGAAACTTTCGATTTAGAAAATTACGCAAGTAAGGGACTTGAGGATTTTTTAGTTCTCAAATCTGTCTCAAGAGCAGCCGCTTTCTTGCTAGCTTCATTGAAAATCGTATTCAGGTGAATATTGGCACCTTGTCGTATTAACGATTCAACCATACCCAAAAGTCTTTCAATCGAAAAAAAATCAAGCTGATATGAACAAATCTTACTTATCTCAGATTTATTAACTTCAATAGCAGCTCCAATCTCGGATTGAGTAAGCCCACTCTTTTTTTTATACTTAACAATTTCTGAGCAGAGCATATATTTCATAATATTTGCAGAAGATTTCAACCCCGGGATATGAACTGGCTTAATCTCTCCAGATTCAACTTTTTTATTAATCTCTTTTTCTTCTTTTGAAAGATAATTTCTTTTTTTCATATAATCCTATTTCAATGAAGTATAGCACGGTTGAGTAATTACTCAACCGCGTTAACTCATCCCTAAATATGGAACTTTTAAGAAAATCGTAAATCCGGAATATGCCCCAAGAGCTCTTTCGGATCGATACAAGGTACTTCGATGCCTTCGGGTGGATGACCTAAGAGTAGCCATTTTGAATCACGAGTGATCTGCGAAAGATTTCGATCGACCTTGCCGAACACATCACCAGACGGCGTGATATTTCCCACCACCATACAGTTATCCAAGCGGCCCATACGAATATGGCCCGCCAGATACCAGTACAGCATCAAGACCGGTAGATCGAGCCAGCGAAGCACTGCTGGATCAGTGTCCAGGTCATATTCACTACTGATGACATAACGATTCAAAGGGATCTGTAGCTGTCGAGATCGCGTGAGAAAAATGATCTTCTCTTTAAGTGTTTTGCCATATTTTCCCAGACCATTAATCTCAAGGCCTGGAACGGATTTACTGGCGTAACCAAAAAGTGTGACAGGTGTGGGCGAGCGAGTTGAAAAAGCATAAGACTGAATTTGTGTTTCCATAGTTCCTCCAAGTCCAAGACTTGCGAGCACCATGCCAACACTCAAAATCATAAAGCATCGGAAAAACTAAACCTGGAAATGGCAGAGAGGAAAAAAACGGACAGCATGTGGGGAATTTTTTCTAGTGGCAGCGATTCGGTTGGAGTACTAAAACTTCTGCATTCACGAGATCAACGACAACCGCATAGCTTGCAGGCCCGAGTGAATTTTCATGCTCACCCACGAAGAAGAGGAAATCACCGCGGAAAGTTCCCAAGATCGCCTTGAATGAGCCCACACGACGAGCATCTTCACGCGAGAGTTCACGAACATTTGCTGAGAACGCACTTTCCACAAAACTTTCCATCCCTGGAACTGTTTTGAGATCTACCAACTTTGCTCTTACTCCACTTGCAGGTGCATTCACACCAGTGTTCGTGAAATAGACCGCCTGGCGAACAGTGTTTTCCCACTTTTCGTTCAAGCGTCGCGCAGCTATTTGCAGAAATCCGCGCGATCCGCATTCGTTGTATAAATGATCTAACCCCTTGTGGATTTCCGCCGCTCTCATTAAACGCTCTTCCGCTAATCCGTTCACGCCCACAAAACTGGCCGCGTAGGCATTCTGCCAAAGGACTAAAGTTAGAATGAGTAATAAGAAAGGTTTCATCGACCCGGAATATAGGCCAGATGAAACCTTTGAAGAATAGTAAGAATCAGAGTGCTGCAATCTAAAAATTAGATCAACCTGGCCACATACCTCTCAAACGCATCGCTGCCTGAAGACGATCTAAAGAAGCGATGAATGCGGCCTGCTTCATATTGCAGTTGTACTTCTTTTGCGTCTGCATGACGCGATCGAAGGCCTGCTTCATGACATCGTGGAGTTTTTTGTTAACTGTCTCGAGATCCCAGAAGAAGCTGGCGATACCTTGCACCCACTCGAAGTAGGAAACAATCACACCACCCGAGTTACAAAGAATATCCGGGATAATGAAAACACCTTTGTCGGTGAGATACTCTACTGCTTCTTTAGTCATCGGTCCGTTGGCACCTTCAGCAATCATGCGCGCTTTAATCGTGTGCATATTCTTATTAGTAATCACGCCATCAATCGCTGCTGGAGCAAGAATATCTACATCGAGAGCGAAGAGCTCATCATTGGTAATAGAATCGGCTTCAGGATATCCCTGAAGATTGCGATTCTTTTTAATATAATCAACGACTGAAGGGATATTGAGTCCTTTCTTGTCATACACACCACCGGTGTAATCAGAGACGGCCACAATCTTCGCCCCTTGGTGATAGAGATCTTGAGCAGCAGGAATACCCACTTTACCAAAACCATGAATCGCCACTGTCGTTTCAGAGGTAATTTTTTTACCTAGATGGTCGTAAGCAAAATTCACACAGTAAGCGAGACCCTTACCAGTCGCCTCAGAGCGACCAAGTGATCCACTTACTGCAATAGGCTTACCTGTCACAACACCAGGAATGGCATAACCGTGCATCTGTGAGTAAGTATCCATCATCCACGCCATCGTCTGGCCGTCAGTGCCGATATCAGGAGCAGGAATATCTTTTTCAGGGCCGATAATCATCGAGATCTCAGTCGTATAACGACGAGTCATCGCCTGCAATTCAGCACGAGACAAATCGTTCGGATCAACTTTAATTCCACCCTTCGCTCCACCGAGTGGTAAACCGACTAGTGAGTTTTTAAAAGTCATGAGCATAGCGAGTGCCGCTGTTTCTGAAAGATCGGTATGAGGGTGAAAGCGCACACCACCTTTACCTGGGCCCAAAGTCATATTGTGCTGAACACGATAGCCTTCAAATACCTTCACCGTTCCGTCATCAAGACGAACCGGAACAGAAACCTGCAAAGCACGCTTTGGATATTTCATACGCTCGAGTACGTTTGGATCCATATTCATGATCCCTCCCGCACTTTCAAGCTGCGAAAAAGAATCTTTAAAAAACGGATTGTCGAATAGACTCATGGCCACTCCTAAAAATGTAAGTGGCGGCATGATAAACCATGCGCTCGGAGTCAGGCCAGAGAGTCGCAGCGCAGCACTGATTTAAAACTCTGTCCCGTAGATAAGCTGGAAGCGGGTATCTTCTGAAAAAGCCGAATCGGTCAGTGCACGATTCTTTACTGGCTTTCTCGTATTGATAATTCGAGCTCTAAGACCTGGATAACCTAGGTTTTGGTCAATTGACGCAAGTGAGCGTCCATCATGTACGAAGTAGTTACCTTGGATTCGTGTACCAGTCTGATCAAAAGTTTTCTGCACGTTCATTTCGGCTTCACCGTTAATACCCACCCAAGCGCGAGCATCAATCGGGCCTGATATACGAACAATCAGCATACCCTGCTCAGGGCGAGGCTGGATGTTGAAGCGAAATTTCTTAGTTTTTGCGACCTGTTTTTCGCGCAAAGATTTCGGTAGAGCAATACCCGTTCGAGTTTTATTGGTGGTGGCCTTGAAAGCCGCTTCCATCTCATCAATCGAGTCAAGCTCATCACTCGCCGTCCAGCCGTTGAGGATATCTTGGCCTTCCTCTTTGAATGGGTCTTCGCCTTTCTTCTTCAAATAACGGAAGTAGCTTCGTTCGATAAGTTTAAATTTCTCTTCGTTGGTAGGAACGAAATAAAGGCTCCCCACCGACTGAGTATCAAGGCCATATTGCTGGGCCATCAATTCGTTTTCTTGCCAAATTTTGATCTGGCGTTGAACGTTACTGTTTTTGCTAAATTGAGGGTCATTCAAAAAGTGCTTATCATAAAAGCCCATTTCCGCATCAACCGGCACCACGATGACGTCGTCATTGGGGACATAACTCGCAGGTTTACGGCCTGCCATTTGTGGCTTTTGTTCCTGGGCGATCGATACTGATCCGAACATCAGGACACAGGCACATAAGTGTCGAATGTTTAGACGTATACCGTTGGATGTCGAAAACTTACTCATAATCCCCTCTTTATCCCTAGTCTAAACCCTTGATTTTACATCCTGTATTCGGGGGTTTAATGACTTATACCTAGAGATAGAGCAAGGGGTGTGCCAAGAGAGGTTTTACGTAGAAGCAAATAAAAAGGCCCCTCGAAAGGGGCCCTATATCTTCCATCCGTGGAAGCTGCATTACTGCAGAGTCGTTTCCTTGATCAATTGTTTCATCATAGCGCGAGCTTTTGCCTGGAACTTTGGATCTTTCAACTGTGACTTCATTTCTTTCATCAAGTGATCCATGGCATTGGGCGATTTTTTCTGTTTGGCGTAGTTATGCAGAGAGAGCTGACGCTTTAACTGAATACGCTTGGTGACTTCGCCTGAGAGAACTTTAGAGCGAAGATCGTCTTTCATCTGACCTTTCGGAAGTTCGTCCCACTCGAGTAGCACGTACTTTTCAGTATTGAACTTCTTAGCGGCTTCTTTCATGTCTTTTGGCATTTTGGCGATCTGCAAACAGCGGTGAACTTCTGATTTTGAAATTCCCAAAGAAGCCGTGATCTTGCGTTCTGATGCGCCCGTCAATTTCTGGTAACCAAAAATTGAGTCCGCTTGGTCGATATAGTGCAGATCTTCGCGCGCTTGGTTTTCTGAGAACTGAATGGCCATCAATTCTTCAGGTGATTTGTCTTCGAGGATGAAACAGGGAGCGTTTTCCATGTTGATCAAACTCATGGCGCGGAAACGGCGCTCACCACAAATCAAAACAAACTTATTACCTTCACGGTGAATGACCAAAGGTTGGATCAAACCGTTTTCTTTAATGTTGTCGGCCAACTCGCGCAGGCTGTCGTCATTGAACTTGGTACGAACCTGATCACGAACGACAATATCACTCAAAGAGATATGGTCGAGCTGAGCACCACGGAGCAATTTTTGGTCATGGAGACGTAAAACTTTTTCGTCAACATTTGCGGTGTTGTCGAAAACTTTGCGATCTTTTTTCCCTAAACGGGCGGCAAATTCCTTGGCCATGTGTCTCTTCTCCTGCCTTCGATGGCGTAAAGTTTTTAGTTAAGACCCAACGAACTCCAAAGCGCCTCGTAATCCTGGCGGCCCTTAGAATTCGCACCAAATTTGAATACCGGCTTTTTCAAAGCCACTGATTCTTGCATCTCAACCAAGTTACGAATAACCGGAGTGACACTGAAGCTCTGACCCAATTCTTCCAAACGCTGACGCTCGATTTTTCTGCGAGGATTCACCATGCTTGGAACAATCGCGAACTCGAGAGATGGATTTTCCGATTCTTTGATGATCTCAAAAGTATCCATCAATTCTTCCAAACCATCGATTGAGTAGTCTTGTGCCTGAGTTGGAATCAAAATTTTATCAGAAGCTACCAAGCTCATAATCAATTCATCACCGAGCATTGGAGGAGTGTCGATGACAACGTAATCAAATTGTCCTTCGACTTCTTTCAAACGAAGCTTCAGGAGGCGCTCTTTGCGGCCGGCATTACGACGAACTTCTGCTTCTGAAAGAATCAAAAGTTTTGCCAAGTTTGCCATGTGCCGAGAAGCAGGAATGAGTTTAATGTTTTTGGTGTAAGGCTCATCACCTTCAACTGGCAGCATGATCTCTTCAGCTTTGACGTCGCCGATGAGCCACTCAGGAATAAGCGTACGTTGAATATTAATTCCCAATGTAGAACTCAAGTTTGCCTGTGAGTCGAGATCAATGACTAAAACCTTGTTTCCAAGATTGGCCAAATGACAAACAAGCTGGAAGCTACACATGGTTTTACCCACGCCGCCTTTGTTGTTACCTACCGTGATAACTTTCATAGCCAGTCCTCCCGACAACAGCTTGGTGATTCTTATGCTTTAAGTCTAAGGGCCATTTTCTCGCTTCGTCAAAGGCCAACTCAATAAAAATGCTCAGTTTATGCGGTCAGGCCAGCCAGGTGCAGCATACGGCCGCGCGTTATGTCTATCTCGAGGTTTCTAGCTTGTGTCAGAAATGCTAGAAATGCCCCACTATGATGAACATCTACGACTCCCTTGAACCACAAGGTCACATCTCACCTGTTTTGGAATCTGAACTGAGTGATCAACAAGTTTTAAAAGAGCTTACGGCCCTGCGCCAAGAACTTGGGCCTCGCGTTGTGGTTTTGGGTCACCACTACCAACAAGACGACGTGATTTCTTTTGCTGATATCACCGGTGACTCACTGGAGCTTGCTCGTCACGCCGCTAAACTGAGTGACGAGACCGAATACATTGTGTTCTGTGGTGTGCACTTCATGGCGGAAACCGCTGACATGCTCACGGCCGGAAAAAAGAAAGTTATTCTTCCCGATTTGCGCGCCGGATGTTCCATGGCCGATATGGCCAATCGTCAAGACATCGATCGCGCTTGGGAATTTTTAACTAAACATTCAAGCGGTAAGATCACTCCCATCACTTACATCAACTGTGCTGCCTCACTTAAATCTTTTGTCGGTGAAAATGGCGGAGCGATTTGTACTTCATCGAATGCCGAAAAAATTATCACCTGGGGTCTATCGCAAGGGGAAAAACTTTTATTCTTCCCTGACCAACACTTAGGCCGCAACACCTGTTTTAAATTAGGCATCCCGCTGAGTGAGATGGTGGTCTACGACCCACGCCGCGAAAATGGCGGGCTGACTGCAGAACAAGTGAAAAATGCCAAAGTCATTTTGTGGTACGGCTACTGTTCAGTTCACCAGGGATTTACCCGCGAACATATTCAGATGTGGCGTAAGAAAGATCCGGAGCGCACTTTGATTGTTCATCCGGAATGCTCATTTGATGTGGTTCAAGGAGCTGATCTTGCTGGTTCGACCAGTTTTATCATCAATCATATTCAAGCTGCCCCAAAAGGCGCGAAGTTTGCTGTCGGAACAGAGATTAATTTAGTGAATCGCCTGGCGCAGAGATTTCCTGACAAAGATATTCAATCACTCTCACCCTATCAATGTCTGTGCACAACGATGTATCGTATACGTCCACGCTGGATGCTTGAGAGTTTCCGCGCCATTAAAAAAAATGAGCCGGTCAACGTTATTCGCGTAGATGAAGAAACTCGCAAGTGGAGCCTGGTGGCCCTTGAAAGAATGCTGGAGATCGTATGATTTATGCTGATGCCAATGGATCACTGCCGCTTTTACCTGAAGTAAAAGAATATCTCGCTACACGCATTCCTGCTCCTCTCTATGCCAATCCTAATGCCATACATTCATTAGGAACAAAAATTAAGATGGGTATGGAAAAGAGCCGCAAAATTGCAGCGGATGTTTTGGGAGCAAACTTTAATCAAGTCATTTGGACTTCGGGTGCTTCTGAATCTCTTTCAACAGTTTTTCATCACATCTTGCTGCCAAAGAAAAATAAGAACGTCATTTACTGCTCACCCATTGAACATGCCGCTGTTCTCGCAGCGATGGATTACTATCGCGCGACTTGGGATTACGAAGTGCGCTTCATGCCAGTTGATCTCGACGGTATGATTGATTTTGCTTGGCTCTCTTCGCAGAATCACGACAACACCGCCATGATCGTTTGTATGGCCGCTAATAACGAAACCGGCGTGATTCAACCATGGCCACAAATCCGTGACCTCGCCAAAAAGTGCGTGACACCTTTTGTCTGTGATACCACGCAGATTATTGGGCGACTGCCCTTTCATTTTGAAGAGTCGGGTCTCGATTGGGCGATGGCCTCTGGCCACAAACTCGGCGCTCTTCCCGGAACAGGTTTTTTACTCGCGCGTGATCCAGGAGCGTTGAAGCCCATCATCTTTGGCGGTGGACAAGAAAACGGACTGCGCGGAGGTACACAGAATTATCTCGGCGTAGAAACTCTCGCCGTCGCGATGCAAACCTTTGCTAAAAAATTAGCCACTCTCGAGCAGCACAATGTGTGGCGAGAAGAACTTGAAAGCTCTCTTCCTAAAGAAGCCGTCATCATTGGAAAAAAATATCCGCGCCTTCCTTGCACCACTTTGGTGGGATTTCCTGGTGTCCACGGTCAAGGTGTACAAATTGAATTAGAGTCACAAGATATCTTTGTCACGACATCGAGTGCGTGCAGCGACAATGAACCGGCCACCAGTAAAGTTTTGCGTGCCATGAAAGTTGATGATGTATTGGGGCGTTCAGTGGTTCGTTTAAGCTTGGCCCTCACCGCGACTCATACTGATTACCAGAATCTCACACAAGCATTACTCTCCGCTTATCAAAAACTAACGCGTATCAAGGCATATTAATGAATTGGATAGTCGCACTCTTGTTGTTGAGTTCCTGCACTCTGTTCAAAAAGAACAATGAGAAAGCCCATGGTCACTCACAACTCTACAGTGATCCTGAAACCGATAACGCTGTTTCAATATCATCAAACGAGAAACGCTTAGTGATTGTGGCGACTCATGATCTGAAAGGTCGGCTCGAGGCCCACCAAGTGAAAGTTGAAGACGTTCACTCTCCGGAAAAAACGCTGATCTCTGTCGGTGGTCTCGAAGTTTTTGCGCGCTATTTAGAAATCTTGCGGGAAACCTATCCATCTGAAGTCGTGTTAGTAGATTCAGGAAACTCTATTGCTGGTTCATTCTTAGCGCGCGAGTCGCGCGGCAATGCCATTTTTGCCACTTATGAACAGATGAAATACGATGCCGTTTCATTAGCAGCTCCTGATCTTTCAGCTGGCCCCAAACTCAAAACATCAGCTCCCGCCAACAAATGGCTTCCCGAAATCATCAAGCGCTACGAAACACCACTGGTGACCAGTAACTTGATTGATCTTAAAACCACACGCCCAGTCGAATGGGGAAAAAGCACTCCGCAACTTTTAAAAGAAATTAACGGCGTTAAAGTTGGTTTTGTTTCGCTCTTCCCGGATGATCTGCCTAAAAAACTCGGCGCTGGTGTGTTGAATGGTTTGTATATTGAGCCTGCCATTCAAGCCCTGTTAAAACAAACACGGGCCCTTCGTCTTAAAGGTGCCAACGTCATCATCATGACCATGTATGGTGGACTTAAATGTGGCCATGAGCGAGCACTCAAAAAAAATATTCCGGTCAGCAAAGTCAATTTCGATCCTAAAGATCCTTCCGCTTGTGATCTCGATAGTCCACTTGGCAAATTCCTGCAAGAAATCCCACCAGGAAGTGTGGATGTGGTGATTACTGGCGGAGCAACGAACAAAGTCGCAAACTTTGTGAATGGTATTCCGGTTATTCAGGCGTTTAATGACGGTAACTCTTTTGCCCGCGTGGATTTAGTGTGGCACACACGTGACAACGCTATTGTGACGGAGAAGACTCTCATCCATCAGCCGACACGTTTATGTCATCGCTTCTTTAAGAAAACCGAAGACTGCTACACTGAAGACACTTCAGTCGATCATCGTGAACAGATTCCGGCACGCTACTTAAATCAATTAATCTTTCCAGAACCAGCGACCGCCCAATGGATGAATACTTGGCGCGACATCTTGGCACAAAACATGGGGCCGATTCTATTTAATGAAAAAAACTTTGAGCCTACCCAAGAGTTGGCCGAAGCTATCCTGAATTCAACAGCTGCTGATGTGTCATTAGTTGGTGGAAAATCTTGGTCGCTGCGTTTTCCAGCAGGGAGAATCGGCTGGCGAGAAATTTTCAAACAGAAAAGTGCGCGTGAAAATATTCAACTCATCCAACTCTCCGGTAGTGAACTGAATCAGATCAAAGAAGCCCTGACTGACAAGCACTGGTGGGCCTATCCAGGAAATTGGGACGATTTGATATTAGAATCAGAAGTGACACTCGCGGTGAATGCTCAATTGTGGAATCGCATTGTGACGCTGACACAACTTAGCAAAGAAGTTGAATTAGCCGATTTCATCGTGGCAGATACTATCGTGACCTGGCAGCAAGACAGCGTAAGCGCTCGAGCTAGCGGCAGATCGCCTGCTCTCCCACACACTCAACCTTAAGTCCCGGCAAACAATAAACATGGGAGTTATCCCCACGACACGTGAAGGTTTGGCGCAAGCGCTGCCAAGTTACTCCACGCTCACAGGCCGGCTGATTCTTTTCTCCACAACGATCAATACCACAGTAATAATTCGTCTCCTCGCCCGCTTTGACTCGATAAACTCCAAAGCGACAACGCAAACAGCTGCCATCTTTATAACTGCATGGACTTTGCGGATACTCATCTTCAATCTTACCCAACAGCTCATCGCCATACTTAATGTCGATAGAAGTATCAGGTGAAAAGAAAAAGACGCCAGGGACTTTGCGCTTCTCCACTGATGAATCAAAGAGCTTATTTTCGGAAGACTTAACGGTATTCAGAAACTCTGTTTTCCAGGTATGAACGCGACCTGTTTTATCCGTTAACCAAAATTGCGCCGTATTTGGTTGCAACACAAATTGAATCGCGCGCAGATTCTGTTCATCGATCCAGCCATCCTTTTCCCACTTATCATCGCAACTCTCCGTCGGACGAACGGTAATCACTTTTAAAACACCATCTTCTTTATTAGGTATAAAGACCCAGACACAATCTTTCGCCAAACCGTCAATCGCCCGCCCCGCTCTCATAACTGAAAATAAGAGCTGCCAAGTTCCTGCGGGCTGCTTTAATACATCTCCCGACTGATAACCGGTATGCTGATCTTGCACACTCATAACAGTGCGCCACTCTTTGCTCCACTTTTCAACTGAAGCAAATGCGAATAAAGGAATTAGCAGCAAAATAATAAACTTCATGGAAAAACCTCGCGATAGCAACGAAACGCTGCCGCTTCACGATCTTTCAGTCGAATACCTAGCTGATGAGTCGAATCAGTGGCACTCAAATAGCGATGAGAACCTTTGATCACAAGGCTTGGCTCAACGGTATTTCGTAAACGCTCAGGTTCACCACCTAAGACATGAAAAATACCCATCCAGGAGACATTATCACTATGATACGGACGATAAGGTGCCACTCCATTACATTCTTTAATGTAAGCGAGTCCACAATCTACGGCAGTGGGTTTCCAATCACGATCACGCAAAGCTTTCTCGAAAAAAGTTCCCCGACGATCACGAGTCCATGGAAGCCAGGGTTTTACAATAAATTCAGGAAGCGGACGATTAATATCAGGTGGAGTCATACTGGCCGCATCCCACAGATGCGCTTCCATCCGACGAGCTCCTCGCCAAGCGCAGAAGACTTCTTGCTCTTTAATCGAGAGATCAAGCGCTGGTAAGGCGAGAAGTTCCGGTTTGATTTTTTTCTTCTGCCACAAACCGACATCTGCATGGGTGACGAGAAACTTATCAATAAAAATTTTGCGACCCAAATTATCCCACACCATCTCAAGCGGACGCGTGTCGCGCTCAGGACGAGGTCCATAGGAATAAATACGTTCAGGCAGATAAGTATCGCGACAGGTGTCTTCTAGAATCACTGGCCAGTGACCGACACCTTCGACTTCGATATCCACTAGAACACCGGCATTAGGAATTCCAGTAACACCTAAATCTGAGCGGGTGACCCAGCGAGTGTAGCGCTCACCCTCGCCCAGCCAAGCTTCGGCCGGAAAAGATTTTTTCAGACGAATTTTATATTGTTTGTTTCCGAGTTCGACACTCAATGATTCGGGAACACCGGCTTCGCCGCGCGCCCAGCATTCCAAGTAGCGTGGTTGGCAGCGCAAGAAGGCCGGTGCGACATTTTCTGAAAATGGAAAATCTCCGCATGCCCACGAGCTTTTTTGGAATTTTCCCTCGCGATCACCCTCTTGCCAGCGCTCCAAAATTTGCGGCAAACCTGAGAGAACCACTTCCGTCAAAACATCACTTTCTTCACTCTCCATTTGGGGTGAAGAAGTGCGCTGCCAAAACCATACGGTCAAAATGGCCAGCACCATGCCCACTACGAGGCTTGTGATGATTTTTGGTATACTAGGAGGGAGGGATGGGCCCTTATTTGTCACGGGAACAGGCTATATGAAGTGGGTAGAAGAAGTAAACAAAGAGCATGGGCGTACAACTTGGACGAGATCTTTTGATGAGTACATGAAGATCTTTGAAAAAGAACCCGCGCGTGAAGTGCGCTCCTCCAACCTTTACCTCAAAGACATGTTCGATTACTTCGGACGCTCGCCACAAGGAGGATTCAACCTCTTCACTCGCGAACATCCTGACGCACCACCTGTTCATGGCCAAACCTACGTGCAACAACGCATCTACCTCGCGTTACAAAACTTCATTGAAGAAGGCTTTAACAATAAATTCCTTCTGCTCGTCGGCCCCAACGGTTCGTCTAAATCAAGTTTGATTAAAAAAATCATGCTCGCCACCGAAGATTACGCCAACACCGATCATGGTTCACTTTGGACTTTCAGTTGGATCTTCCCGATCGATACGTTCGTTAAAGGAAGTCTCGGTCTCTCCAGTGCGCCGGGTGACAAGCATCTTACTTCCTATGCGTATCTGGAAGACAAAGATATCAGTGCCATTCTTACAAGTGAGCTGAAAGATCATCCAATGCTCCTCATCCCACAAAAGGCCCGTCACACGCTCATCACCAGTGCGCTTAAAGGTGATCCCGAACGTCTGAAAGCGGTACAAAAAACATATTTGTGGAATGGTGACCTTTCTCAGCGCAATCGCATGATATTTGATGCTCTTTTGAAAAACCACAAAGGTAATTACGAAGAAGTTTTCAAGTACATCCGCGTAGAGCGCTTCTTCATTAATCGCCGCTACTCGTCGGGTGCTACCACGATTGAACCGCAACTCCACGTCGACGCAAACATGCAGCAGATCACCATGGATCGCCGTCTGGCTTCATTGCCGCCATCGCTACAATCCTTGAATCTATTCAGCATGAACGGCGAAGTGGTGCACGCTAACCGCGGTATTCTCGAATTCTCCGATCTCTTGAAACGCCCACTGGATACTTTCAAATATCTCTTGATGACGATGGAATCAAAAACCATCAACATCGGCGGTATCCTGACTGAACTCGATATCTTCTTCATCGGAAGCTCAAACGAGATTCACTTCTCTGCCTTCAAGCAGCACCCAGACTTCAACAGCTTCAAGGGCCGCTTCACTTTTGTCCGTGTGCCTTATTTGATGAGCTACGCTGACGAAGCGAAAATTTATCACGAACAAGTTTCTAACGTCGCCAACAAGGGCCGCTTCGAACCTCATGCGCTCGAGACCATCTGTCTTTGGGCGGTAATGAGTCGCATGCGTGCACCTTCTTCACGCAACTACTTTGACGAAAAACTCGGCCGCATCGCTGAAGACCTTGATCCGATCGAAAAAGCACTCGTCTATGCTCATGGAGAAACTCCTGAGCATCTCGATAGTGAATCTCGTCAAATCCTCAAGATGCATGTGGAAGAGATCGCGCGCGAGTACGACAACGACGGCATGTACGAAGGGAAATTTGGTATTTCTCCTCGTGAGGTGAAAAGTCTCATTTATGAAATCGCGGATCAAAACTCCTGCGTGACCTTTGTCGAAGTCCTCGAATCACTCAAAATTCTTGCTGAGAAAAAACAAGACTACGACTTCTTGAATATCACTCCACAAGGTGACTACCATCATCCACGCCAACACATCGATCTGATCGAAGAGTACCAATTGCAACTCTTAGACCAAGAGGTGCGAGAATCCTTAGGTCTTGTTGATGAGCGCAGCTACGAAGACTATATGGCAAAGTATATTCTTCAAATCAACGCTCTCATTAAAGGCGAGAAAGTTAAAAACCACGTGACTGGAAAATTTGAAGTTCCAGACAATTACTTCGTCAAAGAATTTGAAACCAACGTCGGTCTCTCGGAAGGTCCTGAGCGCTTCCGCTCAAACCTCATTGCCCGTCTAGGTGCCTACTCACTCGACAACCCAGGCCGCGCTATCGTTTACAGCGATGTCTTCGATGATATTGTGCGCCAGTTGCAAGAGAGCTTCAGAAAAGAGCAGGCCAAGCAGATCACGCGTGTCGGCAAGGGGCTGGTGCTTTATCTCGATGAGAAGAAAATGGGCCGTGAATCGACCTCACTCACAACAGAGAATCGTCAACTTATCCGCAATATCCTCGATGGGATGGGGAAAAAGTATGGCTATTCCACTGATGGGGCGATAACCCTTCTTCAACATCTCTTAAAGAAGCGCTATGATTCGGCGGCATGAACCCCGAAATCAAGAAGAGCTTTCGCGCTGACAAATACGTTGTCGAATACCCCGTTCCACCAGGGGATCATGGCTTGCGTCTTGATGTCTTTGTTCATCAATACATGCCCACGCTCTCGCGCGAATTCATCAAAAAGAAAATTGAGCAAGGTGATGTCACCATCTCGGGACGCAAACCACCGCATAAATCCTCTACCAAGGTTCATGCCGGCGAAATCGTCACCAGCATCACTTACAACACGCCCGCACTTGAAGACGAAGAATGGCACGGCAAACCTCACGACCTCACTGAAGAGCCCGTGGTGGTCTTTGAAGACGATAAAATCATCGCCTGTCACAAACCCGCTTTCATGACCACTCACCCCGCTGGCCGCCACCTCTTCTACGTCGCCACCACTTACTTTGCGACTATTCACGATAAAGTCATCCACTCCATCCATCGCTTGGATCGAGAAACCAGTGGACTGCTCCTTTTAGGCAAAGATCCTGCGGCTGCCAAACTCATTAGTGAACATTTCGAAAACGATCGCATCCGCAAATGCTACTTCTTCATCGCTCACAAAAACCCGAACCACACTCCCATGCCCTTCATAGCAAGAGAGCGCTTGGGTGAACGGCCAGGCATGCCTCGTGGGATGCATATGTGCCATCCAGAAACCTCGACAGAGGGAAAAGAAGCTGAAACGGGTTACGAGCTGCTCTTAGAAAAAGACAACTACGTCCTCGCTCTCGCCTTTCCGAAGACTGGTCGCCAACATCAAATCCGCTTGCACGCAGCCTTTCATGGCTACCCGCTCTTGGGCGACAAGATGTATAACGGTGACCCCACCATCTTCATGCGCTTTAAAGACAAAATCGCTACTCCAGAAGACCACGATAAAATGCAGATCTCGCGCCAAGCACTCCATGCACTAGCACTCAAAGTTCCCTATCCAGATGAAACGAAACTAACACTCTATCGAGCGCCGTTGGGTGAAGACTTAAAAGTGTGGATGAAAGATAAACTCCAGCTCGATCCAAAACAAATCGAAGAGCTTATCGAAGATCGTTTAAAAAACTGGAAAACAGAAAACTAATTAAGAGCGTTGAGCTTCTTAAGATAGTTCATCACACCCAAGGGCCCATCATTCTCTTTGCCTTCCAAAATTATCGAAGGCTTGAATTCGAGGCGCGACAGACAGTGACGGATATTAGCGACACCAACACTATTTTTGAAATGCTGAAACATACTCTGGTCATTAGGCGCATCTCCGAAAAACACCGCTTCCGATTCATGCACATCCGGGCGAATCTTTTCTAAAAACGCACGCACACCATTATATTTTGAAATATCGCCACACCAGAAATTAATATGCACATTCGATTTCGAGTAGTTCACCTTGCGCGTCTTAAAAAACTGCAGCACCTGATTGATCTCTTCATCCTGCATAAATTCAAACTCAATCGCACGATCCGTCTTTCGCCCAAACGAATCCACCGACAACGGACATTTCGGAAACACCCGCTGCAACTCCTCCGTGACACTCTCAAGCGCCTGCACTTCGCTCTGATCGATCAGCACATGCTCATCCATGTCATTCTTCTTATTGCGTGTGACGATCACTCCACCGCCTTCCATAATGACGGCGTTGAGCTGCGGGAAGTGCGTGAGGAGAAAATGGCCCCATGAAAGCGAGCGTCCCGAGACCACCACCAGCTCTTGGCCGTGTTGGTGCAAATGATCGACGATATCGAAAAAAGTGCGCGTCAGTTGACGATTCTCGAGGGTGAGCGTGCCGTCAAAGTCCGAAAAAGCGATCTTCATTGTCATAAATTGCATCCCAAGGGTTAGATTCTATTATCCGGGGGCCTGGCATCAGGGTCAATCAAACAGGTTTTTCTTGACCAAACGCGCCGCACCACGCTAAAAATAACACCTTATTGTGGTGGTCGTAGTTCAGTTGGTAGAGCGCCAGATTGTGATTCTGGTTGTCGCGGGTTCGAGCCCCGTCGATCACCCCACTTTTATGTTTCTAAAAAAGCCCAGTTTAAAAAGCTGGGCTTTTTTTTAACAACATTAACCAGTTAATTTAACAACAGAGTCTTCACGGTCGCAGTCTTAAATCTTTCGTGAAATTTCATGAAATGTCGTCGGTTTGCTACTTCTTGCTACACGTTTTGCTATTTTTTTCAGAGACAAATTTGAACCACAAAGCCTCGTCCTTGCTACTTCTCACTAGTGAGCGGACTGACGGGATGAGGCTTTTACAAATTTGTAGGAGAAAAATTTATGAACAACTTAATCAAGATTGCTGTGGCATTAGCCTTTATCGCTGCAAGCACAGGGCAGCTACCAAAGATCATTAAGGAAGTGAGGATTGCTCAACTGAAGCTTTTAAAGGAATTTCAGGCGAGTAAGTGGCCCAAGGCGTGGGTTCCCTAGGCTGCTGTAAGCCTTTTCAAGTTTTCTAGGATATATTCTTCTGGATTAACAGACGTTTCTTCCTGATCTCTGAACTCTCGTACAATTCTATTGAGGGCAAAGCGATTCATAAAACCCAGATCACATAATACAGTAAAATCATCTTTTGAAATTCCAGTCATAATTTCAAAGAATTGTGGCTCTTTGGTTTGGATAATGTCATCAATGCGATATTCAGGCTCATAAGTCATGTAAATAAAATCTGCCATACATATTGCAAGACGTTTAATCTGAGTCGCGTACCATTTCTTTCTTGTTTGGCGTTCCTTGTCCTTATCTTTTTCAATAGCATCTTCAATGATCTTTTCTTTTTCATCTTGGGTAAGATTTGGATCGCCTTTCACTTTTTCTAACTCACTTGCATCTCGACCAATTTGAACAAAATCTTCTATCGTCGCAGAAAATTCTCCTGTGCGATACCCTTTTACTTTTTCAAGAATGTCTAAGATATGCGGATGTTCTTCCAAAAGTTTAAGTTTCCCAAAGTTTACAAGCACATTTGACGTTATTCTCCGGGCGAGAGCAATCCTTGAACCTTCGTGATTCAGAACTTCGAAAATATCTTTTGCTGATGTTGATTCACTGACCAGACTGCCCTCATAGAAACGCTTAATATCAAGGGTTTCACATAGGCCAGTTGTGACAATCTCAAGATTGTCTTTATTCACGTCAACTTTCTGCTCGAAACTTTCTTGCTGTGAAATTTGGTCGGCAATATTACTCGCACAATCATAAGTCATTTGAAGACAGCGTGTGATGGCAAAATCAAATACCCAAGCCGTCGGCTTCATTACAGCTTTTGTCTTTTCATCTACCCATGCGGATTGAACTCGAAAGATCGCCTGGTAATAAGATTCAGCAGATTGAACATCATTTAAAATCAGAATACTGTCCCATTCTCTAATAGTTACGCCTGTCAGGAAACGACCACAGGTAAAGGTAATTGTTCCAAGTTTTTTAGGGTTTTCACTGGCCTCTGCAATTTCTTTTTGAACCTTTGATTTATCTCTCGCTAAAATAGATTCATCATTATCACCTTTTGATTTATCGCTCCCAGAGGCATTGATAAGCGTGTAATTTGAAAAATAAGGGTGATTACTTAGTTTTTCAATAAGAGCGGAAATAGAATCAACCCGACTCATCCACCAAACGGTGTGCCTCTTAGCAGGACAGCCCAGTTTAGAGGCCAATTTCCCATATACGCTAATGGAACGGGCATCATGATCTGATTTTGTTAGACCATCAATGAAGTGATCAACAGCATCTTCATAAATAAAACGGCCTTCTTCATTCGTTTCAAAGAGGCGATTAAGAGAGAAATCAATATCATCTGTTTTGAATGTATCTCTCTGTTCTGCTATATCCTCATCAGTAATATCAATCGTAGATACATTCAGATCAGGCATTAAACGATATACTTTTTCTCCATCACCATTTGGATAAGCCTCTATCTCTTCTTTTTTATTTTTTTGTTCATCAAGATAACTATAGGTGTAAACCTGTTGAGATGAAAAATCATCTTGTTCAATCAAACGAAATGGAGTTCCTGAAAGATCAAGACGGTGAGTAAACTTAATTTTGTCTAAGATGTTTTTTGCTCTCTCCGTTCGACTACCATAGTGAACTTCATCAAAAATTACTAAATCCCAGCCTATTTCAAGGATTTTATGAAGACGATCTTTCGTATTCCCATCTTCATCAATATCTAAATCCTGTAGAGATACGCATAAAACGATTGGCCCGCTCGTAATAGGAAAATCACCATTATTTGTTAGGCATGGGTCAGAAAAACGGTCAGATTTCTGTTTAGCTCTTATACCCATCCAACCATCAAAATCTACCTGCTCATTAACCGTATCAATCCATTCAGTAATAACATCAGGCTTATAAGTTACAATAAGCGTATTTCTAGAATTGATATTCTTGGCAAGGTGAATACTAGTAAAACACTTACCAAATCTCATTTTAGCATTTATGAGAAATCTGTCTGGATGAGTCGCGGTGGTGTAAGAAATCTTGTGTAAATTGAGCTTTTGGCCAAAGGATCGGGTCTCTGTTTAGAATTGAATTACTACAGACAATTTTAAAAGGAAAACCCAATGCTTCAGCTTAGTGTGAATTTACCAGAACTGCGCGACATGGCCAAGAAAATTCCTCAGATGGGGACGGCCGGATTGATGGAGATGATGAAGCTCGACATCAAATCCCAGGCGGTCGACTTCATCAATGGCCTGATGGAATGTGAATTTGAATTATTTCTCGGTCGCGACAAGTATGAACGAATTTCTGGAGTCGAAATTTCGGAGCGACACTTAAGGAACGGCCACTACCAAAGAACTTTCGCTGTAAAAGGTCTTGGACGACTCAACATGAAGGTTCCGCGCGATCGTCATGGAAAGTACCAGACAAAAGTATTAGACGCTTATAAACGCAATGAGGCCTCAGTCGAAGAAGACGTCGCAATTCTTTATCTCATGGGACAAAGCACTCGAAGCATAAGTTTAATCTCAGAGCGATTGCTTGGAACAAAAATCAGCGCGAGTAAAGTCAGTGA
>JBKHVI010000002.1:0-74637 GCA_046570105.1 Bacteriovoracia bacterium
ATCGTGCAAGTGGCGGGACTTCACCCACGCTCATGTCAAAAAGGTCTGCGCAAAATCAGTCGCTACGAAGATTACAAACTGCATTTGAATTTTGTGAAAGAATCATCTTACGATGATAAAAAACAAATCGTCCGCCTCTTACTTGAGCATATCGTTCTGCCCTATCCGATGGTGTTGAGTTTTAAAATTCCTCGTGTCACCACGACGGGTGAAACTCATTTGCAATTTGATCACGGAATTTTTGCTGGGCTTAAAGGCAAGATTCGAGTCGCGTCAGTTGGCAATCGCTGTCTCTATTTTATGCGCGCAGATTGGCATGGAAAAACCACCGGCCTCTCGCCAGTAATTGTGGAAACTTTTGCGCAAACACTGACTAAAATAGGTTTAGATCACCTCATTCGTATCTCCTCGCTCTAAAAACCTTGGCCATATCCTGGGCCATCCTTTAGATTAAGGCCGTGAAAGTTCTTCGAGTCCATGTCAAAGACACCTACCCATTACGTCATAAGATGCTGCGGCCTCACGGCACGCTTGCGGACTGTGTGTTCAAAGGTGATGACGATGAACTCACCTTTCATCTTGGTGCCTTCAAGGATGGCAAACTGGTCAGTGTGGCCTCTTTTTATTTTGAAAACCAACCTCAATTTGAAAAAGAGCACCCTCATCAATACCGTTTGCGTGGCATGGCGACACTTCCTGAGTTTCAAGGCCAAGGACTTAGTTCCGCACTTCTTAAAACGGCTTTCCCTCTTATAAAGCAAAATCAGTGCACGCTTTTGTGGTGCAACGCAAGACAGCCCGCCGAAGGCTTTTACCAAAAAGTGGGCTTCCGTGCTCATGGTGATATTTTTGATTTGCCTTTAATCGGCCCGCATCGCTTGATGTCTATCGAAATCCGATAAATCGTTTACGAGCATTGGGGTGAAGACAGGTGCGCGGATAAAGCGCTTCATTGACCAATTTTTTTTGTACGCTCCAACACTCTTCACGACTCTCAAAAACTTGCCCGGGGGCACAACCCAAAGTCCGTGCACCACTGGCGAGTTTATTTTTGCGCAGATCTTCACATTGCGCTTGTCCTAAATCATGGACACACACCCAATGACGATCGTCGCAGTCATAAATGAGATAAGATCCCGCTGTCCATTTGCCGGATAAGGTATCCTTACTGGGATCAATCTCTTGCGCCAAAAGATTATGGGAGACGCTCAAGAGAAGCGTTATCAAAAGCCATTTCATAGGTTAACGTATCGGTAAGAATCTCCCGTTTTTGAGAGGAAGCCATGGCCTACCTAATGCACGACAAAATCCGTCACCAACTCAGCGCTTGGATGACCCCTATTTTGCAATCCTTAGGTGCTGAGAGTGCCAAAGTCGAAGATATCTATCCAGGTTTTGCCAATACTCCTGACGCCAAGATGGGTCAGCTCGCTTTTGCCCTTTTTCCTTGGGCCAAACTGACTAAAAAAAACCCGGCCCAACTCAGCAAAGATCTCGCTGCTGCTTTGGCGGCCTCAAGCGAGAGGCCCGCCTGGATTCAAGAGGCCCGCGCCATGGGTCCCTATGTGAATTTCTTTTTTGCCACCGGTCCCTTAGCGGCCGAGTTGGTGCCAGAAATTCTCTCAAAAGATTATTTCAAAAGAAAAATCTCCAGTGGCATGCCTAAAACCATGATTGAGTTTTCTCAGCCCAATACGCATAAAGAAATGCACGTGGGCCATATGAGAAACTTATGTTTGGGGGATGCGCTGATTCGTCTGCATCGCTACTGCGGTTTTGATATTGTCGCTTCGACCTTTCCCGGTGACGTCGGCACCCACGTGGCCAAGTGTTTGTGGTATTTCAAAAATCATTGCCAAGAGACTCCTCCCAAAGAGCGCAAAGGGGCTTGGCTCGGGACACTTTATACTAAGGGCCATAACAAACTCGAAGACGAGCGTGGCACTGACAAAGAAGAGACTAATCGCAAACAACTCACCGAAATTCTCGCACAGCTAGAAAAGAAGCAAGGTGAGTACTATGACCTCTGGAAAGAAACGCGCCAGTGGTCAGTGGATCTGATGAATGAAGTCTATCAATGGGCCAATGTAAAATTTGATGCCTGGTACTGGGAATCAGAAGTTGATTCAGAGTCAGTTAAGCTCGTACGTGAATGGCAGAAGAAAGGTTTATTCGTAGAAGATGCCGGTGCCGTCGGTGCTGATCTGAAAGAATATGGCCTGGGTTTTTGTATGCTCTTAAAAACCGATGGTAATGGTCTCTATGCCACCAAGGATATTGAACTTGCTCGTCGTAAATTCCAAGAAAAAGGCATTGAGAAAAGTGTCTATGTGGTCGACCTTCGTCAGGCCCATCACTTTAAGCAAGTTTTTAAAGTTTTGGAGCTGATGGGTTTTGAGCACGCCAAAGATTGCTTCCATCTTCAATATGATTTCGTTGAACTACCTGATGGAGCGATGAGTTCGCGCAAAGGAAATATTGTTCCCTTGCAATCATTGGTCGATAACATGGTTGAAAAGGTGAAGTCAGAATACCTCAATCGCTACCAAGGCGAATGGAGTGCTGAAGAGATTGAACAAACTGCTCAAGATGTCGCCCGTGGTGCTATCAAATACGGCATGACTCGGATTGATCCCACCAAAAAAATTGTCTTCGCTATGGAAGAATGGCTCAAGCTCGATGGTGAATCTGGCCCCTATTTGCAATACACCTTCGCTCGGATTCAAAGTCTCGTGAGAAAACTCGAGACCAGTGAAAAGGCTGATTATGCTCAACTCACGACGGCCTCCGAAGCTGAACTCATGAGACTCTTGCCACAGTTTAATGGGATTGTGGCGCAATCTTGTGAACAGTATCGCCCCAGCGTGCTCACCGCTTACCTCTATGATGTCGCCCGCGCATTTAATAGTTTCTATGCTGAATGTCCTATGTCATCTGCCCCGACAGGTTTGAAAGAAGCGCGCTTAAGGTTGTCTCAAGCTTGCTCGATTGTGATTGAAGAGGGGCTAAAATTGCTCGGCATTCCAGCACCGTTTAAAATGTAAAAATGATGATATTATGGTGGTATGAAGCTCGTGTTTCATACCGCGCAAGACGGTATCCAAAAATTTGAAGTGGAGAAAAACTCCGTTCTGATTGGACGCGGCTCGGGCTGTGATGTTCAAATAAAAGTCGAAGGCATTTCTCGACAGCACTGTCGGATTGATATTGATCCTCGTGGAGAATTTCTCATCACCGACCTTGGTAGCACCAATGGTGTCTTGATCGACAATCAACGTATCCCTGCCAATAAGACTGTTCCCTACCTGGCCTTTCTTCCCTTAGCGATTGGTTCAGTACCGCATGTGACAATTGAGGCCGGTGACAATGTTCAAATCAGAACATTGGATCAAATCAAAAATCCCAAAGAGGCCAAACCGCAACAATCAGCACCATTGGCAAAGCTTGAGTTAGAGGATCGCAACCACACGATGAGTCGCCTAACTCGTAGTGGTATTCGAATGGCCCGTCCTAAAACGGCGTCCAAAGTCGCAACCACCGCCTCCAGTTCCCCGTGGCTGGTTCTCACTCTTGCAGTGGGATCCATCATCGGCGCGAGTTATTACCTCTTTTTTAACTAGACAAACCCACTAAAAACTAATTATTTCAAGGCATTAAAAATAAGTGCTTTTTGGTCTGTTTTCCTTTAATCTGAATGGAAAATACGGCTGTTTTAGCCTTAATTAGGATGCCAATGATTAAACTCAATCGCAAAGTTGAATATAGCTTGATGGTATTGAAGTTCATGAGTGAGCGCACGCCCACGGAACTCACCTCAGCTCGCGAAGTGTGTGATCGCTATAAAGCGCCCTTTGATACGATTGCTAAAGTCATGCAGCAGCTTAATTTGGCGGGAATTCTTGTTTCCGTGAAAGGTGTTAAGGGCGGCTACTATCTAAATTTTGATCTCTCAAAACTCAGTGTCTTGGCCTTGGTTGAATTAATCGAAGGCAAAAGCTTTACTGTTGATTGTCATGATGGCCCTTGTGAACTCTTGAGTACTTGCAATATCTCGGCCCCCATTCGACGTTTAAATGATTACGTCACATCCATTTTCACCACACTTTCTGTGCGTGAGTTGCTCGAAGATAATGCCCCCTCGCTTAAGCTCGCTCCTCAGTGTCCGAGCTTTAAGGAGCACGCATGAAACCGATTGATCAACTCAACGATGACTACAAATACGGTTTCGTCACAGATATCGAGTCAGAAGATTTCCCTAAAGGCGTTAACGAAGAGATCGTGCGTCTATTGTCTGCTAAAAAAAATGAACCAGAGTGGTTGTTAGAATTTCGCCTGAAAGGTTTACGTCAGTGGCAGAAAATGGAACATCCGACATGGCAATACTGCCAAGTCCCTCCCATTGATTTTCAAGCGGTCACTTATTACGCCAAACCAAAAACTAAAAAATCAGTCGCGGGCCTGGATGAAGTTGACCCTGAGCTCTTAGAAACTTTTGAGAAACTTGGCATTCCTCTTACCGAACAAAAACGCCTGATGGGTGTCGCGGTAGACGCGGTTTTTGATTCAGTTTCAGTGGGCACCACTCACCAAGAAGATTTAGAAAAAGTTGGTGTTATTTTCTGCTCGATCTCAGAAGCCGTGCAGAAGTATCCCGACTTGGTCAAAAAATATTTGGGCACCGTCGTTCCGGCGGCCGATAATTTTTATGCTGCTCTCAATTGCGCTGTCTTCACTGACGGCTCGTTTGTCTACATCCCACCGGGTGTAACTTGTCCGTTGGATCTCTCAACTTATTTTAGAATTAATGCCAAAGAGTCGGGCCAGTTTGAACGCACGTTGATCATTGCCGACAAAGGGTCTTACGTAAATTATCTTGAAGGTTGCACCGCCCCTCAGCGCGACGAGAATCAATTGCACGCAGCAATTGTGGAGCTGATCACGCTCGATGATGCTGAAATCAAATATTCAACAGTTCAGAATTGGTATGCAGGTGATAAGCAAGGTAAAGGCGGAATTTACAATTTCGTCACCAAGCGCGGCCACTGTGTGGGGAAAAATTCTAAAATTTCTTGGACACAAGTCGAGGCAGGCTCAGCGATTACTTGGAAATACCCCAGCTGTGTCCTCTTGGGTGAAAACTCTGTCGGACAATTTTATTCCGTCGCACTCACCAATCACTACATGCAGGCCGACACTGGCACCAAGATGATTCATGTGGGGAAAAATACCCGCTCGACGATTATCTCGAAAGGGATCTCAGCGGAGAAATCAAACAACGTCTATCGTGGGCTCGTCAAGATCATGCCGAGTGCGACAGGAGCACGTAACTACTCTCAGTGTGATTCGATGTTAATTGGCGATCAGTGTGGCGCCCACACCTTCCCGACCATCGATGTAAAAAATGATACGGCGGTGGTTGAACATGAGGCCACCACTTCGAAAATCAGTGCCGATCAAATTTTCTACTTGCGCTCAAGGGGTTACACCCAAGAGAAGGCGGTCAGCCTAATTGTGAATGGATTTTGCAAAGATGTCTTTAAAACTCTTCCACTGGAATTTTCCGTGGAAGCCGTGAAACTTATCGAGATGAAACTCGAAAACAGCGTAGGTTAGTTATGTTAGAGATTAAAGATTTAAGTGCCACCGTTGAAGGAACCACCATTCTTCAAGGGATTAACCTTGCCGTTAAGGCAGGAGAGATTCATGCCATTATGGGCCCCAATGGCTCAGGCAAAAGTACTCTTTCAAAAGTCATTGCTGGCCACCCTTCTTATACGGTCACGGGCGGCTCTGTGAATTACTTGGTGAATCGTAAACCGATTGATCTGTTGGAACTTGCTCCTGATGAGCGCGCCAAAGAAGGAATCTTTTTAGGTTTTCAATATCCGGTAGAAATTCCGGGTGTTTCTAACAAAGATTTCTTACGTGAATCATTTAATGAAGTCTGTTCTCATCAAGGCATTGATAAGCTGGATGATGCCGCTTTTAAAAAACTGGTTGATGAAAAGTTGAAACTTTTAGAAATGAATGAACTCTTCCTCGAGCGAGATGTGAACGCGGGCTTCTCCGGTGGCGAGAAGAAGAAAAATGAAATCTTGCAAATGGCGCTCTTGAATCCGCGTCTCGCTCTGTTAGATGAAACAGACTCAGGGCTAGATATCGATGCTTTGAGAATTGTTGCTCGTGGAGTGAATGCCATCAAATCTCGCTTCAACGCGATTGTTTTGGTGACTCACTATCAGCGCTTACTTGATCTCATCGTTCCTGATTATGTCCATGTGCTTTATAAAGGCCGCATTATTAAATCCGGTGATAAGTCACTCGCCCTTGAGTTAGAAAAGAAAGGCTATGATTGGCTGATCGCTGAAGCCGAAGGAAAAATTTCATGAAGCTCGAAGGCTTCACACAAGATGGTTTGATAGAGCTTCCCGGGTCTAGTGAGGCGTGGAAGTATTCTTCATTGCCAAAATTTTTACCTGATACCTTAAAAGCTGCTACTCCTGTGGCCAGTAATAATGCGCATATTGTTTTAAGCGGTAGCACCGTTGTGACTCACTCACTTCCGGCAGGCGTTGAGAAAGTCGCTGCTCCCAAAAAAACAGGCCTAGATACTTGGGGCCAGCTCCCACAAATGGGCGCCGCTCTTCATCTCAAAATCACCCAAGACCAAACACTCGAAGTTCTGGTAGCGCGCGATGGCCATGCTATGGAAGCAACACTCGCCTACTTGAATCTAGAAATTGCTCCTGCGGTTAAAGTGAAACTCATTCAACGTATACAAGGCTCAAAAGCAGGAGTTACCAGTCAGCGTACAGAAATTAATTTGCACGCGGACGCCCAAATTGATCATGCCATCATCCTCACGGAAGGGGCCGAAGCCCTGCACGTGTCTCAATTTGAAAGCCATCTCGCTGAACGAGCTCTTCTTAAGCAAACTTTTCTGGTGCAAGGTGGACAACAAATTCGCCTCGAAGTAAAAGCGACACTCGGTGGGGTTGAGGGCCATGCTGATTTGGCGAGTCTGACTAAACTTAAAGGCAAATCACAGGTTGATGTGCAATCAAGTCTAGTTCATACCGCTCCCCACACGACGGCCAAACAATTAGCGAAAAATCTGTTAGATGATGAATCTAAGGCGATCTTCACTGGTCGTGTGCACATTGCTCAACATGCGCAAAAAGTCGCCGCTGAACAAATGAGTCGAAGCCTTCTTCTATCCAAGAAGGCCTATGCCATCAGTCAGCCTCAGCTGGAAATTTTTGCTGACGATGTGAAATGTGCCCACGGCTCGACCACTGGTCAGATTGGTGAAGAAGCTAGCTTTTATTTACTCTCTCGCGGTATTCCGGCAGAACGCGTCCAGCATCTTTTGACTCATGCCTTTGTGCAGGAAGTTCTACAAAACAGTCAGTGGCGAGAAGTGCTGACGAAGGAGCTCTTATGAGCTTTAACTGGCAAGCGCACTTCCCGATGCTTCAGGCCTCCATGAACGGCAAACGTCTCGCCTATCTTGATTCGGCAGCGACGGCCTTAAAGCCCGTCAAAGTGGCCCAAGTGATGACGGATTATCTCACCAAACACACTTCCAATGTTCATCGTGGCATTTATCGTTTGAGTGAAGAGAACACCAATGCTTATGAAGTGGTGCGCGATCAGGTTAAAGATTTTATTCATGCCAATGCTCGCGAAGAAATCATATTTACCCGCGGAACGACTGAGGCCATAAATCTCGTCGCTCAATCTTGGGGGCGGCAAAATATTGGCCCAGGGGATGAAATCATTCTCACTCTCCTCGAACATCACTCCAATATTGTCCCGTGGCAGATGCTGGCGGAAGAAAAAGGTGCCATCATTAAAGTGGTGCCGCTCACTGAAGATGGCCAACTTGATTTAGTAGCAGCAGAGAAGCTCTTCTCAAAACGCACCAAAATTTTAGCGATGACGATGATCTCCAACACCTTGGGAGTCATCACTCCAGTAGATAAAATGATCGCTTTGGCACGCAGTTTTGGTGCCCATGTTTTACTTGATGCTGCCCAGGCGGCACCTCACCAAATGATTGACGTGCAGGCCCTGAAGGCCGACTTCTTGGCGTTTTCTGCCCATAAAGTTTTTGGCCCTAATGGTGTGGGAGTATTATGGGCACGCCAAGAACTGCTAGAAGCGATGACCCCCTGGCAAGGCGGCGGCAATATGATTGCTACAGTGAGTTTTGAGAAAACGACCTGGAATAAACTTCCTGAAAAATTCGAAGCCGGCACACCTGTGATTGCTGAGGTTTTGGGTTTTGGTGCGGCCTTGGAATTTGTTTCTCTTGTTGGTTGGAGTGAGATTCACGCCAAAGACGTTGAACTTAATTTGGCCGCCACACGCGCTCTCAGCGCCATTCAAGGCCTGAAAATATTTGCCAAAGATGCTCCCAAAATCGCCACTTTTGGCTTTATGGTGGAAGGTCTCCACCCACAAGATCTGGGCAGCGTACTTGATAAAGAAGGTGTCGCCATTCGCACTGGCCATCACTGCACTCAACCGCTTTTAAAATCGTTTGGGCAAAGCGCTCTCGCACGCGCATCATTTGGTCCCTACAACACTACTGAAGATATCCAACAATTAGTCGCCGGCATTGAAAAGGCCCGCCGACTCTTCCTTTGAGGAAACTATGAGCACGCCAGAGGTTTTTGTCGAACCCACACCTAACCCGAATGCTTTAAAATTCATCGTTGATCGCGATGTCATTAAGGCCGGCAAGGCCACTTTCAAATCAATGATCGATTGTGAAAATATCCCACTGGCCCAGTCTCTTTTTGATCTACGTGGAGTCGATCAAATTCACTTTTTCCAAAACGTCATCACTGTTTCAAAATTCAGTTTTGAAGATTGGGATGTGCTAGAACCCACCATCAAAACAAATATTGAAAATATGCTCGCCGACCATGACCCAAATATTACCATTCGTGATCCAGAGCAAGAGCGACGTGCAGCTCTTTCACCTGAGATCCGCCAGATTGAAGAGATTCTTGATCGCACTATTCGTCCGGGGTTACAAGGTGATGGTGGTGACGTCTTGATTCAAGATTTCAAAGACAATATGGTTTTGGTGAAATACCAAGGTGCTTGCGGAACATGCCCAAGTTCTTCCGCCGGCACTCTCGAAGCGATTCGCTCCATTTTGAGGGAGAATTTTCATCCCGACGTGGAAGTGTACGTTCAGAACTAATCTTTGTACCAACACCGTGGTCGATCTTTATCTAACGCTGCTGCCACGATGGTGTCGAGGCGGCATTGCTCATTGGGATAGAATTGATTGGTGCTCAAAACAACCCCAAGATCACGTTTGGCCAAGCTAGGTATTTTGCCGCCTATCCATGGTGCACTCACTCGAAAAAACACCTCTCCCCCAGTGATCACTTGGGCACAGATTTCTTCATCTCGACAAAGCTTTAAGGCGATTGAGTCTATCTCCACATCCGCAAAAAGCTGAGGATCATGCATCAGCCACTCTTTCATACATACACGAGCGCCCCAATAATCAGACTGGCCTTCAAGTGAGGCCCACTCTGCGTGCTTCTGTTGTTTGGGATGACCGCCATAGTAATGCCCCAACTCATGACATAAAACAAAAGCAAGTCCGAGTTCATTCATCCCCGGCAAGCGCGCAATGGCCCCGGCGAGATGAATCGTAAATAAATTATTGTCCAACTGACTGCCGGCCATAAAATAAGGCATCGACCAATCAAACTTGGGATTGATATAGGGACCAGTTGCAGGAGTATGGCGTACCCAGCTATGAATAATAAAACTATTGGTGACCGCTTGCATACGCTCTTCAGTCAAGAGACCTGAGCGGGGATCACCTGGGGGAAAATGAAAAACATCTCCCCCCCAAGCATTGAGTGAAATCAATACTGCTATAAATTTAATCAACATAGACTACGTTACACGATCCCTTACGGAGCTCAACAGTCGTGAAGCTTGAATTGCCATCGATCACAACTTGAACGTAATGGATGATATTGCTACCAGCATCTTTTGAAGAAAAACTTCTGATCATGGGAACAAAATCAAATCCACTTAAATACTCTGCATGGAGATCGAAAACGATACCCTCTGCTTCCGCTTTACATTCTTTAGAGACAGGGTTGCGAGCAAAAGCCGAAGACGTAATAAGTGTACAGGCCAACAGCAAAAGAAATGATTTCATTTCAAACCTCATTGAGAGTTAGATTTATATGTCCTCAAGAGCATAAAGCTTCCCCAAAAAAAGAGGGTAAGGTGTGAACATTTAACAAGGGTGTCGATCTTTTAGACACTTCCCCCACGACAAATCACGGGGCTAGACTGTTCAATCGTGGCCCTTTCCTTGCAGATTACCCCTCATATGCAGACTCTCCTGTACACGCTTCTTTGTGTCCTTATATCAATCCCTGCCTGGGGTGAAGAAATCCGTGTGCGTTTAACGGTGCAAACTGTTGATAGCAGCACCAAAGTCCAGGCCTATCATTATACCAATCATTGGGGCCGTCGTGAGATTCGCTTAGAAGCTGATACTTTGCCACGCTTTGGGAAGGTTAACCCTATTCTAGGTTATGGCCGCGATACCGATGATGACGGCAATATTGATACTTGGTTCATGCTAGATGGTGACAAGGGCATGGTTCGCTACCATTTAAAATCATCTATGCCTTGGGCCCACGACGCCGTAGAGAGACAACTATTTAAACTTTATAAATCCAGCGCCGGTGCCCATTTTGCTGCCGCTTATGGAGCTGTCTTTGGTTTTCTCATGATGTCTATCTCCCATGGTTTTGCTTCAGAAAAAGAGCTCTGGCGCGAGATTATGGATCTGGAAGAATTCGGATTGCGACTAGATCGCTCGATGAAAAGTGGTGAACTGACACGTGAGCAATGGCGTGAAGCTGCCGCTTTGTTAGGAGATGGTTACAGTGACACTATCGCCCGTTTTGAAAAAGCGACGGGTGGTGATTATTGGAAACTCGTCGCAGCTGATATGGCCTTGTGGGCGAGCGGTGGAATTATCGTTAAAGGTATAATGAAAGTCGCCAAATTTGTCGGTCGACCTATTTCAACAACCTCTGTGGGCCAGTCGACAATTCGCGCCGTCAAAAAATTAATGGGTGGAATAACTGATAGAGCGCGCGCAGAGATGACTCGTTTTCGTCTCGCTGCAGGTGTGCCATTTAATGCTCTTGCTGCTGGGATGTTTAAGCAAAATTTCCCACGTACCATGCGTGCATTGATGGCAAAGAATTTATTTATGCGCAAAATGGTTCCTATGGTGGTTCGTCCGGCCTTAGCCCTAAAAAAAGCAGCACGGGAATGGAAGTATATTGCTTTCATGGCAGGCATCCAGATCACGACTGAGTCTTTTGCTCACTCCAGTGAAGTGATGAGTTCAAGTCCCACTCAATTTGCCAAAAACGTTTTAACTCATCCAGAGATCATGCAAAATGTGACCTACATGACAACGGATGCCTATCTAATGACGGCGGCAAGCTTGGCGATTCGACCCAAAGGCATTCGGTACGCCACTTGTGGTTTTATTGCTCTAGGTAACTCCGGTATTACCAATTTTGTGATCAAAGGTGAGACTGATTACAAACGTGTCGCCCTTGATACTGGCTGGGAGGCCATCATTGGCAATGCGCAAGTTCAAATGGATCTCAAGGCCCTTTCTCATTTTGAAATGGCGGCGCAAAAAGCTAAAAACCCAAAACTGAAACTCTTAGGTTGGGCGATCGTCTTAGTTGATCAAACGGCAGGTTTTCTTGGTTACTCTTATGCCACTCGAGCGATACAACCAGATGAAGCGGAGAAAAATAAAACTCCCGACATCCAACTTGTTCCCGTGTTAGCTGAACATTAAACCCAATTCTGCGGACGATAATAGTTCAGCATCTTCTCATGTGCTGAGCCCTTGGCCGGAGCATATTGGTAAGTGAACTTACAGCGTGCTGGGAGCGAAATTAAAATTGAGTCCACTCGTCCATTTGTTTTCAGCCCAAACAATGTGCCGCGGTCGTGCAGCAGATTAAACTCCACATAGCGGCCACGACGATGCAGTTGAAACTCTTCATCCTCTGGTGTGAAAGCTTCGAGTTGTCGCTTCACTACAAGCGGAAAATAACTTTCAATAAAATGTTCTGAAAGATCTTTGACCATCGAAAAGTCGGTTTCTAAGTGGCCGGTATTGTATCCATCAAAGAAAAGTCCACCGATACCGCGCATCTCACCACCACGATGAGCATTTACAAAATACTCGTCACACTCTTTTTTCATCCACGAGTAATTCTCACCACTGGCCTTTTTCCAGACGCCATGGAAGTAACGAAAATCCTCTTCATGGGGATAGAACGGTGTGAGATCGGCGCCGCCGCCAAACCAAGTCTTTTGGCCTTGCTGAATCATGCGAAAATTTGCATGAACGGTAGGTACACGTGGATTTGTCGGATGAATAATTAAGGAAATACCCGCGGCCCACATGGTGTCACCATCGCCGGGAAGCTTAGCTGCAAAATTGGGGTCAATTTTCCCAAAGACACAGGACGTATTCACCCCGGCATTTTCAAAGAGCTGACCTTGGAAAGCGCGTGTTCGGCCACCACCGCCCGGGGCACCGGCATGATCTACTCGCTCCCACTGATCTTCATTAATTTTCAGAGTGGGATCAAGCGTCAACATTTGTTGAGTAATCTTATCCTGCAACTGACGGACGTGGTTATGAAAAACTTCTTTCAATGATTCACTCATAATTTTCTCCAAAGACGTGCATGAATCAAAAATTACCCTAAAATAGAGAGAACGTTAAATGATTTAGGACAGGACAAAACATGAGTTTTCTCAAACGCATCGGCAGCTTCTTTTCAAGATGGGGTGATCTCTCCGGCCCTATTCTGATCTTTTTGGCCTGTGCCGGACTGATGATTCTCGCTGGTTTGAGTCGTACTCTTGGTGAGCAAGGCCAGTTGGGAAAAATCATAACTTTCCCACAATTCTTTGAAAATAAATTCTATGACCTACGTATTTCTTCGCAGTTAAGTGAGAAATGGGTTGATCCCGATATCACCATCGTGACAATTGATGACAAAACTCTCTCCAAGATTGGCACCTGGCCGATACCGCGAAAAAATCATGCCCTCCTAATGCGCCGACTTCAACATTTTGGCGCCAAAGTAGTCGCTCTTGATATTCTGTTTCCTGAAAATTCTCAGGATCTCGCCCAAGATGATGACTTCGCTCTCTCCATCAAGGAGTTTCGCGACAATGGGGGTGAAGTTGTTTTGGGTTACTCGCTCACAAATCTTGATCCTGAACATGTCTCCGCTGAAGATGGCGGAGATGCTCTCGAGAAAACTCCAGACTTTGTTTACTTGCAATCTGGCAATGCTCAGCTCAATCAACCCACCAAACCTTTTTGGGTGTCACGCTACACCTTCCCGATTAAAAGTCTCGCCGACACTGAAGCACTCATGGGCCATATTGGTAATAGCGAAGACTTCGATGGTGTCTTCCGACACTATCGCATTATTGCTAACTTGATTGATGAGCAACGTGAGTCAGTCTATGTCGCTTCCATGGGGCTCGCCAGTGCGGAAGCTTTCTCAGGCGAGAAGGCGAAAGTTTTTACCAGCTCAACTGGCCAAGCGTTGATTAGTTTTAAAGGTAAAGATATTCCGCTGGATGAGTTAGGTGAAATTAAAGTGCGCTACTCCGCCCGTCGTGAAAACTATCCGGAAATTAGTTATTACGATGTCATCACGGCGCCAGATGATAGTCCAAAGGCAAAAAAACTTTTAAATGGTCGCATGATTATGGTGGGCTCAGTCGCTGAGGGTGCCCACGATCTTCGAAACTCGCCCATCGATCCTAAAATGGCGGGGATGTACGCTCATACCAATGTGACTCACATGCTTTTACATGGCTTCACTTATGAATCCTCAGAATTCTCTCTCAGAATTTCTATTTTGATGATGTTCTTAGGTTTCATTGTGCTCGTGGTGCTGCAGCGTCGTGGCAATGCCCTGCTTGATATCGGCACTCTTATTCTGGTTTCCACTTCTGTGATTATGCTTGATAGTCGAGTGTTTCTTCCCAAGGGTTATGAGCTACGACTCTTTTATTGTTTGTTGTGTTTTTTCAGCACTTATTCTTGGAGTACTTTTGTTAACTTCTGGCGAGCGGCCAAAGAGAAGAAACAAATCAAAGGCACCTTTGCTCGCTACGTCTCGCCAGCGATTGTGAATGAGATGTTGAATAATCCAGAGAAGCTCAAAGTCGGTGGTGAGAAGCGCGATATCACTTGTCTCTTTTCAGACGTGCGAGACTTCACCAGTATCTCTGAAAAATTAACCGCGACAGAACTCTCCGGTGCTCTTAACCAGTACATGGGCACCATGACGGACTTGGTGTTTGAAACCAAAGGCACACTCGATAAATATATTGGTGACGCCATTGTCGCCTTCTGGGGAGCACCACTTGATCTGCCTGATCATCCCACTTATGCCGTTGAAGGTGCCGTGAAAATGATGGAAGCTCTTCCTGCCATTAATGAAGATTTCAAGTCCCGTGGCCTTCCGGAATTTAAAGTCGGAATTGGCCTTAACTCCGGTGAATGTTCAGTCGGTAACATGGGTTCAAATAAAATTTTCTCCTACACTGCACTGGGAGATAATATGAACCTCGGTGCTCGACTTGAGGGCCTGTGTAAATACTATGGCGCCCATATTCTAATTTCTGAATACACCCACGCGCGCTTGCCGCCTGGACGCTTTAACTCACGGCCTTTGGATAAAGTAAAAGTGAAAGGTAAAACCACTCCAGTGCAAATCTTTGAAGTCATCCATGGAGTCCATCCCCTCGCCAAAGACACGGAAGCTTTTAGTTTTTATAATGAGGCCTATAGCGCCTTTTCTCAGAAGGATTTTGCCAAGTCTCGCACACTCTTAGAGGGAATTTTGTTGGCACATCCTGACGATAAACCCACCGCACGTCTCTTGAAATTATCCGAGAAGTGGCTCAACGAACCAGTGCCAGAAGATTTTGATGTGACGACCATGACTGAAAAATGATCAGTTGGTGTTTTGTTTGAGATCCTCGGCAAAGCAATAATGATTCCACACTGTGCGCTTATGCAGTGGTGAGTGCTGATAATCAAGGCCTATCACATGATGATAGACATTGATGCTGAGTTTGCGCAGCCTTGGACGACGACCACCGTCTTTCTCATGACGATTCCACATACGACACCAGGCACCAGCATAGTGCTTGGCGATTTTATCATTGTCCGACATATTCATAAAAAATTTGCGCCAGTGCTCATCTCGCACACTACGAGGGAATGAGTGCTGTTTAGAGCTTAAAATATCTCTCTCTCCAGTAATCAATTCAATCGTGGCACCATTTTCTAGTTCGGCGGGAATCTCCATCCAAAGATTTTCTTGCTTGGGAAACGGCGCGAACATATTCCACTCTTGGTAAATATGCAGCCAGCGGCCCACTCCGATCCAGAAATCACTGGTGTATTTGAGCGGCGGTTTCAGGGTCGAGAGATTCCAACAGAAAATGGCAGCAAAGATAAAAGCACCACCGAACTGAGAGAGGAGAGCGATCTTTTTGCCAGGAGCAACTTGGCCCTGCACCTGAGGAATACCTGCAAAAAAGGCCATGAAGGCGCGAAGCTTGGCCTCAATTTGAGGAAAGCGCAGAAGAAACTTATCCCACGCCTCACTGGGGATAAAGGCCGCCCACATTCCTAAGCAGTAAAAGGGAAAGAGCCCGATGCTCATAGTGAGAATAATTCCAATGTGCAGTCCCCAAAAACTCAAGACCGTGGCGAGACGTAACCCACACCATACTCTTCGTGGGATCAGCCAACCAAAGGCCAGACACAAGGGACCCAGCCACTCGAGCATGATGGTGCCAAAGGTGGCGAACTTCAAGAAGGTCGGAAATTGTCGAATGTATCTGCCGATATCAGTTGAGAAAATATCTAAGTGACTGGAGTAATAAATAGCTGTGAAATCTTGGCGCCAGATGGGTGATGTTTTTAAAATGTAGCTCACGAAATAAATCACGAAGGCCTGCAAAAACCAGGTCAGCACCCAGGTGCCAGCGACTTTTCGTGGGGCCCGCTCGCCATGGCCTTGGCGCCATTGATCGATCGACCACATCTCACCCCAGGGAATAAAAACAGCAATAAACATCAGGGCACGAATGACATCATCACCACCGTTATTCACATACCAGTTACGATTGTGCAGAGAGATAGTGAGAAAAGCGGTTAATAGAGTCGTCAGTCGCGTGCGCCAGCCAAGCGCCATGGCGAGTGCACTCAAGGCGTGAAGTCCCAGGATAAAAACGGCAAAGCCCCATGAGCCACTCATCAGATGAATCGAATAACTCCAGGGGTAAACGAAGGTAGAAATAAAAACATCGCGAGGCATTGCTCCAATATCACTGTAATGCCATTCGGCAGATCCCATTCGCCAAAGCATATCGACAAAAATGGCAAGCCCTAGGGCCATCCTTGTCATGGCAAGAGAGCGAGTGTCTAAGGAGAACCAATCGGTGAGGCGTTGTATGAGTTTTTGCATATGTTCTATTGTAAATGAAACCATGACTTTTTTAAGTCTTTAGTCTAGCCTTCCGCTACTGATTCTCATCAATTTATTGCGGAGCAACACCATGCTCTTTAGAGTGCATGAAGATATAACCTCTGATTACGATGTTACGGTCATAGGGGCAGGCCTGGCGGGCATGACGGCGGCCAATATTTTGGGCCGCTTGGGCCTTAAAGTTCTTTTGCTCGAGGCCCACAACAAACTCGGCGGCTTTGCCACCTGGTTCTACCGTGATTCACGGCAACATGTTTTTGATATTAGTCTCCACGGCTTTCCTGCTGGCATGATCAAAACCTGTCGCAAGTACTGGTCCAAAGAAATTGCCGATAGCATCGTCCAACTCAAAGATGTGCGCTTTCATAATCCGCAATTCTCAGTGCAAACCGAATTCACGAAAGAAGACTTTACTCAAAAACTCGTTGAACATTTTGGGCTCTCCCTTGAAACCGTTAATGCATTTTTCGCTCATTTGGCACAGATGAATTTCTATGATCAAAACCAAATGACCAACGGTGAGTTGTTCGAAAAATTTTTCCCAGGTCGTAACGACGTCACTCGCTTTTTGATGGAGCCGATCACTTACGCCAATGGCTCCACGCTTGATGATCCTGCTATTACTTACGGCATCGTCTTTTCCAATTTCATGTCGAAGGGTGTTTATACATTTAAAGGCGGCACTGACGTCTTGATTGCTAAGATGAAAGATGAGTTATTGAAAAATAACGTCGACATAAAACTTCAGGCCAAAGTTGAGAAGATCGTCATTGAGAATGGCAAAGTTTCCGGCATTATTCACCGTGGGAAAAAAGTTAAGTCCCGTTCGGTCCTCTCTAACGGCAATATTCTCTCAACCGTTATGAATATGGTTGGCCCTGAATACTTCAGTGAAAGTTTTGTAGAAAAAACTAAAGCGGTAAGACTCAATACCTCGAGCTGCCAAGTTTATATGGGCTTTAAAAAAGGCACTGTATTACCTGCGATGGGTGATTTGGTATTCACTAGTCTCTACCCGACTTATGAGCCTGAACGTCTCGTCGATCTCAAAGTCTCTTCTCGTACATTCTCAGTTTATTATCCTCATGAAACGCGCCCGCAAGACCCCGAGGCGCGCCCAGCGATCGTGTCTTCCACCAACTGCCGTTATGAGCATTGGAAAAACTTATCACCTGAAGAGTATAAAAAAGAAAAAGCTTTTATGATCGAAGAAACGCTTAAAGGTCTGGAGGTGTATTATCCCGATCTGCGTGATAATCTCGAAACTGTGGAAGCTGCCACACCACTCACAGTTGAGCGCTACACCCTTCATCGCCAAGGCAGCTCTTTTGGAACAAAGTTTGAAGGCCTTGATGTCAGTATGAATCTACACAAAGAATTACCCGGTCTCTTTCACGCCGGCTCAGTCGGCATCATTATGTCAGGCTGGTTAGGCGCAGCTAACTATGGTGTGATTCAGGCCAACGAAGTCGCTTCATATCTCGCAAAGGAATCGCTATGAATTTTACAGGTCAGCACGTCATCGTTACTGGTGGGACTCGTGGTATCGGAGCTGGGATTGCCGAAGCTTTCTTAAAAGCGGGTGCTCACGTGGTTTCAACTTATACTGGTAACACCGAAGCCGCCGAAAAATTCAAAGAGCGTTTAAAAGAATATGGCGATCGCATTTCTATCGCACGCTTTGATGTCGCGGATGAAAAAGCCATTGAAACATTTTTTGCTGAGCTTAAATTTCCTTCGGTGGAAATTTTGGTGAATAACTCTGGTATCCGTCGTGACTCAATTATTGCCTCACTCAAAGAAGAAGATTGGGACCGCGTCATCGACACCAACCTTAAGGGCACATACCTCATGACCAAACATGCTGTGCTCGCCATGATGAAAAATCGCTATGGCCGCATCGTGAATATGAGCTCTATCGGTGGCAAACTGGGTCTTCCTGGACAGGCGAATTACGCCGCCTCCAAGGCCGGCCAGATTGCTTTGTCGCTGGTGACAGCGAAAGAAGTCGCGAAACGCAACATCACCATCAATAACATCTGCCCTGGCTTCATCGAGACAGAACTGATTGCTGATCTGCCAGAGGAACAAGTCAAAGAATACAAGGCCCAAGTGCCGATGCGCCGTTTTGGCAAAGTCGAAGAAGTCGCTCATGCGGTGCTCTTCTTAGCTTCGAAAGAAGCGAGCTACATCACTGGTGCCACACTTGATATCGCTGGAGGCCTCAATGGCTAATTTAGAAAAACTCCTCGCCCACATCCCTCAACGTCCGCCCTTCCTTTTACTCGATGGCATTGTCGATGAAACAGAAGGCCGAGTGACGACCTTTAAACAGCTGACAGGAAATGAGGATTGGTTCAAAGGACACTTTCCTGGAAATCCCGTCATGCCGGGAGTGCTCATGTGTGAAGCGGTTTTCCAAACCGGTGCTTATTTGATGGCCCGACGAGGAGAATCCAGCGAGGCCGGCAAAACGGCGGTGGTGACTCGTATTCAAGGGGCCAAATTTAAAAATATGGCAAAACCTGGTGATAAATTAATGATCACCGTGGACTTTATCGAAATGCTCGCCAATGCCGCTTTCATGAAAGGCAAAGTGGTGGTGGATGATAAAACTATTATGACCATTGAATTTGCCGCAGCGATTGTTTGAGGTTCTATGAGTTTTTTAGCACTAGAGAATAAAACTTTTTTGATTGCCGGTGTCGCTAATAAAAAAAGCGTTGCCTACTTTTCGGCTAAAACTCTTATTGAGGAAGGGGCACGTTGCATCTTCTCAGTGCAAAAAGAAGAACAGATCACACAAGTGAATAAACTTTTCCCCGGTGCACCAGTAGTTATTTGTGATGTGAGTAGCGAGGAGCAACTGAATGCTCTCCCCCATGCCATCCATCAGCACGCCGATCACATCGATGGAGTCTTGCACTCGCTGGCCTTTGCTAATTTTTCTGAAGGCCTCGTCGACTTTCACCACACCAAACGCCATGACTATCTGGAGGCCGCTCAGATCTCGTGTTTTTCATTAGTGGAAATGTGCCGGGTGCTCAATCCCATGTTCACCAGTAACGCTAGCGTGGTCACCATTTCGATTTCCAACACTCGGGCCACCTCATATGGCTATTTGGGTCCGATTAAGGCCATGCTTGATGCCACTGTTCCCTATTTGGCCAAATCACTTTCTAAAGATTCTAAAATTCGTGTGAATGCTGTGGGTGCAGGACCTTTGAAGACATCGGCCTCGGCAGGTATTCCCAACTATATTGATAACTATCTTTTTGCTGAGGCCCTCACACTAAGAAAGACGGCGCTTGAAACTCAAGAAGTCGCCAATACCGTCGCCTTTTTACTTTCGCCACGATCTTCTGGGATCAATGCCACCACGGTTTTAGTGGACGCCGGCATGAGTTGTAATGGATTTGACCAAGAAGTGGTTAAGCGCTTCAATCGTGAATAAAACATCTAAAAATTTCGAAGACTTAGACCTTAATCACTTCCGATTCGCAAGTGTGATTAGCCTGCCAGAAAACTATGAAGTCTACGACTTCACTAAAGGCTATGACCCCAAACGCTCGATGCTTTCTGAATACGGCATTGGCCGCTACAACGAAGTTCGCCAAGGCATGTACACCACCGAACTCTTTGCCGGAAACCGCAATATCCATATGGGCATCGACATCGCCGCTCCTGTTGGAACACCTATCACGAGTTTTTTCGAAGGTGAAATATTTATGTTCGCCTACAATGCTGCTGCCGGAGACTACGGACATACCCTAATCACCAAACATGTCCTTGATGGCTGCGAACTCTACGCGCTCTATGGCCACCTCAATGAGGCCTCAACAAAAAATAAAACCGTAGGCCAACAGATCTCAACGGGTGAAGTGATCGCATGGGTGGGTGATAAGCATGAGAATGGCGGCTGGAATCCTCATTTGCATTTTCAATTATGTCTGGAAAAACCCATGGTGTGCGATATGCCTGGTGCCGTATCAAAGGATAATCTTGCCGCCGCTCTGAAAATCTATCCGGATCCTCAACGAGTCTTGGGTAAACTCTATTAAAGCTTAAAGTCACGACAGGGATTTGCTCCAGTCGCGGTCGAGCGTTTATAAAGCATGTCATAAACCTTTCTTTGGGCCAAACCAACTTCCACTGCTAAGACATGTGTTTCTTGCTGGCGCATAGGATATTTCTTCCAGAAATCTTGAATTTCTGCCAACTCAGGATATTGTTCTAAAAGCTGACTTCGTCTTTTTTTAGCATTCTCAATATTGGCGGCAGTAGCAGCTGCTTGGGCGGCATCTTGGCCTTTGAGTTTTGTGGACTGGCCCTTAAAGTAATCCTGCATTCGATCGAATTCTAGAGTAGCTAATTGTGCTCCATTATATTTGACACAACTTTGCTCACGCTTAATTTTCTTCAGAGGATTGGCCTTAATTTCAGTACAAAACTCAGTCTCTTTAAGGGCCACATCAAAGCGCGCCTTTCTCATGTCAGCACGCAACTTTGCCAGATAATCATAGTAATTCACGACTCCAGCATGAAACTCACGTAATGTTCGTTCGGACTCTCCCCCATCAGCAACTTTTAATAAGTTTTCAACTTCGCGAATGAGAGCGGCTAAATGATTTTCAGGAGCGCAATGGTTAGTGTCTTTAATTTCTCTCTCTAAAAAAGCTGTCTGCTTATCAGAATTTGGATTGTAATAATATAAGTAAGGACTAATCGCCTCATACAAGCGAGATTGTACATCACCACCTTGCGGAGATGAGATCATCGGAAAGCCAAAGTCTGCGTAGTTCACTCTTGCCTCAAGAAAGACTTCTTCTAAATTTCTGCCAGGAGCTAAAGCAGCATTAAAGCGGCCAGCGAAATTTGCAATCCCACCGCCATAAGCATAGTGCTCAGGACCGGTACTGGAGATGACACATGTTCCAGGATACTGTTTGGCCAAATTAAGTGTATTACCAGAGTGACAAGACAAATCAATCACGGCCAACTTAACACCTTTCTGTTGGGCCAGTTCCGCAATTTTCTTTAATTTATCGAGAGAAACGACAGAAGTTCCCACATTATTGTAATTCGAAAGTGCCCCTTCAGCAGTGGCAATCTGATGGGTCATCTCCAATACCGGATTACGTGTGGCCCCATGGGTGTTGATATGAACCATTAATTGATCACCAGATTTCAACTCACCACTCAGTAGCTTTTTTTCATAGGCATCAAGTAGTTTATTGTAATTGGCGGTGGTAAAAGTCTGTCCGACAGGATTATAAGTCCCAAAATATTGGCCCGCAATTTTTTCTGTTTCACTGTGGCCGCCATTAAAGACTAGACTCGTTTCCCAATGGGGTGCTTTTTTCTTAAAATCACCGACTAAACTTAAATCAAGATCAAACATTGTTTTAGGTGCATTACGAGGCTCTCCCCCACCACCTAAAATAAGCATATGGTTCTTCGCCCAAACATTTGAACATATAAGAAACACGAGAAAAAACCATTTCATAAACACGCTTCTTCTTTTTTTAGGCGTAGAAATGAATTCTGAACGGGATTGAGAGGATTTGGTAGAGCATAATCAAGCTTGATGAAATCGACTGCATCACCTTCACGAGGCTCAATCATTTTACTAATTCTTAATTCACCTTGAACCATTAAATCCACATAAGGTGCGAGCTTCATCTGTTCACTCATCGCTGGATAAAGAATGAATTGCGACAAACTTTTTTCGTTCAAAACGACTTGCATTTGATCCTCCACGATACGTGGAGTTCCTTTAAATTCATAAGTGCCACATTGAGCGAAAGCGAGAGTCGAGAAAAATAACCAAAGCATTAGTAAGCTACCTTTAATACTTCATCGAGTGTCGTAACGCCTTCAATGATTTTGCGAGCACCATTCACTCGCAATGGCGTGAACAGGCCACGGGTCTTTTCTTTTAATTCTGTTATTTCTACTTTCGGATGAATAACTCTTTTAATCTTATCGTTGAACTTCACCAATTCATAGACACACAAACGACCTAGGTAGCCGGTATGTTTGCATTCATCACAACCACGTGCCTCAAAAATTTTCTCTGGCATAGGAAGTTCTTCCCCATCAAGCAAAGTCTCCCACTTACTTTCATCTGTTGGGACTTCTGCTTTGCAGTGAGAACATAACTTTCTAACCAATCGTTGCGCCAGAATTCCAGATAATGATGAGTTGATAAGAAATGTCGGAAGGCCTAAGTCAATCAGTCGCTGTATGGTGGCCAGCGCACCATTGGTATGAAGCGTACTAAAGACCAAGTGGCCAGTAAGTGAACTTTGAATCGCCATTTCACCAGTAGCAAGATCACGAATCTCGCCCACCATAATCACATCGGGATCTTGTCGCAAGAAAGCACGAATACATTCCGCAAAATTAAGGCCGATTTGAGGATTTACTTGCACTTGGTTAAAGGTATCTACTTCCATCTCAATCGGATCTTCCGCAGTACAAACGTTCACATCTGGTGTCGCGACAATACTAAGAGTCGTATAAAGCGTTGTTGTTTTACCTGAACCTGTTGGACCGGTCACAAGAATGAGGCCTTGTGGTTCATGGATCATGGTTTGCCAAGTGAAAAGGTCATCAGGTAAAAAACCAATGAACGAGAGATCTTGTCCTTGGACTTGCTTATCAAAAATACGAATAACCAGTTTTTCACCAAAGGCAGTGGGAAGTGTTGATAAGCGCATCTCAACACTTTTGCCGCTATCCATTTGACGCTTCAAACCGCCGTCAAGAGGCTTGCGTTTTTCATCAAGCTTCATATCTCCCAGGATTTTGAAGCGGGAGACAATCATCATAAGAATTTCATGATCTAAGCGATAAACTGTGCGCAGCTCTCCATCTACACGGAAGCGCACGAGACCCAGACCTTTTTTAGGTTCAATATGAATATCTGAGGCACGCTCCATAACGGCATAATTAATCAGCCAATCAACAATACGGGCAACAGAGCTATCTTGTGGGCCGGTATTCTTCGCGCGTGAAGTTTCAACCAGCTTATCAAGCTCGTTGATTTTCCCCTGGCGCATAAGCTTGATTTTTTCGTCGCCCGACTTTCCTTGCTCACGTGAAACACTCTTGAGTGCTTTTTGCACCACAAAGACTTCATTCAATAAATGACGAATTTGCGCTGGTGTCGATAATTTGAGTTGAATTTTTCGCTTGGTTTGAGCTGCTACTTCATCAATCCAATCGGTCACTAATGGCTCACTGGTGGCAATCACTACATGAGTCGGAGTCACCTCTACGGGGACAATTCCTAAGCGTTCGGCATAGGGGCCAGGGATTAGAAACGAGATTGAATCTAAATTGATGTTGAGTGAATCAAGCCGCAAATAAGTAAGATCAAAAGATTTCGCCACTGTTTGTGCCAGTTCATCATAGGAAAGTTTTTTACCTACAATTCTACGATCAGCTAACGAAATTCCCTGCAAAAGCTGGAGAGGGTGTTCTTTAGAAGAGGCCCATTGTTTTTGGATTAACTCCAGTTGGCCTTGAGTAATAAGGCCTGCATCGAGCAGAGGCTTGAGCACATCAAGCTGGCCTAGTCTTTGTTCAGCAAAATGTGTTTTTCTTAAAGTGGTCATACTGAGTTCTCCCCAGAAGACTTATCGGCTTGTGATAAAAAATGTTTTCCTCTCAGGTACACTTTTCTGCGATTATGATAGAATTTTTTTATGAAAGTCTCAGATATCCTCGCTGGGCTCTCCCGAGATGAGCTGCAATCTGTACTCGCGAAGTCGGATGTTCGTGGTTTACTCACGCTAGGGATCAATTACTTGCTCATATTGGGGTGTTTCACTCTGGTTTATCGCTATCCGACGATGTTCTGGTCTTGGTTATTGGCGACTATTATTTTAGGCAATCGCCTTCTAGGCCTTGCGATTCTGATGCATGATTGTGCTCACGGCTCACTTTTTAAATCTCCCAAACTGAATAAAGTTTTTGGAAAGTGGCTGTGTGCTGCTCCTGTGATGGCAGATTTGGATCGTTATAGAACCTATCATCTTGAACATCATCGCACCGCCGGCTCCAGTGAAGATCCGGATCGTTCTAACTACCAAGGCTATCCTGTTACTGCAGGGAGTATGGTGAGGAAATTATCTCGTGATTTGATAGGCCTGACAGGTGCCAAGATTTTTCTGCTCGTACTAAAAATGAATGCCGGTACGGTTAAATACCAGCTCTCTTACGATGCTAATAAAAAATCTGCCGGCATTCCTCTCTCACAACAAATCGCTAATATTTTTCGTGGCCTTTATCCCACCTTGCTTATTCACACCACACTCTTCTTATGCTGTTGGCTGATTGGGCGCCCATCCCATTATCTTCTTTGGTGGCTCGCCTGGATGACTTGGTACATGGTGTTTAGTCGAATTCGTAATGCCGCCGAACATGGCGCAACGATTGACATCAATGATCTAGACCCCTTAAAAAATACCCGCACAACTCTGGCAAACTTTCTGGAGCGTCTGACTGTCGCTCCCAATTATGTGAACTACCATTTAGAGCATCACCTACTCGCAACAGTGCCACCCCATAAGCTAAAGGCCTTCCATCGTCTCTTAATGAAAAAAGATGTGCTCCAACATTCCAAAATTGCGAGTGGCTATTTAGAAGTTATGTCTGACTTGGTGGCGACGGCACCAAGAGATGGCGATAAGTCTCACGTCTAGAAAATAAACGAGACAATCCTTCATCTATGCTGATCTGGGGATTAAACCCTAACTCACGTTCTGCTTTGGCATGTGAGAACCAGTGATCAGTTCCCATATTGAGTGCCACAAAACGAGTGACAGGTGGCTCAGGTGAATAAATACCGGCAATTTTCCAGAGATTTTCAAATATATTTCCCATGAAAGTTGCCATGCCCAGACTGATATTCTGATCTGGTAATGGTGCCTCGGCATGTCTTAGGACTTTTTCAATGAAATCCCACAATCTTACTGGGCCCTGGCCTAAAAAATAAGTTTGTCCATTCACAACCGAACCCGGCGCGAGTTTTTCAAGTGCTAGCACATGGGCCCGTGCTGCTTCTTCCACGTAAATCACATCGACTTGGTTCTCACCTGAGCCGACAATTTTTAATTTTCCTAAACGTGCTTGATTCACTACGCGAGGAATGAGGTTCTGATCCCCTGGCCCCCAAATGAGATGAGGACGAAGTGCGACGGTAAAAAACTCAGAGCTATTAGCGGCCAAAACGATCTTCTCAGCAGCAGCTTTGGTACGAGGATAATGCGCCAAATGTTTTTCAGGATAAGGCAGAGATTCGTCGGCGCCTTGATGGCCACCACGGCCAAAGACACTACTAGGAGAGCTGGTATAGACAAACTTCTTCACACCAAATTTTTTAGCGATCTCCAGCAAGTTTTGGGTTCCCTGGATATTAATACGATCAAATACTTCTCGCTTCCCCCACATACCAACTAATGAAGCCACATGTAAGATGGCATCAAAGCCCTGAGAGAGAGCATGTTCTACGTCAGCAGCGTGAGTAATATCACCACGAATAGTCGGCACACCCATTTCTTCTAGATGTTCGTAGTTATGACGAGAAAAATTAGTAACAAGGTAGGTTGGATTTTTAAGTAACTCTTTAATAATCCATGTGCCTAAAAAGCCCCCACCACCTGTAACGAGAATTTTCATTGATGTGCCTCTTGGATCTGACGACCTAGTGCCTCGCGATCAATTTTTATATTGTGACGAACATCCACAGGAAAATCTTTATGAACAAAAAAATCCTGTATCTCTTTAGCATACTCTGATTGCTGACCTAGTGCCTTGAGCTCAGCTTTGATTTTATTTTCATCGGTGGGTACTTTAAGTTCCACTACAATTGAAGGTCGCTTCTTATAGTGCACTAAAGCACTTCGCAAAACTAAAGGATGCTGATTAAAAATGGCTTCCACTTGAATGGGGTAAAAACCATTCACCACATGATTCTTGCGTCCACAAAACCATATACGGCCTTCGGCATCTTTATAACCCACATCACCCATACAATGTGCAAGGCCCTGTGGTGTTGCAATTTTCGCCAAAAGAGTTGCCTCCTCTCTTTCAAAATATCCCGGTGTAACAGTCGAACCTCTGACAACAATTTCACCAATCTCACCCGTCGCAAGTTCGATGATTTCACTCTTTGGAATATCCGAAGCCTTAATGATGAAAACTTCATTGGTTAGAGAAGGCCTACCAATACAAACTCCCGCACCTTTTTTGGTTTTCTCCCAGGTTTCACTCAAAATTTCTCTTCCGCTAATACAACTCACTGGCAGACATTCTGTCGCACCATAAGGAGTATAAGTCGTTCCATCGGTGAGTATCGGCGCCCACATCTCATGAATCTCTCCCCGCACCGGTGCTCCAAACATCACAACATATTTTAATTTTGGCAGAGTAATTTTTTGCTCACGACAAAAGCGTCCTACTCTCTCCCAAATGGCGGGAGAGCCGGCAGCAAAACTGATATTCTGTTCAAGTAAGGTCCGCACCAATTTCGCCGGATCACAATGAGCAGGCCTTGTCGGATCCATATCAGGAATCACACTGGTCATTCCCATCGCAAGCGTAAATAGTGCGAACAAAGGAAAACCCGGCATATCGATTTCATTTTCATTGAGTGAAAATAAATCTCTCAACATCTCCGTCTGCGCTCGCAAAATGCCATGAGTCGTAACGACACCTTTAGGAGTGCCAGTGCCACCGGAAGTAAAAAGAATGGCGGCAGGATCGGTGTCTTTGGCATCGTAGAGGGAAATATCAGCTGGGTAAGCATCAAGCTTATTAAATAAATGGGGTGCCAATAAAATATTTTTCTCAGTCGAGAAGGCCCATTTAACTGAAGAGAATGTCGGAATAAAAATACGACGTAACAAATGAACGAGATTAACTCCGATCAATCCGACCGGGCGTACTTCTTTAATTGCTCGCAATAGATTCTTACGTCCCATACCTGGATCAATCAAAACCGGCACGGCCCCAAGCTTAAAAAGCGCAAAGGTAATGACGGAAAAGTCGAGACTGGGACGAACAAACAATAAAACACGATCGCCCACTTTAACTCCCTTGCGTGAAAGTCTTGCGGCAATTTGTTGAGAACGTCGCTCAAACTGAGCAAAAGTATAAAACGGATAAGTATTGCCTTGTCCCCCTGCCACTGTCATGACGACAGATTTTTTCTCGGGATAGCGCTCAGCTTGTTCTTGAATGAGGCGGGCGATATTCACCGGGTTCTCCCAATGAAATTCACCATGCTTTCAATCGCCTTCTTCGGCGCATCTTCTAAAACATAGTGGCCAGCATCGGCAATCCAATGGGCCTCAGCATCGGGATAAATCGAGAGCCATTTTTCAAAGAAGCCACGATTAAAGCAGAAATCTTTTCCGCCCCAAACAATCAATTTTGGCACGGTGACTTTAGGCAAATCATTTTCAATTTTCTGGAGCGTCTTCCATGATGGATGTTTGTTATCGAGAGGAATGTCTTGCACGAAGCGCGACACCGCCACACGATTTTTCCAAGAGTCATAGGGCGCGAGGTACGCCTTCTTCACTTCAGAACTCAAGCCGCGCTTGGAGGCCATAAAAGTAGCAGGCCATGCAAAACCGTTGAGGCCGCGCACCAAAAATTCACCAAAGCGCCCGGCCTTACAAATGGCGATACGCTTAGGAATGTCTTCACTTAAAAACGCCGCAGTATTAAGTACGATCACTCGTTTAATCAAATGTGGATGACGTGTAGCAAATCCCATCCCAATCGCACCACCCCAATCATGCACGACGAGTGTAATATCTTTAAGCTGCAAAAAGCTCACGAGTTTTTCAAGATTCTGAATATGATTTTCTAAGGTGTAAGAGTAATCCTGGGGTTTATCAGAAAAGCCACAGCCCATATGATCAGGAACCACACAGCGAAAATGTCCACTGAAGGCCTTGATGAGGTGGCGATAATAAAATGACCAAGTGGGATTACCGTGCACCATAAGCATCGCCGGCCCTGTGCCCTCATCAACATAATTTAAGTTCAATCCTTCGAGACCCAAAAAATGATGGCGCCAAGGATAGAGTTCGGTTGAAACTTTCATGTCATCTCCATAGCGAGCATTGTTGAAACGAGCCCTGATCCGATTCCCGTCAAGGCGACCTTATCGCCTGCTTTAAGTACACCTGCCTCATGAGCTTTTGAGAAAGTCAGAGGAAGGGCCGCCGAACCGGTGTTACCAAATTGATCAAAAGTGACATAATCAGGAATATTTGTGGCGGCGAGTGCTTCGAGAAAACCACGCCGATGAGTGGAACCGACTTGATGAGGAATGATTTTATTTGCTCGTGGAAACTCTAAGAGATACTGCTGCCAAGTTTTTTGTGCCAAGGCCACACCACGCTTCATCAATTCTTCTGAATCTGTTTCCATGACGAGCTCTTCCAGATTCCCTGAACCCTGACAAAGTTCCACGGCACTGGAATCAGTCAAACTCACGCCACCTAAAATCTTAGGCGCGCTTACCGCGAGACTCTCATGCGTTAAAAGCCAAGCAACCCCAGCAGAACCAATCGTCAAAGAGGCGATATATTTTTTAATCGACTGACGAGTAATCGTCAGATCATCTTTTAAAATTTCTAACGTGCGCAAAAGCAGAGGTCCAGAATTCTCCCCTGAAACAATCAAGGCCGCTTTAATAACTCCCGCTTCAATCATTTGTGAGGCCATGAGAGTGGCAGTCACTACTCCTAAACAAGCATTGGAGAGATCAAACAACTGACATTGAGGTGAGAGTTTTAAATTTTTATGAACCACACTGGCGGTGGCCGGTTCTAAAAAATCCCGGCAGACAGAGGCATGAATTAAAAGACCAATCTCAGAGCGCGGGAATGTTCCAAGTGCTTTTTCTGACGCCATGGTAGCAATCTCAGAAGGACGAGTGCCTCGAGGCCAGTACCCCCTGCGATTAATTCCCGTTTGTAATTCCAGGCGACCTTCGGGCAATTTCAAGCGCTCATAGGTGGCACCCAAGTGTTTTTCAATTTCAGTGCTAGTCAAAAAATGACTAGGTTCTTGGTAAGCATGGGAATGTAAACGCACACTTTGAAACTTCATGTCGCCTCTCCCATGAGTCCGTGGAGATTGGCCATAGAAATACCAGAGAGCATGGCACCGACAATCCCTAAGAAGCCTTGATCAGTTCCGATAATAAAAAGATTATCCACTGGTGTGCGGCCATCGCGGGTTTTATCAATGGAGCCATAAACTGTGCCATCAAGATGCCAGGTATAGCGCTCGATGGTGGTAGGAGAAAACACATCGGTAAAACGTAACTCACCATTAAATTGAGGATAGAGCTTTTTCAATAGATCACGCGCGCTCTGGGCGACTTCTGCTTTCTTTGCTTCATAAGGTGTGCGCTCAAGCTCACGCCACTGAGAATAATTCGCCATATAAGTGATGCGAAGAGTGCCTTCGCCTTGGCGGTTCGCTATTTCGTAATTATCTGGCAAACACACCACCGCTGATTGAGCATCAAAGTAATTCTCAGCAGGACGATACTTGTATTGATTTGCGTTGTTGTAGAAAACAATGGTCTCGGGTGTTTCGATCTTACGATCAAACACAAAAATGCTCTCGAGAAAGGTCATCTTCCCCACACGAGGTTTGACCGCAAAAAGATTATCCTCCAGGCGCAGAACTGTTTCAGGCAGACCCATGCTAGAGAAAATTTTAGGCGCCATCAGTTCTTCGCCACTATCGAGCTTTACGCCAATCGCTTTTGACCCATCAGTTAGGATTTTTCCAACTGATGCTTTAAAGCGCAGCTCTCCGCCACACTCGAGATATTTATCGACTAAAAGTTTAATGATACGACGGACGCCCCCTTCGGGACGAGCAAAGCCTTCAAAGTAAAGTGACTTGAACATAATCACAAACTGCGCGAAATCCATATCTTCTTCCCACGCCGATCCATAGATCAGCAACGGGCACAGAATCATCTCGAGAAGCATTGGATCAGTGATGATCTCAGCCAATCGCGCGCGGGTTGATTGATAACCAAGTGACAGATCAAGTTCATTGAACTCACGAACGATGTTCACAAGTTTTGCAAATTCATCTTTTTGATGCGGAAACTGATCAGCGACTTCGCTACTCAACAACTCAAAGTCGTTTGAGAATTTCAATTGATGATCAGGAAAATGAATCACTGAATGTGTCTGGGGATGAAGTTTAAAATCATCCCATGAGAGACGCAGTTGTTTGAGAAGTTTAGAGAAGGGTTTGCCCTTCTCACCTTTTTTAATGAAATTGGTGAGGGCATGGAGTCCCACATCAAATTGGCGAATACCGCCCTCTTCAAAATTTCGTCTTTGGTAATAAGAGTTGAGTCCACCGGGAATGCTGTGCTTTTCAAGCACAACAACGCGCTTACCAAACATGGCAAGACGAATCCCGGCGGCCAAACCTGACATGCCGGCCCCGATGATAATCGCATCATGGGCCATGTCAGTTACTGCATCTTAGGTGTGAGGTAGCTCACGCAAGAGGCCATGGTGGCAAGCTTCGGATAGTCTTCAGCTGGCACTTCAACCTTGTGGCGCTTACGAAGTTCCATGACGATATCCAAAAAGTCCATTGAATCGAGATCGATTTGCTCGCGCAATGAAACTTCGTCTTTGATTCCTGCCAAATCTTCATCTGGAGCGATGTCGCTGATGATATCGAGAACAACTTGGCGTACTTCATCTGTAGTCATGAACTTCTCCTTAAACGTCAAACTTCTTAACAATTAAAGCTGAATTGATACCCAACATCCCAAATGAGTTGTTGAGAATAGTTTTTACTTCTTTTTTGATTGGCGTGTGCAGCACTAATCCCGGAATTTCACAGGCCGGATCAAGCTCTTGCACATTGATACCTGGGTGAACTTGGCCATCCCAAAGCGATGGAATATTACCTGCGAGTTCAAGCGATCCAGCGGCACCCATCGAGTGGCCGATGTGCCCCTTGGTGAAATTCACCGATGTCTTATTTGATTCTGAAAACGCCACACGTACTGCTTCTGATTCAGAAATATCACCGGCGCCTGTGCCTGTGGCATGCATATTTAAAATATCAATATCGGCCGGCTTCATTCCGGCACGACGAAGAGCTAAGTGCATGCACTGCACTTGGCGCTCAGGATTGGGATTCACAAAATCAGAGGCATCAGAATTGACCGCCCAACCAGCGATCTCAGCAACAATATGAGCTCCACGTTTTTGCGCATCTTCTAAGCGCTCAAGCACATAAATGCAGCCACCTTCTGAGATGGCAATACCCGTGCGAGACTTGCAAAGTGGACGTGATGATTTGGTGGGATCTTCATGATTAGCAAGCGCACCTTGAGCAGCAAAAGCGGCGTAGATACCAAAGGTCTGCGGTGATTCGGAAACACCTCCGCAAAGAGCGACATCAACTTCACCTAAAATGAGTTGTTGAGCACCGGCGATGATGCCGACGTTGCCACCAGCGCAAGCTGCACCCAAAGTATAATGCGGTCCTGTGATGCCCATATTGAGCGTTACTTCACCGGCAGGATTATTGGCAACCGTGCGAGGATTGTGGTGTGGTGACCACAACTTCCAGTCGAGATTATTTTGGTGCATCTCGAAGATTTCATTTTCAGTTTCCACGTTGCCGTGTTCAGTGATGCCTAAGAAAACACCGACGCGAGATTTATCAACATTTTCCCAATCAAGTTTGGCGGAAGCTTTCGCTTCATTCGCACACCAAATAGAAATACTTCCGGCGCGCGTACCACGACGACGCATTTTTTTATTTTGATATTTGAATTCATCAAATTCACAGAGGCCCGCCACTTGTGAACCCATGTAACGAATCTCTGTGTGTTTTAGTCCAGAGACTCCGTTCAACAAGGCTTCTCGAAAACTCTCCAAAGAATTACCATTCGGTGCTGTGAGCCCAATCCCTGTGATAACGATTCTTTGCTGCTGTGCCATATTTTTCCCTTAGTAAGCGAGGAAAATTATTACCTTGCAGCGGAAAAGACGTCTAGTTAACAATTATGCTGAGCTTAGGGAAATGACATTGCACACAATCGATTTCTCCCTGGTATAGTGAGCGCTTATTTAAACGATTTAGTGAACGGGAGAGACCCCATGGAAAACCTTATCGTCATTTCGAAAGTTAAAAAGTTCATCAAAGAGAAGGCAGATTTCAATACTTCTGCTGGCTTCTTTGAACCATTGAACGAGGATGTGGTGAAAAGCTGTCGTGACGCTGTGGCGCATGCACAAAAGCTTGGCCGCAAAACTGTTATGGGCAAGGACTTCAACCTCTACGTAGAGGGCAAAGAAAATGAAGAAGCTCTGGTAGTCACGAGCAAAGTTAAAAAACTCATCAAGGACGAAGCAGGGCTTTCAACCTCTTCTCAGGCGATCGAGCAATTAACAGTACGAGTTCAGACTATTTGTATGAAAGCGATTGAAAACGCGAAAGCCGATCGCCGTAAAACAGTTATGGACCGTGATTTCACAGCTCCAACGACTTTGACCTAAATTTCATTCGGGGAGAGCTTCGGTTCTCCCCGCTCTGATCGCACTCATCAACAAAAAGCTCAAGAGACACACAATCACCGTCACAATGACGGGCGCTTCCCATTCAAAGACAAAATGACCTAAGAACCAGGTGATAAGGCTTGAGCCCATCGCCACCACCGCCGTGAGTTCATCACCTAATTTTGAGAAGAGCGCAAAACTCACCATCACTAAAATAGTGGGTCCGCCGAGACTTGAAGCGGTTTCCACTAACTCGGTGACTGAGTCCGAACTAAAAGCGATGAGATAAGCGGCAATTCCGCTGATAAACACTCCGGTGCGTGCCATGAAGACGCGTTTTTCATCATTAAGTTTCGGATAGCGAGGAAAAATTAAATTATGAGTCGCTAAGGCCGAAATCGCCAAAAGAGTTGAATCCACCGTGGAGAGAATCGCTGACACCAGGGCCCCTACGAAAACAATATAAAGAAAAAAGCCTAAATGTTTTTTCGCCAACAAAGGCATGATGGTGTCTGAATCGGCCAGTTCAGGATGATAGACATGGCCCAAGAGACCAATCCCTACCGGCATGAGCCCCACTAAGAGATAAATAATTCCTGCCCGCCAAGATGAATGAAACGCCACATGACCTGAGCGCGAGGCCGACATGCGCGAAACTAATTCCTGACTCATCAGAGAGCCTAAGAGTGGAATGAGCCACATCTCCCATCTGGCCGCCCAACTCATCTCTTTACTCATGGAAAAAAAATCCAGACTCTTGGGTTTAATTTGTGCGGCGGCCGGGGCGACGCCCCCCATATCCATCACCATCGCCCAAAATAAAACGATCAATCCCACAATCAAGGCCGAGCCTTGAATCAGATCGGTATAGGCATCAGCGAGAAGACCACCTGAGATGGTATAGGTAATCACCACCAGTGCAGCTATGGTCACAGCAACAACCACTCCGTAATCAGTGGTGGCATGAATGATTTGTCCGAAGGCGCGGATTTGAGCGCCCGCCCACACCAGACTCGACGGAATCATAATGAGAGCGCCTAAGATTTCAGCACGAGCGCCAAAACGGGTGCGAAAGAGATCGGGAATGGTGGTGATTTTTTTATTCCACAGAATTCGCGCGAAAATAAAACCCATCAAAAAAATGCAAAGGGCATAACCAAAGGGATCAGCATGAGTGCCGCTGATTCCCTCACGATAAACTTTGCCCGAAGTACCAATACAGGTTTCAGCTCCAAACCAAGTAGCAAAAATCGAGAAAGTCGCGAGGAATGGCCCCAGAGAGCGGCCTGCAAGGAAGTAGTCGGTATCGTTTTTAATACGCTTAGAAACGATATGCCCCAAAATAAGCATGCCTAATACGTAAATACTAATGCCGACCAGTTCCCAATTCATGAACCTATCGCATCAATTTCTTAATCTCTTGTAAACTAAAAACTCATTTCATTTCTGTTTGATCCAAATGAGCCCTCGAAATTGGCCCAACTTAAAACCAATTGCTTGGTCTGTTGGATAAAGCTCAGAGATTTTAGTCTTGAGCTCACCAGCAAGCACTTCACCATGACAAGTTAGACATTGCGGGCCGACATAAAGTGGCTCGAGATAGGCTTTTTTACCATTGGAGAAAATGTGGATTTGCGCTTTACTCGGATTCTTCGCATTAGATTTTTGAAACTCGCTTAAATAAGGTGCCATCCAATCCTGAGTCTTGTTTTCTAAATTGCGAATTTTATGAGAACTACGACCGAATTCATATTTACTCACATCTGCACCGGCCGCCTCTTTCGCAATCGGCTTTACCTGCAAATGACAAAATGAGACTGCAGCGACTGCCCCCTCACTAGACATTTTCTTAGTTAATTGAGTCACAAGATTCATTTTTAAACGTTTAGCCAGTGACTTTGCCTCTGTTTCAAATTCAGCGGCATTCACTGAAAACGAGAACAAAACTAAAACGATAAACCTCATATGCTTCCTTTCTCTAGAACTTCTAGGTCAGTTTATAGTCTACAAGATTGTTTTATCATGTAAAAAGCATGTTTATTTTCTCAATGGCAGTCCTTCCCTGCCATGATCCAACTCAGCTTTGTTAGGCTTTGGTCAAGATTTCATTTCCCACCTGCTGAAATAAGTTAGCTTTGTGATAATTTTCTCGGCATATGCGCCTCATTCAAATCTTGCTTCTTGTCTGCCTTACCAGCACTGTTTTCGCTAAAGACGAAATCTGGTTACGTACCACTGCCACATTTAAATACAAAAAAATTCGCTTTCGTCCTGAGCAACAACACCGCATGACAGTGGATGGAAAGCTGAAGAGTAACGTTTATCGACTCTCCATGGTCAAAAAATTAAAACCTGTCAGATTGATTGGTGCTATCGGTTCATTTAATCGTTATAAAAAAGATCCTGAGACTCGCTTGAGCTTTGGTCTCTCCCAAAAATACCATCGCCTGGTTTATGAACAACGTTTTATCGAAGACGAAACTAAGTCCCGCATGCGCTATCGCACGCGCGTAAAGCTGATTAAGCATATTGCCGTTTATCAGGAAGTTTTTTACGAGCCCAAGCTCGATCAGCTTAATGAATGGCGCTTAGGCGCTACCATCAGTAAAAACTTTGGTGATATCGAAGGTCTTTTTCGCCTCAGTGTCATCATGGAGTCAGAAAAAGAGCCCACCGATGTGCTGCTCTTTGGCCTAAATTATAAGCTATAGAAAAAATCTCTGATAGACTCTAAGTATGTCTCAAAACAAGTGGCAGTTCGAATTTTTACCAAAAGATAAAGTGCCCTCTCTTTCTTCAGCTTATGGGCTTCTTTTTTTATTTGGGCCATTGGGTTTTCATCATTTCTATTTAGATAGAAAGAAAAATGGTTATTGGCTTCTCATTTTAACAGCTATTCAACTTGTTATGCTTCTTACCCCCTTATTCCCATTTCTGGTAAAATATGGCGTCACTGAAAGATTCTATTACGGCATTTGCCTTATGCTTGCTTTGGCCATCGGCTGTATATTAATTTGGGATATCTTCACTTTGCCTTCGGAAATTCGAAAACGAAACGGTATTAATTCTCTTTGGTAAACCTCTTGCTCTTCTCATTCTTATCCCCTCTGTGACATATGCCCATTTCATTTCAAAACAATTTATCTGTTTGAATTAGGCACATATCCAAAGTTGAGAGTATCAGAGCTAATTTGTTTCAATTCAGACAAACACACTTATCCCAAATCAGTAATCCTATATTGTCTAAGCTAGTCCGTGATAGCGACCATCTGATGAATAAACAAACTGAACTCAATATCTTTAAAGGCCAGCGCGGAGGACGCCGTCCCGGTGCAGGCAGAAAACGCAAACATTCACGCGGAGTAGCACATCGAGTACGTGAAAGGGTGCTTCAAAGGCATGCACTTCATGTGAACTTCAAATACAAGACTTTGATTCGTCATAAACGTGGGCTTCAAATTTTGAAAAGGGCCATTATGAATGCTCGCGAGAAGGGCCTCAAGATAGTTCATTTCTCGATGCAGACAAATCACATCCATTTGATCCTAGAGGCACAAGACAACGCCGCACTCACTCGTGGTATGCGATCCTTGACTGTGACTTTTGCTAAGGGAATGGGAAGAGGACGTATTCAAGTGGCACGTTATCATTTACATGTTTTGAAGCATTTAAGAGAAGCACGTAATGCACTTCATTATGTTCTATTTAATGAGCAGAAACATAGAGGCCTGAAAAAGGCATATATCAATGAGTACTGCTCTCTAGGAGACATTAAAGACCTAAAAAAGCTAGCACATGATGCGAAGATGCTAATTTATCAAACCGGAATCAAGGCTGGCATCAATCTCGATAGGCCAAAGTGCTGGCTTCTAACTACTCTCCTACCGCCAACCCCTCGCCACGTGGATCACTGACGCCCACCCACTGTTTACCCACACGCTGAATGGCCTGAATTTGGCAGCCCAAGACTGGATTAGTGACAGCATGACCTTTTTGTCGAAGCGCCAAAAGAGTGGCATCTGGCAATGAAGGATTTTCTACACGAAGCTCTTCTGGCTGCCACTGATGATGGATACGAGTCGCGGCGACAGCTTCATACAATGGCAAACGAAACTCTAAAACATTCAACATGGTTTGAGCGACACAAGAAATAATTCGTGTGCCTGAAGGAGTACCCAGCGCCAAGAAGGGTTTACCATCTTTTAAAACCAGTGTCGGACTCATGCTTGAGAGTGGACGCTTTTTTGGAGCAACGAGATTTTTATCGCCACCGATGGCGCCAAATAAATTCGATGCTCCAACGGCCTGGGCGAAATCATCCATTTCATTATTCAAAACAATCCCTGTCCCGCGCGCCACCATGCCAGAGCCAAACCAACCATTGATCGTTTGAGTTGAAACCACAATGTTTTCATCGCGATCGGCCAGAGAGAAGTGAGTCGTTTCAGTTGGACCATCGGGGATTTTCTTTAGAGGGAAAGTGCTAGAAGGAAGCGCTTTCTCGCCAAAATATTTTTGCATATGCGCGGCATACGCCTTTGAGCTTAATTTTTTTGAAGGAATAGGATTGAAATCCGGATCCCCCATATATTTCGCACGATCAGCAAAACTGATTTGCATGGCCGTGGCAATTCGATGGATCGATTCAGGATGCTGAGGTCCCCATTGGACTAAGTTTTGTTTTTCTAAAAGATTGAGGATCTGCACCACATGTGTGCCACCGGAGCTTGGAGGTGGCATAGAGATGATCTCGTAGTTGTGATATTTGCCACGTACCGCTTGGCGCTCTTTACTGCGATAGCTCTTTAAATCTTCTAAGGAAATAATGCCCCCGCGAGAGCGTACTGTTTGCACAATACTTTTGGCCACTGTTCCTTCGTAAAATCCTTTAGGTCCTTCTTTGGCAATTTTGCGAAGTGTTTTTGCCAGATCAGTTTGTTTCAAAAGCTGGCCTTGATAAGGAACAGAGCCGTCTTTTTGAAAGAAAATTTCTTTCGCATCGAGATCGGCTTTAAGTTGCGGAGATTCTTCTTTAATCGCAGCAATCAAATGCGGATAAACCGGCAGACCTTCTTCGGCCAAACGAATCGCTGGCTGCAGCGTTTTGTCCCACGAGAGTTTTCCGAAACGTTTATGAATATCCCAAAGGCCACGGACAAGACCAGGCACAGCGACAGCATGAGGACCATAAATTGATTTATCGGGATTGGGAGTGCCATCTTTGTTTAAGTACATTTTGCTGTGACTACGCAGTGGTGCGACTTCGCGAAAATCAAACACATGAGATTTGCCGGTTTTTTTCTCATAAAAAATCAGAAAACCACCGCCGCCAATTCCCGTTGATTGAGGACGTTCAACTGAAATGGCAAATGAGACGGCCACGGCCGCATCAATAATATTTCCACCTTGGCGAAACATTTCAAAACCGGCCGACGATGAGACCGTGCCTTGAGAAGTGATCATAAAGCCTTGAGACGTGGCCTCATGCTGACTGCGCTTGTGTCCAGGAAGGAGCGAAGCTGTCCGAAGTGTTTCGTGATGAGTGCCTGAGCAGGCGACTAAAATAAGACTCAAGAGCAATAGTTTAAACTTATGCACGACAACTCCTTCCCATGTTAGAATGAAAGCGTTTCATGTTTGGCATGATTTTGTCTAGGAGCGGCGAATGGAACTGCAAGCAGAGTGGCAAATTGAAGCCACCAGTTTAAAGCGTGATTACAAATTTAAAAATTTTCGTGAAGCCTTGGCCTTTACTAATGCTATCGGGGCAGTCGCCGAAAATCACAAACATCATCCGGATATCGAATTGGGCTGGGGATATGTGCGCTTAAAAATTACCACCCACGACAAGGGCAATCAACTCAGTGAAAAAGATTATAAGTTGGCAAAGGCGATTGATCAGCTCTCACTTGCCTAACAACTCTAGGCGCACTTGCTTTAAAAATTCTTGCTGTTCAAGCGAGCGACCTAAGAGATAGCTCTCTGCCGGATCTACCAAAAAAGCTTGCAGGGCCTGCCGGCCCAATAACATTCGAAATTTCATGTCCCGCCGGTTCGCCAAGGTGACTTCAGTCGAATAAATTTTATCTGCAATCTTGAGATCCACATGAATCACAAAGCGTTCAAGCGATTCACCATTTGAGCTTTTTACTCGGCGACGATCCACCATAGGGGCACTGACTTCATGGCCCAAAGCAAGTGATCGCTGAACTGGCATCAACAGGAAGCGCACAAAAGGCTGACCTTTCAGCAAGTAAGGCTCGGCATCTAAAGCATGTAAGCTAGAGGTGCGCGCTCCTGTATCGATTTTTGCTTTGATCGCCGGAATTCCCCATTGAGGAAGTCCCACCCATTCACGCCATCCGAGAGTTAATTTCATATTTTGATTATAGGACCACTTCAAGAATCTCTGCTAGGAAAAAGCCGCAATAGTTGATAAAAACTTGCGCTCTTTTGTAGGCTTGTTACAATAAAAATCAAACAGGATGTTTTACGTTTAAGACATGAGGTCTCCTATGAAATTTGCACTCCCACTCATACTACTCATTTCAGCTTGCGCCCAAATGAAAGGCCATGTGACTAAAGGTTCTTCAAAAGAGGCCAAGGTTCAAATGGATAGTGCGGATGTGGTGTGGAGTGATCTTGAAAAATTAGAAGATGATGATACCGAAACGCACGCTTTGGTTGATACCGTAGCTTCAAATGATCAAATCAGTGCTGCTGTTGGCGGTGATCCTGATCAAGCAGAGGAAGTGGAAGAATCTAGAAGTCAGCGTCCCTTCTTGAAAAAAATTAAAACCAAGCGTGTGAAGTTCTGGGTCAATTATTTTACTGAGAAACAACGCGATCGTTTTCAGCGCTTTCTTAACAACGGCATGATGTATCGCCCGATTATTGAAAAAATCTTGGATGAAGAAGGTCTTCCACGCGAATTATTCTTTGTCGGTTTGATTGAGTCTGGTTACTACCTGGGCGCCCACTCTCATGCTTCAGCAGTAGGTCCTTGGCAGTTTATTCGTGGAACTGCTCATCGTTATGGCCTTGTGATGAATAGAGATCTTGATGAGCGTCGTGATATTTTTAAGGCCACACAAGCTGCTGCTCAGTACTTCAAAGACCTGAATAATATCTTCTCATCTTGGGAACTAGCACTTGCTGCTTACAACTCTGGCGAATACGGCATGATCCGTCGAATCACCAAATACAAGACACGTGATTATTATCAACTCTCGCGCAACAAACAGATTCCAGCTGAAACTATTAACTATGTTCCAAAAGTTTTAGCGGCGATGTATGTGGTAGAAAACGCCGCGAAATACGGCTTTAAACTTCCCCAAGAGAATGCCCGTTTCTGGCAGAAAACAAAAACGATTACGGCCCCTAAAGGCACAAATCTTTCAACATTAAGTAAACGCCTCGGTCTATCATCGACGTTGCTAGTAAAACTAAATCCTGAATTGCGCAGCAAGCGTACACCACGCACTTTCCCTGGAAGTTATCAATTACGTATTCCAGCAGACAAACACACCGCCTGGATGGAAACTTTGGTGGCAGAAGAGCCACAAGTCTCTCCCCGCGTGAAAGAATTAGAAGTTCTACGTGATCGCGTATTAAACCCTGAGCGCCATGTGGCGGCCGTTGCTAAAGTAGCACCGAAAAAGATGGCCCCTCGTGTTCATCGAGTGAAGCGCGGTGAAACACTTTCCTTAATCGCTGCTCGTAATAATATGACTCTCAAACAGATCGCTCTTATGAATGATATGACGGTTAAGAGCAAAATTCGTATCGGCCAAATCATTAAGCTTCACAAAGATGATGAAGTGAAAGTCAGAACAGCTGCTAGCAAACGAGTGGTAAAGGTACAAACGAAGCCTCTCGTTTATAAATTACAGCGCGGTGAAACACTCACTGACGTCGCACGATGGTTTAATACTTCTGTGGATGCCCTCAAATCAGCGAATAACATTACGAAAGGCCGCCAACTTCATGTTGGCCATAAAGTAAAAATCCCCGCCACTCGTCGTGGAACCTATACTGTGCGCCCAGGCGACTACCTCATAAAAATTGCTCAGAAGTTTGGCCTGAACCAAACTGCTTTAATGAAACTCAACAACCTCAAACGCCAAAGCCTCTATGCCGGCCAGCGTCTGGTGGTTAATCTCGAATAAATTCTGGTTCAAAAAGCTTGAAGACAGCTTTAAGTGGTAAGTGGTCTGACACCTCTGGATGAGGTGTCGTAACCACTTCGGCCCGTATTAGCGGACGATTGGGAGCATGGTAGATATAATCGAGACGTCGATCGGGACGCACACTTGGAAAAGTAAACCAGGTTTCTTCTCTCTGAAGATAGGCGACCGGCGCAACCACTTCTGTTAAAGGCAAATCTTCTAAAATTTTATAAGTTTGATCACCTTCGTAAACATCTTTGGGATTACTAAACCCCGAACGCTTCATGGCACCAGCGGGCAGCATATTAAAATCCCCGCCGATGAAATCTACTGGATGCTTCTTCGTAAAGCGCACTAACTCTCTGGCCTGCTCTTCTTTGGCCGCTTGATCAAAAGCTTCTAAATGCAAATTGATTAGTTTTACTTCACGATCAATTAATTTAAGTGTGACCACTTGAAAATAACGGTGCAGATAAAAAAGATTATACCACCAAGCTTGCGAGGTGGGCTTGGCCAGTAAGTGAACTTCATTTTTTACAATCGGCCAGCGCGACAAAATCGCTCCGCCAGAATTCATACGCCCAAAATGATGAGTTATAGGCGTGAAAGGAAATGGAATATAATTAGCACGCCAAGACTCAGCTCGGGCCCAGTAGCTATATCCACTCAATCTTGCAAGTTCAGCTAATTGATCCACGTTATGAGAGCGAGAAGAATCAAAGTCTATTTCCTGGAGCAAAACCAAATCGGCTTCAGAGGCCTTTATGGTTTCTGCAATTTTGCCAATTGAAGCCTGAAAACTAGCGAGTTCTTTTGGAGCATATCCATCCGAGCCTTCTGATCCCATTCCAAAACCATACGAGATATTCCAGGTCAAAATACTAAAAGTAGAAGGCCTGACTTCGGGCGTGTTCACATTCTCACTCACTCCCATGGGAGCTTCCTGTGTTTTAGCGCCAATTTCCCATGGATATGAGGCCCAAAAGAAGAACAAAACAAACGGCGCTATTACGCTGGCACAAATCATCCATGTCATTTTCATCTCTGTTTTACTCCCGCCAAGAAGACTTGTTCCACAGAACCTGGGAAAGTCACCCCGACAAAGGGATTGTGCTTCACTTTTGTTTTTAACATTTCTGTCGTTATTTTAATCGGTCGCTTAAGGTTGAGTACAGTCACATTACCTACAAAACCTCTGCTACAGAATCCAAATCCATGGCCATAATTTTTAAAGCGCGGCGACCATTCACCAAAACCTTTGAGGAATTGATTGGCAAAACGGCCTGGATTCTCGGCGCACATCAAAGCAATCCGCTGAGGAGTAAAGCCTTTCTCCTGCAACAGCCACGTAACAAATGCGCCGTAGCTATCAAGGCCCGTGAGCCCGGAAGTTCCTTTCGCTTTTTCTTCGGCAGTATGTGGGGCATGGTCGGTTGCTAAAAAATCTATATCTCCTACTCGGGCCGCTGCCAGCATGGCATCACGGTCACTCATTTCACGAATAGGAGGATTCATCTGAAAAAGGACTTTATCTTTAAGCTGCAATTGGTCTTGTGAAAAATACAAGTGCTGTGGTGTGACTTCACAGCTCACAGTTACGCCCCGTTTTTTAGCTTCACGAATGAGTGGTAACCCATCACCGGCGCTATAGTGGCAGAGCTTTCCCTGGAGCTTGAACTTTTCAATTAAACGCAAGGCCGTCGCTGTCGCCATCACTTCGCATTGTGAAGGTCTGCGCAGATGATGATGGGCCCCGGCCTGATGCCGTTTTAATTCCACCGGATCTTCGCAATGAAAACTGACGTGCTGGCCTGAGTAGCGCGAGAGCGCGACTTCTAATTGCTGATCATTTTCAAAGAATAACTCGCCTATAGATGGCCCCATATAGACTTTGTAAGGAACCATCTTTTGCAATGGCGTAGTTTCAGGACCTATGCCGGCATAAAGCAAAATGGAAATTGGTGCTTTATCGGTTAAGGACATTTTCGCGCGATAAGACGCTTCATCAATGGGTGGCACGGGATTGTTTGGCATATCGGCCACATGAGTGACGCCGCCATTAAGGGCCGCAGCCGTTGCAGTTAAAAAATCTTCTTTATGCAGATGTTGCCCAGAAATATCTTCGCGGGCATGAATGTGAATATCTCCCATTCCGGCAAAGGCGAGGCATTCATCCGAAAAGTATTCTACTTGATTTTGTGGAACTCCAAGATCACCAAAGTCACTGATGAGGCCAGTCTGAGGGTCAATGGCCATTTGGGCGCGATTGATTTTTTCCGAGGTGGCAAAGACGGCATCAATGATCTTCATTGTGCCGACCGCTGCACAGTTGTAGGACTTCCTTGCGCCGTTGGCATAGTGGTGATCTCATCGATACACACATGGCGTGGTTGCTCCAACATAAACATCATTTGCCGAGCGACATCAGCTCCGGTTAAAGGTTGCATACCCTGGTAAACATTTTGCGCTTGTTGTTCATCACCTTTGAAGCGTACAACGGAAAACTCTGTCTCTACCATTCCCGGAGAGATCTGCATTACGCGCACATTTTGTCCGCAGGTTTCTTCACGTAGCACTTTGGTAAAGGCCCAGACGGCATGTTTGGCGGCACAGTAGACCGCGCCTCCCGGATAAGTCAGATGGCCCGCGATACTACAAACATTGAGCACGTCTCCTCTTTTACGAGCGAGCATGCCCGGGATGAGTGCATGGGTTAAATGGAATAAGGCCTTCACATTAACATCCATCATAACATCCCAATCGTGGACACTTGATTTGGCAACGGGATCGCGACCCAGAGCAAGGCCTGCGTTATTGATCAAGATATCAAAGTCCAGTCCCCACGTCGTTTTCAAAGTCGCAATGAATTGAGCATCAGTCACATCGTGGACAAGATAATTCGCACCTAAGCGCTCAGCAATACTTTTTAATTTATCGCCACGACGGGCCACTAAAAATAACTCTGCTCCAGCATGGGCCAATAATTCAGCACAGGCGAGTCCAATTCCTGAAGTGGCTCCGGTGAGTAAAACTTTTTGAGATTTTAAAGGAGATTGCATGCCCAAAGTTTAGCGGGCCCAAGACAATTGTTCAATGACCTAGAATATTCAACGACCAAGAGTTTAACACTCCCGTGTCGCCAGAGCGGGCATCAACCATTTTAATCGTCCAGACACCATTGGCATTTTCACCATAGAAGGCATGTGTCGTGAGAACCACGTTAAGATTTGCATCTGCTATGCCACCATTGACTGGCAGCAACAATGCATTATTAATATTCAGCAAAATACTCTTTGTTCCACTCGGTGAGGTCAATTCCACCCCCACTTGGCCAGAACGTGCATGAGTCACACTCACTCTGACCTGAACACTTTCCACAATTTTACCGTTTCCTAAGTCGAGATCGATCTGGTCACTGACTCCTGTACTACTATTGTCGGGAATTGCTAGCGCCAGTCCATTGCGAGCATGCGAGGGGAGAGAAAAGTCAGGATTCGATTCAAACCAGGCCGGGAGCAAGCTATAACCACTGGCCGCCATCGCTACCGCTGCCTGGGCATTCACACGTCCAAAGCCATACCAGTTATGAAAATCGTATCCAGCGGCATTAGTAACCCACCCTTGCTCGTAGACATGTCCTGCTAAATTTAGGGCAGCAATATAATGGGAGCTATTTGCTGCTGTGGCGTGAACTTTATCTGCTGTGACCGCCAGAATATGTTTCACATCACGCCAGGTGAGATTAGAGTTCGCCGATAACAACAAAGCGACAACACCGGCGACGTTGGGTGCCGCCGAAGAAGTTCCATTCATCATCGAGGTATAATTACAGCTAGGGTTAAACATTTGGAAAATGGCTTCCGTGCTGGAAAAGCGTTCAAACAAATTAAAATCATACATGCCCGTTGAAGATGAGTAGCCTTGAGAGCAGGTCATTAAATCAGTTGTAACGATAGCCGGATCTTCATCTCCGTCTTCCCCACCGGGAGCGCTTACCCACACATTACTACCAGCATTAGAATAACTGGCAGCAAAGCCATCAGCATTCGTCGCACCAGCTAAAATAATAAAAGGCGAATTATTCTCTTCAGGGATATTGGCATTTTGGGGAGCAAAAACATTTCCGACTCCTGGCACGTTGCCAGAGAAACCAAAATATTCGTTGCCTGCTGATTTAACAAAAATTTGTCCTTTGCCACTTCTACCATTGGTCACACGATCGCGTAGATGAGCGATGTACATGGCATTGTCGATAACATCCATATTGATGCCAGTTCCATAACTATAATTGAAAATATCAAAGTCCCCACTCGCTTGACTGAGCAACATGCTGGTGGTTTGCATGGAATCGAGAAACTGGAAACCAGCGAGACGCGCTTGGGGAGCAACACCGGTCACACCGATATTGTTCCAACCTACTGCTGCGATAATTCCACTAACGGCCGTTCCATGGGCCTCACCGACTGGATTGGGGTTAGCGAGATAGTTGTTTTCATCATCGCCCGTATCATAATTGCGATGTTCACCTGATAATAAATTTGAGCTTAAATCTTCGTGACTGATCTCTACTCCCGTATCAGAAACAGCTATGCGAACATTCTGTCCAAGATATCCCAATCGCCACGCAGCTGGCACACGCATATCTTCGTCATCATCTCCGGCATCATTGCCAGAGAAAAAACTTCCGCCATCATTTTCCAGATACCACTGGTAAGGCCGCAAGAGATCACCACGAACTTGTAACGTGAAACGCGCGACAAAACTTTGCGATGCTTTGGTGGCACGAACTTCAAAATTAGAATAAGTTTTATTTGTTTCGTTGGGCACACCCGACAACACCACAGACCCACTCACAATCGTTGCATTCAGCCAAGCTGGTGCTGGATTGGAGAAACTGATATTCCATCCACCACCTGTCAGTCCACTGAGAACTGAGTGAGAATAATTTAGGCCCATAAAGGCATATTGGACAGATGTTGATGATGAAGGAAAATCCCAGCCAGGTGAACTCGTGCCAGGAATATTGGAACCAGCGCCACCGCCAGTACCACCACTCGATCCACCACCTCCAGCAGAGGGAGTGGTCTGCTCCGCCGGATTGCATCCAGCGAGTAACAGTACGAGAATGAAAAAAGTGATTCTCAAGACAACTTCTCCCTCTCTAATTATCGACTGATTGAGAGTGAAAACTAAGGAATTATTGTTGGACATTTGGAGAGACTAGAATCTCCCATTCTAAGTGCTTGAAGAGGCCTGTGGCCTTAAGACAACTCATTGATTCTTCGAGCTCATCCTGACTATGAACTTTAAGCAGATAGCTCTTAATGGAGGGGAAAGATTCGACCATTTCCACCGGACATTGACTCAAAAATTGGCCAGCAGACTCTAAACTGGCCCCACCCATGGCCTTAATGACACCGGTGAAAATTCCTTTCACTCCGTTATCTGTGCGCTCAACGAGAGGGAAACTCACCATATTTGCTGGAAGCTCCGAGCTCGCCACAATCACAAAGCCGGGTCTTTGACTGATCACTGGAACACCTGGCGGAAGTGCACTTTTCTTCACGGCAACAGCACCTTCAAGCCATTTCCATTCCACTTCATTTTGTACAATCGGCGTTTTTTCATTCACAAATGCGACTTCTCTGGGCAATTGAATCATTGCCTCTCTGCCACTTTTTCTTTCCACAGGAATGCCCGGTAAGACCCTTTGAGCGGCCGGTTGGCGCAACGGTGGAGTGTGACTAGCGACAAGAATGGGTGAATGAATATTATCGTTATTTGTCGTGACGTGCGTATTATCTGATGATTTCCACCAGGCAACCACAGCGACCAGAATAACAATTGTAATGAGAGCTATGCGCTTCATAGAACCCCTATCGGAATTCTAGCATGCCTTTTAACTAAGCATTCTTGTCAGGCAATTTGTTCCAGCGAATGCGACGGATCCCACGAGAAATCAACTCACATAAAGGCATCACCGACACAAAAAAAACATCAAACCATAATGGATGCTGCATAAAAAAATCTGATTGGGTTGCGGCGAGGCCTAGCAGGATGACAGACATGAGGTAGAGCTGGCCCATAAAACGACACCAATGAAGTCTCGACATTGCTCTAATGAGAGATAAGGACTCGAGCCTTGTTTGAATTGGTTTCAGAAAAGATAACCTTAGCAAAAACAAATAGGGCCAGAAATTCGCCCAGAAGACCCAAGGCTTTTGGTAAAGAGCAAAACGATAATAATTGGGGCCGATGGGAGTATGAAAATAAGCTCCTAAGAATGGAAGCGATAATATTGTACAAAAAATCCACAAGCCCCACTCCCCTTTTTTTAACTTTTCCAGGCCAGTGTCATTTAGGCTCACAAGCCGTCCTGCCGTGAAAGCAAGGCTTGCTAGAAAAAACCAAGGGATGAGAGGCCAGATATCAGGTTGCGGGAAAGTGAAAAGCTCAGCTGGTATCCAAAGCATAAAAAAAGAAAATAGAAGAAAGGTAAAACGCTGCCGAACAAAACTCATGAGAATAAGCAGTAGATTTGAGGCGGCGATAAATAAGTAGATATCCCACTCAAACTTTTGCCCTTCAGACATAAAGATGAGTGTGAGCACAAGTTGGCCAAGCAAAGCAAAAAGTGAAATTTTGAACAACGAATGATTGTTTTTGTTTTTTAATCCAAATAAAAAATAGATGAGAAAAACCAGCACTTGTCCACTGATGACATTACAACGAGCAAAGAGCAAAAACGCATTATAGATTACTGATGGGATGGGATGAATATCAGTATAAAAGATAAATTCATTGGCATGTAAGACCAAAATTGAAATCAGTGCCACTAATTTAACCAGATTAATTCCATGAATCGTTGTCATGGATAGTACACCGTCAGCTCATTTTTCTTATTGGTGGAGTACTTATCAAAGGGTAGTAAGAGTTCTTGGCCGTGGGTATTAAGGTAGTGGTGATAGTTTTGGGGTACACGACTTAAATGTGTCAATTTCACATGGTAAAATACTTCCACCAAAACACCATTACGATAAGTTTTTATGGTTTCACCTGAAAACTCTTGAAAGGGCTGAGGCCACAGTGCCTCTCCTGTTGGAGAAACATTTGATGTGATGACGGCCGGATCTTTTTGGCAATGATGAAGAAAATCATCAGTCCTTTTCTCAATTAAACACCATTCCCCCATTGAGTCCCACTGAATAAACCAGATATTTTTTAACTCACTCTCCCCTCTTAAATCCGCATGTAGATAGAGACGTACCGAATAGAAAGGTTGCCCGTCTTTAATCTTCATCCCAACCAGAAATTGATCCAAATTAGTCTCTGCCACTTTCCAATGATCCAATTTTTTAAGAGCGCGCTCAATTAAAGAGCGGTGACTGTCGGTGTGTTTAAATAGATCACTCTTGAAATGTCGCTCATGCCACTTAAGATAATCGGCCACAATATTTTGCATATAGGCCCTATTGACGGGCATATTTAGGTGCGCTGGAGTAAGAGCAAAAGCATTGATACATAACAAAAGCCCAAATAATGCTTTCATAAAACTCTAGGCCTTAGCATTGAATTAACTTCACCTCGAGAAAAATCAACCTTCTTAAGAATAGGCACTAGATTTAACTTCGTTTGAAGACTGATGTTTTGCAATTTAGCATAATCAAATTCCAGTTGAGACTTATCTGCTGCATAGGCGACAAATGAGGCATGAGGCCCAAAAACAAGCGGGTTTTTGAAATCAACAGAATCCAACGTTTTTAGAATTGTCTGTCCCTCAATTGCCATACCCCCTTTCTCATCTTGCAATATCGGCAGATCGAGCATCAATAGGCCATCGCTCTTAAGGGCACGTTTTGCTAGTGCATAAAACTCATGGGAATACAGCTTGGCAAGATCAACCGAATTAGGAAAAGGAAAATCAATCAAGACTAAATCAAATTCTTGATGGTTGTTTTTTAAAAAATGGATGGCATCATCAACAATAATTTCCACGCGTGGGTCATGGCTCGAAAGTACCCCCTGGTTAAGACTTTTCATGATGGGATGAGTGGCCGACCACTCGATCATTTTCCCATCCAACTCTACCATGGTTATTTTCTCAAAAGCTCGCGACTTCCACTCTTTCAACAAAAGACCATCCCCCGCCCCAAGGATAAGAATTGATTTGATCTCATTTTTAAAATTCAACGCTGCTTCCACCATCGTTTGGTGGTAGACATCGACAGTGGTGAGATCAAATTGCGGCTTACGATTCAAATAAACAGTCGCATTTCCAGGGAGTGAGAGCTGTAAATCAGGTGGTTCAATCAAAAGATCAATCGTTTGATAAGGAGTTCTGACTCTTTCTAGAACCGCGTGCTGATCTAAAAAGCGCATTAAATTTTGCCAAGAATCCCAAGAAGTAAGTCGAGCTCTCGTCGACAGGTAGCTACTTCTAATGAGCAGCCCTTCAATTCGTGACTGAGAATAATTGAGTAGAATCAAAGGAAAAATAACCAGCAGCGATAGATAGAACTGACCGCGTTTTTTTAAAACTAAGTTAAGCGCCATCAGTCCTAGTAATTGCAATAAAACGACAAGACTTACTTGATGCCACAAAGGCCAACTCATTACTTCACCAAGCAGTAACAGACTTAAGGCCATCAGTGGGCCTAGGTAATTGATCATGACTAAGACTTCCTCATTAATCTTATGAGGAAGCTTGAGAATAAGAGGAAATTGCGAGCCGCCCAACGCTCCCATCAAAAGCGCTAACACAGAAGTTAATACCAACATAAATCGCAAGGACACAAGATTGTCGAGAACCACTTCAAAAGGCATTGCATGAGAAAAGAGAAAGACACTACTTAAAAAAATGAGGGGCATTGTTGCGATGAGAAGAAGACTTAAAAATTCTAGGCCCCATAACCATTTCAAGCGACTGCTTTCATGAACCCGATCGGCCCAGCTGCTCCCAATTCCAAGCCCTAAGAGATAAGGCCCCATGGTAAAACTTTGCGAATAAATATCTTCGCCGGTGTATTCTGTGGCAAGGCCCGCAAGGATCATCGCTGCGGCCATGGTAGCAAATGAATTGGTGAGAGTAATAAAAGAATAGAGAGCTCTCACTTCGCCCCCAGATATAACGTCACCAAAAAGCTCTGGAGTCTGTCTTGTTGCTGATAACTCAACATCACCAGGATTCCTACGGCTGCCGAAAGCGCCAACCGAATTTTAGCATTTGAAGGCATGATGACTGTCAATGTCGCTAAATTAAGTGTCGCAACCAATACTGTACTTGCGCCTACTCCTAGCTCTGGCAAAAGATAATAAGGAAACAGTAGTGCCGCGGCTAACATTCCTAAATAATCAAACGCCAAAATTTTGCCATGCTTTTGTGGAAGAAGGGAGAACAAGCAAAGCAGCTCAAAACCAGAAGCAAAACCAATTAAAAACACCAAAACATAACTGATACCCGCGGCCAAGGCAGTGGAGAGAGAGGCGAAAAGTCCGGTGATAACAAATGGCCCTAATCCACCTAAGAGCGTGAGAGCAACCTCGACACAAACAAAAATTTTTTCAACTGAATACTGTCTTTTTAAGCGCCCAAAGCTTAATGAACCAAATCCAAGTGCGGTGGTAAAAAGAGCAAAAATGATAAAATATTGCTGTTTTGTTCCACCTAAATTGACGGAGAGAATCTGTCCTAAGGCCAGTTCGTAATAAAAACTACAGAACGCCAGAACGAGACTAAGGGCATAGACCAAACCACCTCTCACTAGGGCACCGTTTTAGTTTTATTCATCAAATCATCTAAAGCGCCTTCATTTTGATGAAACACAGCTGCAGGGGCACTCATCAGAAAGAGATATGAACCTTTTTTATCTTTACGTTCGACATAGGCGGCATAAAGCTCCGAGGTCCCCACTTGTCCGGCCGGGATGATAGTGAATGTTCCAAGTCCTGAATCACTGGGTGCATCGATTTTTTTTATGTCACTTTCATTGATAGTTAAGGTGCGATTGCCTAACATCGGAATTGAATCTTTTAATTCGTTGAGATAACCCACAACTTCGTTTGTCGTTGCAGTTTTATTGGCCGCGATGATGGCAAATTGTTTTTGCTCTAAGCTCGAGACTCCATACACCCCTGTAGCAAAATCATCTAAATCCATTTTTTCAAAATGCATATTATCCGGCAACTTCATCTGTAGCTTAATTTGCTTAAGAAACTCACCTTGTAAGGTTTTTTGCTCCTCGGCGACTTGCTGCTTAATTTCTTCATTGGAAACAGTCTTCTCGGCTTCGACATCATCTGAAATTTCTTCTGATGCACTATATTTCGATTCTTGTGGATTTTCTTTCGCTACTGGGTCTGGTTTTCGGTCACGTTTTTGACGGATTTTTACCGACGTTGTCATTTCAGGTAACGAGTCGACATCCCGCGCCTGGTAGAAGATGACCCCAATGACAAGTGCCAATAAAATGAGTCCATATTTATATTTCTCTAAGCTCATAGACGCCTCAATCTTTTGTCTTTTGCTATAGTGCTTATTTAGTTTAAGATGAATAAAACAGATGGGAAACGTTAAATGATAGCAAACAAGCTCTCTCACAAAACGGCCGGTTTTAGCTTAATGGAAGTCATGGTTTCAGTCGCACTGGTAGGTGGATTGGCCTTAGGCTTAGTTAAGTTTATGGGTAATATGAGTGATGTTCAGCAACGCTCATCGAATGCCATTACCCGGGATCAATTTGCCAACAACATGGGGCAATATATCTACACCCCCATGGGCTGTGAGGATCTCAAAGGTCAGCGCTTTAATTCATCAGACAAGGCCATCAACCTCACTCGCTGGAAGGTTTTCGGCCTGGCCAGTATTGCAACTGGTACAAAACTTAAAGGCTTCGATATCGCCAAGCTCGAGGGCGAACAGGACTTAAGTCCTACGCTTCCAAGAGTGACAATTGGTGGGCAGACACTTATCAAAACAATTTTAAAAGTAAATTTACTACTCTCCACAGAGGGTAAAACAAAAAAATTCTTCTTCAATATACCAGTCCTCTCTGATACCGGAGGAACTGTGCGATTCTGTAATGCCGATCAAAGCTTGCGAGAGACATGTGTGCTGATGAAAGGAACATACAATGAGGCCACCGGTGCCTGCGATGTTGACAAGACCTGTCAGTTTAAAGGCACCTATATTACTCTGAGCTGCTCACCATCAAATTATGGCTGCAGTATGAGTGAGGGCGCGGCCAAGCCCAATGAATACACCACGGGATTTTCCTGTCCTGTGCCTTCGATCGCTCACAACACTTCCAACAAGTCTTGGAATCATTCCGCTTCCTGTGGCAAGAAATGTTCCGTGACCATTCAAAACACGATGAATTGGTACACCTGCTTGGTGTGCCCTCCTTGAATATGAACTCGCAAAGAGGAAGCGTCATTCTCATGGTGCTCTTTGGCTTCACCGCCTTGATGGCAATGGCTTACTATCTGTTTCAAATAAATACGGATAATGAAAAAAACACCATCGCGACTCAAAGAGTTTATTCCTATAAGGCATTACAAAAAGCAGTTCAAAATTATCTCGACGATCCTCAACTTTGCACTGCTGCACTCAATAACTTACAGGTAAATTCGGCATTCACGACTCCACTCTCAGTTCAATTCACTATGCCTTACATAGGTGGCAACGCCGAACTCAAAGCGGGTTGGCGATCTCCTAACGGCACTAAACTCAAAGACATAACCTTATCGATGGATGGGATCGTTCGAAATAAAGTTCGACGCGATGGAAATTTTCCACATCTCATGGCGGCTTCAGGCACTCTCACACTATGGGCCGACCATGCAGGCGTGAATATGAAGCGCGCTGATCATGAGTCCTATAAAATTAAATTGATGTTTTATCTCTGGCCCTCTGGCAGCAATCTAGAAGTACGAGGGTGCTTTGGTGCCAATACACCGGCAGCATTTTGTACTTCCGCAGGTGGGACTTATAATCTCTTCACCGGCACTTTGCTTGATCGTATGTGCGAGCCTGATCTCTACTGTTTTGCTTCAAAAATGGGAATTACCAACCAATCAGCACTCTGCCTTCCACCCTACAATGCTGTTCCAGTTGCACCAGGTCTATTTGTTTGCCAGTGGTGCAATAGCTCGCCTACGCCATAGAAAGGCATCTAAAATATAATGCGATAACAGTGGCGTCAGATACGCACCAATCATAAGTGCAGCGAACATCTCGCTACCATGAGATATGTATAGATCCATATTTTCTTCAAAGCTTGATTCCACGGTACCAAAAACAAGTGCTGTCATGAAAATCAAAATCGACGCTTTCTTTATCGTCATTCGACTCGATCGTGTCATGTGCTGGGCCATTACCGCGAGATAAGCAACACCGTGAATAAGCAACAGAGGAAAAAGCACTTGCACCAAACTGCTACCCACTAAAAAACTATATCCGTAAGTGAGACAAATTAAAGCGAGATACAAAATACGATTCGGCTCCTTAATTCTTTTTCGCCAAAGGTAAATTTCATGAATAAATATAAAAATGATAATGACGAGATAACTTATCAGGGCCCATTGAAAGTATTGGGGATTCGTGAACATCAACAAATCGGCGGTACTGTAATAACTCAAATTCAAATCACGAAAATGAAAAGCAATAAAAGGAACTATCGCGAGCACATACACTTTAAGCGAACTCATCAGACTGTAGCGTTGATTCAAGCGCTCATACCAACGTGAGAATCCATACACTTGACGAATATGGTGAAAGACAGTCAGATAAACCACTCCACTCCATAATGCTTGTCTTAGTCCATAATAATAAGCTGAGCTGATAACAGCAAAGACCGCCAACAAAATAACAGGATAGAGATAAGACGCTAACGCCTTGTCGCCCCAGCGCCAAAATGTTGTATAGACATGCCCTGAATCGATGAGTGCTGTTGCGATAAAGGCATATAGTAATGAAGTCTCACTCCAACTTGGAGCAAGGATGACGATTATAATAGACATCAAAGAAGGGAAATAAAAAAAACTAAAATCTCTTTTGAGTGAACCTAAAATCCAAGCAGCAGGCACGCTATTGTGTCTTTTGTTTCAAAAATTTCAACCCACTCATCACTGCATCTTGGGCAAATAAAAAGGCGGTTGGATGACCCCATGTTTTCACTAAGTGCAATTCGTTATCCACATTGTGAGCGCGCAGAAGATTTTGCATGTGACTAGATTGGACGGCTTCTACTAAACGGTCGCTTTCAGCATGATACATGTACATCGCAGGTGCCCATGGCCCCACGTGCGTAGTAGGAGATGCCTCTTTATACTCTGCCAAACGTTGATCGCGATAACCATCGAGCAGATGTGTGATAATGGGAGAGAACGGATACCATGACAAATCAAACGGAGCTCCACCCGCAACAATGGCCTTGAGCTGAGGAGAATTGAGCTTTTTCCCTTCTAAGAGTGCCCATTGAGTCACCATGTGGGCCCCGGCCGAATAACCCCAGCCCGCCAAATTATCGGGATCGACTTTAAACTTGTCACTTTGAGATTTGAAGTACTGCACGGCCGCTGCCACATCTTCAATTTGGGCAGGATAACGGTGCTTAGGAGCAAATCGATAGGAGATATTCATCACCACAAAGCCGTGACTCGCCAAGAGTTCACTGAGCTTTGTCATATCCTCGCGTGATCGCCCGCCCCAAGAACCACCATGAACCATTAAGACGCCGGGATAAATTTTATCATCGGCCGGCCGAATGATATCGGCAGACAAAATTTCTTGGGCATGCTCAGCGTATTGAACTGTTGTTGAGGTATATGAATGGGGCCCCAGATTGGACCCCATTCCTAGAATAAATAACCAATGAAGAATTCCAACTCCACTCATGCGTTGAGTTTACGAAGCACGTAATGAAGGATTCCGGAATTCTTATAATACTCAAGTTCATTCGCAGTATCGATACGTGACTGGAATTGTGTTTTCACGACTTCCCCATTAGCACGTTTGATCTCTGCTTGAATTTGTGCTTTAGGACCCATATTCGAAATCCCTGTCAGCGTCACCGTTTCAGTACCATCAAGATTAAGGGCCTTGCGATTTTCACCATTGGTGAAAACCAAGGGGATAACACCCATACCAATCAAGTTTGAGCGATGAATACGTTCAAAACTCTCAGCAATAACTGCTTTGATGCCCAACAGACGAGTTCCTTTGGCGGCCCAGTCGCGGCTTGAACCAGTACCATATTCTTTACCCGCAAAGATCACGAGCGGAGTGCCCGTTTTTTTGTACTCTTGAGCCGCTTCATAAATCGTTGTCTCAGCTCCGGTAGTCACAAGCGTAGTGACGCCTCCTTCTTTGCCAGACTTCACCATTTCGTTTTTCAAACGAATATTTGCAAACGTTCCACGAGTCATCACTTCATCATGGCCACGACGAGCACCGTATTGGTTAAAGTCGGCCGGCTTCACTCCGCGCTCAACTAAGTATTTACCGGCCGGAGTTTCTGGCTTGAAAGATCCTGCCGGAGAAATGTGATCGGTCGTGATCGAATCACCTAACAGTCCCAATACTCTTGCACCAATGATGTCGGTAATTGGCGCTGGATTTTTTGTCATGCCCACGAAGTAAGGTGGATTATTAATATAAGTTGATTCTTTATCCCAAGCGAATGTTTCTCCTTCAGGAGCATTGATCTTCTGCCAATGCACATCGCCTTTAAAGACATCAGAGTAACGAGACTTAAACATGGCAGGAGTAATCGCCTTGCTCATCGCCTCTTGAACTTCGGCAGAAGTCGGCCAGATGTCTTTCAAGAATACATCTTTACCGTTTTTGTCTTTACCGATGGGGTCTTTGGTCAAATTGAGTTTAGTGTTACCGGCAATCGCGTAGGCGACAACTAGCGGAGGTGATGCCAAATAGTTGGCCTTGGTATCAGGAGATACACGGCCTTCAAAGTTTCTGTTTCCAGAAATCACTGATGAAGCACAGATGTTGCCATCTTTAATCGCCTTAGAGAACTGCGGCTTCAATGGACCTGAGTTACCGATACAGCTGGTACAGCCATAGCCCACCAAACTAAAGCCCACTTGATCAAGCTCACTCTGTAGGCCAGAAGCTTCTAAATAGTCTGTGACGACTTGTGAGCCCGGAGCAAGAGAAGTCTTAACCCATGGCTTGGCCTTTAAACCCAAAGCATTGGCCTTCTTTGCAACGAGACCCGCTCCAATCATGACTGATGGGTTTGAAGTATTGGTACAAGAAGTAATAGCAGCGATCATGACATCGCCATGAGTGATGGTGAATGACTCACCCTCAATGGTCTGTTTTTTATTAATCTCGTCAGCATTCACTTTGAAATCAGCGACAGCTGCTTTCATGAAACCATCAGCGATATCGGTCAGAGCAACGCGATCTTGTGGACGCTTAGGACCTGCTAGACTTGGCACAACAGAAGAGAGATCAAGTTCGAGAGAGTCAGTAAAGATTGGATCTTTCGAATCGTTTCTCCAGAAGCCCTGTTCTTTTGCATAGGCTTCAACTAACTGAACGCGGGCCTCATCACGGCCTGTAAAGCGCAAGAACTCGATGGTTTTTTCATCTACTGGGAAGAAACCGCAAGTGGCGCCATACTCAGGTGCCATATTGGCAATAGTCGCTCGATCGGCCAATGTCAGATCTTTCAAACCCGGCCCGTAGAATTCTACAAACTTATCAACCACACCTTTTTTACGAAGCATGTTGGTGACAGTCAGAACAACATCCGTCGCCGTCACACCCTCTTTGGCTTTTCCTGTCAGCTTAAAACCTACCACCTCAGGAATGAGCATCGTGACCGCTTGGCCCAACATCGCCGCTTCAGCTTCGATACCACCGACACCCCAACCAAGAACAGAAAGTCCGTTCACCATGGTGGTGTGAGAGTCAGTTCCTACACAAGTATCGCAGTAAGCGATCTCACGGCCGTCTTCTGTTTTTGTCCAAACAGTTTGAGCGATATATTCTAAGTTCACTTGGTGACAGATACCTGTACCAGGAGGCACCACACGGAAATTTTTGAAACTCTTTTGGCCCCATTTCAAAAACTTATAGCGCTCGCCATTACGCTCATACTCGAGCGCTTTATTTTGTTCGAATGATTCCTTGGTGGCGTAATGATCCACAATAAGAGAGTGGTCGATGACCAGATCTACTGGGACAAGTGGATTAATCTTTTGTGGATTTCCGCCCACAATTTTCATGGCATCTCGCATGGCCGCCAAATCGACCACTGCTGGAACTCCCGTAAAGTCTTGCATCAAAACGCGAGCAGGATAGTAATTAATTTCGCGGGTCGATTTTTTGTCTTTGGTCCATTGGCCCATGGCCTTGATGTCATCAGCAAAAACCGTAAAGTCATCTTCATTGCGCAACAGATTTTCCATCAACACTTTGAGCGAGAAAGGAAGATTCTCCACATCACCGACACCGGCCGCTTGGGCCGCTTTAAGCGAGAAGTAATCATAGCTTTTTCCGCCAACAGTTAATGTCTTGCGGGTCTTAAACGTATCTTTACGAGTTTGTGACAAGAGTGGCCTCACTTGATAGATTTTCAGAGGAGATTCTATCACTTTCCCACTGAACTCTCAAAGAGATACTCATTATGGCGAGATGCAGAAGAGACTAGCGTACGTAGGCAAATTCGTATTTTGGAAAGAAGTTCTCTGGGGGGGTCCATAGCCCCGCAGCGGACTTCAACTCAGAGAGAAATTGGATCGTTCTACTGGACTTAAACAAGATTAACTCTCTCAGATCTATTTTAGTCACACTATCAAAAGTTATTTCGCCATTGGTCACATTGACCCAACAAATAAAAATGGTCCCGACTCCCACTGAACCTAACATACCATCTGGATCATTCTTTACAGTCGCTAATAAGGTCGCGTACTCGTCTCTTTTATCGCTGGAAAACCGAGCGGCTAGCTCATTAAATTCGGAATTATTTTTGTCTTTTCGTAAAAGGATATAGCCCTTACTTCCGACAATAAAAATCCCTTCGCCGATACCTGGGGCCCAAGGTAGGCCTCGGCAAGCGGCGGCCGTCTCGCGGGTGCCGCAAAGAGATGTTTGAGCAAAACCGTCCCTTACTGCTTGTGCATCGAAATCCTCAAGTACTTCCCCACGAGCAGTTAAGCTTAGTGAAAAGACCAAAAGGGCAATGAAATTCATTCTCATAATCTCATTATATGTTTAGCACTCAATAAAGAAAAGATGATTCAATTTTCTTCTAATAATTTCCGATATTGGAGGAATGGAAAAACAAACACAGCTAACACATGAAAAGCATCTTAACCATCTCGTCAGAGTAGTCCCCCTGCTCTGTCTTGCCTACGGTATGCAAAGCTATATGATGATGAGTTTTGCCAAAGGTGGCCCGACAGGAACTTTAGTTCTGCTACTAGGACTCTCACTTGCTATGAGCGTGATGGCCTTGGTGACTTATGACAATCATTATGTCGTAAAGTGGCAGGAAGATTTGTTCTTTGTTAAGACACCCTGGTCTTGGAAAACTCAGCAGTTTAATCGTCAAGACATTCAGTCCATCGAGGTTATTGGTGAGGTTGATGAATTTCAAACTGTGATCGTAAAACTACAAAACAAAAAACGTCTCACATTTTATTTTGTCGATAATGGCCATGATTTCAAAAAATCAATGGAGTCCCAGCAGGAGCTCTCTCGTGCTGCTTAAATTTTTGTTTATTTTTGCTTTGTCGATCAATGCCTTTGCGGAAGGCAAAATTACTTTCTTAAAGGGAAAAGTGACTGCGCTCACTCTTAAGCAAGGTGTCCATCACAGTAAGCCACTTAAAAAGAATGATCGGATTAAAGCTGGTCATTCCTATCTGACTCATGATCTCTCGCAGGCCGTAATCAAAATGGAAGATGGAACATGGTTACGCTTAGGTAGTGACACAAAATTTGAAATCAGCGAGAAAAAAGAACACTTCGTTGTCACCATCTTAACTGGCACTGCTCGTGTGCTTTTTGCGCCGTCATTACAAAAAAAATCAAAATTCAAACGCCTGGTTTTGCAAACACCTGATGCGCATATCGAGACAGCCGAAGGTAAATTCACCCTCACCTACATGCCTCTATTCCAACACACTTCTGTTTACGTGGAAAAAGGACTTGTGCAACTTTCATCATTGAGTGATCGTATTTTACAGGTTCCAGAAACCATCCATACTGGCGAATACGCGGAACTGGTAAAAAACGAGGCAAGACCGCGCACCAGTCGCCCCATGAGCGAGCGTGAGCAGACCATGCTTAAGACCCTGATGTTTTCGCAGCTTAAAGACTCAAAGAACAGTCTCTAAACTGAAATTTATCAGTAAAGTCCGAAGCTCACAATTATCGCTCGTTGCAACGTTCTTTTTGAGGACGCCTAGATATATCGGCGTTTGTGTCACTATCATCCTGGCAGAAGTCCCATTTTAAAATCAAACCTATGCGCCAGGATGAGACTGATAAATTTCAATTTATCTAAAAATTCAGAGCTCTATTCTCTGTTGCCGCCAGACAAGCTTCTTTAATGGCCTCTGCATAAGTCGGATGCGCATGAGACATACGTCCTATGTCTTCCGCACTGGCACGATACTCCATCGCTACCACGGCTTCTGCGATTAAGTCTGCACAACGCGGACCAATCATATGAATGCCCAGGATCTCATCGCTGGTTTTATCTGCCAACACTTTTACAAAGCCATCTTTTTCGTCACTGGCGCGCGCGCGACCTAGGGCCATCATGGGAAATTTACCCACTTTGTAAGCAATATTTTTTGCTTTAAGTTCTTGTTCTGTATGACCAACTCCGGCGACTTCCGGCCAGGTATAAACCACGCCAGGGATTAAGTTATAGTTGATATGCGGTTTTTGTCCGGCCAAAATTTCGGCGAGATAAACACCTTCTTCTTCAGCTTTATGTGCCAACATGGCACCACGTACCACATCTCCGATCGCATAAATTCCTTGAACGGGAGTCGCTAAATGGTCATCCACCGGAATGCGACCACGCTCATCCTCCTTAAGCCCTGCACTTTCTAAATTCAAATTATCAGTGAAAGGACGACGGCCAACTGCGACCAAGACGTAATCACCTTCTAAAGTAATTTCTGCTCCACCCTCTTTGGCTTTTGCTTTCACTATGACTTTGTCTTTTTGACGATCAACGCTCGTGACACCATGACCTAAGTGAAATTCAACACCATCGCGCTTTAAAACTTTTTGTAATTCTTTGCCAAGATCAGCATCCATCGCCGCGATGATGCGGTCAGCGTATTCCACGACTGACACTTTAGCTCCCAGACGTTTAAAGACTGAACCCATTTCAAGGCCAATCACGCCTCCCCCGATCACGATCATGTGCTTGGGAACTTCTTGCAGTTTAAGAGCTTCAGTAGAAGTGATGATGCGTTCTTTATCAATCTTCACACCTGGAAGACTTGAGGGCTTTGAGCCAGTCGCTATGACAATTTTATTTCCGGTAATCTGTTTTTCACCATCTGATCCGGCGATTTTGACTGTGTTTTTGTTCACAAACGAGCCATGGCCATAATACACAGTGATTTTATTTTTTTTCATGAGTCCCGCCACACCGACGGTAATCGCCTTCACCACTTTCTGGACTCGATCGGCCATTTTAGAAACATCGAGGGCAACTTTACCCACACCAATACCGTGACTTTCAAAGCTATGAGTGGCTTCGTGAAATTTTTCTGATGAATCTAGCCAGGCCTTGGAGGGAATACAGCCCACATTTAAGCAAGTGCCGCCCAAAGTGGTGTAGCGCTCGATAATCGCCACTTTCATACCTAGTTGGGCACAACGAATGGCACAGATATATCCACCTGGACCCGAGCCAATAACAACAACATCAAAATTTTCCAAGCTCATTCTCCCTAGACATCCAGCAACAAGCGCGCCGGATCTTCGATCATTTCTTTAACTGTTTTTAGAAAGCTCACAGACTCACGGCCATCGACAATTCTATGATCATAAGAGAGCGCAAGGTACATAATCGGACGGATCACCACTTGGCCATTCACTGCCACGGGACGCTCCACGATGTTATGCATACCCAGAATCGCCGATTGCGGAATATTTATAATCGGTGTCGAGAGCATAGAACCAAACACACCACCGTTAGTGATCGTGAATGTGCCGCCTTGCATTTCATCAATACCGAGTTTCCCATCACGGGCACGTCCGGCGAGTTCAATAATTTTCAATTCAATTTGCGCCAAACTCATCGCCTCAGCATTACGAACGACCGGCACCACCAGTCCACGAGGAGTTGAAACCGCCACACCGATATCAGCGTAGTTGTGATAAACGATTTCAGTGCCATCAATCATGGCGTTTACGGCAGGATAATTTTTTATCGCTTGGCAGACAGCTTTGGTGAAAAGCGACATGAACCCCAGGCCCACACCGTGTTTGTCTTTAAAGGCGTCTTTATATTTTTTTCGCAAATCCATGATCGCGGACATGTCGACTTCATTAAAAGTTGTCAGCATGGCAGTGGTATTTTTAGCTTCTACCAAACGTTTCGCAATCGTTTTGCGCAGATTGCTCATCTTCTCGCGTTTGATATCGCGACCGAAACTTCCCTGAATGGTTTCTTTCACTAATTGCGCCATGGCATTGTCTTTAGGAGCAGAAGCCTGGGCAGTGAGTGCATCACCTTTGGTGATACGGCCATCTTTACCAGAGCCGGCGACAGCAGCAGGATCGACACCTTTCTCAGCGAGGATTTTTGCAGCAGCAGGAGATGGATAATTTTTATCACCACCTGTAGGAGCAGAAGGTGCTGATGGTTTTTCCGCAACTGGTGCCGGAGTAGCCGTTGCTGATGAGCTTGCAGCGGCGGTCTCGTCGACTTGCGCGACTTTCGCACCAATCTTAACGGTCTCCCCTTCTTTAACGAGGATTTTTAATTTACCGGCCTTTGGAGCGGCGACTTCCAGTGTGGCCTTATCCGATTCAATTGAAAGAATCGCTTCATCCATTTTTACAATATCGCCGTCTTTTTTGAGCCAAGCGGCAATCGTTACTTCAGCAATCGATTCACCCACAGCAGGAACTACTACATCAATCATAATTGCTTCCTCTTAAACCGACTCAACTTTGCCAGCGGCAAAAGTCAGGTCCATTAATTTTTGTTGCTCTTGAGCATGCACGCTCGCATAGCCTGTCGCAGGACTGGCCGATGATTTGCGGGCAAGAAGTTTGAAGTCATTGAATTGTTCATAACGACGCAAGAAAGTAAACGCGCCCATGTTCTTAGGCTCTTCTTGCACCCATACTTTTTCAGCATGAGCATATTTTTTGATGAGAGCGAGGCTTTGCTCTTCTGGCATAGGATAAAGTTGCTCAAGACGCACAATCGCCACATCTTTACGGTTATCTTTTTTCTGGCGGGCCTTAAGATCGTAATACACTTTACCTGTACACATCACCAAGCGAGTGACCTCTTTGGCGCTGACATCAGCATCATCAATAATTTCTTGAAAATTCCCGTCCGTAAAATCTTTCATCGAAGAGACACAATCAGGATGGCGCAGCAGTGACTTTGGCGAGAAGATAATCAACGGTTTTCTGAATTCCCATTTCACCTGGCGGCGAAGAGCATGGAAAATATTTGCTGGTGTCGTAAGATTCGCCACCACCATATTCCACTCGGCCGCTAATTGTAAAAAGCGCTCCGGGCGTGCGTTGGAGTGCTCAGGGCCTTGTCCCTCATAACCATGAGGCAACAAAAGAGTCACACCTGATTGGCGCTGCCACTTCGACTCTCCAGAACATATGAATTGATCAATAATGGTTTGCGCACCATTGGCAAAATCACCAAACTGCGCTTCCCAAATATTCAGACTCGATGGCGCTCCTAAGGAGTAACCATACTCGAAACCTAATACCGCATATTCTGAAAGCAGAGAGTTGTAGATGCGGTACTTGCCTTGCTTAGGAGCAAAGTTTTGCAAAAAGACATGACGTGAATTGGAATCCTCATCCACCACTCCCGCATGACGATGCGAGAACGTTCCGCGGATACAATCTTGACCTGACATCCGTACGTTCACACCTTCTAAAAGCAGAGACCCATAGGCCATATGCTCGGCCATCGCCCAATCCAGCTGATTGTCAGCAAAACGTTTTTTGCGCTCTTCGATGAGTTTTAAAATTTTATCGATCGGTTTAAAACCAGCTGGCAAAGTGGTAATGCCTGCGAGCGTTTTCTCGAGGGCCTCTTTGGTGACTGCCGTTTTTGGTGAGTAATCAAAGTCTTTGGGAGTTGAACGACGGAACGCTTTCCACTCTTCTTCAGGTTTTTGATAAAGATAGGGCAATGGCTTTTGTTTCACTTGATTGAAGCGATCCTGGAGAAGATTTTTAAACTCTTCTTCCATCTGTACCGCCAACTGCGCTTCAATCTGGCGGCCTTCAATCAACTTATCTTTGTAGACTTCGCGTGGATTGGCATGTTTGCCGATAAGTTTATACAACGAAGGCTGTGTGAATTTTGGTTCGTCTGATTCATTGTGACCGTGTTTACGATAACAAACCATATCGATAAAGACGTCTTGCTTAAATTTTGCACGGAATTCAATCGCCAGCTCCACCGCATAGACCACCGCTTCTGCGTCATCACCATTGACGTGGAGGATCGGTGCTTCCAAAGTGCGCGCCACGCTTGAGCAATAAATCGATGTACGGGCATCATCAAAATCTGTGGTGAAACCGACTTGGTTATTAATGACAAAATGAAGAGATCCGCCGACGTGATAACCCTTGAGACCTGACATTTGCAGAGTTTCGTAAACGATACCTTGGCCGGCAACGGCGGCATCACCGTGAATGATGACTGGCAATACTTTACTGCCATCTTCTTGATACAAGTTATCAGCTTGCGCGCGTGAATAACCTAAAGCAACAGCATCAACCGCTTCCAGGTGCGAAGGATTCGGCATGAGTTTGAGATAAACACTCTTACCACTGCTCGTTTCTACTCGTGAGCTATAACCTAAGTGATACTTCACATCACCATCACCCATCGTGAGATCTGGTTTTGCTGTACCTTCGAATTCATTAAAAATGTATTCGTAAGTTTTGCCTAAAATATTGGCGAGCACATTCAAGCGTCCTCGGTGGGCCATGCCGATAACCACTTCTTCCACTCCTGTGGCCGAAGCTTTATTGATAGCAGCATCCAATGCCGGAATAGTATTTTCGCCACCTTCGAGCGAGAAGCGTTTCTGGCCCACATATTTGGTGTGCAAGAAATTTTCAAAAGCCACCGACTCATTGAGTTTGCGTAAAATTCTTTTTTTCTTCTCTATCGGAAATTGGCGATCAGCGAGTCCCTTTTCAAAGCGCTCTTGAAACCAATGACGAACTTCATAGTTATTGATGTGCATGTATTCGGCACCAATCGGCCCCACGTAAATTTCATTCAACGTTTGAATGATCTCACGCAAGGTTGCACCCGGTTTACCTAGTACATCACCAGTTGCAGCACGTTTATCCAAGTCGGCTTCTGTTAAACCATAATCGGCCAAATCAAGACGAGGATAACGATTTTTTCTTTCACGAACAGGATTGGTTTTGCTCAAAAGATGAGCGCGGGCGCGATAACCATTAATGAGTCGGAAAACTTTTAATTCAAAACCAAGTTCTGTACTCGCAACTCCTTCAGTGCCACTCCCAGTTGGAGACTGAGCGGCGTAATCAAAGCCACGAAAAAATTGGCGCCACGATTCGTCGATTCTAGCAGGATCGCGAAGATAGTCGCTGTAGAGACCATCGATAAAAGCATTGTCCGCCGCGGTCACATACGAAAAATCAGATGAGGGTTTCATGAGAGAATCCAGGGTGATGAGTGTGACACTATTATAATGGGAATGGGGGCCTATCGAGAATGGAAATCGTTTTAAAAAATCACGACTTCACCAAGGCAAAGTGGCCGACATAAGTCGCGCTATGTTATTTTTTGCAACGCAAAGTGCTAGCGAAGAATCTGTCGCAAAAAATTGTTTAATGTTTGGAGAATGGGAGCAGGAATTTCATGGCCACCACGAAAGGGCGCCCACAGGCCTTGCCATTTTTTACTCTCTAGTACTTGATACAAATCTTTCGCTTGCGCCAGCGAGAGCAGCGGGTCTGCATCTCCATGGGATTGGAAAAAAGGAATACCATCAGGTGCCACTGCAGCTTCTAAACCGGCCCGATCAAGTAAGGTACCTGAAAGAATAACTAAGGCGGCGGGATGAAGATGGGCCGCCAAATGAGTCGCCAACATGGCGCCTTGGCTAAAGCCACCTAACACAACTTGTGAATGCTTTTTTTGTAATTGGCGAACTTCTTCACTCATGAGCGAGAGAGCTTCGACAAATTCTGGCGGACGCTTATCCGCAAACATGCGGTGGCGACCTTCGCGCATCGCCTTCTCAAGCTCCACCATATCAATGGGAAACCAAGCGCGCCCTTCCCACATGCCACCAAAGGGAACACGCACCGGACCGTTGGGAAAATACCAATGCCACTTACTTTCAGGATCCAGAAAACGTCTGAGCGGTGCCAGATCATTCATGTCTGCGCCATAGCCGTGCAAGAGAACGACGGCGGCATCAGTGGAGCCCGAGAAATACACATGTTCCATTTTCATGAAGTCTATTTTCTTTTCTTTGCGAGGAAGTCGGCAAGGGCCTTTTGAACGGCCATGAGTTCTGGTTTTAAATCAGGGTGCTTAGTATTCATGCGAACAATCAATTGTTGCACTTGATGCTGCAACAGTTTTGCGTCAGAGAGCATCTCTGCCATAAAGACACTTTTTTCCTGCGCCACCGCCACTTGCACGCTTGCTTCAAACTTGGTGTCTTCTACTAGCTGAACAAGTTGCGCCAAATTCATATCTTCACCAGCAGGAGCTAATTGCAGAGCATTGGCCCCAGATACTGCTGGTTGAGTATTGCCGGCGGTTTTAGCCACTTGCGCTTTGGCCTGCGCCATCTTGGCACGCACATCATCTAGTTTTTTTACTGAAGCTGAGCCCGGTTGAACCTCTTCAGCTTTTGCTTCGGGCGCAGCAGCGGGTGCAGGCGTTTTAGCTTGCACAGGTTGAGCAGCCACGGCGGCTACCTTTTCTGGTTGAGGAGAAGTGACAGCTGGTGCAGGTTTTTCTGGTGCCGCTCCGAATTCTAAATCCAGATCGACGTGAACTGCTTCAGCTTTCTTCTTTTTTAATTCATCCTCATCTTCAAATTCGAGATCAAGATCTTCTAATGGCATAAGTTACACATATCCCTACAGTCTCGTCGGTCAATAGCTGCAAAAAATTGAGATTTTGATCATTTCGCTCAGGACTCAAGTTTTTCTAGAAACCACCGATATGAGTCAGGTATGGTCTTTTGTTAGGAGGAAGCATGTCAGGTGATGAAGACGATAAGGCAACGGTAGTCATTGATATCAATGCCTTAAAAAAACAAAAAGAAAATAAAGAAAAAGAAATCGCAGACTTGGCGAATGCTTTGAAGTTCAGTGGTGCCCCGGGAGAAACCGGAGTGGCACAAACGCCGATCATATTTTTTGAGTTTGGCGGTACCACTTTTAAAGAAGCTCAGCCTCACATCCCGACTGATATGAATTGCAAAATTGTGAGCACTCTTCCTGAGTTGAACGATTGGCTTAAAAAGAAAATTCCCATGGTGGTGGTCTTTCCGTTTGATGTTAACCCCAAAGCAGTCAATCAGCTTTCGGCTCAGTTGAAAGTGAAATTCAAACACGTAAAAACAATTTTTGTCGCTCGCGGATTGTCGCCTGAAAAAATTAAAGTTCACCAGGCCTCGGTGGCCGGTGCTCATGCTTATTTAAAAGCACCCTTCTCAGTAAATGAAATTAAGTCCTGTTTGAGTCAGGCCTTGAAAAAAGCTGTTGCCTAAAAAAAAGGGCCGGTCAGAAAGATCATTTCACCGGCCCTTAAGCGCATCTGGGAGGATGGCCAGTAGTTCCTACTGGTCTTTCGCGTTTCCATCCTGCCTGGCCTTTTATTAGGGCGTCAACAGACTGACATAGTTTTTTTTATCACACTGTGTACCAATCCATTACTTCGATCATATTGACGGTTTCAGTCAGGGCCTGGAATGATAGCGGGATGAAAAACACCCTACTTCTTGCTGCCTTGTGTCTAAGTTCTTTCTCTGCTCTTTGCGCCGATTGGTCACGAGAGGCCGAACTCCCCGGAGACGACGAATATTTAAGCTCAGAGCCTCGCACGAATATTTTTGAATTGCCTCAAGAAGAGTGGCGCCAGTCTCTTAAGGCCGGCCGTCATGCGATTTTTCATTATCCGGTCGAGATCACAGAACTGATGATTCCCTATCAACCGATGGTGGATTTTTTTGAGTCATCAGAGAATGATCCTTTTAAAAAATGGATTTATTCGCTGGCGCAAGACATGGTGGGCATTCGCTCCATGCAAGATGTGATGAATTGGTTAGGCATTCATCCCTTTGATGAGAACTCTCCCGAGGCCCTGATGGTGACACCCGAAGAGCGCAAACTAGGAATGGGAGCGACGATAGTCGAAACCAAAGGCACCAAGGGACTCACTTTTAGTTGTGCCGCTTGCCACACCGGTGAGCTATTTGGAAAAAAAGTTGTGGGCCTTACCAACCGTTTCCCACGCGCCAATGAATTTTTTGCAACGGCCAAAAAATATCTCCCCTATGCTCATCCTGAAATCTTCCAAGATATTTCTGGCGCCAGTGAGGCCGACACAGAAATTCTTAAACACTCACGCTATGTGGTAAACTTTGTGGGAGCACTCAAACCACAAGTTTTGGGCCTTGATACGAGCCTGGCACAAGTGGCTCTATCGCTGGCCCGTCGAGGTAAAGATGAGTATGCCAAACGCTCTCGTCTTAACTCCACTTTTCCTCGTAGCAATGCTTTAGAGAAAAAAATTGCTGACAGCAAACCGGCAGTTTGGTGGAACGTAAAATACAAAACCCGCTGGCTCTCTGATGGCTCGATCGTGCAAGGCAATCCCATTCATACGAATTTTTTGTGGAATGAAATCGGCCGCGGCATTGATCTGGCAGCACTCGAAAAATGGTTAGAGAAAAACCAGCAAGTCATTGATGATTTGACTGCTGCTGTTTTTGCTACCGAGGCACCTCAGTATCTTGATTATTTACCGGCCGACACTTTAAATATTGAGCTCGCCAAGCAAGGTCAGCCCATATTTGAAAATACCTGTGCTCGCTGTCATGGTGAATATGAAAAAGCCTGGGATCAACCGGGTGCTCATCTGATGCCTCTTGCTGAACAAGTGAAAACCACGAAAGTTTGGTATCACAAGAAAACTCCGGTGCATGATGTGGGTACTGATCCAGGCCGCCATGAGGGTATGAAGTATTTTGCCAACGAACTGAATAATCTCAAAATTTCAAAAACCATGAAGACAGTCGTCGTTCCACAAAAAGGATATGTCCCCCCACCGCTCGTGGGAATCTGGGCACGCTGGCCTTATTTCCATAACAACTCTGCCCCTAATCTTTGTGCTGTCTTAACTCGTGCAGACAAGCGTCCAGAAACCTATATCGCAGGACCGGCGGTCAATCCTAGAACGGATTATGATGCTGATTGTGGTGGCTACCCCGCCATCGTGCCTGAGGCCTGGAAAAAGAATCCAGACTATTTCTATGACACTCGTAAAGAGGGACTTGGAAGAATGGGCCATGACGAGGAGATCTTCCTGGATAATGGCGCAGAAATTTTAAGTGGAAACGACAAACGGGCGTTGATTGAATTTTTGAAAACTCTTTAAGGTGAGCCTACCCTAAAGAGTCCGCCAATAATATTCAAGCTGACCATGCCAGTGTTGTAGGATTCTTTGCGCGCTCCATACTCTGGTGTTTCATAGGCGGTTGCCAGTGTTGCCAGCGGGGCAAACCAGACGTTTTCTTCAGGCACGTTCATGCTATCGATAAAAACAACTACGACCCAACGGGCCCCTTCGGAATAAGTTTTCCACAGAGTGGGATCAATTCGACCTAGAAAAAAATCAATCAAATCATTTTGCGAAGTCACTTTGGCGAAGTTGGTCTTAAATGACTCATTTATGTCTAACTTCTTTGCAATATGATCAAAAACGTTTTCACCTTTTAAAGCGGGAAGAAAAAATTGAATCACATCATTTTCTCGCCGGATCCCACTCGCAGGAATTTTTTCTAATGGTAGAGCAAGTGCATTACACAAACTTTTTTCAGTCTCAGTCGTATTACACTTGGGCATTCCGATGTAATTCTGAATGCCCATCACATTACTTGGAACCGTGTCGACTAATTTTAATTCGCTCACCTTCATCTTAGGAGCGGCACTGGGTTGTTCGACTGGCGCCTGAGCAACCGTTTCAGGCGGGGCCTCACGTTGAAAATAGTAATAGGCCAAACCACCAATCAGCACTATGAAGGCAATAACTTTGGTATTTCTCATCCGCTGCTGATCTTCTTTGCTATTGCTCTCCAAGACCGGCGGACCTTTCTTTCCACGTGGGGCGGTTGCACCGCTCTTTGTCGCTCGGGCCGGTGGTATGTGCTTAATCGAACCAGTACCGGCCGATTTTTTTTGAACGGCCGCCACCTTAGGTTCCGTTTTTTTAGCCACTGGGGCGGGTGCTTCAGTTAGCGACTTCGACAGCTCAAACTTAGGTGCACCTTCTTCATCTGCCAGTAAAGCAACCGTGACAGCATGGCCCAATCTAATCGGGAAGAATGAGTTAAACTCGCTACGTTGACCAGGAACGAGACGCGACTCGTCAACGTAGGAGCCATTAGTGCTCCCTTGATCGACCACGAAGAATTGATCATCTTTACCGATTATAAGCAGATGCTTGCGCGAAACACCTTCGGCATTCACTTGAATATCACAATCCGCTCCCGAGCCGACCAAAGTTTTCTCTTTAGTCAGACGGTGGATGATGGGTTCGTTGCCTTCAACAGTTATCTCAATGCGCATAATTCTTCATTATAGCTTCGCTAGCGTAGAGGTAAACCTTTTTGAGGGCCAAGTGAATAACTGATTAAAAAAAATTAACCGACAATCATTCTCTTGCAGCCGTAAAATAGTTGCGTTAAAGTTAAGCTAACTTACCTAAACGTGGTTATTTTTTAAGGAGACTTACAATGTTCAAATATTCATTGATTGCTGTTGCCCTCATTTTCGTAGCTGTTGCTTGCAACAAGAAAGAAGAAGCTGCTGCTCCAGTAGAAGCTGCTCCAGAAGCAGTAGAAGCTGCTCCAGCTGAAGCTGCTCCAGCAGAAGCTGCTCCGGCAGAAGCTGCTCCAGCAGAAGGCGAAGCTGCTCAATAGTATTGAGTCGCTATCAAGTTAAAAATAGGGTCAGCTTCGGCTGGCCCTTTTTTTTACTCGCCATACCCAAGCGCAGCACTCAGGAATACTCAACTAATTCTCTCGCCTGCCCGATAGAGACTTAATGAGATTCCTATTCATCTCTCTTCTATTCATTTCTCTTAGTAATTGGGCACAAAGCAGCTCAAAACCCACGTCACAGCAAATTGATGATTGGGAAAAATTTATTCTCAAAGAACTCACGACTTTACCAGTCATGTCGCAGGAAAAAGAATGGTTCTTGTTAATGAGTGCGGCCCGTGAATTTAAATCTTACAACTACCTCAAAAAATCTCATGAGTACTATCTCAAAGCATTCAATCACTCTCACAAAGGTGATAAATCAGAAGCCGTCATTGAACTCTTGGCACTTGCTCAAGAACAAAATCAAGATTTAGCACCTCACTTGAAGCGCGCAGAGGATTGGTTTAAGGCCAATCCCAATTATGCGACAAAAGAAATTAAAAACTGGCTTCGCCTGATGGCAGGACATACTAAGGGTGAAACCCCGCTGCAAGACATTCAGGCCTATCATCTCGTGTGGGCGCGTGATCAACGCGTTCAAGAATTGATGAAAGAAAAAAAGTTTCAAGAAGCTTACCAATTACTAGGTCCACAAAAACTTGCTGAGGCCAATATTAATGACAAAATCCGCTATGATCTACTCGCAAGTTTAGCGATTGGTAAAAAAGCCTCTCCACCATTGTGGTGTGCCCCTGTTTTAGCTGAGTACTCCACCTCACTGACTTGGAGTATGCGTGTCTGCCGCTATCTTAAGGCCTGGCGTGAAGGAAAAAAATCAACAGAGACCATTGCCACCATTAAAGAGCAATTTAAAAAAGAAAATCCTGAAAGACTCCATTGGGTGCAAGCCTTGGAGAAACTATGAAGCACTTCCTCGCACTATTCGCGCTATTAGTGTTGCTCGCCGGCTGCGATCAGAATGGTCTGGGGGCCTGGAATGCCACTAAAAACTTTTTTGCCACTCCAGTCAATGCGGTGAAGAGCCTTTTTACTAATGCTTCGTATGAAAATAAAAAATCCAGAACGGGTTACAACACAGATCAAGCGGAAGACATTCGCTACTGTGCTGGCAGTGATGGCTTACCGATTACGGGTGAAAAGTTAACTGAATTAGAACAACTATCAGATCAAGTGATGGCGACCACATGTAAGTGCCAACCATGGGGTGATTGTCCCACCGGTGTTTGTCCTTGTGAGAGGCAGTGCCCTAATGATTTTAAAATTTTCGAACGTCCCGAGCACAAACCAATACAAAATCTAACAACAGTTGAAAACGGACTGGCCTTCCGCAACGGATCTACGCCAGGAAATTATGAAGAAACCCAAGGCTATTGCTGGGGACACGCTAACTTGAATTCACAGTTTAACCGCTTGGCATTTTTTCAACCAGAGAAACAACCTCCACACAATATTCAATCCAGCGATCCCGTGGAGCAACAAAGTGCGATTGATTATTATAAAACTTTGATTGATCAGATTAATAATAATGAAGTGGCCGAAATTCCAGGCTTCAAAAACCTTCACCAACTCTCCTCTCATCCGGCCCTGCAATCCTATATTGGAGACAAAGTGGCAAAGACTTGGGCCAGTAAAGCGATGACGTGGCAAGGTTTAGGCACTGCTCTTTCAAGTAAGCAGCAACTTCATCACACTTATGAACTGTTGTTTGAAGATATTAAAAGTCGCTTAGATATGAATTTGCAACCAACGATTGTCTTCACTGGCAGAGACTCTCCATTTTACACTCATGCGACATTAGTTTCTCACTATGAAACAGGCCCTGATGGCAAAATGAAAATCTGCTTACGTGACAACAACTACCCTGAGGACTTCAATCGCTCGTGCAAAAACTCAATGCATCTCGACCCGGTCAAAGGTCTAATGTATGGCAGTATGGAAGTAGGCGGTGCCAAAATCGCGCACAACGAAAATGCCGACACTCTTGCTCAGGCAGAATCATTGAAGCAGAAATGTTTGAATGATCGAGACTGCGGCAATAATTAACTTGTCCTAAACCCTGCTCACAGACGACAATAGGCCAGAGGGGAGAAGTTATGACTCAAAAAATTACTATTCTATTCGGTGGCCGCTCAGAAGAAAGACTTGTTTCAGTCGCTTCTGCCCAAAACTTAGCGGGCCATCTCCCCGATGCTCGTTTGTACTTTTGGTCACCCTCAGGTGAGTTACATGAAGTCTCGCCTACTGAACTTGCCCGCCATCAAAATCCTTTTACGACACCATTTGTTGCTCAATCTAAAAGTTTTGCCGGCAGCCTAGAAGCTGCCGTTGATTTATTTAAAGGTCACACCGTGATCCTGGCGTTACATGGAACGGAAGGCGAAGATGGTTCAGTACAAGCACTTTTAGAAAAAAATCACATTGCTTTCACTGGTACGGGTGCAAGCGCCAGTCAATTGGCGTTTGATAAAAAACTCACAAAAGAATTAGGTCGCAAAAATCATCTACCGATTACTGATGATTTGCTCTTGAGTGATCCTGCTGAAGCTGGGCAAAAGAAATTATTAGAAAGCTTTTTTCAAACTCATCAGCATATTGTTTTAAAGCCGGTTGCCAATGGCTCAAGTGTTGGCCTGTTTATCATTCACAACCAAGCCGAATTAACCAAAGCCATGAGTGCAATGAAAGTTGAAAGTGGCGCCTACCTCGCCGAAAGATTTATCACTGGCCGCGAAATCACAGTCGGAGTGATGGATCAACTCAATGGCGAATCAAAAGCACTGCCTTGCTCAGAAGTCCAAGTCGTCCAAGGCCGCCAATTTGATTATGAAGGTAAATATCTAGGTCAAGGTGTGGTTGAACTCACTCCGGCCCCTATCACTCATGAACAAACCCAAGCGTGTCAGCAGTTAGCACTCTCGCTTCATCGCCTCGCAGGCTGTTACGGTTATTCACGCACTGATATGATTCTCACAGAGAGAGGTCCAGTACTGCTCGAAATCAATACCCTACCCGGTCTTTCAAAAGCGTCATTTATCCCTCAGCAACTCACCGCCATGGGTATGAGCTTAAAAGAGTTTTTCGCTCTGCAAATAACGCTAGCCGAAAAACGCAATCAAAACCGATAAACTGGCCAAACTCCTCACCTTTGCCGCACAATAATCTCCTTTGAGACGAAGGAGAGGTCATGGGACGTAAGTGGAATAACATTAAAATGAAGAAAGCCGCGCAAGATAAAATGCGCTCGGCCAACTACACTAAAATCTTGCGCGAGATCACCATGGCGGTGAGAAGTGCCGGACCTCTTCCTGAATCAAACTTTGGCCTCAAGATTGCTCTCGTAAAAGCTAAAGAAAATAACGTCCCTCGCGACAATATTGAACGCGCTATTAAAAAAGGTTCGGGCGAAGGCGGCGAGAACTACGAAGAAATTAATTACGAAGGCTATGGTCTAGATGGTGTAGCGATCTTTGTTGAAGCAGCGACTGACAACCCCACTCGTACCATCGGAAATATTCGCTCTTACTTCAATCGTTGGGGAGGCGCTGTCGGCACCCAAGGTTGTTTGCAATTTGTGTTTGAACGTAAAGCTGTTTTCACTGTTAAGGCCGATGGCCTAGATATTGATGATCTCACCATGAATCTGATTGATGCTGGCTGTGAGGACATCGAATCTGAAGACGGATTCCTCACTATCAAAGGGGCCGTTGAGTCTTATGGCGAGCTTCATAAAAAACTCGAAGAAATGAAAATTAAAGTTGAAGAATCGGGCCTTGAGCGCTTGCCTCTCAACACCAAAGAAGTCAAAGACCA
>JBKHVI010000002.1:74736-145521 GCA_046570105.1 Bacteriovoracia bacterium
CAATATGGATTTCAACGAAGCGTTCGATAGCTGAAAACATTTCTCTTTCTTCTCATTGTCAGTCTCCCCGCCTTTGCACTTCCTCTCTATGAATTAGGAGTAGCAGGCGGCGGAGGCTATTTGCCCGATTACCCGGCAGCCGGTGAAGGCCGTGTACGAAGTCTCGTCGTACCTAATTTTCGTTATCGCGGAAAAGTATTTCGCGCTGATGAGGACTCAGGTGTGCGTGCCCGTTTATTTAACAATTCACGATTTGATTTTGATTTAAGTTTTGGTGGCGCCTTTCCCGTAAATGCTGGTGATAATCGCGCGCGCAAAGATATGAAGGCCCTCGACTGGCTAGTGGAATTTGGCCCTCGCCTCTTTACCATTTTGTGGGATGAAAAAAACGTCGGCCGCCTGCGCTTAGGTCTTCCTGTTCGTGCGGTATTTTCGACGCCAGGAACCAGTGCCACTTATCAAGGTATTGTTGCCGTTCCAGGACTCGTGCTTGAACTTTTTCAATTCCCCTGTGAGCGCTGTCGCGTGATTAATTTCTTAGGCCCAACTTACGTTAGTAATGGTGTGGGTGATTATTTTTATGAAGTCCCAGAAAAAGATGTCACAAATGATCGACCTCGCTATGACGGCAAGGCAGGTTATATGGGAACAGACTTAACAACAGGCCTGTCATACCAACAAAAAAAGTGGGAAATATTTATTGGTGCGCGCTATTCAAATTATCGCGATGCCGCCAATCGCCAAAGTCCTCTTTATAAAAATGAAGAGAACTTGGCAGGATTTATCGCTCTCGGTTGGTTGCTCTACCAATCAGATGAAGAAGCCAAACTCTAAGGAAGTGTTATGGGTGTTTTAGGAATTGTTCTCTCTCTTGCGGGACTCATGTATTTTGCTTACCGCGGACTCAATGTTCTTCTCCTCGCACCCATCATGGCGCTCTTTGCTTGCGCTTGGCACGCTGACGCTCCTTTCATGGCCACTCTCACACAAGTCTACATGCCGGCAGTTGGCGGCTATGTGATTAAGTATCTTCCCATTTTTCTCTTGGGTTCCTTATTTGGAAAACTCATGAGTGTCTCAGGAGCTGCTAATTCAATCGCACGCTCGGTTTCTCAATCCTTGGGTGCCCGTCATGCATTATTAGCGGTTGTGCTTTCATGCGCTGTTCTCACCTATGGTGGCGTATCGCTTTTTGTCGTCGCTTTTTGTATGGAACCCATCGCTCAGTCTCTTTTTAGAGAGGCCGGCATTTCACGTCGCTTTATCCCTGGAGCCATTGCCTTAGGTGCTTTCACTTTCACCATGACAGCACTTCCAGGAACTCCTGCCATTCAAAATGCTATTCCTATGCCTTATTTTGGCACTGATGCTTTTGCCGCTCCAATTCTCGGAATTATTGGCGCTCTCGTTATGTTCAGTGTGGGTTTTTGGTGGCTCACTCGTCGTACAAAAAAAGCTATGTCGATGGGAGAAAAGTATGAAGCGGAAGCTCAAGAAGCCACTGCGGCGGTACAGACGACACTTCCCTCTATTTGGCTCTCAATCACACCACTTTTGATTGTCTTCATTGGTAATTATTGTTTATCGCGTGTGCTCATTCCACGCTTTGATTACAGCTATCTGGCCGATCCCAAATTTGGCGCCACTACACTTGATAAAGTCGTGGGCACCTGGGCACTCGTAGGCGCTTTGGCGTTGGGTGTTTTATTTTTGATTGTTGCATTTTTGCGTCGAATGAAAAACCCCATGGAGGCCATCAATCGCGGCACGCTTGATTGTATGTTGCCCGTTTTTAATACCGCATCCGAAGTAGGCTATGGCCAAGTGATTGCCACACTGGCCTCATTTGCGCTGATCAAAGGTGGCATCATGGGAATTTTCCCTTCGAACCCTCTTGTTTCAGAAGCTGTGGCAGTCAATGTGTTAGCAGGTATTACCGGTTCGGCATCGGGTGGTTTATCTATTGCGCTTGAGGCGCTGGGTTCGACTTATCTTGATTTAGCACGCCAATTAAATATTTCCCCAGAACTGTTGCATCGAGTGGCCGCCATGAGTTCAGGTGGCTTTGATACACTCCCGCACAATGGGGCCGTGATCACCTTACTCGCCATTTGTAAGATGGATCATAAGCGATCGTACTTTGATATTTTTATGGTCGCAGTCGCCTTTCCTGTGCTCGCAACTATGACCGTTTTGATTTTGGGGTCAACATTCGGAAGTTTTTAATTCCAATAACTTAACCCCACTTTACTTCCGAATCGGAAGTAAAGAACTAAAGTCCCATCCCCCATCCGCCGGAGATATTAAACGCTTCTCCGGTAATGGTATTAGCGGTATCAGAGGCCAAGAAACAGACAAGATCTGCCACTTGATCTGGACTCGTGAGCTTCTTCACATGTTGATCTTTCAAGAACACGCGCTCTAAAACTTCCTGCTCCGAGAGTTTATTTAGTTCCATTTGTGACTTCACTTGGTCACGCATGAGTGGCGTATCTACAAAACCCGGACAAATCGTATTCACGGTAATGCCATGAGGTGCGCCTTCAATGGCCGCAACTTTAGCAAGGCCCAGGACTCCGTGCTTTGCGGCCACGTAGGCCGACTTAAATGGCGATGCCAGTTTTCCATGAACTGAACTGATATTAATCACTCGTCCACGGCCTAGTTTTTTCATGGATGACCATGAGGCCTTCGTACACAAAAATGTACCCGTGAGCATGACCCCAATGAGGAGCTGCCACTTCTCAAGGGGATATTCCTCAAGTGGTGCCATAAATTGCAAACCTGAATTATTCACCAAAACACCAATATCGCCTTTCAGCGCGATAGTTTCTTTTACTGCATTTAAAACGGCATCTTCTTTGGAAACATCACAAAAAACATGAGGAAGACGAGGATCGGCCTCAACAGGTGCGCGCAGATCCCAATTCACCACGGGATAACCGGCCTCGATGAGCTTCATTGCGATAGCACGTCCGATACCACTTGAAGCACCGGTAACAACAGCACAACCTTTCATTTCATCTCCTTCAATTTTGCCACACCTGAAAGATAGTTCTGCACCATCTCGGCGATGACACTCATCTGCCCGCCTTTTTTCAAGTGATAATCAGCTCCGCTATAGCCCCACCAATCCCAACAGCCCTGCGAGTTGCCGAGGCGATTGTTGACTAAAACTTGGGGATAGATGACGACAATATTATTGGTTTCGGCCCACTCATTGTGGCCTGTTTGACGATAGTAAGCGTCCTGGACTTCAGGGATAGTTTGCTTACAACCATGAAACGCTACATGAAGATGACACTCACTGCGACGAGCTTCACAAGCTGTAGGGACATAAACGATGGCCTCCGTCGCGAGAGAAAGTGCTTCCGCACGACTCGCACTTGCTTGAGTCATTTTAAAAAACCGGGAAGGATTAACCGCACCCTTAGGCTCAAGCGGTCCATAAAGAAATGCCAACATTTCTCCAGCGATATCTCTTCCACAACGTGAAACATAAGGTGATTGGGCAGCGGCCGGACAAGGATTACCGTTATCTACCGTTGGAAACGCATGGCCAGACTCAACACTGGTTTCAACTTTTATTTCGGGCACACCTAATGCTTGATAAAACTTTTCCGTTAAGGCGAGAACTTGCGTATTTACGATGCGATCATTTTTTCCGAGCTGCAAATAAATTGAGTGCGACTTCACATTTTCTAAATCGTCGATTTCACCGGCGGCCGCACGTTTATTCGCCTCGGCCATAATGTCATTGAGTGAGGGAGCACCCATAAAAACTTCCATACAGCGATAAAGCGCATCCATGGCGCGCCCTTTTGCGCAGTAATAGGGGCCTCCGGCCAAAATTGCGGCGCCCTCTACCCAAGAAGAATTCGCTAAATGAAATTGAGCTGCAAAATAAGCACCCGACGAGAGACCCGAAACAGTCGTTTTCGCCCAGCTCGAAAGGGACAAGAGTGAGACGCACAGTAATAAGATGTATTTTTTCATATTAATGTCATAACCTTAAAGGGCACTCATCGCAAAGTGGATTGACACCAAAAGCTTACACAACACTATGATAAAACTACTGCTTCTCCCTCTTATCGTGCTGCTTCACGCCTGTGCTTTTAAAAGTGCTGCGGTTGGGCAACTTGATACATTTATTGAGTATCAAACAGGCTCACGCCTAGACCTCTACCTACATCAGAAACAACAGCTCGAAAAAGATGTGAATACTCTTCTGACTGAACAGCAAAAATCTTTGAGTGATGTGAAGGAACTCCTTAACTCCATCGACCTTAAACAAGAAGATGAATTGAAAACTCAATGGGCCAAACTTACCCAACTCTATCATCGGGTGGCCCTGGCCTATGCCCAAGTTTTTTCTACCCACCTCGCTGCTCTCGATGGGGCCCAACAAAAAACTTTTTTTGCCAAGATGAAAGAAGAAAACCAAGAGATCAAAGAACGCAATAGTGAGCGCTCAGTCGACAAGCTTTCCGAGAGAGTTGAGTATTTCTTAGGTAGCATTAACGACAAACAACGAGAGGTTCTCAAAGTACATTTACCGGCGATAAATCTTAGGGCCAAAGCTCGTTTGAAACGACGTGAGACTTTACATAAAACGTTTAAGAGCATCTTTGATCAAAAGCTAACAAATGAACTCAAACGTACACAGATTTATCAGGCCTTTGTCACTTATCAAGATGATACGCTTAAATCACAAGATTCTTTCTTTGCTGTGATAAAAGACATCGCCATCCATAGCAACGAAGAACAAAAGAAAACTTTTCTTGAAAAGAAGCAAGAAGTCTTAGAGTTGGTTAATCTCTTTGAGAAAGCTGAATATTAACGAACTTCCGTTTTAAATTCTCTCGACTCCTGTGAGTCATCCATGGAGATACTAAAAGGCAGTCGCCCGATTTCACGTCCGTCAGTTGTCTCAACTGAAATACGCCAATCGCCCGGAGTGTAATTACCTTTGGTAGCATTACCTCGATAGCCCCCCACTCTCCCACCTGTCACACGCATCGGTATTTTGTCAGTGGTCTGCCATCCTTGACTGATGTCGTATTTCTGCCAATGCAACACGACTGTGTCGTCAAAGCGAGCGGGAGAAAAGACTTGGGCAAAAAAATGGACCTTATCACCTGAGCGCGCTTTAAAATCTTGATCACCTTTATTCCAAAACTTCCACCAGGGGTTCTCATGATAAAGCGTATAGACCCCTGGGCGCTTCACAATATTGTGATAGATTCCCATTTCTTCCACCGCCAAAGGAACCGGTGGAATCCAACCCAATAAGTAGAAGACAAAAAACATTCCCGAGACACTGGCGCCAGGCAAGATCAGACGACGTATCAGCACGCTGGCGTCATCGATTTTTTTCATTAAGAGCTTAAACCATCCCCAAAGTGCCAGGCCCGTTAGACCGAGGGCCAATAAAAAAGGCACCCATCCGACAAAACCCAAGAGCACGGGAATCATCATGCTGAAAAATGAAAAAACACAAATAACAAACAAACCGATTTTGGTGTCGATACCTTTGCCTTGCACACTTTTCATTTCATTAGCGACCATGATTAACATCAAGCAACCAACAAAAGTAATGGAAGAAAAAACTGAAGCACTCTTCAAGAAGAAAAGAGAATAGATGCTTAGTAGGCTCCCCAACATAAAGTGGATAATAAAGCCGCGATATTCCCAAATTTTAATGAACCACTTAGGCAAGGTGACTTTACCAGCGGAATGCAAGAACTCATAACTAATGATCAATCCTACGATCAATAGATAGAGCACTTGCTGAATGACGGAAAACAAATCATCAATTTGCGAGAGCGTCACGACATCAAAAAGAAAACCGCCCAAGAAGAAGGCCATATCCACGCGTGTTTCATGTTGTTCATAAAACGATAGTGCGCGGGCCTTAATATTCATGCATAATCCTTAGATCGGTCGAAGAATCCTTACTGTCTTGAGAATCATACTGCCTGTGACGAGAGAAGTAAGTATCCAAGCAAAATAAAAATTCCCGCTTTCATGCATTCCAGCGACACCCGCCAAAAGCTTTACACCCATAAGGGCGATGAATAGAACGGCCACCGGCGGCACCACAATAAAGAAATGATGTTTCCATACCCAATGCCACTGAGCGCGAGTTAAAGTCAGCGCCCCACAAATTGTTCCAAAACTCACAAACAGTGCGGCACAAAAAGCTCCACAGGCAAAGGCCCCATAAGGCATGACCCAATGTGAAATCCCATGCCCCCCTCCGATCGGACCGATGCCAAATTGCGGACAAACCAAGAGAGTGACTAAAGCGCCTAAAGTAAGAGTGAGATAAAACCGCAAAATGGTTTTCTTAGGATGTAGTTCGATTTCAGCATACTCCATCACTTTTTGTGTGAGATGAGGAGGAATAGTCATAAAGACTCCTTCTTGATTGAACGCAGAGCTCGGCTTAGCTTTTGGCGGAGGCTCACTTCTGATGTGCCATAGCGAGTGGCCAATTCTTCGTAAGAGAAACCTGCGAGATAATGCTCTTTCACAAGAACTTTATCTTTATCACTTAATCCTTCGAGCCATTCATCAATATCGTGCCCAACAGGGGCAGCGCTTTCGTGTTCAAAATATTCCGTTCGTCGCACCTTCTCGCGTCGATAGTCGTCAATGAAGAGGTTGCGGGCCATGACAAAAAGCCAAGGCAGAAACGGTGTACCATGCCATTGTTCACGTCGCTCAAGAAGCCTAGCGAAGCATTCTTGGAAAAGATCCTCAGCTCGACCTGGGGCCTTCTTAAAAAAATACTTCCACACTCGCTCATGATGACGAGCGTAGAGCGCCTCAAAGGCCGGAAGATTATTTTTCTGCACCAGTTGCATAAGTTCTTCGTCTGTTTTGTTATCCATAGATCAATTTTGGCAGTACATAGGTGAAAAAAATACCAAAAAGGTTAATTCCCACTGCACCCCAAAAGATCACACCGCTCCATTTCTTAGTTCGCTCACAACTCTCTCTTGCATCAATCGGACATGGTTGCTTGGCACTCCAACGTCTTACAGCAAAAGTTACAGAAAGCATGACAAGGCTACCTGTGAATAACCAAACTTTTTGCTCCGATAACCAAATCAACTGAGGAAAAGCCCCCAAAAAACTGACTAAGGTTGCCCCCATCCCCAGCGCCACTAAAAGGGAGGGAAGTGCACAACACAAAAGTGTTCCAAGACTCCCAAAGAGACTCAGCCACGCTGAAAACCAATTGGCCTTATTGGCGCTTGATATCGACGACTTCATAACCGGCATCCTTGATAACGTCTGTGATCACCTGATCTGATAATTTAATTTTTTTATCATTATCAACACTGACTGTTTTTTTATCTAAATCAACTTTGACCTTTTCTGGATCGACACCTAAAGCTTTAAATTTTTTCTTTATCCCTTGAGCACACATTGAACAGACCATACCTTTGACACCAAAATTGATGGTTTCTGCTATCGCAGAAAAACTACTCAGCATAAAAACAAGTGCTAAAATTCGCATAAATACTCCTTAGAGATGAACCATGAGATTAAGCATCATATCGCCTTTAAGTGATGAGCCCATTTCCCATAAAACGTTGTGATAAAAGAACCGCAAGAGCGGTGTAATTTTAGTTTCTCGAGCGGTGATGGGATCATGCCACACTTGCAACATCGCCCAACTTTGCAGAGAAGAAAAATCAGCGATGATCGGTGAAATCCCGACGCGGCCAACCCAAATTCCATGATCCGTATCCGAACTACCGAGATGAAGATATTTAGCTGCTAAAAAATATTTTCTCGTTTCCCAATCGGCTTCTATTCCCATCATATATCCGAGACGGTTTTCATTTTGCTCACTATCTGAGCGACCAAGGCCTGAGTGCAGATAAAGATTGGCCTGAGAATCATCACCGTTGTAGCGATAGGCCAGATGATTAAGCTTAGCGAGTTGCCACTCTTGCTCGTTGCCTTGCATGTCGGACAGCCGCCAATAATTTATCCCACTCGACCAACGCGAGCTAAAGGAATAACTCACACTGGCGTCGGTCATATCCGCCATCGTCATACTCGAGAGCACCCAGCCATCTTGATAAATCACCGGGTGAGCGAAAGCCACGCTACAAAATCCAACCAATAAAAGACCCAATAAATTGCGCATATCAACCCCTGTTACCCTCTATACGGTTTATAGGGAGCATTTGTGACATGCGGGCAATTTACGTCAAATTAGGGCATGGGAACGCGAAAAACCTTCGATTCTAGACTAAAATCATCGCCTTGATTGACGTGGTAAACACCACAGCCAACCAAGGTATCATTTTCAAAGAAAAAATCTCCTCTGAGCATCATGTAGTGCTGACGTTGCCCCTCGCCCACCACATGGGCCACCCAACGGGGACGAACTGATTTCGACGAAAGCAGGTCTTTCTCAGTGAGCACATGAATCCATCCGCCATTATTAAGTACAAGCTTGTCTTGCCACATATGCGCCGGAGTTTCCGGATAGATCACACCCGCACGTCGATAGTCATACGGTGTGGCCTGGAGAACTTTACCAGTTTGCGCTTCAAGTGTGGCCACGCCATTAAAACCACCTTCAGCGGTTCCCGTCATGATGACGTAGAGTTTATTCCCATTGGTCACCACATTAATCGCCATACTGTTTTTAATCTCATTGAGACGCGTCTCCCACTTGATCTTTTGAGTGGCACTATCAAAGGCAGCCACTCCACCTCGTCCTCGCGCTAAGAAGATAATTCCCTCATGGGCACTCATGCCTCGCGCCTGATTGGCCAGCGCCGGATGAGTATTGATTGAATGACTTGCGATTAAACTTCCATTCAAATCAAACTGTAAAAGTTCCTGCGCACTTACCGCCCAAACTTCATTTGAAAGAGTGGCCAAAGACTTAATGGATTCAGCATGAACATAGACCTCATCGCCTTGGTTATTTTCGAGGACAAAGCGGGCACCTTCTTCTGACACAATTCGACGAGCGACAAAGCCTATAGTGAAAGCCGCCGCATTAGTCAACATGCGTGATTGATCTCCCGGCATGGGCTGCAAGGTGGCCTTGCAGACTGTGTCGAGGTGCGCTCCCCAAGCAGAAGTAGAAAAAAGCAGTGCTAATGCGATAGATTTCATAAAAACTCCTATGATGTGAAAATGTTAAAAAACTCTCCTAGCTTTGACACGCAAGAAAACGTAAGTTTTCCTCTACCAAAGAGGTTTTATGCTGTTTTTAGCTCTTATTTTCTCAACTCTCACTCAGGCCCAGACACTATTAGTTGAGAAAAAAACTTTTGATTTGCCGGAGTATCGCACAGTCAGTGGTGAAACCATTGCACCGGTTCGTGTGGGTTATGAAACCTATGGCAAATTAAATGAAAAAAAATCCAACGCTATCTTGATTGCCCATTTTTATTCAGGAAGTTCTCACGCTGCGGGCAAGTATGCTGAGACAGATAAAGCACCAGGCTATTGGGACAGTATAATCGGACCGGGTAAGGCCCTCGACACCAACAAATATTTCATCATCAGCTCAGATACCTTAGTTAATATTGCCACTAAAAATCCCACAGTGATTACCACTGGTCCTGCCAGCATTAATCCAAAAACAAAGAAGCCTTATGCCATGAGCTTTCCTCTGGTGGGAGTGCGTGACTTTGTGAATGTACAGCATGCTCTCATTCAATCTTTGGGTATTACTAAACTCCATACTGTCATGGGTGCTTCTGGTGGTGCCGCCCAAGCGATGGAGTGGGCCGCCGCATATCCCGATCAAGTTGAGCGCGTAATTTCAGTCATAGGCCCTGGTCTTTCTATGCCTCCTTACGTTATCGCACTTCTTAATATGTGGTCGATGCCCATACGTTTGGACAAAAACTGGCGCTCTGGTGACTATTACGGACTCAGTGAACCTACTGAGGGTGTGGCCGAAGCGATGAAATTTGTTATTTTGTCGGCGGTACATTTTGATTGGGCCGAAAAAGGTTTTGGCAGTGGAGCTGCTGATCCCGCCAAAGATCCTTTGAAAGCTTATGAAAATAAATTTGCGGTTGAAAAAGGTCTAAGTCACACAGGTGCTTTACGCGGCCAAATGGTAGACGCCAATTCTTTTCTCTACACCGCTAAGGCGATTCAAACTTTTAACGTGGAGGATGCCGCTAAAAAAATCAAAGCGGCCACACTCTTTATTCCCGCCGATACCGACATGATTTTCCCGCCAGAGGTTTCTTACAAGGCCATGAACAAACTATGCTCACTTGGAAAACATGCTGAAGCTTTTGAGATCAAAGGCCGAGGAGGACATCTGGATGGTCTTTTCCAAATCTCTCAAGCAGAAAAGCGCATCAGACAATTTCTTGCTGGTAAGAATAGTAAAAAATGTGGAGCTCGAAGTTTCTAATCATCATTTTTAATGAAACTTCCCTCCGCTACCGCAGAAAGATAGCGCACCAATCGCAACCCTTTTTTAGGGCTATTGAGTTCCATGATTGTCCGTCGCGCATATCTCTCTTCAAGTGCACGAACATCTTTATGAAATTCTTCTAAGGCTTCATCTGTGAGTTGATAAAACTGTAAAACAGAGCGAGAGGAATCTCCTTCTGAATTGGCCTCTCGCAAAAGATCTTTCGTCCATTTCTCTTGGATTTTTTCCATAAATGGCCCACTAAATTGCCATCGTATGGGCCTCATACGTGGCAACTTAACAACATCACGAGCGCCGACAATAATCAGATTGAGCTTATCCAGTCGCAGCAGAATTTTCTGAATCTCTTTTTCGTTCAATTCAAACTGTTGTTGAATTTGTTGCGGTGTTTGCCGCTGATACACCAATAACCAAAAAATCTTAAAGGCCAATGGCTCTTTTAAAAAATACTGTTGTTGTGCAGTGGTAAAACTAAACGTTTTAACACTCTCCTCTTCTAGCGCCTTCATGACATGGGCAATCGATACACCCAACGCTTCAGAGATGCGGGAGATGCGCTCAAATGATCCGTCTTTCGAAGTAAACCATTTTTTAATCGTCGACTCCGGTACGTCTAATGACTTGGCCAAAGTAGCGTAAGTCGCTCCTTGCTTACGAAGTATGCGCTTAAGTTGTGTCATGATGTGTGAGTACTCAATTCGCGCCATAAAACCTCTTTCAAAGAAAGTACCATCTTTTGGAACTAATTGTAGGAATTAGCACCATTTTACCTAGCTTTTCGATCAGCCTCTCTCGAGTGTTGTCAAAACAGGTACAACTAAGAAACAAATCAGAGGATATATATGGGCCCGCAAAGTTTATTTATTCAAATAAGAAAAAACCCATGGTTTTTACTTCAGCAATACTTGCGAGAAATGCTCGTTTTTTTAGTTTTAATCGCCTTGCTTTTTGCCTTTCCGGCGGCCCGTCCTAGTATCGCAAATTGGGCCATTCCTGGCCTTCTCCTCTGCGCTATCGTCTACGGATGTGCCCTCTCCTCGTTCTTACACAACACTTCTCACGGCAACATCCCTAATAAACTCTTAAACCGCATAGTAGGTGAATGGTGTGGGGCGTGGGTCAGTTATGGTTATACCAATTTTGTGATGATTCACATGCTTCATCATCAATTCTCCGATGAAGAGCTCGATCCCGTGAACCCCAAGGGCATGAACTTCCTGCTCTTTTTGTCAGCACCGATGCGCTACATGATTAAGACCACCAAGCAGTATCTATTCATGGTTCATCAAGCGATTCCTCATTACGCCAAAATCATGCAGGCCCAAACTGTTGTCTTTCATATCAATCTTATTTTACGTGTCAGCTTCTGGTATCTCCTGTTAGGACAAGATCTTTTTGTCTGGTTCTACCTGCCAACCCTTCTCACCAACTTTGCTATTTATGCTCATATCAATTACGTCTGTCATCGTGACCATGCTGACGGTTCAGTTGAAGTAGTGAATTTAAACCACAATCTCTATTATCAAATTGCCAATAGACTCACCTTTGGTGGCTATTTTCATAAGAATCATCATCAAAAACTCTCAAGCTTCAATCCTTCTCTGATGAATCAAGATATTTGGGTTCCCACACCAGGCACAGGAGTGGCCCATTACTTCTCACTTAATGATATTTGGGGAGAGAGACGCAAGGAGCGCTTAACGCTCTCGCAATTGTATCCAAAGGCCGCCCAAAGGCTTCAGGCTCACATGAGCGATATCTTGCGGTAGCTCTGAAATCGGAGCGACCTCAAAACGTTTAAAAAATTGCACCAGGACACAACTGATTTCTGCCATGGCAAAGAGCTCTCCGATACAGCGCCGGGGTCCCTTCGAGAAAGGCAGAAAAGCATAAGACTTCTCTGCTTCATCATCAAAAAATCGCTCTGGCATGAACTCAAGCGCCTTTGGCCAATTCGCTTCACTTCTCTGCATGACATATATCGGAATCACTACGTTGGTATGGGCGGCGATTTTGTAAGCGCCTAATTCAGTCGTGACACGTGCTTTTCGCGAAAGCACGGGAAAGGCCGGATACAAGCGCATGGCCTCGCGAATAATACTCATCAGCCACGGACGTTTGAGGTAGTCAGCTTCAGTACTTGTTTCAATCTCTTCTCTGAGCTTTTCTTGATACTCAGGATAACGAGCTAACAGACCTACAATCCATGTCAACGTATGAGCTGTCGTTTCATGACCGGCCAACATGAGCGTCAAGACTTCATCGCGAATTTCACCATCGCTCATGCGTTTACCCGTATCGGGGTCCATCGCATGCACCAGTCGCGCTAGAACACTTTGTGCTTCATTCGTTTGCTCACGTGACTTTTCAGCTTGAATGAGTTTTTGAACCGTTTCATTGAGCACTTTGTAATGTTGATTAAACTTTAAATAAGTCGGAGTCGGCGCCCAGTAAGGCAATGGAAAAAATTGAAAGATGCGTTTGTAGGTCACTTCGGCGGTGTAGTCGACTGCTTGACTAATTTTCCGGGCCTCTATCTCACTTAAGTTGGCCCCTAAGAAAGTCTCCGCTGCCATGGCAAAGGTTAAAAGTTTAAACTCTTCGCAAATATCAATTTTTTGGTCGGTACTAATTTTATTTAACTGCTGGTCAGTGACTTGATGAAATTTCATCATGAAGCGAGCAATCGCCTTGGAGTTAAACTCACGCCCTAGAATACTTCGATGCCACAACCAAGATTCTTGATCATTATTTGTGGCAAGTCCGTCGCCTACGACCGCTTTGAGTTCTTCAATCTGCTCACCCTTGATATAAGAGCGTTGTTCCTCGACTAAAACTTTACGAATCATTTCCGGTGAGTAAATGATTATCGAGTTCATGGGCCATGGGAAACTAGCGATCGCGCCATACTCTTGATGGACTTTCGTGAAAGCTCCTAGAATATTTTGTTGAAAAAACCTCACCCATCGCCAATACGAAAGACCTCGAGGTCCAGGAATACCTGTCAACTTCACAAATGTGAGTAGTTTATTACTGGAAGTTCTGCGATTGGGATTGGCCACGATTTATCGTAGCAGCTTTGTGGACTAGCGCAACTCCATCTGGGCCTCATAGCCATTCAACAGTGGTATTGAACTAATAAACACCACTTTTATCCATCCCCATCCCGCTCCAGGAAGCGTCGGGTGATAAATGATGTCCATGCGTGAGCGACCATTTTTGGGAAAAACTTGCACTAAGTGAGCATCTTTTAGATCACGCCACTGAGTGCGACGAACATATTTCAATAGGCCATCATCGACTTCCATTTCACCTTTGAGTTCTAGTTCAAGATAACCGCGCTCATCTTTGAAGAGCTCCGGAAGATCGACTTGCGAGTCACCCTTCAGTGCACTCGAAGGAATCGGTGCCCAAGATTTTTTCTTAATATCGTAGGTCATCAAAGTTTTAAAAAGCACCGGATCTGCTAACACTTCAACAGAGGCGGTACCGCCCTTATGAAGTTTTCCTTCAAGAATACGATACTGGGCCACCGAGTTGGCCCAGCTCGCAAAACTTACTAAAAATAAAGCAGCAACTAGAAGTGTTCTCATATTACTTTAGGATGATTTCCTGCATATCACGAGTTTCATCACGTTTGCCGTCTGAGTTACTTGGAACATAAAGTACCAACGGACGATTGACTTGCTTCGCGATCTCTACACTCTTCGTTTCAAGAGCACCCACTTCAATACGCTCTGGCATATTCGTGAACGTCTTAGGAATTTTCACGTTAAACCACTTCTCTTTCTTGAAGAAGTCATCGGCCATAACTGAGTTTTCATTTTCATTCAACACAGCAAGCTTGATCTTCAACTGGCCATTGTCTTGAACCTTAAGTTTAGAGAGATCCATTTCCATCACATTCACAGAAGTCATCTGGAATGGAGTAAGTGGTAAAAGTTCAACCACAGCTTCCATATAGTCTTCTTCTTTTTCATCGCTACCATTTGAGTCGCGCTGAACTTGTTCAAAGAGAGCGCGCATCTCACGTGCTTTAGTGGCATCCAAAAGCAGTGAATAACTTCCTGCAGGAGCGACCTTATCAAGACCTGGCAAACGACCTTGAATGGTTGAAACCCATTCTTGATCAGCGATACCGTCTTTATCTCCATCAATCTGAATAGAAACATCACATGACTGCCAGTTACTCACAGACTCAAAGAGTTTCACGCCGATTTGAATAAATGTCTTCTCTTCAGGGCCATTTTCACCTTGAACTGATTTCTTCACCAAACGATAGCCGGCAGACTTAAGATCACACGCGCGTGAGCGGATATGAGCTAACTCTCCAGCACTTGGCTTGCGCTCATCAAGGCCCAACAAATGGAACGGAAGGGCGACACCTTTGATAGCACTGGCATTGGCCAAGACAACGCTCGCCTTGTCAGCATCCTGCACTAATGCCGGAGCACTGATGAGAGCTGATTGGTGAACCACAGCAAGAACTGGGAATGAGGCGATAAGGCCATCTGCACCATTAAGTTTTAAGTAACCTTGGTAGTTAGCACGCTCCACTCCTGTGCGAGCAAGAGTAAACGTAAGGGGCAATTCAACAGATGCTCCCGGAGCAATCGTTGTCGCAGGAATCTCACTGACTGTGAGGCCATCAGAGAATTCTGTTGAAGCGGTGAAACTGACTTCTGCATCTGACATATTGGTCAAACGAAGAACTTCCGTTTTTTGACGATTCACCAAGAGATCCATTTTTCCTAGAGAGAAAGCACCACGAGAAGGAAGAAGCGTCGCTGTAGCGGCCTTCATCACATCAACGCGGCCTGCACCTTGTGCAGTCACTGGGTATCGAACACCTTTTGAGTCATTGATAATTTTAGCTGTGCTCATCAAGATATGCTTGTGATCAAGAACAGAAAGATTAGGGTAACGCTGCTTCATCAGACCCAAAACACCACCCATATGGGGTGACGCCATTGACGTACCATTTAAGCGAGCGACTTTACTTCCCTGGCCAGCATCAGCTGAAACGATCTGTTGCCCTGGAGCGACGATTTCTGGCTTCAAAATGCCGTCTTCTGAACGAGGACCGCGTGATGAGAAACCAGTGATGGTGTCTTCCATCTCAGGAACATCAAATTTAAATTCTGTCGAGAAAGAGAAGCTGACATTTTTCTGAGCAGTGAGTGCTTCTTTAATCGTTTGACCATCTTTCTTCGAGATCATCACGACTGGAATTTCCATACGTGTGCTTGATCCACCTGGTGGCGTTGGTGGTTCGTCGTTATTGTTTACAATTGCCACGCCAACAGCACCAGCATCAAGGGCACGTTTTGATTTGTTCTCAAACGTTTCAACTCCACGATCAATGATCGCTACGTTGCCTTTCACCGCTGCTTTTTGCTCTTCCGTTAGATCAGTCGCCGCAAGTCCGATAAAGACTGCTTTCGACGTCACAACTTCACCTTCCTTGAGTTCTTTAGAGAAAGAACCAAAAGAAGCTTGGATATTGGTTGCTACCGAATCGATATTCATTTGAGATGCATCGATCTGGAGGTTATGAAGCATATTATCAATACCGGCCGCCACTGAGATCGCTTCAAGCGCAGTACTGGGAGCTCCCACGATAAATGGATTATCGCCTGAGTTACCAGCGGCAGCGACGACAGAAACACCAGCGCGAACTGTGTTCTTGACTGCTTCTGCGTAGTTGATAGATGGCTTACCGTAGTTACCACCGAGTGAGAGATTCACCACATCCAAGCGATCGCTTGGATCAAGATCTCCGTTCGGGTCAATTGAGTATTCAAGAGCGGCAATAACCACCGCATCACCGGTTGAGTCTTTACCGAAAACTTTAATGGCATAAAGTTTCGCTTCTGGAGCGACACCGTCATAAGACGTCACACCGCCATCGCCCAAACCTGCCACAGTGCCTGCGACGTGAGTGCCGTGACCGTTGTAGTCGAGTGGGTTCTTATCCGCTTTAGGAATGCGTGCTTCTTTATAAGGAGAGCCTGGTGAGTACTTATCGCCTACGAGGTCAATACCACCGATGACTTTCTCATTGGGAAAGCTCGCAACTTCAAGTGTTGCATCAATAGCTTTGTATTCTTCAATAGAGCCACTGCCGCCCATCATAGTGTGAGTGTAGTCGATACCGGTATCGATGATACCAATGCGCAGACCTTTACCATCAAGGCCTAAGTCAGCGCGCGCCTTTTCTGCGCCAATGAACGCCACCGAGTTGCGTGTGCGGAAGTCTTGCACAGTTTTTTCAAGATTAGCACGCACTTGAGCGCGCTCAACTACATCCGGAGCACTAAAGAGTGACATCGGACGAGCATTACGCACCATTGGAAGTTTATTGACTTGGCCCATAACACTTGGAGCTGCGGCGATGGTGACTGAGTTCATCGAAAGCTTCGTGCTATAGAGCACGTGAATCGTTGGATCAATCGCTTGAAGTGAAGCCACGAAGTCGGCCTGTTGCTTTAAGACCAAAGCTTTCTGAGCATCATCAATAATGATTTTGCCATTCATGTAGGTTGCCGTTTCTAACAATGCTTGAGCATCGAGGCGAACCATAAAAGTTTGTACTTCGTCTTTCACATCGCGGATGGAGATGATCGCGGAGTTAACCAGATCAAGTTTTTTTACATTTTCAGGCGACGTCGACATTCCACACGATGCCAAGGTTGCAAGCAAGGCCAGTGCTGGGATTTTTTTCATCATAAAACTACCTCTTATCTTTCGATTGAATCCGTCATTGGGAATCGCGCCTAGTATGAATCTATCAACTATACTTGACTACTTTAAATTCCTGGCACGGCCTGTAAAAATAATAGACTGCCTTCACAAATTAACGGAGTTAACACTCTGAAATTCGACTCGCATGGCCCAAGAGGTGGTGTCAAAATGGCCACTTTTTCTGATAGGCGATTAAGCCATTTTTAAGTCACAATTTCTCATTCATTTAAACAGGAGATTTTATGCGTTTATTCATTCTTTGCCTCACCTTCGTCTCTCTCCCTGCGATGGCGGCACTCGATCTCACTCCAGGACTCTGGACAATTGACATGCAAATCGAAGCGCGCGGAAAAAAAATCGATCCGAGTGCTGAAATGAAAAAGGCGATGGCGAAACTCTCTCCTGAGCAACGTCAACAAATGGCGGCGATGATGGGACAGCAAGGCGCCATGATGAGTCCGGAAGGCACCAAAGTTTGCTACACCAAAGAAATGCTCTCGATGGAAGAATCCATTGCTCGCACCGATAAAAATGAGAAATGTAAAACTAGCAAAGTGAAGGCAACATCTAAACGAGTTGAGACGACATTTGTCTGTGAGGATGGAACCAAAGGTGATGCCGTCTGGACGGTAGAGAATGCCAAACTCTATAAAGGTCTCGTGAACATCACTGAAAAAACCGGCCAAAAATCAAAAATTAACTACACCGGTAAATTTACGAAAAGTGATTGTGGCAAAGTAAAGCCGGCCAAAATTTAATTGAGTTTATTAAGAATCTGGAGCCGTGCTAGCGCGGCTCCCGCCCACTCAACATGAATGTGACAATCCACTGCCCCGTAACCTCGCACATCACATTGCTCGGTCAAATCGAAATTATCACATCCTTCAAGCGCCATTCCACGCACCACACCTTTAGTTTGATAATAGCTCACACACTTCGTAGCATGAGGTGTTTTACCAAATCGCCCAATGGGTTTTGAAACTCCATCAATCATGAAAACTAAATCGGCCTTGCGGCCACACTGCTTGAGATACATTTCTGTTAACTGATAACCCCGGCCTGCTCCCCAGCTATTTATCGTCACGATCAGACCTAAGTCTTGGCGGGTTTGTTGGCCGTTCACGCACTGAAACTCATCGATGATGTTCTGTAATTCAATTTTCTTTGCATAATGAACTAACTGATAAGAGCGCACTAATTTATGATGACTCGGCATATATTCATGTACGCCACTCGGCTGCCAAGGTGCATCTGGTTTCCTCGTTCCAAAACCGGCCACCGCCACCATGACATAATCACGTGGCTTCACTTCGGCATAGGCCGCAAAAGCTAAGAGAATAAGGCACAGGCCCGTGATTAATTTCATGGAAAAAGACTAACACGTGGAAAAAAGAGCGGAGAAAGAAGGGTAAGATTTACAAAAAAAGGGCCCCGAAAGGGGCCCCGAGAAGCGCTAACTATTGGAACATTGGGGTTAACTGAGTCGGCTCAACATTACGTGGAGTAACGATCTCGCGTGATGGCTCAGCATCACGAACGCTTGAGCGTGAACGGCTAATCGCCTCATTCACACCCACAGAGACTGACAATTGAGCAGCAAATACGGCGCGCTCATTATTGACGATACCTTGAGCAAGAACCTTGCCGCGCAAGAACTCTTTCATATCAACTGTGCCAATCAAGATCTTCTTGATGTCAGCTGGCTTCAAGCTTGGGTTAGCGTCTTTAATAAGGCCCGCAACTTTGGCCACAAACGGAGCTGCTTGAGATGTTCCAGAAACCTGTAAACGACGGCCCACAGGAATAGCTGAATCAATCAACATACCAGGTGCGGCCACATCAACCATTTTCATACCGTAGTTTGAAAACGGAGCAAGGAACTGAACATCATAAGTAGCAGCCACGCTGACTACGTTATCGGCCTTGATATTAGTTGGAGAAGTTGGCATGACATCGTTGTCAGAACCGTCGTTACCGGCAGCGAACACAAACAATGTATTCGGAGCGGCCTTCACCATGCGCTGACCTTGAGTGATCAAGGCGTTCATGAAGTGAAGTGTGACTTCTTGAAGTTCAGCTTCAGTCGCATCACGGAAGAAGATCACCTTGAAGGCAATACCAGTGATCATTTTCGCTTGCTCAAAACCTGTTCCGAAAGAACCGTTGGCAACGTCAGCTTTGTGTCCGTGAGCATAGATGGCAATCTCTTCTAAGAGATTCATCTGTTGGCCAGCAAGTGCTTCAAGTCCGGCCTTTAGGATGCGCATACGCGTGCTGTTCTGCAAACCCTTCTGAGCAGCTTTCACTGCCAAAGTTTCCATGAACGGCTTGACTTCAGTTGGGATCAACTTGATGCCCAAAGCTTGGTTCTGTGTGCCTTCAACTGCGATGCCCGCCACGTGAGTGCCGTGAACGAAATTACCAAACTTTTGAAGATTGGCGATGATCTCTTGATTTTGGCGAGCTTGTTCTAACCAAGCGCGATCGGCCTCTGTCGCTGTTCCCAACAACTGGCGACCTTGAATTTCAAAAAACTTGAACGCTTCTGGCGTGTAAGTGCTTTCGTATTTGTAATCCACCAAGATGTTATTTTGTTCAGCAAAGTTCCAGCCGTGAAAATCATCTTGGTAGCCGTTGCCGTCGTTATCGCGGCCATCGTTAATCTCTGCGCTATTAAGCCAGATATTATTTTTGAGTTGTGCGTGACCTGTATCAAGTCCAGAGTCAATTACCGCGATCGTAGCGGCTTGAGCTCCCATTGAGAGGGCCAGAAGGCCGATAGCAAACATTTTCATATAACACTCCCTTGTGTCCCAATATTGTTGCGGGCCGGTCGTTCATCGTCAATAAAACAAAGCTTTCATAGTCTGCACTTTATCGTAGATATCAAACTGACATGTCTCATCCTGGGCAAGGCTCTAGTTAAATGCCTAGACTCGTTCCAGGATGACGTGAGGCGTTCTGTACAGAAAGCTATCAGGCGTCCTCAAGAATTTTGTTTCATGATCAATCTGTGAGCTTCGGACTTACATGTCAGTTTGATATCTCTGACATCCTGTCATCGGCGGTGTACCGGTCATCATGACTATAAAAAAAAAGAGGGCCATCAATGGCCCTCTTCTCTCAAATCCAAAATCCGAAGATTAAGAATTAGATGTTTTGCAATTCTTTGATGTTGGTGATGAAAGTTACATCTTCGCCACGGCAACCGTTATCTGGGCAAAGGTTTGACACGCGGCAACCACGAGATGAGTCATAGTTGTAGTCGTTTTCGCCACGAACCAAGATACCTTCAACAACACCTGTGCGAGCGTTGAATACAGCTGAACCTGAGTTACCGCCGTAAGTGTCAAGGTTAGCTACGAAGTACTTGCCGCGAAGGCTGCGTACATTTGCGCCGTCAGTGATCTTAGTTGGAAGACCTGTTGGGTGACCGATAACAAGGATCTCTTCGCCTTGAGAAATTTTGCCTTCTTTGCGGAAAGACAATGGAGCACGATCAGTTACAGTGCGATCAAGCTCGATAAAAGCGTAGTCGTCTTGAGTTGATTGATCGAGTGAACGGCTGATGATGCGCTTACAAGAATAAACACTTGTTGTAGGAACAGAAACATTCAACTGGTCAGCAGAGTCAACTTTATAGTCGAAAACCCACTTGTTTGAACGGCAGTCTGCTTCTGAAGTAATACAGTGACCAGCAGTCACCAAGTACTTGTCGCCGACCAAGAAACCAGAACACATAGCTGCTGTCGCCTGTTGGCTGAAGCGCTCAGTGCTACACATGCCACGTGATTGCATAGAAGGGCCAGAAACGTGAGTGAGGTCGCCAGCTGAACGTAGGCTTGATCCTGTGATCATCGCCGCTGTAGAGCGAGCAAGAGTCTTGTGCATATCGTTTGTTGATTCAAAAACATCGAGGCGATTATCTTCACCGTAGATGACCTTATCATTGGCCATCACAGATGCAGAAACAGTGAGCGCGATCAAAAGAAGAAACTTCATGGGGGAAATCCTTTTCCAAATCTAATTGGAGAATTTGTTCATCCGTGCAGTGGACTTGTCAGATATACTGCCCATGAGAAAAATGTTCGACAACTAACAGTTTCTTACAGAAATGGACGGGTTTTCACATGTTGTGATGTGTGCAGGTGGTTTTACAAACCACATATGGCCGTCTGTAGAAGTGAAACGAAGCCCTAGTGGCGTTACTTCGCGTGTCGGCTGACCTTCTGCGTAACGAAAACAGAAAAACTCCCAACGCGCAGCGAGATCATACCAACTCTCCAAAGAGAGCTCCCACTGAAGCATCATAGGAGGGGAATCACCTTGGAAAATATCAATCGCTAACTCGCCCACCCTCACTCGAAAAAGCCCTGCACCACTTTCTGTTTCGAGAGAAAGAACTTCGCTTAAGAATCTTTTGAGTTCTTCGGGAGCACTAGAATAGAGCGAGAAACTTAGGAGTTTTTGTTCCATACACTTTCTAGTGTAGTCCATCCTTGCAATCCGCGCGAGAGCAGAGGTGCGTGAGTGCGCAAAATAATAGTGTGAGGCTGACGAAGTTTTTCCAAGGCCATCTTCGTCCACAAAAGGGCGCGGCCATCAAGTTCGCAGCGAATCGCTGGATCTTTTGGATTGGCCTCGGCCGGCAAACGTAAGAAAGATTTACGACTTACTCCCCACATCCAGTGCGGACACGCCAACTCTTCCATCAAGAGAGGCAGCTCCTGGAGCAGCTTTTGATTTTGTTCACGAGATTTAGCGAAACCAAAACAGGGATCAGCAATAACACGCGAGAAAAGATCTTCTCTTAAAAGGGTCTCAAATTTTTCACGGAAAAATTGGCGAGCATGCCCCGCTGAGCTTCCCTCTTTAACATACTCCATGTGCGAGCTAGTTTGTGCCCGTGCAGGTATCGGATTAAAACACAGCACATATCGCAATTGCGGATGCTGTTTTAAAAGACGAATAACATCTTGATCGAGCTGACCAGATACATCGTTCCACACCGTCGATACATCTTTAGGAATAACACTGAGAAGCCATTCCACCGTGGGGATTTGGTAGCTATCAAGACTTAGAGTGAGATCTTTGGGCCAGGACTTGAGAAGTGGCACAAGAGTATTTTCTAAACGCTTTCTTTCTTCACTTGTAGTGATAGCAGCGTTGTGAGGGGCCGTCGATTCAGCACCGATATCAACGCCATCGATCCACGGTAACCAATGGGCGAGTTTCTCTTTGAGTGCCTCACTCGTCGTCAGGTCTCCCCCATCACTAAAAGAATCGGGAGTGACATTCATCACTCCCCAGACTTGAACTTTTTGTTGGTTGAACGGAAAACTCATGCTGGTGCGACTTTGCCGCCTGGAATTGACACTGATGGAGCGTCATTTGTATTTGAGCGCTTAAATGGCATCGGCTGACCGATGTCAGTACCAGCGATCAATTTTTTAATTTGATCTGAGTCAAGAGTCTCCCAAACCATCAAACCTTCAGCGATACGATGAAGAGCATCGATATTTTCTTGCAGAATGCTTTTCGCTTTCTCGTAATTTACTTGAACAAGATTCGCGATCTCGGTATCGATGCGTTTGGCCGTTTCATCAGAGAACTGAGAAGCATCAGAACCTTGATAAATATTCATGCTTGAAGGGCGTGAATAGTTAATGGGACCAAGTTTCGACATACCCCAATTACAAACCATGTTACGGGCCAAGTCAGTGGCGCGCTCAATATCATTCGATGCACCGTTGGTGTATTCTTGGAAAATCACTTCTTCCGCACAACGTCCACCCATCAAGAAGGCAATCAAGTTCTCACCCTTCTCTTTAGTCAGAGAGAGCATGTCTTCATTAGGTAGAGTCTGCGTCACACCTAAGGCCATGCCACGAGGAATGATCGAGACTTTATGAATAGGATCAGTCTGAGGAAGATTAAGACCGACAAGCGTGTGTCCTGCTTCATGGTAAGCGGTATTGAGTTTCTCTTTTTCAGAGATCACCATGGATTTACGGGCCACACCCATCAAGACTTTGTCTTTGGCGTTTTCAAAATCCACTGCCGTCAAAAACTTCTTGCCATCTCGCGCTGCCAATAGTGCCGCTTCATTCACAAGGTTTGCCAAATCTGCACCGGTGAATCCTGGTGTACCTTTGGCAATCACTTCCAAATCAATATGCGGCTCAAGCGGAGTCTTGCGGGTGTGAACTTTCAAGATTTGCAAACGTCCACGCACATCCGGGCGACCGACTGTCACACGACGATCGAAGCGACCTGGACGAAGTAGTGCCGGATCAAGCACATCAATACGGTTGGTAGCGGCCATAATGATAACGCCATCGTTACCTTCAAAGCCGTCCATCTCGACCAAGAGTTGGTTCAAGGTTTGTTCACGCTCATCATGACCTCCACCCATGCCGGCGCCACGATGACGGCCAACAGCATCGATCTCATCAATAAAGATGATACAGGGAGCAGACTTTTTACCTTGTTCGAAAAGATCGCGCACCCGTGAGGCACCGACACCGACGAACATCTCGACGAAATCCGAACCTGAGATCGAGAAGAAAGGAACTCCTGCTTCACCAGCAACGGCGCGAGCGAGAAGAGTTTTACCTGTTCCCGGAGGACCTACCAACAAACAGCCCTTAGGAATTTTCCCACCGAGGACAGTATATTTTTTGGGATCTTTCAAGAAGTCGACGATCTCGACTAATTCTTCTTTGGCCTCTTCTACACCTGCAACATCAGCGAAAGTAACCTTCTTGTCATTTTCTGTGAGCATCTTGGTGCGCGCTTTACCAAAGCTCATCGCTTTACCACCGCCCGCTTGCAACTGACGCAAGAAGAAGTAGAACACGACAAACAAGATGATCATCGGGAACCAGTTAATTAACAATGTAGAGAGTAAACCTTGTTTCTCTTCACGTTTGTAATTAGGCACGATGCCTTTACCGCGTAGGATGCGGAAAGTTTCATCGCCGGTATTACCGGTCAATTCAAAGTGAGAACCATTTTCATAGCCTTCTTTGAAGCGACCCAAAATCGTGTTCTCGCCTTGGAAGGTCACTTCCGCCACATTGTCGTTTTCAACCGACTGAACGAATTGTGAGAAAGAAATATTTCGTGCAGGTTTTTGCCCCTGCTCGATGGTCTTCATGATGAACGCCATAATTAAAATGACGATGACCCAAAGGAGGAGTGTTTTTTGTTGGCGTTTCATAGATTGCCCTTTGTGGCAGTTAGCGCCTCAGAAATCGTCTCTGAAGCTAGCTACTATTCTATGCCTGGCCGCTCTCTGGGCGCAAGGGCCACAAGGGCGCAAGTCGCAACTCCAAATGCGGATTTTTCCAACGTGATAGGAGTCTCTGCGCGTTTATGACAGGTATTTTTTGTTGTGAAATCTCTTTCCATAGAGCGTCACGTTGCGTTTTTTGCAAAATGTTTGCGCACTTTTGATCTGTTTCAAACGCACACCAAAATGGAGCATAGAGAAGATTCTGTTGCGTTAAATGACTCTCAATCAAGTCAGCAAACTCAGCTTTTTTGAAACTCTGAAACTTAACTAACCCAGCCTCTGGTAGCACCGTTTGAAAATCTCGTGCCATCACCATTAACCAGGCACCATAGGCGACTACCCGAACGCCACCGGAAAGTTGAAATGGCCCTTGCTTGCCCGCACTTTGCGCCGCCAGGATTTTAGGAATTTCTTTATAGAGCGTTCCCCGCATTGCCTGGCTGAGTTGGCGTACCGAAATAAGGAGCTGTGCTTCTGAAGGTGGGGCCAAATATAAATGGCATTTATTGGTGAAAACACGCTGGGCCTCTTTTGCTTTTTTTAACGCTACTCCCAATTGTTCTGCTAAGCGTTGTGAACGATGAGCATAGTGTTTGAGAAATTGGGGATGCTGACTTACTAAGAGTCCTGCCATTTCCTGGCGAAAGAGTGCTCGGGCATAGGTTTTTGTCGAATTCGAGGGATCTTCCATCCAAGATAAATTGCGGCGCTGGGCCTCTCGGCGAATTTGCTCTTTGCTCACACACATGAACGGATGCCAAATTCGTCCGGATTTTAAAGCAATTCCTAGTCCCGACCGCACCTCTGATGAGCGTGCTTGTTGTAACTGGGCCCACTCCCAAGAATCATTCAGGTGATGCCCCAACAGCAGGACTTCATCCGATGCCAAAGCTTGATTCATCAGCGCCAAGCGCTCACGTCGCCAAAACTCTTCCCGGTTGTGCGTCGCTTTGCCGGTGATATGCAAAATCTGCCATGAAACTCGTTGGTCTCGACATACTTGCGCCACGAGCTCCATTTCATTCTCTTGCTCAACTCTGGTGTGATGATGAACAGCAAGTACGCGCAAGGACTGGATATGGCCTTCTGCTCTTAGCCAAAGGGCCCATTCCAAAAGCACACGCGAATCGAGGCCTCCCGAGGCACCCACCACCATTTTCTGTGGAAAATGCTCTCCACTATGCATTTGCAAAAAACGCAGAACATGTTGAAAAAATAACGAGGAAGTCGGCTTCATATTGCTTATTTAAACCTAAAGTAATTGAGTTGTCCTGCAATCCCTGTGACTTGGCGTTGACAGGCCTTCTGCCCCCCATTATCATGAGGCCTTATTGATGGCACTGTAGCTCAGATGGTTAGAGCGTAGCATTCATAACGCTAAGGTCGGCAGTTCGATCCTGCCCAGTGCTACCATCAATTTTAGTCTTTAGATTCTCCCACCTAAATTTTAATTCATACCTTTTAAGTTTTCAGAGGACGAACTCCGAGGACAATGGTCTCATGAACCTCAACCGGAGAGATTTATGGGCCACGTACTTGTTGTTGAAGACGAAAAAAAAATGTCTGCCTTTATTCAGCAAGGTCTTTTAGAAGAAGGCCATAAAGTGGATGTCACTGATCATCCCAAAAGCGCTCAAGAGTTAATTAAGAAAAACCCCTACGATCTGTTGATTTTAGATGTCATGTTGCCTGAGATGAATGGCCTTGAACTCTCTCGCATGGTTCGACAAGATGGCTATGCTGGTAACGTTTTAATGCTGACAGCACTTTCAACCACCAACGATAAAATCGCGGGGCTTGATGCCGGTGCTGACGATTATCTAACTAAGCCTTTTGACTTTAATGAACTGCTCGCTCGCGTACGTGCACTGCTCAGACGTCGCGGAGATACCAACACGACGTTATCTAATGGTGATCTTGTGATGGATTTACTCAAACGAACAGTGACCCGCGAGGGCAAAACAATTGAACTCACTTCTAAAGAGTTCTCACTCTTAGAATTATTCATGCGCCAAGTGGATAAAGTGCTCGATCGCAATACTATTGCTCATCAAGTGTGGGGCACTGAATTCGATCCTGACTCGAATGTGATTGATGTTTACGTCAATCATCTTCGCAAAAAGATGGATCATGGCTTTCCACGCAGACTTCTTAAAACAATTGTAGGCCATGGATATACGCTCGCCAAAAATTCCTGATTTCACTCGCGGAATCCGCTTTCGACTAGCACTGGTTTATTCTGCCATTTTTGGTGTCTGCCTGATTTTGATCTCATTGGTGATCACCTATGAATATCTAGGGATTAGTCATGAAGAAAACGATCAGGCATTACGTAGTTTTGCCATCGATCTCTCCCATTATGTCAGACCCGATTCTCTACCTAACGATTTTGATAATGTTATTGCCAGTGAAATTGCCTATTTCCCATTTCTCATTCAAAACACCATGGTCAGCGTCCGTGGTCTTAATGGAAAATTACATTTCACCAGTCGCAAAGACCTAGCAGCTCCCCACTCTCAACTCTTTGCTGATTCAAACTTACTTCATGAGTTCACTAACTTTAGGCTACCCGATGGGACTAAAATGCGCGGAATTAATCTACGCACCACTCACCTTTCAAGACCCTTAATCGTCCAGGTCGCCAGCACAATTGATGGACTGACCGCTCAACAAGATCGCCACATTTTATTTTTAATTCTTATTATTTCTTTATCCATCATCATTACCGGTATCACTTCCACCATCGTCGCCAGAAAAGCGCTTGATCCGGTACGAGAACTCATTAAACAAGTTGAAGAACTCCTGACTCAAGAGACCTATCGACCACTGCCTGTTCCAAGTACTCATGATGAATTGGCCCAACTGACTGTGACCTATAATTCACTTCTCACCCAAGTCAAAAAAACTCTCTCGGCACAAGACCAATTCGTCTCCCACGCTTCTCATCAACTTAATACGCCCTTAGCCATCATGCGTGGAGAATTAGAAGTTCTTCTCTCGAAAGCACGGACTCCTGAAGAAATGCGGCGCTATCATGCAAGTCTTGGGCAAGAACTCGCTCGCATGGCCCAATTAGTACGCGATATGCTGCTAGTCTCAAGAGTAGAAGCGGGCAAAGCAAGTTTTCGTTTCTCCCCACTTCGAGTTGATGAAGTGGTGACGGAAACTGTCGCTCGTCTGGGAGTTAAAGCGAAAGAGAAAAATATCGCTTTAAAACTCGATTTTGAAGCCGAGATCTTAGAAGATGAAAAGGCCCTAATGGTGGTGGGAGAGAAACAACTCTTAACCTGCCTGTTTGAAAACCTCATTGAAAACTGCATCAAGTATTCACCTCATGATTCAGTGGTGAGGATCTACTTATCAAAAAAAGATGGTCACGCTTGTTTTCAAGTCCAAGATCAAGGCCCAGGCATTCCTGATGAAATTCATGAAAAGCTTAAGCGCTCTGAGCGGTTCTTTCGCGGAGAACACACTGATAAAATCAGTGGCACGGGATTAGGTCTGTATTTAGTGGGGAAAATTTCGGAATATCACAGTGCTCAGTTTAAAGTAGATAATCTTGTGCCCCCTCCTGGAGCACTTTTCACAGTGATTTTTAATCAGAAACCCATCGCCTGACGAGCGGCCTTGCGCTCAGAACGATTGTAGGCCGGCAGTGCCCAATGCCAAGTAGCAAGATTCCATTCGCTAGGAACCACTGAGGGAGCAGTGTAATTCATGCCACCCCCACTGACCTCACGAAATCCAATCTCAAGAGGCTGATAGAAAAAACGAGGTGCGGCGGTGTAATAACACTGGTTACGCACGCGATCGACGTGGCGATAGCCCTCACTTGCGTTACGCTCTTCCACATATTCCATCGGGTCATTGATTTCCATGCAAACTTCCGGCTCTTTCATGAGTGAGCCTGCCCACTCTTGCAGTGGCATGGCACGATCTGTAAAAGTTGGATCCATCACCCACAGTTCTCCATTTACACGAACGGCCGGAGCGGTATGGAACCACCAGGTAAAGGCGCGGCCCCAACGTGTGGTTACTCGATGTTTCATTTGGAACTTATAAGTGAAATAGAGAAAGACCTTCTCCATCGTCACTTTGTGGACTTTTTCGGCCCGCAAGGCCCACATGTGAGCACGTTCGAAACACTCCGAGTACTCATCCATTTTGGCGTTTTCTATCTTTAGATCTTTAAAAATGACTTGGGCGGTCTCAGGGGTTATCTCCTGTGAGCTCAAGGGATAAAGTTGGGCCCAGGCCGGTAAGGCCATAAACAAAAAAAGATAAGTCAGATGACGCACAGAAAACTCCTTGAAGGGGATGTGCGAAATTAGCATAAACAAGGAGAATTTTGCGATGCGTGAGAAGTTTTTACATGTGTCGAGAAATTCGACGGCCCTGTAAGACCTTGTAAGAAAAACTTTGACTAACCCCTAGAAAATACAATAGTGTCCGGCCTCATAAAACAGGCAAGCCGTTTGCTACTAAAGCCTCACTTACTTCAGGTTTGAAGGCCCTTTGGCGTGCAAAAAGTTCACGGTTTAGGGGTGTTTTGCGCACAGTGTCACTTTTAAGAGTTTAATAAGGTCAAACGGATATATACAGCGAGGTTTAACGTGTCTAAAGCAAAGAATCAGCGCCAGGGTGTGAGCTACGATCCTAACTTAGGCTTTATCGGCCAAGTTAAAGTGGACGTGTCTAACTACCTTTTCAGTTCGCGCCGTCGACGTTCTGCTTATAATCACACCAAGCCTTTGGTGAAGTCACTTTTAGGCCGTGACATTAATGAGCATCATTCTGAATCTCAGAAGCTCACTAAGTTTATTCGTAAGCGTGACCTGACTTTCCAAAAGAGTACCAAAGACGGCTCATACAAGATCTTCACTGTTCCTTGTACGACGACGGTTGTTCCTTTGCAGAAGAGCATGTTCAATCAAATCGAGCGTTCAGCTCAAGCGTTGATTGTTTCTCTTCGCGCTGTGATCCAAGATATCTACGGTTCTAAATCAGTTAAAGATTCTGCTTTTGTAAAATCACTTCCCAAAGAAGTGCGCCAAATCTTTATTGAAGCAGTAGAAACATCTCCAAACTACTTCACGCAATTACATCACCCGAATATGAAGAAGTACCCCTTCTTCGATAACGTCGGATTGGACCTAGTTCTCGTGGAAGATTATCTTCAAGAAGCTGAGAACTTCGATAAACTCTTGCGTGCAGGTGCAGTCTCTGAACTTCCATTACCTTTCCGCATCCTTGAATTAAATGCAGGCTCACCTTCTGGTGCTTCTAACAATATGAACGTGCTCGAAGGTCTCTACGAGCAGTCACCTGAGACTTTGAACAGTCTTGGTAAATTAATGCCAAATGATCATTTCAAAGTGTTGGCGGAAACTTATAAAACTTTGGGTGAAGACTGGACTGGTATTAAAGACGGTGTACAAGTTATTCTTCCTCCCGGCGGCCTTAATGGTGCTGCTCCGGAAATTCACAACCTCGCGGCCTATTCTGGAATGGTTTACGCTGATCCAGTCCAGTTGTTCTGCGATGAGAAGGGTTTCATTCGCCTTCGCACGATCAATGGTTCAAACCCCATCGTAACCGCGATCTACTCACGCATTAACGCAGACTCTGCTTTATTTGATCCAGCAAAAGACTTGATCTTGCGTGATGCAGATTCTGGCGAGCCGATTTATCTTCGCGACTCATTAAAGCTGGGTGCTGACGGTAAAGCTCCGTTGGTTCTTGATGTGGATGGCAACCCTATCCCACTCCAATCTGACTACGCGATTCCTAATCTTTTGGAAGCCATTCTTAACCGTCGCATTTATATGGGTGGATTGAATCGCATTCTTGATAACAAAATTATTCTCGCGGCCCTTACAACTTACGCACCTATGTTCTTTGAGAAGCGTTTGCGTGAATTGAATCTGGCACCTGCTGATGCCCGCATCACTCCACCAGAGACTCTTCCCTCATGTGCGGAATCAGTTGATATCATCGCTAAGAACCCAGACGAATGGGTTATCAAAGCACCTAACCTCTCAGGCGGTACTGGTGTTTATATCTTGAAGACACTCTCAAAAGAGCGTCGTGAAGAAGTTCTTGAGATGGCCCAGAAAGATCCGAAGCATTTTGCTTACCAGCGTTTGGTAAAAATCGCTCGTATCCCAGTTACAACTAATAGCAAAGAAGGCACACGCTTTGCGAACCTCGCTGCTGATATCCGCTTGTGGATCTTCTTTGGCGGCGGCGCTAAAGCTCTGCCAAAAATGACTCACAATGCATTGGTTCGCTACGCTCCTCAAGAGCGCGGACCGATGAGCTCAATCGTTAACACATCAAAAGGCGGCGGTTACGCTCCGTTTGTGGTGGTAGATGATATCAACTCTCCAGACTCTGTGACAGCAGCTGAAATGGTACGTCCGAAGTATCCAGCTCCGTTGATGACTCACCTTCCAATGTTCGTCGCAGCTCAATTGATCCAAGTTTCTCGCTTGGGTCTTGAGATTCGCCGTCAGCTTCTCACTGATCGCGCAGATTCGTACGAGCTTTTGGGAATTACTCTTTCATTGAAACTTCAGTGCCGCGAGATCATGAGTTTCCTCAATCCTCGCGCCATCGAGCCGGTTTATAAATTGATTGATACGCTTGAAGCAAAACAAGCTAAAAAAGAAATTGCCGCCTACTTCCAGTTGGTTCATGGCAACCACATTAAGATGGTTTCTGTGCTTCAACGCTTGGAATCTAAGGGTAAACTTCCAAAGGGCTTCCGCGACAATCTTGATCAGTTGAATATCCTAAACGAAGACATTCTCTCTCAGTGCTACGCTGAAGAGCATCGTAAGTCAGACAAGAAAGGCCTTAAAGTCTTGCGTGAGATGATGCTCGCAGTGAAAGGCGATAAGAAAACCATCTCTGACGCAAAGACTGTTATGTCTCTTCTTGCATCAAGCGTAAATGCACGCTTCCCGCATGAAATCTTGAGCGGAAAAACTGCTCAGAATATGGTGAAGATGATTGAAACTTTCATGCAGATGGTGCGTGAGCGTTTACAAAACTCAGAAAAAGCGATCGAGTTCGCTAAGATCTTTAATACCGATATGGTTCACCCTGACTTGGCCTTTGAAACATTTGGTCTTGCCGATAACAAAGATGGCCGTCTTTTGACCGCTTCTCAGCGTGAATTTGCTACCGGTGAACTTCTGACTGAATCTGAGTTTGTTTCAGCTGAACTCAAGTCAATCCGCGCTCAGTGGTTGCCGGTCATGGCAGAAGCTAAAAAAATTCGTAACAGCGCAGAGAGAGAAGCTTTCTTAACCAAGAAGCGTGCCGCTCACTTTAAGAAATTCCCTATCCTTGCTCGCTACCAAGAGCTCATGGGCAACACTTCTGCAGAATTGAAAGACTTGATTGAGCTCATGCCGATCATGCCTTACGCGCACTACAACCTTTCGATGCTCGCTAAAAAACAAGGCGTCACCATCGAAGAGATTTTCTCTGATAAACTTACCCCTAACAAGATCTCTATCTTGTCGAGTAAGCAGATCCGCGAGAATCATCTCTCTGCTCAAGACCATGCTGGTGAGTGTTTTGCTAAAAAACGTAAATCACACGGCCTCTTCTCTGACTCAGATATCTTTATCTGGGTTCGTAAAGAACTTGATCCGATGACTCAGCTCTATACGGCGGGCCATGAAGTGATTCACTATCACCAGATCGAAGAAACCACGCGTATGGAAGCCAATGCGCTTTCAAACGGTGCGATTGCTCAAGCTTACTTCTTGAACTTCTACGGTAACTTCTTAGGCATCTCAAATGCCTCGCTAGAAGGTCTCTCGCTGGATATCGCAGTTGAGCGCCAACCACTCTATGGTTTGGCCGACCGAATGATCCCTCACTTCTTCTCTAAAGTTGTGACGGAAGTTCGCTTGGCAATCAATAGCTCTCGCGAGACTTACGACAAGATGCTCGACAAATACGGCTCATTGTTTGGCTATATGATGCCAAACTCTTCTCAGGTTCGTGTGAAAGCCCTCCAAGAGATTTTACCAGCACTTGAAAACGCCAAAAACATTCGCTTCGCTAAAGAGTTGGGTTTGAATGTTTCTTGGGATGAAGTCCGCTCAGCGGTACCTTCGGCTAACAATGCCCAGGTCAAAGCACTGACGCCAAAGATTGAGCGCGCCATTGCCACGGCTGCGGTTGATTACGAAGCCCTAATCGCTATCGGTAACCACCAGTTCTACGGTGTATCTTTCGGCTACAAGATCCCAGCGAAAGAAACATTGCGCCTGCGCCCAATCTTGGGAGTAGTGAGCTTAGGTAACAGTTATAACCAAACGCAACAACAGCAATAAGGTCACCTTATGGATATGACTACGACAACAACGATGGCCCCGCCAGTCTCAGAAGGACTGAAGTTTTTGTTGGGACAATCACATCAAAATCTTTTCGCACTTCTCGAAGAAGTGGTGATTAATGGTGGTGTAAAGTCACTTGGAATTAAAGAAAAAGTACGCGCAATTCGCCGTGAAGGTGATGCTTCAGGTTTTCGCTATATTGCCGAAGACTGGTTCCAAGGTCATTTGCTCTTAAGCTTTTCTTCTGCTGGAGGATTTGTTCTTAACACCGCTCTCGCCCAAGACGGCATGGTGACTGAGAAATGGGATATCTATAATGTGAATGGTGAACTCGAAGCCACTCACTACATCGCTCCTGCAACCGTTGGTGCTGGCGAAGCCATGGAAATGGATCTCGCATGCCCACTACTAGATCTGCTATATAACTTCCTTGCCTCTGAATATGGCAAGGCCGGTACTGCTGAAGTTCAATCACATATGGTTCATACCATTGAGCGTTTTTTGCGCCTTCGCTACAAAGCAATGGGCTCTGAGCGTCGTCGTGATCCATTAATCCGTCACGTCTTCCACAAAATGCTCATCATCGAAGCTGATCCTGTTCTCAATTGGGATGAACGCCAACTGGTTTATGAAGGTTTGATGGGTGGATTGAAGCGTGTCCTGCAAGTGAAGCGTCGTGCTCATGGCCGTGGAATGATTTCTCAATCAATCGAAATGCTGCGCTTTAAATGGGCCTCATTTGCTCGCCGCTTTAAGGCCCGTCCTTGGAATAACTTTCAAGGGATGTTCTATCGCTACACTATCGCTAAGATTATTTGGTTCTGCTCAACGGTAAAAGGCAACCTCGGTTACTCTGTTGCCCTGGCCGTTTATGGCCCATTTACCTATTACTTCATCACCATGCCGATGAACCCACATGCCATGCAAGCGGTGGGCACAGTGCGCTCTACTTACCTTGATATCAAGAGTGGCATCACACACGTAAAAGACATCTTTAACGGCATTCCCCATTCGATTAACGATGTTGAAGTTAAAATCCCTGAGGCCCCTACTGCGATCGTGAGTGCACCCCAGGCGACTGCTGCTGGAAGTGAACCTGTCACTCCTCCATCGGTAAACCCAAACTTTATTAGCATCTCGCATGTCACTTTAGATGCAAATGTGAAATTCCCAGTCGTACTAGACGGTAAAACGACCAGCGTGGCGCCGACCTATTTAAATCTACTTCTTTCTCCCGATGTTCCAAGCATCGATAAGATAGAATGGTCTGAACGCATGGGGAACTTCAAGCAAATGCAAATTGCTTACGAAGAGTCGATGGAATATGCCCCACGTATGGGTCGCTTAGAGCAACTTGAAACTCAGTACAACTTCCCTATGGTAGTAGAGAGTGCCTGGGAAGAGATGGAGCGCTATAATAACCGTATTTTCAAGATACGTTCAAAAGAACAGAATCTTTCTCCCAAGATGAAGCAGTTCCTGACTAATGAAGTGAACCGCACCCAACAACTCGAGCTTTATCTTTGGGATCGCTTAGCACGCTTTATCCTTGATCAGCCCTATGTCATGTTGGATGAAGCCCAAGAACAAAAACGCAGTGACTATTATGTCGGCCGTGCCTTTGTATTCATGGAAGAGATGACGCAAGTGTTGGGTTGGCGCTATCCAGACTTCAAAAAACCGCATGGCTATGAAAAAATCGTCAAAGCGGCTTCTAAGTATAAGTCTGAGCGCAAAGAGCAAGGAAATATCCTCGCCAACCTTAAAGCGAACTCGGATCTTTTCCGTCAGAAAGATGCATACTCGACTACCGAGTTTCGTTCATACATGAAGCGACAGTGGGAAATTCTCTTCTTGCAAAATGCTAAAGCGGAAGAAGCCAGTAATAATGGTTTGAACATGTACATCTGGAGTGTGCGTAACACGGTATGGTGCTTGCAATCACTTTACTCAGCTAAACGCCAAGAGCTTGAGCTCTTGATTGAACAAGACCTCACGGGTTCGTTGGATGGATTATCCCAGACTGAACTTGCCAAGACCGAGCTTCTACAAGAAACTTTATTCCATAACCTCACTATGGAGTGGATTGGAGTGAAAGAAGAAATGGGCTCACGCTTAGCTAAGGATATTGAAACAGTTCAGCGTCGTGTGGTGATAGATAACTTGAAAGAGTCACTTCATGATCGCGCGAAAATTCTCAATCAATTTAATCCACAGGCACAGGCGAGTCGATGAAAAGCCTTTTTCTTGCTGCCGCACTATTTATTGGTGCGGCTTCAGCTCATGCCCAAAATAGAAGCCAAACCCGCTTTGAAGATAAAAGCTTTTGGAAAAAACTCGCTCGCGAAATTTCGCTTGGATATTATTTCTCACTAATGGGTCCATCTCCGGCGCTACCTGCGGATCAAACTTATAACGTTTTTTTAGAAGACAAGAGTCCCCAGCAGACCTTCCACTCATTAAATTTGCGATGGCAGTTTGCTGCTCAGTGGGCAATGGGGATTACTCTCTCAGGCGTTCATCATCACACTTCCCCAGTTAAAACTGAGCAAGGTTTTATCAACGATAACAATCGAACTATGTTCGACTCACGAGTTTATTTAGCGGTGCCCAGTGTTGATCTTGGCTTCGCTTATATGTTTAATAATTTTGCTCTCGAAGTACCAACCACTCCTATTTCTCGTGATAATGAGATGCGTTTTGGGATGGTTCTCTCACAAACTATTTCATTGAAAGATATGCCAAAGAAATTCTCGGCCGGATGGCTCACTCAGCTCATCCGTTACGAATATAAACGCTCGACACTCCCACCGCCATTTGTCGGTGGTCTCTCGACTCCCCTGCAAACAACATTACTTACTACCGGCCCTTATTTGAATTATCAATTGGCCGAACAATGGCAGATCGCTAGTATTCTTTCTTTTGACTGGGATCAACGTGGTAACCAAACTGATACTTTAGAATTTAACAATAATCTTCCAGATCGCTTCCGTTTGGCCTTGAACTATTTCTTTAGAACCAAGCCATTCACTCATGTCGGTGTCTACGTTCAAACCAACACGAAACCACGTGACGATAATACCATCGTCGGTCTCGACTTCTCTCTGCTATTCTAATCTAAGCAAAAAAAAAGGGGCCTAAAAGGCCCCTTAACTATCGGTGCGAATGCAACCAATTATGGATTGTAGTCGCGGTAATTTCTAAATGCTTCTTCGCGAGCTTCGCGAACTTCATTTAAATTCCAGTTCAATTCTTGACGGCCTTGAGTCTCAAGAAGTTCAAGATCGGCCGGTGAGCGGTAGTACATGCTGGCCTTGATCAAGTAACAATCTTGTGTCCATTGATTTTGACGGTACTGAGAGTATCTCTCAACAGTAGGACAGGCCGCGCTGTTTTTCATAAACATATCTGTCCAAGGGCGCATTTGAGTTGGGCCACGAGAATAAGAAACATCCATTACGTGTTCAACTGGACCGCTACTCGTTTGCACAACTACAAATGGAGCAACATGGAACCACCACTTATAACGGTAAGCCTTGATGTAGCGCTGAGTGAAGAAAATGAAAACTTTCATTGAATTCACACCAGACATTCTCCACATATCATATGACCATCCATGAGCGCGGTTGAAACACTGTGACCAGCGCTTAGTATTTCCGTCTTGGCGATTAAACAAACTCTGAGCATCACTGAGAGAATTCATTACTGTTGGAGTATAGAATGATTTTTCATCACTCTTAGCTTCAAAGCTCACTTCATCGGTGGCAACTTCTAAAAGTTCTGCTCCAAAGATTTTGCCACTTTCATTATCAAAGCGAAGGGCCACATTGAGGCCTTCTTTTTGAGCTTCTTTCAAAGCATTCAACATGACTTCGTCTTTAGCGTCGGCCCACAACACACGGCCTTCGTTTTCGGCAAAAACCATAACTTCTTTGTCACTTATTTCAGGGGTAGCGACATTAACGAGCCGTGTTTTGAGCTCGGCAGCTGAGACCAGCTGAGAGGCGAATAATAGGGCCATAGGGGCCAGCAGCAGCTTTTTCATGGATGAGAATCTCCCTTAAGGTTAAATCTTGTAGGGGGCTTATAACGTGGCAGGCCACTGCTTAGCAATACGAGTTTTTAGAAATCAAGGAGTTGCGCTGTGCGTCACTGTGAAAAATATACTAGATACCCGAAATAATTAGGATTACCCCCCCTGTAATTTGGTATAAGGCAGTGCATAAAACATTTAGTTTATCCCTCATCAGGAGATCGATATGAAGCGTCCGTTGAAGAGTCTAGTGGTGATTTCGTGCCTCGCAAGTAGCGTGGCGATGGCAGATCCACTTAAAGAAATTTTCCCTTGGAAACCTTTCGCCCTTGAAGAGATTAATTCGCGCGTGAGTCGTTTGACTGAAGAAGCGCAACCGATGATGAACGTCTATGAAATGGATCGCGCCGGACTAAAAGATCGTAATACAAAAATTCAGCCATGGGGTGGTTACTATTGGGCGCTTAACCGCGGCCAAATCGCTAACACTTGGCAAGACAAAAACTATATTCAATTTTGGGAAATGATCGGCTGGGAAAACAACGTTAAAACTTGGAAGAAACGCCGCTCAGAAAAACTACCTTCAGTCATGGATATGAGCGAGAAAGATCTCTCAGAGCTTGCTCCTTCGGAAAAGTATGATCTTCTTCTTGGTGATACTAGCTTTGATCTCACGAACCGTGTTTGGCAATTTGCTGAATCATGGGGCAATAGTAAAAAATGGGGTTTCTTAAGTTCAATCGAAATTCCTGAAGGCTACCGTATTCCTAAGGCCAACCGTTTGATGGCGTTGTGGGAAGGTATCTGTCACGGATGGGCCGTAGCAGCTGGTGTTTATCCACGTCCAGAAAAAACAGTGACAGTAAAACTTCCGAACGGCAAAAGCTTACCGTTTTATCCAGATGATATTAAGGCGCTTGTTTCGTTGATGTATGCCAACTCAATTTTGCAAGACAACGTTTTGATCGAAGGCTACCGCTGTGATGACAAGAATCCACCACAAGATGAATTTGGTCGTTTCATTGATGAGATGCCGAAGAAAGAAGGCGAAGCCGTACTCCCACGTTGTGCTGACGTTCACCCAGCGATTTGGCATGCTGCTTTGATTAACATAACAGGTATTCAAGGTCGCTCATTGATCACTGAGATCGATGCCAACGCTACCGTTAACAATCACCCACTTTCTGGTTATGAGTTTGAGTGGTTCAATCCAAAATCAGGTCGTAAGACGAGTGATCTTAACAAGGCCGTTATCAATCTGGCGGACTACCGTGACCCATATAAGAGTTCACGTAGCCCACACGCTGTAAAGCTTGTTGGCGTCGAAATGAAAATGCGTTTCTTGAAATGGTCTAATCCAAAAGATGAGCACACAAACGGCCCTGAGAATGACAAAATTGATGATCAAAAAATGATGTATGACTTGGAGCTTGATGCTCAAGGAAATATCGTCGGAGGTCAGTGGCGTGCAACTTCAACCGCCTCACGCTATAACAGTAATGATAATACGAACCCACCTTCTGTTAAACAGCCGGACTTCTTCTGGGTTGTTCCAAAGAACAACAGCATGTATGTGAAGAACTTAACACTTGAACCTTGGGATGGCCGTGGTCAAGTTCCTGCTAGCTGGACACAAGCATCACGTGGAGCCCATGGGTTTATTTACAACATGACTCGTGAATTTGGCTTTAATGAGAAGTGTACAGTTATCCCAGAAAACGATGGCAAACCAAAAGAAGTTCCGTGTGAGTTTAAATACCCACGCCCACAACCTTTGGTGAATGTTGTGAATCAGTTAGTTGAGATGTCACGTGAGTAAAAAAAAAGAAAATGCTAATTAAGAGAAAGGGCGCTCATGGCGCCCTTTCTTAATTTACGGACGGCTCTTCAAGGCCAAACGAACAGCTTCGTAGGCGTTGACTCTGCCTGCACCGAAAACGGATGCGCTACCAATATTATCTGCGGAATCTAAAAGAATTTTTTCAACTTGCTTTGGAGTGAAATTCGGATTGATGGAATAAATCAAAGCCGCCACACCTGCTACGATAGGGGCCGAATAAGATGTCCCACTACCAGTACGATACTTCGCTTGTGTGTCTGAACTATAGATTGTCGTCGAATAAAGATTGTGTCCCGGAGCGACGATATCAATGAACTGCCCATAGTTAGATCCACCCGTAAAAAAGATATTCTTACGATAGGTCCAACGTTTATCGCTGGTGTTTGTTCCACCGACTGCTAAGACATTAGTGTAATCAGGATAACTATTTACCGAACGATTCTTCCCCTGATTGCCAGCTGCATAAACTAACAGCGCACCTTGATCATGGGCGTACTTCCCCGCTTCTTGAACTGAGCGACTTTCAATTCCTGTGAAACTCACATTGATGACCTTCGCTCCACGATCGGCCGCCATACGGATACAATCGGTGATCAGCTTCATATTGGTTCCGCCACTCGAATTAGAAATTCTCAGAGGGAGAATCTTAACTTCCGGCGCCACTCCCGCTCCACCTTGACCATTAGTCTGAGCAGCAATCAGGCCTGCGACAAAGGTGCCATGGCTGGTAGTGGGAGCTGGGTCAGAGTTATTTTCCACTAGATTCCAACCAGGCAAGACGTTGTCTTTGAGATCTTCGTGAGACGCTTGTGCGCCTGAATCACAGACAGCTACTATCACACGATTTGTTCCACGAGTAAGATCCCAGGCCAGCTCTGTTTCGATTTTATTATGATGCCATTGTTTATCCATTTCCACTTCGGAAGGGGCCTCGTCGTCCTCACCTTCTAAAGTGTTGTACTCGATAAATTTAAATGCTCCCGTCGCTAACATTTCTAAACGCAACTTCTCCAACTCGATTGATTTATCTTTAGGCCTATAAACCTGAACGATATCTTGAGTGCGTGAAGGATTTAAATTGAAACGAAGAAGATGAGGTGAGCTAGGGTGGTGGCCAGGATTAAGTTTATAGAGAAGTTCGCCAGTGTGAGGTTTGAGAGTCCAGGGGAGATCATTTGTCGAAGCCATGGCAGAAGTAAAAGTCAAAAAACCCGCTAAAGTCCATTTCAGCATGGTATCTCCTTCGCAAAAGAGCGAAATAAAGTGATTTCTTACAGTTTGCCATGCCCCTTTGATTGCCCTCAGTGGGGTAAATATTACCCCTTTAGTACACTCCCATGAGGTTTTGAGGCATAGATATCTCCTATGAATCGCGTACTTCTCCTAGCTATTTTGTCTGCCATAAGCCTTCCACTATTGGCCAGGGAGACGGTACTGATAACAAGTTTTGACCCTTTCGGTGGATCTTCTGACAACAACTCCACTCGCATTGCCTTAGAGGTAAAAACACATTTGGGCGAAACAGTCGAAGTGGTCACCTGTTTACTACCGACAAGTTATGAACGTGCTATCCCTGCTTTAGAAAAATGCAAAGCTGAAATGATCACTGCACCTGACTTGGTCGTGTCGCTAGGAGAAGGTCCTTGCAAGGTAAAATGGGAAACACGAGCGCACAATCGGGATCATGATCATGGCCCAGACAACGATGGTGTCAGTCGTCGCCGTCGCACCATTATTGCCGATGCACCTAAGGAATTAGGCCTACGTCTTCACTATCCTGCTATGTGGTGTTCACTCAATGAGAAAGAGAAGAAATTAGTCCAAGTTTCAATTGATCCTGAAAACTTTGTTTGCAACAACACTGCTTACCGTTTCTCGCATGCTCATCCCGAGCAGCTATACGGTTTTGTCCATGTTCCTCGCACCTCATGCGAAAAGAAGACTCCAGGTATCACGGCCAAGTCTTCTGAGCTGGTTGCCAAAATGATTCGTGAACAACTTGCCGTGTTGGCAACTGATAGCTCTCGCTTAGATTTGCCGCGTTTAACCAACACGACAAGACTCGCCACCACTCGATTAAGTGTGCAAGCCTTGCAGCGAGATACCAGTGAAGCTTGTGAAGAAGAATTTTTGAAGCGATGGCTTAAAGCCTTTTAGCCAAATCGTCAGCAAGCTTCCAAGCACTCACCCAACCATTTTTATACAATCCACCAATGGCATAAACGCCTGGTGATACTTCTCCACTCCAGGGTCGTCTACTCAATGTTTGAGAACGGATACCTGTGATGATTCGAGCTGATTCAATATTGGGAAGACTCATTGACCAATGGCCCTGAATTTTATGATAGATGTTTTTAAGTTCACTGATCGCCGGAATAAAACTCTCATCTTTTTTGACTGTGGTCGCTCCGATAATGAGTCGCTGTGCTTTGGCCTGATAGATCAAATTAGCGCCATCAAAACTAATTGAGCGACTCTCACTCCCCCAATCAATTTTCTCCCACTGGTAATAAGAACCCTGCACGGGATACATGCCTGAAAGTGGTGAGGCAACAATCCACTCCTTCATCCAGCTCATCCAAAATCCAGAGGCAAGTATAATCCGATCAACGGTCATTTGCTTTCCTCCTAAAAGACTTACGACAAATTCATTTTTTAGTTTTTCAATTTTCACCACGGCATTGGGATGGGCCTGAACATGAGAGAATTTCGCGAGATTAATCACAGAAGCCAGAAACTTGTCTGGCTCAATCATCCATGCTTCTTCTGTAGCAATACGCTTGGGAGGTGTTTTAATCTCTGCAGAAATGGAAAACTCTGGAAGATGAGCGAAACGTTTGAGATTTTTTTCTTCATAAATCCAGGTTTGATGTTGGATTTTTTCTGCTCCATCAAATTTTTCGCGTAAATAAATCTCACGTGCAAATTCCCATGCTTCAACTAATTCATTTCCTAAAGGAGAAAATCCTTTTTGCGTTCCTCTCAAAGCAGCAATAGCGGTAGATCTAAGTGATGTTGCAGGAGCATAAGAGTCAGAAAAAGCCACATGAATTTCACTGAATTTGTCAATTTTCTGTCTCTGGGCAAGAGCGTAAAACAGCGCTTTGCCCGCGATTCCCTCTCCGATTACGAATAGACGTGTCATACTCTCAATCCAGCTTATTTAATTATTCACTCAGTATGCCATAGGCCCTTGCCATTGGGACAGTAGGCCCGCTAAGGTTTTTATTGCTTATTTTCTCAGGAGAAATCATGGCCCTTGATACCAATGCAATTGTTTATGCCACTCAGAAACTACAACTTCCCCCAGCGAAAGTCATGGCGGTTGCCAATCTTCTTTTCACGGAACAATGTACCGTCCCCTTCATTGCTCGTTACCGCAAAGAAGCAACTGGTGGATTAGACGAAGTGCAAATCCGTGCCATTCAAGAACAATATGAAGAGCACATTGAAATCGAAAAGCGACGCGCATTCATCCTTGATGCCATCACTAAAATGGAAGCGATGACTCCGGCACTGGAAAAACAAATCAAAACAGCTTCTACTCTTAATCAATTAGAAGATATCTACGCTCCCTATAAATCAAAGAAAAAAACTAAAGCGATGATTGCAAAAGAGTTAGGCCTCGAGCCAATCGCGCAACTGATCATGACAGGCAAAGCGGGCCTTGAAGTTCATAAAGCTGCTCTAGAAGAGCTGGTGGCAAAATCAGGCGGTAAACTTAAAGATGTTTCGGAGGCGCTCGCAGGTGCGACTGATATTATTATCGAAACCATCTCTCATGATCTCACTTTAAAAGAAAAACTACGTCATGAGTTCTGGCGTGGCGGTCAAGTGAAGACTGTGAAGCGTAAGGATGCTGAGACTATTGAAGACTTCGCTAAATTTCGCGACTTCTTTGAGTTTTCTGAAGCACTCTCCAAAATCAAAGAACCCAAAGCATCACATCGCTACCTCGCTCTTCGTCGAGGCATGATGCTCAAAGTGTTGAAGGTTGACGTTGAGATTGACCCCCTCCTCGCCTACGGACTCATTGAGGAACAATTCTTTCCTCAGAAAGGCTCATTGGGTTGTTACGAGCAGCTGAAGAAATGTGCGCAAAAAGCCTATGACCAAGTTATTCAGCCTAGCCTTGATTTAGAAATCAAAAACGATCTAAAGAAAGCGGCGGATACCGCTGCAATAAATATCTTTGGTGTGAATCTTAAAGACCTTCTTTTGCAGCCTTATTTGGGTTCTAAAGCGGTTCTGGGGATTGACCCAGGAATTCGTACCGGCTGCAAAGTTGTCATCATCGATGCCACTGGCAAATTCCTAGGTGACCATGTCGTTTATCCTTTCGCACCAAAGAATGACGTCAAAGGTTCAGCTCAGATCCTTACAAAAATGATCGATGCCTTTAATATCGAATATATTTGCGTTGGCAGTGGAACTCATGGCCGTGAAACTTTGGCCTTCTTAGAAGAACATGTTCCACAAGTAAAAGACGGCAAAACCAAAGCCACTTTGATTTCAGAATCAGGTGCTTCAATCTATTCGGCCAGTGAAATCGCTCGTGAGGAATTTCCCGATAAAGACGTGACTGTTCGAGGCGCCATCTCAATTGCTCGTCGCTTTCAAGACCCATTGGCGGAATTGGTTAAGATTGATGCAAAATCCATTGGTGTTGGCCAATATCAACATGATGTTAATCAAGTTCAATTAAAAAACTCTCTTGAGGGCGTCGTTGAGTCCTGCGTGAACTTCGTTGGCGTTGACCTAAATACTGCCTCGGCCCCACTGTTGGCCTTCGTTTCAGGCATTGGCCCTACTGTCGCCAAAAATATCGTGGCCTTCCGACAAGAAAAAGGCGCTTTCAAATCGCGAGAAGATTTATTGAAAGTACCTCGTTTTTCTCAAAAAGTTTTTGAGCAATGTGCTGGATTCTTACGCCTCTATAATTCGACCAACCCACTTGATGCAACTTTCATCCATCCCGAGCGTTATCCAATTTTAGAAGCTTGGGCAAAGAAAAAAGGTAAAGAGATCGCTGACCTAGTAAATGACAAGGAATTGCAGAACTCTCTTGAAAAAGATGCTGACCTAAAAAAAGAGATTGGAGAGATGACTTTGCTTGATATCGCAAAAAGCTTAAAAGCTCCCACTCAAGATCCACGAACAGTCTTTAAAAGTGTGGAATTCGCTAAGGGCATTTCAGATTTAAAAGATCTTAAAATGGGGGAATGGTATCAGGGTGTTGTTACTAACATAACTATGTTTGGTGCTTTCGTTGATATTGGTATCAAAGAAAATGGTCTCTTACATATTTCGCAGATTTCAGATACTTTCGTAGAAAATGCCACTGATAAATTAAAAGTGGGTCAAGAACTAAAAGTGAAAGTGATCGGCGTTGATATGGAAAGAAAACGTGTTTCACTCTCATGTAAAGCAGACGCGCGTCCCGAAGGTGTTACGAGTTCAAGCAGTGGATCTCGTTCACAGCCTAAGATGCCTCCCCAGCCTGCATTTAAGAACAACGCATTTGCTGGATTAGCTGGACTAAAAGATTTTAAAACGAAGTAGGCCCAACTTGAGAGCAAGACGAATTTCTTGCTCTCAAGTCACTTCCGTTTTGAAGAAACACTGCGTAATACTTTGTTGCATTTTTGATATTTCGTAACAAAACTATAATCTTTTATTTTCTTTATCCTTATCACGTTTCATATTTCGCCATAACAAAGGTGTAAAAATGAAATTAAATCATCTCACAGACCATCTCCTGTTAAAAAACACAAAATCACTCGTGCTGAATGAGCGAAAAGTGATAGTTCACATTCTGTGGCACTTAAAAGAGATCGATGAACGAAAACTATATTCAGATTTAAAATATGCGAGTCTATTTGAATATTGTGTAAAAGAGCTTGGGTACTCGGAAAGTTCTGCTCAAAGAAGAATTGTGGCCGCAAGAGCGCTTCGCTCAATGCCTCACCTGGAGCCTAAGATACTCAATGGGTCACTTAGTTTATCCACAATTGGTCTTATACAAAAAGAGACTAAAAATAATTCTTTGCAAGAGAAACAACAAATATTCAAGCAAGCAGAAAACAAAACACTCGTTGAGGTCAGTAAGCTTCTTTCTAAGAATGTCACTTCCGAAAAGAAAGTGAATATTGAAATTGATAAAGAAACGTGGGATCTAATTCAAGAACTGAAAAATCTTTCACCGCATACTGATGCACTTAAAGTTGCATTAAAAGATGCTATTCATTCTATAAAAAAGAAAAAATGGGGAATTGATAGCAAATCAAAGAAGCTAACTTTTGCTCAAGTAGCACGTAGGCCTAAAATCACGATGAGGCGCGCTTTGATCCAAAACAAAGAAATAAAGTGTAGTCATTGTCATTCGAAGTTTTCTGTTGAGGTTGATCACATCCGGCCATGGGCAAAAGGTGGCAAAACAGTAATTGAAAATCTCAGGTTACTTTGCAGAAACTGTAATCAACGAGCTGCGATCAAGCATGGCCTTGTCCGACCTAGAAGCTCAAGCTAAGAGCACTTTAAAGAAAATTGGATTTGCACGATAATATTCTAATGAGCAAGTCCAAGAGTCTCGTTATCAAAGTAAGTCATCTCCCCTCGCAGCGAGTGGATGAAAACTTGGCGCGCAAATTTGCTGAGGCAAAAGAACGTGGCATTTTAGTTGAAGACTTTATTAAAGACTTCTTGGGTGGGTTTCTCTCAAGTGATACCCGTAGGGCCTATGAAGGTGATATCGCCGCTTTTTTCGAATTCTTACATTCAGGTGGAGAGAATTTACGTCACCCCAGTGAACTCAAGGCCTATCATTTTCAACTCTATAGAGATCAATTAGTTAGTGCTGGTTTTGCCAGCGCAACTATCAATCGTAAGTTAGTGGCTGTGCGCTCGTTCATGAAATGGGCACTCTCAGCGAAACTGATTGATCATAACCCCCTCGAGGCAGTAAAACTTCCCAAAGTTCAAACGGAATCCCCGACTCAAGCATTTGATGACGTTGAAGTAGTCCGGATGATTAATGCACCAGAGACTGGAACACCTAAAGGTGAATTACATCGTATAGTGATGGTTTTACTTTTTCACATTGGACTTAGACGAGCTGAACTCGTGAATTTGAAATGCAGGGATTTTTATCAAGAACGTGGCCATATCGTGCTGAGAATTCATGGTAAGGGCGACAAAGTCAGACTCGTTCCCGTTGCCCCGCAAGTGACTGAAGCTCTCAAACGTTATCATGCATTTTTGGGCGAGCTCGGCGTCGAGCTCAATGGTGATGATTATTTGCTTCAGACAGACCCGGTAAAACGCCCAGGAGAGCAAGTAGATGGTTCAACGATTTATCGATGGGTCGAGCGCTATGCACGTTCACTAGGTATTAATAAAAAGGTCTCACCTCACTCCTGCCGAGCAACAGTTATTTCTCATTTACTAGATACTCAATCGACGCCAATTCGCGACGTCGCCATTTTCGCAGGACATGCGAATGTGACAACTACTGAGCGCTACGATAAAAGACGCAAAAATTTGGATAATAGTGCGGCTTACGAAGTCGACTTTGCTGCGAGAAAAAAAGCTTAAGCCGCTTTTTTTGACAACAATTGCTTCATGGCCTCTCGGCCTTTTACAATAAATTTCTCGAGTCGTTGGGACATGATTTCATTCGAGGCCTTGAGGGCATCAAATTTGAGATAGAGATATATGTCATTAGTTTGAGAAAAATCAAAGCGTGAAGCAATTTGAAAGTCGTTACAATCGAGATTAAAGGCTTCTTGCTTATTCTGCGTGTAAAAAGGATTAGTACCCCATTTGGCAATGCTAGTTTTAAATGTTTGCCAGTCATTGGCCTTTGATACCTCATCGAGTCCAGAAGTTTTGACTAATAAACGTAATTTGCGATGAGGACGAATGCCTTTGAAAAATTGTTTCGATTGGCATCTTAGTAATAGTCCACCCGAGGTGATTTGTTCTAGATCAAGCATGCCAGCTTCACCATAATGATTACCAAACTCAACGAGCAAGCGACTTTTGGTGCGAAGACGGAATTCCCGTTGAGGAAGCTTTCCTTGCAGCAAAAAGACTAAAATAAAGTCTTGGTATGTATGAACATTAAAGCAATCGGTGATCGATAACTTCTTATAGGGACCAGATGGAGAAATAAACGAGACATCATAGGGAGCATGAGGATGAGAATCCGCCTTCCATAAACGCTCCAAGATAAAATCTTGATAGAGTTCAAACAAACTTGTGTGAAGAGTTTCTCCATTGCCACGAATCCAAACTGGCATCAGTCGCAGTTTATTTAGCTCTGATAGTTTTGTTTCGTATTCATTACGAAGGATTGGGTCACGAGATATTCGATCCTGATAAAATCGACAAGATTCTTGAAAATCAGTCCAATGAAAACTAATCGGGCCTTGCTCGTTTAGGATCATCACTTCATTTAGGCTTTTCTCGCTTAGAGAACTCGGGATTTCATTCCAAGTTTCAGAGCTATTGAGGGAGAGCACAGACATGCAAATACCTTTTATTTAAAACGAGAAAAGCAGCAAAAGCCGCTCTCATAGTTTAAAACCCAGCCGCATTTTTTCAAAGTATCAAAGTGCTATGTCTCATTTTGCCTAAGCACTTTCTCCTGAACCACGTACTAGCTGAATAAAACTAGGGTTATCACGACGAAACTGAATAAATGAAAAGAGAGTAAATATCAGAGATATCAAAAAGGGAACGCAAAATGCGATGGTTACAAGTTGAGGATTGATTTCAATCGGAAAATGTCTTTCGACAAAAATATCTGGCATCAAATCATGACCGTATCGCTCAAGAATAACTAAGAACATTCCCCCGACTCCCACCCCCAGAAGACAAACAACAAAGGAGAGCTGAAGCACAAAGCCCAACACCAATCGCTCTATCTTTCTGACCGAGAGACCCAAGAGCCAAAAGCTGGCCAAATCGGGACGAATTTTAGCGAAAAATAAGAATAATCCGGTGGTAATGGCCAAGGCCACTAAGAGCGCCATAGCACCAAACAATGAAAGCATAACTCTTGTTTCAAGATTGAGGGCCCAGACTAAAGTCTGATTCTGCTCTTCCCAGCTTACAAACTGAACATCATCTGAAGCCGGCAATGACTTTTTAACCTCAAGCCAAGCTTCTGCGGAGTAGAAACGCCAACGATCGGCCCCACGACGACGCAAAAGGTTTTGCACGATAGGGAGTCTCGCCCACCCGTGCATAGCATCGAGTTCCATCACATCGCTTAAGACATAATCACTCACTCCGACGGCCAACTGACGAGGAATCTCCCCCATCAAGGCCTCGGTAGTGGCAGGAGAAATGAGACGGACATCGGCAAAAAATGTGGTGCGAAGTTTTTGCGCTAGATCAGCTCCCAGCACGAGACCAGTCATCTCTTTTTTCTCTAGGAAGGCAGGACGAACCCCATTGAGATCCACTCCATGAAGAATGAGAGGGGCCACATGGCCTTCATGGCGAACGAGGACTTCGGTTTGCATTTCTCTGGTGAAGGCCCATTTGTTGCTCTTATATTTTTCCCATGATGCCGACTCTAGAGCTGGGTCATGAAAACGAACAACACCTACTCCATGATAGGACTTTGAACGGGCGATGAGGCCTCGCTGAAGACCACCCATAATACCTTGGATGATCATCAGTGCCGAGGAAGAAAGAAAAAGCCCCGCCAGCGCCAAGAACAAAAGTCCTTGGCGAGTGCGGGCACGAAAAAGATAATTCAAAAAGTAGCGATAAAACGCAGTCATTATAAGTCGTAAAAGCGTTTTTTGGATTGCGCTAATTCGACAAGCAACGGAGCTGGATGATAGCGCTCTTGCGAGACCTCCGAAGCAAACTGCTGCATGGCCGAAAGGATTCGATCTAGTCCTTCAGCATCGGCATACATTAACAATCCTCCCTTGAACGGAGGAAAGCCCGTACCATAAATCATTCCAAGATCGACCACTGAGGCCTTATCAATAATTTTATCGGCCAAGCAGTAAGCAGCCTCGTTAATCATGGGAAGAAACAAACGCATCTGCAGCAAGGTTTCATCGATACTTAAAGACTTCGTTGGCAATAGCGCTTCTACTTCAGGATTACGGCCGGCGACTTTGCCTTTTTCATCATAAAGGAAAAAGCCTTTATTGTTTTTGCGCCCCAGTGCCCCTGTCTGTGTCAGTCTTGTTGATAGGGCCGATGCTTTTGCGCGAGTTCCAAGTCCCGCTTCCATAATCTTGCCCACTTTCTCACAGACATCGAGTCCCACTTCATCCATCAAACGGCATGGCCCCATGGGCATACCAAAATTCAACGCCGCCTGATCGATGTCTTGGATAGAGACGCCAGCTTCTAGTAAATAGGCCGCTTCGTTAAGATAAGGTGCCAAAATACGATTGACTAAAAAACCGGGGCCGTCATTCACGATCACCGGTGTTTTTTTAACTTCAAGCGCCCACTTATAGAGCGTCTGCAACGTTTTTTGAGAAGCACCGGGGTGAGCAATAATTTCTACCAACGGCATTTTGTTAACGGGATTGAAGAAATGTAGACCGGCAAAGCGAGAGGAATCTTTCAAGGCTCCCGCCATCTCTGTCACAGACAGAGAAGACGTATTTGAAGTCAGTAAACAATCTGGACGCACTTTGGTTTCAAGCTCAGCAAAAACTTTTTTCTTAACATCCATATTTTCAACAACAGCTTCAACCACCAAATCAACTCCTTTAAAACCATCGAAGGTCAAAGTCGGGGTGATTGAGCGCATTTTGCGATTGAATTCATCTTCGCTCATGCGTCTTTTACGAAGGGCCGATGAGAAATTCCCAGAGGCCTGTTTTAGTCCTAGTTCGAGTGCTGGTTGAGAAATATCTTTCATCAAAGGAGCTTGGTCACTATTAGCAAACAGCCATGCAATGCCGCCACCCATGACACCCGCACCAAGAACTCCCCCACGTTTAATACTAGGAAGCTGGTCTTTGTTTTCAATTTTTTTTGAATTATCTGTTAAAAAGAAAATGTGCTGAAGATTTCGTGACACCACTGTTTGAGAGAGATCCCCAAAGGCCTGCGCCTCCATGGCAAGATAAGCATCGCGCCCTTTACCAGCTCCAGCATCTAACACTTCTAGAATTTTCAAAGGAGCGGGATAGAAGCCTTTGGATTGCTCCATGACTTTCTCGTGGGCCTTTTGAAAAATTATTTTACGAGTCAAAAAATTCTCTGTCGCCACTCGCTCAAACGCTTTCTCTAAGCCACTTTTCTTTGATGGAACGGGTTTCATGATGAGAGCAGGAACAAGTTCCAACATTCTCTCAGTGGGAAGGATGGCCTCGACTAATCCCATTTTAAGTGCGGCTCGCCCTCTCACTTGGCGACCAGTTAAAATCATATCAAGCGCATTTGGTAATCCTACTTTACGAGGCAAACGATAAGTACCGCCAAAACCTGGCAAAACTCCCAGCATCACTTCGGGAAGACCAAGTGCCGTCTTAGAATTATCAGAAGCATAAATTCGCTCACAGGCCAAAGACAACTCAAGCCCCCCTCCCAAACACACGCCATCAACCACAGCGGCAGTAGGAATCTTGAGATCCTCAATCATGTTGTAGAGCAGCTGACCATGCTCAGCACCGCGGGCAGCTTCGGCTTCCGTTTTGAGAGAGTTAATTAATGAAATATCAACTCCTGCTAAAAACACACCTGGCTTATGAGAGAAAAAGATCAACGCCTTAATTTCTTTTTTCTGTTTGGCCTGAATTTCTGTCAGTACCCGTCGCATTTCCTCCATGGCGTCTCTCGAAAGAGTCGTCATGGATTTCTTTTCATATTTCCCAAAGCCCACATAGGCGATGTGATTTTTAATTTCAAAGGTGAGCGTCTGCAAGTTCATATCATCCTCAGTTCTGTAAATTTTCAATCAAGGTGGCACCACCTTGTCCGCCGCCGATACACAAAGTGGCCAATCCATAGCGCTGCTTACGACGACGAAGCTCGTGAGCGAGAGTCACTACTAAACGAGAGCCCGTTGATCCTACCGGGTGGCCTAAAGCAATTCCCCCGCCATTCACATTGAGTTTTTCAGCAGGAATTTCACCCACGGCTTCGATCCCCCACTTAGCAGCGAGAGTGTTGTCTTTCATCACTCGCTGACAACCAATAACTTGAGCGGCGAAAGCTTCGTTTAATTCCACGAGATCCATTTGCGAGAGATTCATGCCCGTGCGCTTGAGCACACCATGAGTCGCGAGTACAGGACCCAGTCCCATGCGCTCAGGCTCAAGGCCATGGAAGTAATAGTCCACCATGCGGGCCATTGGATTAAGATTATATTTTTTGACGGCTTCTTCAGAACACATCAACCAAACAGAACCACCGTCTGTAATGGGACATGCGTTGCCGACTGTCACAGTGCCGGTACCTTTTTCGAAGTATGGCTTCATTTTACCGAGGCCTTCAACGGTTGAGTTAGCTCGTGGACCCACGTCATCATTTAAAACACGATCAAGGCTTTTTCCCATCGTAATTGGAAGGATCTCATCTTTAAAACGGCCCTCTTTGGCCGCGGCCACAGCTCGCTGGTGAGAGCGATTAGCGAACTCATCTTGCTCTAATCGAGTAATACCCAGTTCACGGGCAAGTTTCTCAGCGGTCTGGCCCATATTAAGTCCACAGAAAGGATCAGTGAGGCCCTGCTCAATAGCGATGATGGGTTTTAAATAATCAGGGCGAAACTTTGAGATGAGCGCGAGCTTCTGCATACTCGATTTGGCCTTCATGAGATCTACAAACAGTGCTGTCATCTTTTTGCTAAACAACAGCGGCATTTGACTCATACTCTCCGCACCACCGGCAAAAATCACGTGGGAGCGGCCAGAGACGATTTTGTCAAAACCTTGTGAGAGCGCTTCCATGCCAGAAGCACAGTTGCGATGTACGGTGTAGCCCGAAGTTTTTTTATCAAGGCCCGCTTCTAGCGCGATCACGCGGCCGACATTGGGATATTTTGCGGGAGTTCCGGTGTTACCAATGATGACTTCATCGACTGCATCGGCCGGCAGGCCATGTTTATCCATCAAATGACGTATGAGATAGTGAGCGAGATATGGGGCCGCGACTTCTTGTAAATCTGCGCCTGACTTCACTTGCGGGGTACGCTTGCCTTCCACGAGGTATACAGCTTTCATGAGACCTATCCTTGGTATGGGGAATTCACTAATTGATTTTAAATCTCAATCAAGCTTACGCCAAGGATTTGCGAGAATAAAAAAGGCCCTCAATGAGGGCCTTTTTTAAGATCATGTGAGGAAAGACTTAGAACACTACCAACACACCTGCGAAGATCGACAACGCGTTGGATTGAATAATGTCGTCACCTAGCTCTTGCAAGCGGCGTTGGTCTGGAGCATTGAACGGATTTACTCCGCTATCACCTTCAGATCCACCGAAGCCACGTGAGTATTGGAACTCAACATTCAGGCCAACTGTGCGAGTGATCAAGACTTCAGTACCGGCCGTCAAAGTTCCTGTGGCGTAGCTTGAAGTATGTTTCTCGTTACCAAAGTTATTACCGAACTGAGCAAACTCGCTGTTGTCAGCATACTCAAGACTCATGCGGTTATAACCAAGACCTGCACCAATGTAAGGACGGAAGCGCTCACCACGAGTGATGAAGAACTTACCGTAAAGATCCACTCCGATATTGCTGTACTTAATTTCGCGAGCATTACCGTAGATATTGTTATAGCCAAAACCATAAGCTTGGTTGCCGTAAACATTAGCGAAGTCTTGCGTAGAGAATTGGCCGTAGTTGATGCCAACACCCATGCTGAAACGATCGTTAATGTTACTTTCAAGACGAAGACCGCCAGCAAATTCTGTTTCAAGCTTCTCAGCTTCACCTTGGAAGTTTGTTACTCCACCGTAAGGAAGAAGTTTAATTTCTTCAAATGGCTTCAATGGACCTGCTGCTTCGGGAGCTTTGGCTTCAATCACTTGAGCAGGAGCGGCCTGAGCAGTTGTTACCACGTCCTGAACTTCAACTGGTTCTGCTTTCTTCTTCACCCATTTGGCGCAGTCTGGATGAGTTGATTCTTCCAACAAACACTTCAAACGTTTTTCGTTTTCAGCCGTCTTTTGGTTGAATTCTTTGATCGCTTTTTGCGATTCGATTTTGCCGTCGATATATTCGTCTTGGCTATCAAGGAGCTTTTCAGTTTGACCTGAGAGCTTATTCAATTCCTTGGCCTTCTCTTTATTCAATTGAGTCATGGTCTTTTGCTTACCAAGCTCAGACTTGATGCCTTCAAGCTCACCATCAGTGACTGGCTTGTCATGAAGATAGCCATCCACATTGATAGGTGCTGAGTTCAACACATCTGTTTCTTCACTTTGTGCCATCGCCTGGCCAAAGCTCATCCCTACGATCAGGGCCAAAGCTAGAGTTTTCGTGTGGGCCTTCATATCTTCCTCCTCAGGAGTCTTTTAAAATCTAAAAATACTAAGTTCTAAAAACTAATTTGTGCTTTGCGTTACATGTTAGCGAGAAAACGCTTTCGCTGGCGTAAAACCCCATAGGACATGTAAAATTGACAGGGTTTTGCCCTTTCACTTTCGTTCACTCAGCTGCAAGGTAACTCATGTTGACACGATTACAGATAGTTATGCTCCTACTTGCCTTCGCTATTCCGGCACAAGCTCAATGGGCGCCAGGTGTGCGGCCCTTAATGGAGTCGACAAGTAGCAAGGCCACTCATCTTGCAAATCCGGCAGTGGCGACCTTTTGGGGAGGCTTTCGGCGCTTTCGTTTTTTTACCCATAATGATGGTGGAATCGAGAAGTTCAAATCATCGCTCTTTAAAGCGGGTGAATTCCCTATCTATTTCTCGCAAAAGCCCTTTAGGGCCCAACTTTTTGTGTTTATGCCTGGAATATACGGTCAGCCCGGCAAGGGTTTAACGGCCCAATTCGTTGATTTTCTTGAGAAAATACCCGGACATGTGCTGGTGGTACCGAACCTTTTGGGGCCCGATTATGTGGAAGCTCATCCATTATATAAGACAGATCCGGTGGCGCTGGAAGTTCAGGTTATGGAAGAGGCACTCGATTACGTTATTAGGAAAATTGGTGATCGGGTTTCACGGGTCGAGATTATCGCCGAAAGCTTGGGTACGGCCGTTGGCTCTGCCTGGGCGGCCCATGATTCCGCTCATCAAAAAAGAATCAGCGGGCTGACTCTGTTGTGGCCACCACTGAATCTTCCCGTCGCCATGAAAAACTTTGATGCCATAATCAATGAGTATCGCCCGGCCGCTGAAAAATGCAGCACGCCTTTTAAACTTTACGTGCTCGCACGTGAGTTTGCCTTAAAATACTACCCCGCACGCTTAAGTAAGGATGAAGAGGACTGTATGTCGGCGCTGGTGTTGGTGGATGGCTTTGTGAAAGCAACAAAGGTTTCTTGGCGCTCTCATGTCAAGGCCACCAAAGCGACGGGCCCTGAGCCCGAAGGATTTGAGGAATACTTTCGTCGCTATCGCAGCGAACTTTGGGAGCTGCTAGAAAAAAAAGATGAGCGGCTCACCCTGACTCATTGGATGAAACAGATTCGCCAAGCTCACACCATGAAAGTTCGTATTATGACTTCAGAAAATGATTTTCTTAATCGCGGGCTTAATTGGAACACATTTAAATCTGAACATCAGTTAACAAGTGATGAACTCATCATTCTGCCATGGGGTGGTCATTCGGGGGCCGTCAGTGTTGCTGAATTTTATCGAGTCTTGGAGATGACTTTTAGCGAGGCAAACTAAAAGTTTTGTAATTGCCATCAATCCCGCCGCCGCTATTTTCAGAACCAAAGAAGCGCTGAGACTGGGAGAGGTATTTATTGATCAAGCTATCTGGATTAGTGAGGACATACTCATTTACTTTTTCAAAAAAGGTAAACGACAACATGATCATCACACTGACGAGAAGGATATATTCAACAGAAGTTTGTCCCGCTTGGTTTTTCACTCTTTGATTATATCGTGAAACTGGTCTGCTCACCTAGCTAGGTAAATCAGTTCAAATCCCAGAGAACCTCAGTCAGGTAACCTAAGAGCCCAAAGCGCTCTGTCATTAAAGGTCCCCAATATTGAACGCCTTTAAGTGTCCGTTTATCAACTCGATCAATAATATTAATCTGGCGTTTGGCATGAAGAGAAATGGCACTTGTACGTGAATTTTCAACAGCTTCTTCGACCCATAAATCCCAACTCGCCCCTCGCTGAGACATTTCCCAACGATCCGCTGGCCAGTCGAGTGCCTCACTGACTAACGGTCGTGCTAGCTCAAGTGCTTCGTTGACATAAAATTCTGGCTTAGCTCCCGGCCGCTCTTCGACAAGAACTTGTAAACGAGTCCCCTTAGGCAACTCTTCTAAAAGCATCATAGGAATATCGGTGCCCATTAAACGAGAAGCCGTTAAACACACCAGCTCAGGTTTAGCTTCTTCGAGCGATTGCGTAGGGTCTTCCGGCCAAAAACTCTCAAGCCCACGATAGACTTTACTGTTGAACACGCATTGAAGTGTGCCATCAGTGGCCGGCAGGCCATACATCAAGAGACGGTCATGGGCGACCACTCCTTCATAGCTATCTAATAGTGCCGCTTCCACTTTGCCATCCCATAGCTGCCATGATTGCACGCGCGTGCGTTTAATATGGGCACCAGAGTTGATTAACTCACGTGAAAGCTCTCGTTCAAACCAACGCTCATCTAATTCCCATTGAGGAGAAAGCAAACGAAGCGCCAAATAGCTCGCCTCATAAGAGCTGAAAGCGTACTTCACCACTTGTCCAGTAACAGTGGAGTGGGCCGCAACAAGTTGAGAGAGGGCACCATCTTGAGGTTTTTGATAAGGACGCAGCAGCTCCTCAGAAAAAAGACGTTGAAACTCCGCCAACCATGGGGCACCCGTAAAAGTAAAATTACTTGCAGCACGGTGACGAACTAATGGGGAGCGAAACCAATCCAGAAAGGCTTTTTGTACTTTGAGAAAATCATTGTCGAGAGTTTCACTTTCAAGCGCTGCCAATAGCGTTGGTGTTTGGAAAACACTGAACTTACGAACAAACTCGCGCAGATTATCACGCACACTCGATCCCGTGACCCATTGAAACTGAGGAGTTTGAATTTTAATCGTTGCTGGACGCAAGAAATTATCTAATGAAGCAAGTGGAGTGACATTATGGCGAGAGCCCAACTCTTGTAAAAGCTGCACTTCTAATTGGGTAAGCCAACGATGGCCACCGGAAGCCGTGGAGAGTTTGAGATCATCAATCACCAATACTTCACGGCCTTTCATTCGCCACAAAAGTGCATGGAGTAATCCCCATGGTGTGCGGCCCCAGAATACGGCTTCGTAGCGGTTCTTCAACATAGCTGTTTAACTTCTGCTAAATTAAGTTTCAAACGTAATACTTGATTGTCTAGCCACTCCTGACGTCGGGTCAAGTCTTGCTCGCTCTCAATACGCTCTGAATAACAATGAGCTAGACGAGAGTGCTCAGTTACTACCCGTAAAAAATCACCACCAAGAGCGAGAATCGCTTCTACTTCAGTTGAACGATTAATCTTTGGACCACAGTATACGCGCGCACCGGCAACAAAAGGCTCCATGACTGAATGAACTGAGCGACCAAATCCACCGCCGACATATACATGACCGACGTGCGAGTAGAGTTCACACAGAACGCCTTTAAGATTAATTAAAATCGCGCTGCCAGGAATAATCTCGCCTGACCACTCAGAATTAATTTCCGTGACAGGTCCGGTGATTTTTTCTCGCCAGTGGGCGCCCAGCTGATGAGGCACTAACATGATCAGCGACTTCTCAGTTAAAACATCTGCTCTGAGACTTTCATTATTTAAAAATTCCAAATCAGGTTCCCAAAAACTTCCCAACACCCAGCGCGAAGTCATGGCGTACTTCTGTAAATGCGCTTGAAACTTCTCCCAATGAGGAAATTTATTATTGAGCGTTTGTTCTGCTGAAGAAAGACGATTCATAATTTGTGGGACACGCATCTCATTGGTTGGAAATACTTTAAGGCTGCAGAGATTGTGATAGATCAATTCATCCTCATGAGTGGCAGGAATGACCCAACGAAAGCTGCTATAGAGCCATCGATAGAACTCCCGCCAAAATCTTTTCTTTAAACGCTCACGTTTACCAGTGAAACTCGCCCACACCACTCCACCGACGACAGTGGCCACGGTTGAGCGTGCCATGAGAGAGGGAAAGAAATCATAACGACACAATACCAGGCGTGGGGCCTTGAGACATCTCACCAACTCCCAAGGCGTGTGCGTAAGCAAAGGCATAGGGAAAAGGCGCACTTGCAGTGGATAACGGTTTTTAAAATCTTTCACAGTTTTAAGCACACTCTCCGAGGCAAAAACCAATTCAACCTTTTCCGAATCCAGCATCAAAGCTTCAAGCCAAGGTCGAACCTGCTCGAACTCACCCTCACTAGACACTTCAAACGTCCACTGCACATCTTTTAAGACAGGATCACGTTGGCGTTCAAAAGCGACACGTTTTCTTCCCCACGCAGTCAAGCGCAGCGGCCAAATTAAAACCACAACTAAGGCATGAATGAGATCAAGCGTGCGCCAAATCATAAAGTCATCGCTTTGGTCTTAAATTCTCGCCAGACAATGTCCGGAGTGAGTTGAGTCATACAGACTTGCTCACTTCGAAAACAGTCTTTCTTTCCTGTGGTGGAACAAGGCCGGCATGCCACATCTAGTGAAAGAGCAACAGATTTTTTTAAATGGGGAGCAAAACCAAAAGCTTCATGAGTGGGACCAAAAATGGTGAGCACAGGTACAGCAGCAGCTTCGGCCACATGATTCATTCCTGAATCATTGCCTAAAACTAATTTTGCTTGTTGCATCCATGCCAAAGACTCTTTGAGTTTGGTTTTGCCTTGCAGATTTTTAAAGCGCTCGTGCTGAATGACATCAAACGCCTGACAGTGTTTATCTTCAGGTCCCGCGATTACGACCAAATCCCAATTTTTAAAACTCTCGTCTTGCAAAAACCTTTGAGCAATTTCGACATAATATTTAATCGGCCAATGTTTCATGGCAAAGGAAGCCACCGGCGCTAGTACAGCATAGGGCCTGTCGGTAGCACTTTTTAATCCTCCTGCGGTGAAAGTCATCCCTTCTGGATCTTTTAGAGGTGCCAGGAGTATTCCTTGCCAATCAAGGGGTGTACGCCACACTTGCTGCCAAGGTTTTTTTATGGCCCGCAACTTAATATAACGATACCCCACTAACATGAACCGCTCAAAGCGGCGCTTATCGACAACAAGCCGTGGAATCCACCATAACTTTAATCGCAAGAGCCACGAACGAGTGGTGGCATGCAGATCAAGCATGAGATCAAAGGGATCAGCTTCATGAATGTCGCTCAATTTTTTCGCCAAGGCAGAAAGAGTATCTCCACCCTTGCGATCAAAACTGATCACCCGATGGATATCGGGATGTCCGACTAATAAATCTTTAAATTCGGCCGAGGTGACAAAACTAATGCGAAGGTTTTGTCCATAGGTGGCCTTAAGCCATGTCACCACGGAAGTTTGCACGACGACATCGCCCAAACTTGAAAAGCGCACGAGCAATAAATGCAAGCGCTTCTCACTCACACCAGAAGCCTTGCTGCTTCTTTGGCAAAATAAGTCAGAATAATGTCAGAGCCTGCTCGCTTAAATGAAATAAGTGTCTCCATCATGACTTTCTCACCATCAATCCAGCCCCGCTCAGCGGCGGCCTTGACCATGGCGTACTCACCCGAAACATTATAGGCAGCGATCGGAAGAGTTGATTGCTCTCGCAAACGATAAATGACATCAAGATAGGAAAGTCCTGGCTTCACCATCAAAATATCGGCGCCTTCAGCTTCATCTAGAGCAGCTTCTCTAAGAGCTTCACGAGCATTGGCGGGATCCATTTGATAAGTTTTTTTATCACCTTTCTTCGGTGCACTCGCCAGTGCATCACGGAAAGGTCCATAGAAACCTGAAGCGTACTTGGCGGTGTAACTCATAATGAGAGTATTGCTGAATTTTTCACTCTCTAAAGCTTCGCGCATAGCCTTCACGCGTCCATCCATCATGTCAGATGGTCCCAAGATATCAAAACCCGCGCGCGCAGATGCCAGTGTTTGTTTCACCAAGGCTTCTAGAGTGGCATCGTTTAAAATTTCTCCACTTTTCGGATCGACTAGTCCGTCATGGCCATCCGATGAATAGGGATCAAGTGCGATGTCACCCATCAAGAGCACATCGGGGAGCGCTTCTTTTAGTGCACGGGCCGCTTTAAAATTAAGATTTTCTGGATTCCATGCCTCACGGGCATCAGAAGTTTTTTTGCTTTCATCTATCGCTGGAAAAAGCGCCAAGGTTTTAACGCCCAAGGCATGTAACTCACGCGCTTCTTTAACTAATTCATCAATCGAGAGACGAGCGTGGCCTGGCATACTCGAGATGGCGGTGCGCTCCCCTTTTCCCTCACGGACAAATAAAGGCGCGATCAAATCATCGGGAGTGAGTTGGTTTTCGCGCACCAGTCGACGAATAACCTCTGAGCTGCGATTGCGACGAGGACGAATATTCATGCGCGACCCCCTAAACTTTTATAAACAGCTGCGTACATACTGATTTGTTTCACCATACTCGCTAAACCATTCGTGCGATTCATGGAAAGATGCTCAGTGATGCCGATGTCTTTTAAAAAATCTCCACGCTCGCTCAAAATTTCATCAGGTGTTGAATTGTCATAGACTGAAACTAAAACGGCGACGATGCCTTTCACTAAAAGCGCATCAGAGTCAGCATGAAAGCGCACGCGGCCTTCCACAAATTGCGGAAACAACCAGACTTGTGATTGGCAGCCTTTCACTTTGTATTTTTCTTGGCGCTCGGTCTCAGGATAAGGCGACATCTCTTTACCGAGCTGGATCAGCTCTTTGTAGCGATCTTCCCAATCATCGAAGGCCTTAAAGCGTGCTTTCACTTGAGCGATTCGCTCTTGAATTCCTGACATATGTCCTCGCAATTCTGAGCATTATGCCGCTCGCTGCCTCTCTCTGGCAAGACATTGACGCATATCTTAAAGCTCAGACAAAAACCGACCGAAAAAGCCTCTACTAAGGAAGGTTTCTGATGATTGATTTACCTGCCATCAGTGAAGAAGAAATCACCTCTCAACAACTCCCCATGTCCGATCTATGGATGGTGAAGTTGAATGAAGAAGTGTTTGGCCCCTACTCAACAGCTATGCTGAAGAGCTATGCCGCAGAACATGCTCCCATCATGGCGGAAGCCGATGTGAGTAATATGGAAACGGAAGAGTGGGTCATGTATTTACAATCACCACTCAAACCACAAAAAGCCAAAGAACCACCTAAACTTGTTTCAGCTCAAACGCTGCAAACCTACAACAGTTACTATCTGGAACATCATGGCCAGCGAGTGGGACCCACCACTCATGCGGAAATGGTTGAGAAAGTTAAAAAAGGTGAAGTGCTGGCAACCGATCTCATCTCTTATGACGAAGGGATGACGTGGCACAAAGTTTTTGAACTCAAAGAATTTGAAGTTCGTCCTCACCAAAGTGAACAACTCCCTGCTGCTCCTTTCGAAGAAACATTTTTGCGAGGACATGCTGAAGCACTTAAGACTTTGATGGAAGAAGAAGATCCAGTCAAAGTAGGATTAGTTTCGCTTGGCCACTTCGCACATCGCAAACAACATTCGACCGGCCTTCGTATAGAGGAAGTCGCTCTTCCTAAAGAAGTCGCCCTTCCGGTAAAAATTCATGTCCCTAAAAATTGGTGGATCGGCGGTGGCGCAGCTGCTACGGCTGCACTTGCGCTGATGATTTGGTGGAGTAATGCTCCCACAAGTCTTGATGTACAAATGGTGGAAAGTGATGTCACAACCACGGAGTTCATGGAGCCCGGAACATCACTGCTCAATGAAACACCTGCCAAAAAACGCACCCGTCGCGCTCCCGCCAGTGTACGACCGATGCGTGTGGAATCTCCTCCAGCGATGCGCGATACACGTGCTGATCTTGCCGACTATCGTGAAACTCATGATATGAATCGCGATCAATACGAACCAGCAGAACCGATGGATGTCGATCCTTATGGTGCTGACGCGCAAGTGGTACAGGATGATCGCTCTGAGTCGATTATTCGACGCCCCTCGGCAACAGAAGCTCCTGATGATGGCTACCGGATGGAAGAGCCAACCGCCAATGAGTCAGGACCAATTGTCGAAGAAGTTGGCGACTTTTAAATCGAGCTTTGTTAGCCTCGATGAGTGAATCTAGAAGCCGATCTCTCTAATTTTAGCCAAGTCTTTTCTCCACCAGGCCCGGGTCTGTTTCTGACCTTTGAGGGTGTGGAAGGCTCTGGCAAATCCACTCAAATTCAAAAACTCGCAGACCTTTTCACTGATCTTAGTCGTGAAGTGCTGCTACTGCGTGAACCAGGTGGCACCGATTTTGGAGAAAAACTGCGCGCGACTATTTTGGGCCAAACCGTTGCACTTGACCCTCTAAGTGAGACTTTTGTCTTTCTCGCTTCTCGCACTCAGCTGCTACAAGAAAAAGTTCTTCCCTTCCTGGCCAATCCGAAAGCCGTGGTGCTCTTAGATCGCTACATCGATAGCACACTGGTTTACCAGGCTTTGGCGATCAATCGCCCACTAGAAAATATCTGGAAGCTCCATCAGTTTGCTCCGCTCAATACTCTTCCTCATGCTACTTTCTTTCTCGATATTGATGTCGAAGTCTCACTGGAGCGCCAGGCAGCACGGGGCCAGGCCAAAGATTATTTTGAATCTCGTCACAAAGATTTTCAAACGAAACTCGTTGATGGTTACCGTCATGTGGCAAGTCTTTATCCCGGACGAATTCAGCGGATTGATGCCACTTCTTCACCAGAAGAAGTTTTTAATGCGATTAAAAATGTCTTGATCGCTCGAGGAAAGATATGACTCCGCAAAAGCTCCATGAGGTTTTGCTCAAACTCGCCGAACGCAATAAGTTAGGTCATTTCTATATTTTAAACGGCCGCGGCACTCATGGTGAAAAGCAAGCCCAGTGGGTTGAGCAATTCATTCGTCAGTACTGGATACAAGTTGAGAAACGCAAACATGTGCCCCAGGATCTTAAAAGTGATGCCGATCTTTTGTGGCTTCATCCTTGGGATGAAGAAAAAGAAGACCATCGTGATTACCAAGTCGATGACCTCACCCCTTTGATGAAATTCATGGGTTTTCGTGGACTGCAAAGTAAGCGCCGTTTTGTGATTATGGAAGACGCTCATCGTGTCAGTTCAACGGTGGCCAATCGACTGCTCAAAACGCTGGAAGAGCCTGAAAACGAAGTCACATTTTTTTGGACCAACCCACAAGGCACTAAGCTCTTACCGACGATTGCTTCCCGCGCCCAAGAGCTCAATTTGAGTTTTGGCGGTGAACAACAACCGACTGCATTAATCGAAGAGTACCGCCAAAAAATGCTCGAAGGCGATTACCCTCTTGCGCAGTTTTTAGATGAAGCAAAAAAAGAGGCGCCGCAATTACTGGATGAACTTTTGAGCTATGAAACTCGCCACGACGGACCGGCCCAATTAAAACAGGAATTATTGACCATGACTCGTGAGTGGAAAAAGGCACAGACCTTTAACCAACCCACCGCTCCACGTCTGCAGTGGATTTACACCTATATGAGCGCCAGATTCCGCACTGGACGTTGACTTCTCCTCTCCCGCCAGTCACCATGAAGGGCCAAGGCAAGGTAGTGGAATATATATGGATTCATCATCTTCTGACACTCCGCAAAGTGCAGACGAAAATATAGACGGCGAACTTAAAACAGACTTGAACTCAGACGAATCACAAAATGATTCTAACGAGTCCAATGAACCGGCCGAGCCGCAAAACGAGTTCGATCGCGCTGACGCAGAAGTAGCAGCTCAATTCAAAGACTTTCAAGTCCTACGCTTTGTGCGCGTGCGCTTTCCTGGCAACAATCGCTCATTCGCTTTTTATATCGCTGATAAAGACTATCATCTCGGTCAAAAAGTATTGGCGATGTCTGACCGTGGCATGGCCGTCGGCTTTGTAAACTCATCGGCCTATGAATTAAAGTTTCACCGCGGTCTTCTCCCTGTTCGCAGTATTGTCAAAGTCGCCTCCAAAGATGATCTGCATTTTGACGAAGAGGCGTTCCGCCAAGAAAAACGTCTGCGCGAGATCTGTGATCGCGCTATTGAACGCAATCAACTCGATATGGCCCTCACGCAAGTTGAACTCTCGCAGATGGGCAAAAAAGCCATTTTCTATTTTACCGCTCCTACGCGCGTAGATTTCCGAGGCCTCGTGCATGAACTGGTCGGTGAGCTTAAAATGCGCATTGAACTGCGCCAGATCTCAGTGCGTGACCGTGCCGCTGCTGTTGGCGGATTGGGACCGTGTGGTCGCGAGCTGTGTTGCTCAAGCTTCCTAGCGAAATACGGCAACGTCGGCATTAAGCTCGCAAAAAACCAAGATCTCTCGCTCAACTCATCCAAGATCAATGGCGTCTGTGGTCAGCTCAAGTGCTGTCTCACTTATGAAGACGAAGTTTATCAAGAGAAGCGCAAAAAAATGCCACGAGACAATGCTCTGGTGAAAACCAAAGACGGCAACGTCGGCAAAGTCATTCGCCTCCATGTTTTGATCGAACAATTCGAAACCATTTCACCGGACGGAGTGATTCGTCGTTATGTTTCAGACATGTGGGATGGCCTCGCTGAAGGTCTCGAGATCCCTAAGTATTTTGAAAATGGCGTGACTGATAATTCCAAAACAGTCATTGGTATGGATAAAGTCTTGGCCGATAAAGCTCAACAGCACGAAAAAGATATCAAAGAAGCCAAACAGAGTGCTCAAGGCTATGCCGACGACATTTTTGAAAAACTCTTTGGTAGTAAAACGCTCGATTGGGCCTTGCCAGAAATCAGCGAACCCAACGCCGGCACTCGCAGAGTCATCACACCTGATGAAGAAGAAGAAATTATCTACGTCGCTCCGGAAGATGAATTACTCGACGATGAAGACGGTGATGATCTAGAAGACGAAGGCGAAGAAGAAGTTATCGAGACTCGCCCACAACCTCAGCACCAGCAGCGTTCCCAACAGCAGCGCTCTCAGCAGCAGCAACGGCCTCCCCAAGATCGAGGTCCTGCACCTCAACGCATTCAAGAGCGTCCTCGTACACCGGGACCTCAGCAAAACGCCCAACCTCCTCGCGAAGGTGGTGAAGCCGGCGGTGGAAACAGTCAGCGCAGAAGACGTGGACGTGGTGGCCGCGGCGGCGGTGGTGGCGGCCAGGGAAATCAAGGTTCGGGTGGGCCCAGGCCTCCTCGCTCATAAAGAATGAAGCTTCTCCATACGTCGGACTGGCATTTAGGCAAAAGACTTTTTCGTCTCGAGCGCTTGCCCGAACAAGTCTTGTTTCTTGATGAGCTTCTCCAAATCATTCAAAAAGAAAAAATAGATCACCTGCTAGTGGCCGGTGATATTTTTGATGTCCCCCAGCCCCCTCATCGCGCTCTTAAACTTTTTTACGACTTCATCGCCAAGTTTACCGCTACCACCAAGGCGCAGATGTGGGTGATCGGGGGTAATCATGATTCTGGAACGCTCCTCGATGCCCCGCAAGGGTTGATCGATGAAAAACGTATTCATCTTTACGGCTCGCTTCGCGCTACACCCACCGAGCACTGGGTGAAACTCTCGGATGATCTTTCGCTTGCACTGCTCCCTTATTTTCGTGGCCATGAACTCTCCGCTTGGAACAAAAGTGCTGAGCTTGAAGTCGTACTCAAAGATTTTTTACAACTCTCACCCCCGACGAGTAAAAAAATCCTGATGGCCCATCATCTCTTCGGTCTTTATGAAGCGGCAGGATCTGAACAGGCCTTAGCTCTTTCAGGACTTGAGAGTATTCCTCTTGATTGGCTCAATAACTTTGATTATGTGGCACTCGGACATATTCATAAACCGCAGACGCTTAAAAAATCAAAACCGATGGTGCGCTACTCAGGCTCACCACTACCCATGCGGTTTTCTGAAACAGCACCGAAAGGTGTGGAGATTTTAGAATTCACAACTGAATTCACTCATCGCACTTTACCTCTCTCAACTTATCGTCCGCTTCACTCACTCATGCTCACTCCAGAAAACTGGAAGAAGACACTGACCGAACTACCGATGGGAAATCTTCCGGCGGCCATTGAGATCACCTTAAAACTCAGCTCTCCCATCCCAGGTTTAATCGAAGAAATCAGGCTTTGGGGTGAACAAAATAAATTAGAAATCTTAGGTGTCATCCCGCAGTTCAGTCAGGAAGAGCAAACTGAGAACAAAGATCATTGGACTGAGCTTTTAAGTTTAAGCCCGGAAAAACTTTTTGAGGCCTTTTATCAGCATAAGTTTCCTGATGAAAAAAATGTTCCAACAGAGCTTTTGCAAGACATGAAAGAGTTATGGGAGGAAGCACGCCATGCACCTCCAACAACTTAAAATCAAAAACCTCGCTTCTTTGCGGGGTGAACATAGTATCGATTTCACCACACTTGCTTCACAAGACCTCTTTGCCATTACAGGAGAAACCGGAGCAGGGAAATCAACTCTCTTAAATGCTCTCTCCTTAGCACTTTATGGCAAAGTCTATCGCAGCCAAACTTTCTCCACTGACCTTGTCACCTTGGGTGAAAAAGATGCCAGCGTGGAAGTGCAGTTCTCGGTTCGAGGCATTCAATACTTAATCAAATGGTCTATTACCGTTCTCAAAAAAGATGGCTCACCCATCGCCAAACCAAAACCTAATCGCGCGGTTTATAAATTTGAGCAGGATGAATTTCGCATTCAAGAAGTAGAGCCCCAAGAAGTTTTGGGTCTGGACTTTGATCAATTCTCAAAATGTGTCGTATTAAACCAAGGTGAGTTCGCTCGTTTTCTCACCGCCAGTTTTACTGAAAGACGTAATATTTTAGAAAAGCTCTACCCGAGTGATAATCTTGATACTGTCGGCGGATTAGCCAAGAAGCGCTTTGAAGCCGCCTTAGACGAATTAAAGATCTTAGACATTCAAGTGCATGGTCTTACCGGTGAAACACTTTTTGATGTTGAAGCGGCCAGCAGCACCCTCAAAAAATACGAAGAAACTTCAGCTGCTTCCCAAAAAGAACTAAAAAATCTTCGCCCATGGGCGCAAGGTCTTGAAGAGCTGATGAGCTTTGCCGCGAAACATGTTGAAACAGAAAAACGCAAGGCCCAACAAGAAGCGGAACTTCTGACACGAACAGAAGTTCATAACGCTGCCATGAAAGCCGCTCATGAAGGCCAAAAACTGATCGATGCGACTCAAGCATTACTCGATAAGGACACTGCCACCCTTGAGAAAGACGATCAAGAAGCGCGAACGCTTTTGCAGTTAAAAACAACTCTGACTGAAAAGTCCCAACAGCAAGCGGATCTCACACAACAAATTAAGCGCTTTGAAACGCGCCTTCAAACTCTTAAAGCAGACGAAACAAAGCTCTCTCAAGAACTCAAGCTGCTCACCACCAAACCCCTTCCGCCCCTTTCATCGCTGGAAGCTCTTCCGTGGACAAAAATTGAAACGCTCATTCGTGAAATTCCTCTGACTCAACTCAAGATGAAGCAGGCGCAAACAGAGCTTGGACGTGCGACAGAATTGGGAGTTGAACTCGCCAATGAACTAAAAACAAAAAGACAAAAGATCGATCAATTAATCACGACACTGCCTGAGAAGTGGCAAAAGAGTACTGATATAGGCCGTGAACTCCAATCGGCCAGAGAACACGCCACACGCCTAGAAGTCGCAACGACAGAGCGCACCAAGCTCACAAACCTTATAACCCATTTAAAAGAAGAATGGGAAATCGCCATTCCTCAACTGCAAAAGCTCGAGCTTGAATTTGAGAATGCGACACTGAGACTAGCGCTCAATCAACTTAAAACTCAACTCAAAGCTCATCCACCCGACGAGTGCCCGCTTTGTCAGCATCCAGTCAAAAGCTGGGAAAGTCATCTGCATCTTGAAGAATCAAGTTTTGATCAAAAAAAATTACAAGATTTTAAAGATCAGCAACTACGTCGAGAGACACTATTAGGCCAATATCAGAATGCACTATCGCAACTTCCATCAATCGAGAGCACACTCTCAATTAAAGAGCTCGACCTCATCGCTCAAACACATACTGAAATCACCAAGCTCAATACCGAAATACAATCGATTGAAAAGCGTCTGAGTGACTCGCGCCTGCAGTGGAAAGTACTGAATGATGAGAAACTTAAATCAGAAGAAAAAGGTCAGGCCCTCGATACCACCACAAAGATGCTCGTTGCAGAGATTAATTCGACTCTGAAAACAAGCCACCCTTGGTCTCCTGATCTCGTCAAAGTGCTATCTGAGGAATTGCAACTCGCCAGAAAACTGGCCGGACTCGAATTGGCACTCACGACACTTAAAAAGCAAATCTCTGATTTAGTACGTGATCGTGATGAGGCCAGTGAACGTGAAAAAGAACTAGCGAAAACTAACTCGCTACTCGAATTAGACTATAAAGCTCGTCAACAGAAGCTTAATGAAAAATATCCTCATTCGTCTCCGCTAGAAACACTCAAAAAACGCCAAGAGGAAGTTAAACTTTTGCAGCATAAGGGGCAGCTCCTCCAGCAAGAGTTTCGTCAAAAAGAGTTACATTTGGCGGAAGCTCGCTCGAACCTCTCGCGGGTGGTTGAACAGCTCCAACAGCTGGAGATTAATTTTGCTGAAAATAAAATTCGCCTCAATACCACTCGTCCGATTGAAGTGAGCATTCAAGACGCTCATGTAGTACTTCCTCCGCTCTTAGAGATCGTAAAAAGTGACATCACAACCTTAGAACTGAAAGCGCGTGAGAGTGATACTGAGATCGGCAAACTTAAAACGCTTCTGCAAGAAGACCAAAAACGCAGAGAGAAAAAGGCCATCCTCGAGCAGCAACAAAGACTCGCCAAGGAAAAATCTCATCGCTGGAAGCGGCTCTTAGATGTGTTAGGTGCTGACGATATGCGCACTTATGTACTCTCGCTAGTTGAAGCCGCTTTGATTGAACAAACCAATCATGAACTCGAACGTCTCTGTGCTGGCCGCTACGTAATTCAGCATTCTCACAAAAAAGAGCGTCCCGAATTTTGGGTGATTGATCGCTGGAGGGATGGACTCATTCGTAAAGTCTCCACACTCTCAGGTGGCGAGACTTTTATGGTGTCTTTGGCAATGGCCTTAGGCCTTGCCGAAATGGCGCGTGGACGTGCCGACATTGACTGCTTCTTCATCGATGAGGGCTTTGGCACTCTTGATGAGAACTCACTTGAAGACGTCATGGATATGCTCCAGCAAGTGCGCTCACGTGGTAAGCAGATTGGCCTCATTACCCACGTGAAAGCACTGTCACAACGTTTGCCACTGAATCTTGTCGTGACCAAGAACAATCGAGGCAATTCGAGTCTTGAGATTGTTTATTCTTAATTGCTACGGTCTAGCTGAAGCAGTAGCCGCTTGCTGCTCTTCAATCATTTGCATTACAACACCCACAGCTCCACCACCTGAGAAATTCGACGACTGCACTTTTTTACCTTTCTTCGCACACACACAAGCATCACTATACTCACCCATCGCAATCATCCCATCCATCTCCATGCCCCACTCATCACACTTCGCTTTACATTGACCTGGAGTCAAATGAGCACTGCCAGTGAAACTGGTTGAGCAGCTTGTAATGGCTAATAATGTAACAAGGATTAAGAATCTCATGAAAAACTCCATTGATATTAGTCTGATTGGTAATCTTCTGATTTTCTCAGAATTCTGATTTTGGTAAACCAGAAAATTATACCTTAAGAAATATTGCGTCTCCCTGTGCTTGAACCGATTTACTCAGAAATCCTGTTTTCTTTAATTTGTTTAAATACTCCATTTTCAATTAACATTATTAAAACATAATCAGTTGGGGCAGAATGAGCATTATCGAAGCAAAAAATCTCTCATTGGCATTTGGTGACCATCAAGTACTAAGTGATATTAATTTCACTATTAATCGAGGCAGCTTTACAGCACTCCTTGGTAAAAATGGCGCTGGCAAGTCCACCATCCTCAACATTTTGATGGGCCAATTTCCAGGATCTAAAGGTGATTGCAAAATTTTTAATGAAGATATTCGCAAAAACCCTTCACATCTAAAGCAAAGGATTGGACATGTGTCTGAAAATATCAATTTCAGCTACCCCGTCAGTGTAAAAGAGTTCATCAAAATTTATGGATCACTCTTCATAAACTATGACTATGGCTATTTTGACCAACTCGTAAATGATTTTGAGATCTCAATCAATAAACCGTTTCATCAATACTCACGCGGACAAAAGATGCAAATCGTATTGATGGCTGCTCTTGCACAACGGCCTGAGCTATTACTTGTAGATGAAATCACCTCTGTATTAGACGCTTCTGCTAGAAATCGGACGATTGATCTTCTTAGTAACTTCACGAAATCAGGGGGAACAGTCATTCTTACCACAAACATCGTGGGAGAAATCCAAAATTTTTGTACTCATGTTATGTTTCTTCAAGACACTAAGATCAAATTTCATTCACATATGTCAGAAGTATCTAAAAACTTTCGAAAAATAAAAACACTTAAGCCTTCTCCTATTATCACATTAGCTAATGCAGCATGGATTGGGACGAATTCTGACGGTTCGCAAAGTTATATAGTCCCAAGTGATAAATTTTCACAATTAAACGCTAATGATTTCCAAGATGATCGACGTGCCCTGACTCTAGTTGATATCTATAACTACCATGGGCAAAGGATACAAGAATGAAATCCCTAGCTAAGATTTTCTTACCACAAGCGATAATTGCCGCTTTGAAGTATCTCCTATTAGCAATTTCATCTTTCTTAATAATGAAATACGTTCTTAACAAGCCTATCGGTGAAGATGGTAACTTAAGATTTCTACTTTTATACTTAGCTCCATTATTTATTCTCTACTTTGATCCAAAAGTTAATCTTTCTATTTGTCTAAAATGGCTTCGCTTAACCCCTATTAAACGCCGCTATTTCTTACTCACGCATTTTCTTGTGAACATTACTAAGTTTTCCACCTACTTTGTTGGCTTAGCTATTTTTACATACTACTTTTATTCGAAAGATTGGACTGCGCCCCTGTAACTGGACGAATTTAGACCCTACTTTAGGATAGCTTTTGGCCCTAAACTGCCGATAAGGCGTAAAAGGGGCCCTCATGAAACGTACCAGAAGATCATTCGATCTTTCCACCAAAACCAAAACTGTCGCCAAAATCAAGGCCGGTACCTTGTCCATTAACCAGGCCGCAAGAGATCTCCAGGTCGCACCGAGCGTGATTAGCTACTGGATAAATCAATTCACCGAGGGCAAGTTGGAGTCCAAACCAAGTAAACGTGAAAAGAAACTTGAAGAAGAGAATCGTGAGCTAAAAGAGCGACTCGGAAACCTCTATAACATCGTTGAAAATCTAAAAAAAATGGCGGACTCCAAACAACGTATGAAAAGCGCCGATTCCTGCGTGATAACCGAAAAGAATTTGCATCTGTTTCTGAAGGATGTGAAGTCCTCGGACTCTCACTGAGTAGCTTCTACTACGAACCAAAGGTAGACCCAGTGAAAAAGATGAAAGAAGAGGCCGATCTCAAGAATGAGATCGAGAAAATCCATTTTGATTTTCCGACTTACGGTTATCGCCGGATTCACGAGGAAATTCTTCAGACGACTGGAGAAATGATCAACACGAAAAGAATTCGACGAATAATGACGAAATATAGTAAATCGTCAAAGTGCCCCGTCTGGTCAATGTTTTAAATCCTGCGATAGTTAAACCATCC
>JBKHVI010000003.1:0-112806 GCA_046570105.1 Bacteriovoracia bacterium
TGGTGGTCTCGGCAACATCGGGCACAACGAATAAATTAATTGAACTGGCCCGCACCGCTGAAAAAGGTGATTGGGAAAATTCTGAAAAACTCCTGTTTGAAATGCGTGAGCGCCATTTCTCAATGGGCAAAGAGCTCACTGTTTCTGCTGAAACAACTGAACAGATGACAGAACTCCTCGATGAAGCCGAAACACTCGCTCGTGGCATTCATCTCATGCGAGAGTGTTCTCCGCGCGCTTTTGATCGCATGCAATCTTTTGGCGAACGTCTCTCATCGCTCTTATTCACAGAAGCATTAGCGAAAGTCTGGTCTGGCCATGAAGTCAAAAACCTCGATGTGAGAACTGTGCTTGCCACTGATTCACTCTATGGCAAGGCCGCTCCTCAGATTGAGAAAACGGCACAAAATGCAGCTCGAGTATTAACCAATATTCGCAGTGGCAAAACCACTTGGGTGACACAAGGATTTATTGGCCAGGATTCTCTAGGTCACACCACCACACTTGGTCGCGGAGGCTCTGATTACTCGGCATCACTATTAGGTGAAGCGATCAGCGCAGATGTTGTGGAGATCTGGACTGATGTGGATGGTATCGCCACCACCGATCCACGCCTTCACAAAGGTGCACGTGCGATTCGTGACATCACTTTCACTGAAGCTGCCGAGATGGCGGTCTTTGGAGCGAAAGTTCTTCATCCCACAACAGTGCTACCCGCGATGAGAAAAGATATTGCCGTTTTTGTTGGTAGCTCGTTTGAGCCTGAGAAGGCCGGCACCTGGATTCGTCGTGAAGTTAAAGACGCTCCTACTTTTCGTGCGGTCGCTTTGAAAAAAGACCAAGCACTGGTCACTCTTTCAACGCCCAAGATGTTAAACGTTCACGGTTTCTTGGCGCGCGTTTTTAGTGTGTTTGAAAAACATCACGTCAGCGTTGATGCCATTACCACTTCTGAGATCTCTATCGCCATGACAGTCGATCGTCCGATGCTCACTCACGAGGCGCTCTTTCAAGACTTACGTGAACTGGGTGAAGTCAGTATCGAAGAAGGCTTCTCGTTAGTATCGTTAATCGGCAACAGTATGAATCATCGCCCGGGTCTTGCCGTTAAAATCTTTGGTGCCATCGAGGACATCAATGTCCGGATGATCTGCCTGGGTGCCTCAAAACATAACTTCTGTGTGCTCGTACATGAGTCACAGGGGGCAGAAGTTGTCGCAAGGCTCCACAGAGGCCTGATCGAGGCTTAAATAACCCATTGAAAAGACGTTGGGCAACCCAAACCATAGAAAAATAACTAAAACTATTGTTTGGGTAGCCGAACAGATATACACTCTTACTCAGAAGAGAGGTTCCGAGTGTACGTCTGTATCTGTAAAGGCATTACCCAAAAACAACTAGAAGACGCTGTCGCTAGCCGTAAAGGTCAAGCGACTAAAGATGTTATGCGCGCTCTTGGCCTGGGCTCTGATTGCGGCACTTGTGTTGAAGATGCCATCAAACAAATGTTGCAGACATCGAACAAAAAATCTCATCACTCTCACTCTGAGAAATCTTCCACTCCATCACGCGAGTAGGACTTCCCTACACTCTTCGATACGTCTATTCTGAATGAAATCATTCAGGGAGAAACTTATGAAAGGTTCAGTCAAAATTATTGAAGCACTCAACTCTGTGCTGATGAAAGAACTCACCGCCATCAATCAATATTTCCTCCACGCTCGTATGCTGGAGAATTGGGGTCTCGCAAAAATTGGCAAACTTGAGTACGCCGCTTCGATCGATGAAATGAAGCACGCTGATATGGTTATCAAGCGCATCTTGTTCCTCGAAGGTTTGCCGAATCTCCAAAAACTTGGAAAATTGCGTGTGGGCCAAGATATCAAGGAAGTACTTGCCGCTGACCTAGAGGTTGAGTACGAAGCGATTCCACATCTTAAGAACTGTATAAAGCTCGCCGAAACGGAAAGGGACTACGTCAGCCGTGACCTTTTTCTGTCCATTCTCGCTTCGGAAGAGAAGCATGTAGATTGGTTGGAAACCCAACAAGAGCTCTTGAAGCGTGTGGGTCCACAAAACTATATGCAATCACAAATGGAACCAGACAAAGGCGCGGATTAACATCTGGAGGCCTTATGAAATTTTTCGCTGTATTGCTTACGTTCTCGCTCATCACTGTCGCTTGTAACAAAAAAGAAGAAGCGGCTGCACCTGAAGCCGGTGTGACTGAAGTCGCTCCTTCAAGTGCTGCTATGGAATCTCACGACAAAGAACATCATCATGTGACTGAAGGTGCAGATCATGCGCATGAAGACGCTCACCACGGTGATCATGACCACGCCGCTCATCATCCTAACCATGATGCAGAAGTCGGCAGCGACACTCATTCGAATTAGTCTTAAGAGGCCCCGAAAGGGGCCTCTCTCATTTCTGCCACATCTTTAAAGAAAACGGCGCAAACTTCTCACTGATGCGTTCTGCTTGCTGAATCCGACGCTGATACTGACCTTCAAGATCAGCATCATGGCGATGCTTATGACTATGAATCGAAGAGAACCAGCTATAACAAAGGAAATAACAAGCGACACCAATCAGCCAGGGTTTAAGATTTGGTCGCTCGATGGTTACGCTCGCAATTGGTAACAAGGCAAAGGGATACACTAAATAGAGATGCCAGAAATTAAAAGGCACAGGTGAGAGAGCAGAAACAGACATGAGTGCGATCAGTGCACACACACAAAGTGTTTTAAGTTTTGCATCCGTTGAATGCCTAAAGAAGCGATAGTTACAATAAGCGACGTAGACAAGAGACGGGACAGCAACCAGCCATTTCACCACAAACCATATCTGCTCCCAAAGAGTGGCACTCGCCCAGATGATTTTTGGAAGTTGAAATGTTGTTGCACCAAAATAGAATGACGGATAACGAAACCAATACAGCAAACCCTTTACTGCTTCACCCACATTAAAGAGATTACCAAACAATGAAACTTTGCCTTGGTTCATTTCCATGATCGCCGGGTTGTGTTTCAGAGCAATAAAAGTCGGAATCAACATCACTAACAAAACACCAATGGATAAAAAAGCGGCTCGCAAATCTACTTTGATTTGTTTTCTGGCCCACAAGAGCAAAGTTAGGATGACGAGAAACAAATGCGAGTTATGAATTTGAATAGTGAATGCTACTGAGAGTCCAATGAGGAACGTACCTAGAAAATTGTCTCCGCGATAACAACGATCAAGTCCATAAAGCCACAAACATGAAAGCGGTAACAACAACGAAGGGTTCCAAATAAACACTTCACTGGCGCGCCAAGGTGAGCACCAAAAAAGAAAAGCAAAGATCAGAAAGAATTGCGTCGAGACATTTAGAAATTTGGCGCGAGTAAGCAGCCACAGACCTGCCAGTTGCGTTAGCAGAATCCCACCGAGTAAAGCTTTCGTACCACCGATCGCCAAAAATATTCCTGTATAGATCGAAACAAAGGATCCCCAGATAAAATTAGTTTTAGAAGATCGAGGTCCAAAGGGAACAAGCTCACCTTGGGTGAATAAAAATCCACGCTCTAAAAGCTGGCCCGCATCCACCACCATCACATGGCGACAAGCATAAATAACTGAGCAGATAACCCCTAAAAGGATTATCGCCACCATGGGAGGTACTTTCATTGTTCCTAGTTTCATCATTTCATCCTAACATGGCCTAGAGGGATTTTTAAAAGAGGAAATCACCATGATTCGCCATCAAACAATTCGTTTAAGTGCTCGCCCAAAGGGCTGTCACATCATAACGGATGATGTGCTCAAGGTTGTGCAGCTTCCACTAGAAGGTGTGCTTCATCTTTTCCTTCAACACACATCTGCTGGACTTAGTATTCAAGAAAACGCCTCACAAGAAGTCCTCACCGATCTCGATGCGGCCCTCGATCGCCTGGCACCTCATGATGAATCTCTCTACACTCACACTGAAGAAGGCCCTGACGATATGCCAGCGCATGTCAAAGCGGCTCTTTGTGGAATTTCTGTTTCTGTCCCCATTCATCAAGGAAAATTGATGCTGGGCCGCTGGCAGGGCATCTATCTTATGGAGTTTCGTGAGAAGGCACAAGGACGCACCATCGTTGCGACGGTGTGGGAATGATCTGGCCTATTCTTGCTCTCATTCTAAGTTCCGTGTGGCTTGCCTGGACAGTATTAGTCGATTTTTTTGTTGTGCCCGCGGTATTTCAAAATGTAGCGCAATTTTTTGAGGCAGGTAAACTCGGTGTCGTGTTATTTAATCGACTCAATATGCTGGAGTTCCCGCTCGCTTCAGCGCTTTTAGTTTTCATCATTCTCAGTTTCAAAAGATTTAGCTCACTCAAATGGCTTATTCCCGTCTCAGTGGTGCTAGTGGGGATTGCTGGTATTTATCTCTTCTCACTGACTCCCAAACTCACTGCACTTACTACCGCCTGGGAGTACGCTGATAAGATGGGAACCCTGGGTACTGGTGGCGAGGACGTCCAACAACTCCATCAAACCTACCATAACGCTTATATTGCTCTAGATACTGCGAAACTTGTGCTTCTGACCGCCCAAACGATCGTTTTAGGGGTTTTCAGCTCCCGCGCAAATCGTTAAAGTCGCCGCCTATGAAGGCACTAGATCTCCCCCGTGGCTCGATCATTTTTGCTCCGATGGAAGGAGTCACTGACTCAGTTTATCGCGAAACTGTGCTCGAAACATGTCCCGGTTGGGACGTGCTCGCTTGCGATTTTTTGCGCGTGCCAAGTGCTGGCCGCTATCCCATGAAACATATTTTGGCCCACATGGGTTCACACTTCATGCAAGATGAGCTGAATGCTCGTACCATGTTTCAAATTCTCACTTCGGAAAATGCCCACACAGTAGAAATGGTGAAACAAGTGGCTGATGCCGGCATGGCGTGGCTGGATTTGAATTTGGGGTGTCCGTCGAAAACGGTTTGTAAGAACGGCGGCGGATCGTTCTTGCTAAAAAATCTTTCCACTCTTGAGCGCATCGTAACGGATGTTCGCAAAAACTTTCCCAGACGCTTTACCTGTAAAGTACGTGTGGGTTGGGCCGACGGTGGGAGTTTCACTGACACCATTAAGCTTTTGAATGATGCTGGTGCCGAGATGATCACTGTTCACGGGCGCACTCGTGAGATGATGTACAAAGAACCTGCCCAATGGAAATGGATTGAAGAAGCCGTCAAAGTTTCACAAGTTCCAATCATTGGTAACGGTGATATATGGAATGCCCACGATGCTCACCGCATGCTGCATGAAACTGGCTGTCATTCAGTGATGGTCGCTAGAGGTGCACTTAAAACGCCTTGGTTCCCGCTACACTACAAAGATCATCTGCCTGAATCACCCACTGCCCGCCTTGAGATGGCACGACTCTTCTTGGGTCGCTATGCCGAGAAGCTCACGCAAGCTGGTATTCACGAAGGCGGTGTCGTTCGCCAGCTAAAAAGTGTGACTCGTTATATTTTTGATGAACTTCCGGAAGGCCAAGCACTTCGTCGTCGTGTACTGCTCTCGCACACTTCAGCTGCGATCTTTCACGAGATTAATTCTTCTTGTTAAAACCGTAATCCAGCAAACGATCAAACAACAATGACTGGACATATTCTTCGCGGCGATAGCTGTTGTAAAAACAAGGATCATTGTAATCAATCGGCAGCTCTATCGGACGACGGTAATTACGCATGATTTGATAAAGAGGTAGCGTTTTTTGAGCGGCCTGACACTTACGATAAAGGCTTCCATTACTGCGTTTGAGGTAATCAGAGAATAAGGCGCACACATGACCTGCGGTCTTGCCTTTAAGAATTCCACCTAAGATAGCTGAGTCTGCACTTAAGGCATCCGACACCATTCGATGAATATCTTTTTTAAAGCTGCGTTCAAAGCTCTGCTTAGTGGCTTCAAACCCTTCTAGGCGAAATGCCTGACCAGAGCTGGATAGGTTCTTATAAAGATTAATCACTCGAATCTCTGCTCCGCGATTAATCACATAAGTACTGTAAGAGGGATGATCCGGATTCTCACGCTCTTCAATGTCACGACTCAAATAAAAGTGATCGACCGCTCTGAAGGGACGCTCAAAGCGCTCGAATGCAACTTGTGGAATGAGTAATACCGTTTGTGTCGTTACCTGAGCGATTGAGCCATAGCTGAATTCAGCAAACATCGCATCACCAAGACTATCGACACGAGAAATATAGTCTTCATAAGACTCATTAGGTAATTGATAAGCATCTACGAAAGCGCGAATTTTCTCAAGCATACGCAAAGTTGCGGTGAACAATGCCTGATACTGACGAGGCAGATCTGTTTTAGCAGCTGGAAATTCGCGCAAGAAGTTTTCCATGAATTCAAACTCTTTACTGATATTTCTCGAACTAAGAATCAATTCATCTCGCAAATCTTTGAACGATCTTTTTTCACGAATAGTGGCAATAACCGTGGTGATGATCACTTTTAAGTTATCGATTCTTACAACGGTATTTTCATAGCGTTCGCGTATCGTTAGCGGACGGTTGCCTTCGCCAGTTTCAAGAATTTCAATTCCTCGATTGGACATTTCATTTAACCAACGAGAAAGAACTTCATTGGTTGAATCAGCAGGAGGAATTTGAATATCAAATGGACGAATTCGAACAGCGGCGAAATAACGGAAGATCAGGTTCAGATCGATGGTCACGGCACTCCCCATCTCTCCGACTTTCGTCATGATCTGTTGAACGCGCGAAAGCATCTGCTGTGCACGTAGATAGCGATCATATTCGCCTTCTCTACTCTCCTGAAAACGATTATTGATAATGTCTTCAACTCTTTGAGTATCAGCAATGCTCTCACCTGCGCGCTTGAGCTCACAGGCCTGATTCGTCAAGGCCTGGTAGGTACAAGCAATTATCTGATTATTGCGTTGAGCGATCATTTGCGTGAGAGCTTTTTTAACACCGGTATTACTCAAGATCATAGCGATCTCAGTCCCCACCTGGATGGTCGCTGCTGCTGCCGGCATATAGAGCTGGCCAGTCAGAACACCAATATAAGAAGTGGCATTGAGCAAGAGAGGCATCGCCTGCTTCCAGCCACCGATTTTGCCGATGCAATTAGTAGGCATTTGCGAGAGGCTTTGTACCATTCCAGAAATATGGCTAAATAACTGCAGCTGATTCTGACTCAATTGCGTAACGGGCGATGTGCGATTATAGAGTTCAACTTCGTACTCGTTTTCGAGTAACCCTGTACGCAGGGTATCCATCTGTGTCTGCAATGTCAGAATTCGCGCGCTATCATTGACGTTATTTGGATCAAGCAGCGCGAGTTCAGTTTGCAATGAGACTAGATAGTCTCCATACATTTCACCATACAGCTTGCGAGCATCCTGAGCTGTTACGTTTTCATCCACGAGCTTTAACATGTTCTCGACATTTGAATTAAGCGTTCGATAGGCCGCCTGACATTGATTATCGCCATCAATTCGTGTCTCAATTTGCGATCTAATCAACTCTTGAAAAGACTCAAGAGAAAATTCATCGCGATGAATGAAACTGCAGTTCTGCAGAAGATTGGAATTTTTAAGCGTGAAATGTCCTTGCGCCTGAGCAGACACACACATAAAGGCACAAGCAATGGCCATCATACACAAACGGACAAATTCCATGGCGCCCTCATATCACCAAGGGCCAAACGGATGTTAAGAAGTGGTAAAAATGACAGAGGCCTAGATGATATGGGCCTGAGAGAAAGCCACGCGTTCTTTAGCAGTTAGCCCACTTGGAGCATCTTTAAGGATCTTTTCAAGACGAGGCAACAGGCCTTTCTGATTAGCAATCTGGATGGCCAGCCCAGGTCTCGCGTTAAGTTCGAGGATAATTGGCCCCTGATCAGGAGTCAGAACAATATCCACGCCTAAGTATCCAAGCCCCACCATATCATAGCAGCGAGCGGCGAGTTCTAGCACTTCTTGCCAATGAGGTATCACGACCCCACTCAAAGCTTGGCCGGTGTCCGGATGAGCTGTAACGACCTGACCATTAATAACCGCATTATTGGTGGTGCCCGTTTGCAGATCAATCCCCGCTCCAATAGCACCTTGATGGAGATTGGCCTTACCGTCTGATTTTTTAGTGGGTAAACGCACCATACTCATGACAGGAAAACCTTGGTTCACAATCACGCGCACGTCTGGGATTCCACCAAAACAGATATCTTTAAAGATGGGATGCATGTCGATTTTCTGCTGCAGAATCGTCACATCAGGCCTTCCTGAAAGTGAATACAGTCCTGAAATAATACCAGAAATATGGTGGCGCACTTCCTCCATACTCATGATCTTGCCACTTGAGCGTCGAAAACTTATCCATCCGTTTTCATCTTTGATGACTTCGGTGATCACAATAATACCATTTCCCTGTGAGCCGTTCGCAGGCTTAATCACAAAGGAAGAAAGATTGGTTACTAATTGTGGAAGTTTTTTTAAATCACCTACACTGCCAATTTCGAGATAATTCTCCGGCATGGGCACTCCCCACGCACTGGCACGAGCGGCCGTCTTCACCTTGTCATCAACCAAGGGATAATTTCTGCGGTCGTTTTGGCGCAAAATAAAGCGGCCAATACGATTATTGATTCCTAGGATTCCCAGTTCTCGCATTTCGCGAAAAATCACATTCCCGCCTTGGCCTTAAGCTGCTTCACAAGACCACGGAAGCGAATAAATTCTGATAAGCGATAGCCTTTATATTTCCCGATCAACACTAAGAAACCCATGATCATGAAAAGTAACTCAGGATTGGTGAAAACCAAGATCTCAAGAGTGGAGATTGAGTAAAGACCAAAAGTCAGTACAGAAATGATCATCGTGCCTAGTAACGTCTTCATCGTATTGACCGTGCCATCCTCGGTCAGCATGATGCTAAATCGCTCAATAAACACTGTCACAATAACGATCGGGAAATAGCCGATATGTGAAGCACCAAAAGCTTCTGCAATGCCAGTAAAGGCAATCAACATCAAAAGCAGGATCACGAGAGTAAGGATAATTGAGAGTCTTGGAATGGCGAGTAGATAAAGCTTATCGAGGAAATAGCGCTCGGCGATTCCAATTCCCACGACAGAGAGGAAAAAGAACAGACCAAATCCCAAGGAAGTCTCTTTGAAGAAAACAGTGAGAAGAATGGGCGTAAACATACCGAAAGTCGGCACCCCCAAAATATTTCGTGCTAAACAGAGAACTAATGCTCCCAAGGGAATCAACAGGATCGTTTCAAAGATCTCTTGAACATGAGGCGGTAAACGATAGAGTGAGATGAATGAAAAGAAAGTACCTTTACGGATAACTTCTTTACGAAATTCTTCTTTATTAAATTTATTAATAACGGCGCGATCAGCACGAATGGTATAAACCACATTCTTGCGATTGATGCTTTTTTCTATTTCTTCATAGTGACGATGAACGACTAAATAACGATCGGGTCTTTCACCAAAGTGTCCACGATTGGTATCCACTGGAATCCAACGGTTATTCAAAAACACTTCATTGGCAAAAGTGAGCTGCATTTTCTCTTCAGGAGGATCATTGATCAAAGGCAAGCGCAACATGGCAATGATACGAACAGGTACATCTTTACGGCGCAACATGTAGCTATAAAGACGGGCCTTTACGAGAGGTGAGCCTTTACCTACAGAGAGCGCGTCTTTAATCGTTTTAAACTTAATATTTCGCTGAATCTCTTCATCGATATAGTAGAACGCTTTACGAGCGATCATGGACTTGTCTTCGTTGCCTTCAAAAATGGCATTTTCCAATAGGACAATCGCCTCTTCATCTTCCGGCGAGATCACAGGCTTTTTGAGATATTTTTTTACTTGTTTGGGATAATTGACTGTGTTGTCTTTACTGATTTTCTTAATGACGATCGGCTGGATATCAATGCGAGCACTATAACTTACTCGCTTCGCAATAGGTTCTTCACCTAGCCAGGTCAGAACGGCCGAGTCTGAGTTACGGTCAATTAATGTATCGTAGCCCTTTCCCTTAATCCGCTCGTCAGAAATCTTGAGATCTTCTCCGGCCCGTGGAATCGGAAAAGAGACAGTGGTTGCTGTTGGATCTTTGGGTCTCAAAGTAATATCAAAGTTCCAAACATCGTCTACTTTTTGCGGTAATAGACTTAAGTTTAAAAATTGTGATTTATAAATCAAAAGCCCCGTCGGGAACAAAAACAAAAGGGCCACAATCCAGGGAGTAAGGCGTTTCATGAGTTAGTCCCCAGTCACATGTGAACGGGCGACATCAACAGTGAAATGCCCAAGTAGGAAATTGCGTCCAATCAAAAGCTTATAGGCCATTTTATCGCGGTCATTGAGATTTAAAGAGATCTCTCGAGTGACCGAACCCAATTTAAGTTTCTCACGAATAACATAACGTCTTGTGGTGGGGCCGGTAGCATTAGCGACTTTCTGAGTGCTTTCTACCTTTCGAGTCATCTCAATTTCGGTACCTTCTTCAGTACGGGTGTAGAACTTTATCCACAGGCCGTCTTCGCGTTGAAGTTCTTCAATTTTATAAGCATGCATGGAAGTGGTCTTAGCACCGGTATCAATGCGGGCGCGCATTTTGACTTTCAGCTCAGGGACTTCGACCCACTCCACTCTCCCAATCATGACCTTATCTTTTAAAATTTGGGCATGACTCAAGTTTGGAGAAACTACCCCTAACCACACGGCCATTAGTACCAGGCCTTTCAGCATTTTTAACCCCTGTATTGAATCGAGTTATTTTACTCTTGGCAGGCTTTAGGTGGCAATAGCGTTAGTCAGCATAAACTCTTGAATTAACTGCATTTAATCCTAAAAACTTGGGCTTAATCCCGAATAGACCGATAGGTTCTTCAAGAGTTCTTACCTGGAGGATGTCATGGCCCTATTTATTCGCTTCTTTGTTTGCTGTAGCTTTATCGCACTAGGGGCAGCATTCAGTGTTTGGAACTACCCTCATACTCCTGCTCGTGGACTTGCTAGCCATAATGATCACTTCGCCCCGCCGAAATTTAAATATGATCCCTCTTATAAACTCTAAGAGTTCACAAGCTGAGAAAGCTGTTTTTTCAATCTGAGTGTTTAGAATAAATCTGCTTACCGGTGCATGCTAAAACGAATTCCACTAAGTGGAGGTTTTTATGCATTTCATATTCGCTCTGTTGCTTGTTTCGGGAACAGCTTTGGCCAATGATCGTATCGGTGACTACCATACATGGAATGATGAAACGAGCTACCTCGCTTGGTGTGAAGACAACCAAGTCATGTCACAAGACTCGACCGGTCGCGTATTTGTTCAAATCGATTGCAACGAGTCACAACAGATCTGTCGCGAAAAAAACATTCGTCGCGCTCAGCGCCTGATCGTAACCGCAGCTTGCTTTAACCAATAAGAAATTTTAAGAGACCCTCTTTACCTTTGTAGGGAGGGTATCTCACCGGCACATCCACCATGGTTGTTTGCTTAAAGACAGCTTTCTTGTGAGAGAACGTCTCAAAGCTTAATTTGCCATGATAGGCGCCCATACCTGAAGGCCCTACTCCTCCAAAGGGTAATTCCGAATTAGCGAGATGAATGACCGTATCATTGATGCATCCTCCGCCAAATGAAACCGATTCTAAGACCTTTTTCTCGCTGTCTTTGTTCTGGGTGAAGAGATAGAGCGCGAGCGGTTTATTTCTTTTTTTAATGAAACTGATCGCTTCATCAAAGTTTTCATAAGTCATTATGGGAAGCAGTGGACCGAAGATCTCGTCTTGCATAATCGGATGATTCTCGCTCACTCCTCTTAATATTGTGGGTGCAATAAAACGTTCAGTACGATCATGTTGACCACCACAAACTATTTCTGCATCGGCCATCAACTTAACCAATCGATCAAAATGTCTTTCATTTACGATACGACCAAAATCAGGGCTCTGCTGAGGTGATGCCGAATAGAATTGCTCAATCGCTTTTTTTATTTCAACTAAAAAACTAGCTTCTAGTTTTTTAGGAATCAGAACATAGTCAGGAGCAACACAAGTCTGCCCTGCATTCATCCATTTGCCCCAAGCGACTCGCTTAGCAGCGACAGCGAGGTTAGCACTTTCATCAATTAAGCATGGACTCTTACCACCAAGCTCAAGTGTGATAGGCGTGAGATGTTCAGCAGCTGCTCGCATAACCACTTTTCCTACAGCAGTACTGCCAGTGAAGAAGATATAATCGAACTGCTCTTTCAGAAGCTGCGTGGTTTCTTCTACTCCACCTAAGACAACTTGCACTTCTTCCTCGCTGAAAACCTGGGCGACAACATCTGCAATGACCTGCGCGCAATGAGGAGTCATTTCTGAAGGTTTGATAACGACACGATTTCCAGCAGCGATCGCTCCAATTAAGGGAGAGAAGGCCAACTGCACAGGATAATTCCAGGGAGCAAGCACCAGCACGACGCCGTAAGGCTCTTTATAAATATAGCTTGCACCCGGCTGCATAGTGAGAGGTGTAGCGACTTTTTCTGGTGACATCATTGAAGGTAAATCTTTTACAAAATGAGAAATCTCACCTGTTAAAAAACCTATTTCAGTCGACCACGCTTCAAAGCTGCACTTACCTAAATCTTTTTTGAGTGCAACTCCTATCTGGGCCTGATCCTTGATAAGAACAGCTTTCAAGGAGTTTAATAACTCCACTCGGCGATGAAAAGTAAGAGCGCTCTTGTTGGCAGCCTGTCTTAGAATATTGACTTTCATAGTACTTCCCTTACTTCTTTTGACTGGCCCACGAGACGAAGAATCGCTTCTTGCGTGACACCAAATGCGAGACCCATGCCATGGCCACTAAAACCACCGACAAAGGTGGTATTTTTTAAAAAAGATACTTTCTTAATGTAGGGCCTCTCTTCTGGAGTAAATCCCATCACTCCTGACCAGCGGGCCTTCACGCTTAAGTTCGTTTGAAAAATGTCTTCGGCATATTGAGCTAAAGCATTTTGAATGACAGGTGTTGTCTTATCAAAGTCTGAGTTCTCGCTATCTTCTTCAAGCAGTCTCATGCCACCTACTAGCAAATCTCCCGTCAACGGGTCTTGTCGAAAATAAACTTTGTGAGGAGGATCGTAGAAATTTCCGATGAGTTTATGTTTTGAAAAATCTAAGGCCAGCATTTGCGCGCGTTTTGGTTGCACCCAACTTTTCAATTCGGGATGAAACTGTCCTGCATAGCCATTGATCGCTAGCAAAACCTTAGTGGCTTTCACCGATCCTCGTGAACAAATAAGCTTAACTTCATCACCAAGATTTTCACCCCAAGAGACTGCTTGTTGAGTGAATATCTGTACTCCCTTACTCTCGATATAATCTTTTATGGCAGTCAGTAGTTTCATCGAATGAAGACAACCTTCATGAGTAAAACTTAAACCACCTACCAAACCTTTCAGATTTTGAGTCGCGAGCTCTGCACTTGAAACCACTTTTAGATTTTCGGCTTGTAGCGAATGAAGAACAGATTCATGTTCTGCGAGTAAAGCTTGGTCACGATAGACTGTAATTGAACCCCAGAATTTTTGTGAAACGGAAAATCGATTAAATAAATGCTCACGCATGAGTCGCAAGCTTTGTTGCTTAAAGTCCCAGTAGCGCTTGGCTTCTACCAGTCCATCCTTCGCAACAAGATTGGCCAAGTAAGAAGTACTTCCAACAGTATTAAACCCAGCATTGCGTCCAGATGCCCCATGGCCGATGGTTTCTGCTTCGATAATACAAACTTTGAGTTTGGGGGCGAGCTCGGTCAACCAGTAGGCCAGTGACAGCCCAGCTATGCCACCACCCACAATAGCGACATCAACCTGAGCCGTTATGGGATCAGCCGGTTTATTCTGCCAACACGATTGAGTCATAAGCATCCTCTTTGAGACTGCTTAATCCTACCTCTGTAAAAAACAAGAAGGCCCTAAAAATGGGCCTTTTGTTATTGAGAATTTTAGTTGATAAGAGTGCTTAAGAAGCTTTTTTATGGCCCTTAGCTTTAGCCTTCACTTCACCTTTCCTAATTTCAGGATAGAAGTCTTCGAGATATTCATTTTTGTAGCGCAAAAATATCTGATAGTTGTGGAATTCCACTTCGCCCATCATGCCAATTTGTTCATCCAATGATTTTTTAAAACACATCTCGATATAATTGAGCTGAAACGCATCCAAATCGGTGAAAAAATCTTCCGTCAGCGGTGTGGCCTTCAATAAATCCCGAATTGTCTTTGCTTGCATCATAGCGAACTCCCTTCGCACGTTTCCTCAATAGCCATTTCGGAATTATTTAGCTTTGAGATTAAAAGAACTATGCGACTTCTGGCACATCTTGGCATGTGCTCGAAATCACGCATTTGAACTAGGAGTTTTTTTCCATAGTTTTTTAGTCAAGAAGCCAAATCCGATGCTAATGTTAGTGACCACTAACAAAACTAAGTCATGACGCAAGAAAAAATACTATCGCTTCTCTTTGAACTCGCCGTCCTGGTCTTCATTGCTGGCCTTTATTATCTTTGGCAACGCCGCCGCATTCTTTATGGTCCCAAGCATTGGCAGCACCATAAACTCATGGAGATTTATCACTTGGGCGTTGATTGCCATGAGCCGGAACGTCACCAGGATCTCGTGCCGTTTTTAGATGATTGCGAGCAAAGACTTAAAAGTGAACACCCTTGGATGGATGGGGCCTTTATCTCACGCTGGAATGGCAGAAAACTTCCGGAGAAAATTTTAACTATCCTGAGCGATTGCTCTGAGTGGCACGCTCAGTCCCAGCCCAAAACACGATAGCCTTTATCAGCAAGACATTGATTCACATAACGGCGCTTCAACTCGTCAGGTGAAATCGCTCCGCCCGCTGCACCGGCACCAGCACCTACCGCCGAATTTCGTACGACACTCCCGCCAATATCACCGGTGAATAGTCCTGTGACGACGCCTACTGCGGCACCAATCGCGGCACCGGCACCAGCACCTTTGGCAATTTGTTTTCCTTTACCGCTTTTTAAATATTCATCAGCATCAGCAATGCACTGATCAACATCATTTTGAGCGGCTTCCTTGCCGACACTCTTAAGTTTGTCGTTGGGATAAAGCGTAGGCTTTGAAGCGCAGGCCACTAAGGTAACCAGTAAGAGCCAAGATATTTTCATGTAAGCCTCCCGTGTGGTACCCATTATAGCCTATGGAGAAGAAGAATTACATCACACCTCAAGGCCAACGAGCTTTGTCTGATGAACTACAAGAGCTTCTGCGCGTTGAAAGACCCAAAGTCTGTGAGTTGGTGCAGTGGGCGGCGGGCAATGGTGATCGCTCGGAAAATGCGGATTATCAGTATGGAAAAAAACGTCTGCGCGAAATAGATCGACGAGTACGCTTTCTCACTTCGCGCTTAGATGCCGCAGTGGTGGTTGATCCCGTCACAATCAAGAGTGAAAAAGTACAATTTGGCGCCACCGTCAAAACTTTGGACGAAGAAGGGCGTGAAAAAACTTGGTCAATTGTTGGAATCGATGAAATTGACACAAAGCGGGGCCGGATTAGTTGGCAGTCCCCTATTGGTCGTGCTCTCATTGGTAAAAGTATTGGTGATGAAGTTGAGATCGTGGGGCCGCAAGGTTCGCACTCAATCGAAATCATCGCAATTGAGTATCTGCCTTTAAACTAGAGAGGTGTTGTTATGAAAATTTTTGCTTTAATTCTCACTCTGTTCTCTTTTTCTGCCTTTGCCTCATTCAATGATGTTGAGTGTAGCGGAACTGTACGCAACGGCGACCGTGCTCGTGTCGAAGTTGAGCGCGGCTTTGGTGGTTCAATGCGTGATGCTCGCGTCGTGATCTTTGGTGCCCGTGGAACAAATCCACGAGTCTTCAATTACCGCATTTTCCAAATTCGTAAATTTGGCACCATGCTTGAATTCGTAGGCGACAGCAACTTCCGTCTAGAAGTGGATCTTTTTCCAGACCAATCACCACGCTGGGGCCGTACTTACCGCGGTCAGATGCGCGACATGTTTAATGTCTCGTGCCGCTTTCCTAACGCTCAGTAGTTTGGCATGAAGAGATTTCGTCGCGTCTACATCGAAATCTCTAATATCTGTAATCTTCAATGCACGTTCTGTCCTGAGGTAGAGAGACCCAAAGAAGTTCTCTCTACCTCACAATTTCAAAATATTTTAAAGCAAGTTTCCCCTCATACAGATGAAGTGTGTCTGCATCTCATGGGAGAGCCCACCGCTCACCCAGATTTCGAAAAAATCCTGCAAATTTGCACCGAAGAAAAAATGCCAGTACAACTTACGACGAATGGCACATTGTTGGGAAAATTCTCCACCGATTTGTTTTTTAAATCGAGTGTTCGTCAGATTAATTTTTCACTGCACAGTTTTAAAGATAATTTTCCCGGTAAAGATTGGCGTCCTTACCTCCACGATCTCTTGGCCTTCACTCGACTCGCCTTAAAAGAAAAGCCCGAACTTTATATTAATTTTCGTCTCTGGAATTTACCCAATCCCACCGGTGCTCGCGACGAGAACCAAGACTTCATCGATGAGATCTGTGGCTTCTTTGATGTAGGCATTAATGAAAGAGTTAATGTGGCCCATCGTCGTTCAAAGAACATTGTAGGTCGTGCTTACTTCCATTTTGATACGCGCTTTGAATGGCCCAGTCTCACAGCTCCCTTCATCAGTGATAAAGGTTTTTGCCATGCTCTTTCACAACACGTCGGCATTCATGCTGATGGAAGAGTGGTCGCCTGCTGTTTAGATAAAGAAGCCGGCAACACCTTAGGTAATGTTTTTGAACAGGACTTCGCCGAAATCTTGCAACTTGAGGCCACCGAAAAGCTTCACCAGGGCCTCGTTAATGGCCAACTTTTAAGTCCCCTTTGTCAGCGTTGCAGCTTCATTTCTCGCTTCAAAAAATCGCCCCTACCAGTCACAAACAAGGCCGCCCCCACACAAAATTAAAAAAGGGGGTTGCATTACGGAAAACTTACGGTATAGTTGTTTTTACGGAAACATTACGGAAGGAAAACGTATGGCCCTCACTAAAAAGCAAAAAGACGTTCTCGACTACATCACAGAGTTTGTGCGCGAAAAAGGTTTCGCTCCTACTCAGAAAGAGATTCAGGCCTACTTTGGCTTTAAGTCACTGGGCTCAGTTCAAGACTATATTAAATATCTCACTCAAGGTGGATACCTCAATAACGACTCACACTCAGTTCGCGGGCTTACTCCGGCCCATATGTCCTCCCAGGGAACCGAAGAGATTCCTCTCCTAGGTAGTATCGCAGCCGGGGTGCCCATTGAGGCGATCGAAAACACAGACACTGTTGCTGTCCCGCAAGCAATGATCAAAAAAGGCATGCACTATGCTTTGAAGGTCAAAGGCGAAAGTATGATTGAAGACGGCATCTTGAGTGGTGACATCGCTGTCATTCGTCACCAAACCCAAGCTGATAACGGTCAGATCGTTGTCGCAGTGATTGATAATGAAACAACATTGAAGCGTTACTTTAAAAAAGCTAAGCAGGTTGAGTTGCACCCAGCTAACAGCACGATGACTCCTATCATTCTCAAAGACCGCGAAGTTGAAATTCGCGGCGTGATGGTAGGACTTTTACGAGTTTATTAATTTTTTCCCTAGAATCTTTTTTAAATCGTATAGATTCTAGGCGCCAAGGACAGAAAGCTGAGACGTACTCATGTACGTCGCAAGCTTGAAGGACGAAGGCAACGACGAAGATAACGATTTAAAACAGATTCTAACTTTTTTGTCATGGAGGACAAATGAGCACACACACAAAACAGTCTTCGTTCGATGTATCTTCATTCAATGACCTTGGCACTCGTCTCTGCTCGCAAATCTCTGAACGCTACGAAGTCGATCAGCGTCTCGCATCGGAAATGGCCTGGGATCTTTTGGAACTTTTAGCAGCAGTTGATAGTGACCTTGATACCTTGGATAAGTTTTACTTAAAGTAATTTCTCTCACACACAAATACTAAGAGTGCCCTGGCTGCTTGGAATCAAGCGCACGGGCGAGTTGCGACCAAAAACTTCCCCTTCTGCACGGAGGATACAATATGGAACTTAAAGAATTACTAGCTGCCGCACGCCACATCCGCCCTTGGGTTTTGTTGGTGTTTACCCTTGTCGCTTTTCAATCTTTGAAAAATGCCAACCCACCTGATGTGACCACACCAACGGCACAGTTGGTGGCGATGAGATGATGTTTTGGAGTTTTGGAGTTTTGGAGTTTTGGAGTTTTAAAACTCCAAGTTTTAAAATTCCAATTGAAGGACGAAAAGTAGAATGGATTTAATGCTGAGATTTATAGAGGACGCATTTACATACTAGTTGAGAGCCCAATGATCCTGGAATCAGTCCTACTGTGTAGCAAGGTTTAGGCACCAGGATCAGAATTGGAATTTTAAAACTTTGAAAAAGAAATCAACCCTAACAAAAGTAATAACTCTCTATGATGTCTTTATCTAATTGTTGGTTTTGGAAATGGCGCCCTAAGAATACGCCTTTAACGACGATGTGGTTTTTTACTAATAGCCCACAAGTATGCCCTTTGATGGCAATAAATTTGGCGTTATCAGGTAGAAATGGAGTCAGGTCAAAATCACCTTTGCCTGCGTCATCCAAATAGACTTGGGCCTCTGAGCGCCTTGATTCCTCCCAGTCTTGAAACTGGAGGCCGAGTTTTTTTAGGGTATAGCCGTAGGGACAATGGAGACAGGCCGATTTACAGCAAGTCCCCTTGAGCTTGAGGTAACTGCTGGTAAAAACCAAGTTACCTTGCGCGTCTTCATAACTCTTTAGTTCGCTCATAGAAACCTCTTCGTTTATAATATAAGGTATGCGACTTATCCTTGTCTTGAGTGTTTTTTTGGCCTTACCCGCACGAGCAGAACCCTCGCTTGAGCGTCTGTGCTTCCCGTCAGCAATCGAGGCGCAAAAAGGTCAGGCGATTATTCAGCAAATTCTTGCCAAGGGTGTGGACATTGCCACACTTGAGGCAAATTGTGTGAACGTCATGATTGACGAAAATCGAGTGGAGCTACTTGATCGCTGGGTAGCGACACGTCTACCTCTAGCGAAAAAAACCTTTTCGGCTTCATCGGCGCCACGTCCGGAATGTGACTTGTTGGTGACTAAGGTTTCTAAAAAAGATGAAAAAAACAAACAAGCAGGTGTTCGACAAAACGGATTCATTGTTTCTGTTGATTCGGGAGATAATGAAAATCGCGAAGAAAACTTTATCAAAGTTTTGTCTGGTGGCACGGCGAAGTTAAAAGTTGATGAATCAGAGCTCGAAATAACCTGTGTCGTGAAAGGTTCAAATTATCATCTTAAATTCGCCATGCTCTATGTCCCTAGACCTCTCATCCCTCCCACCACCCAACTGCCTCCAGGAAGTGTCATTGTTGTGAACGCTCCACCGCCACCGGATAAGAGCGGAAGCTCCCTTCAAACGGAAGTCGAAGCTCAAAAAGGCCAAGAGATTAATCTGGGTCAAATAACTCGTGATCTTCGTAATAAGACGAAAGAACTCGATATTTCACCCTCTGTTCAAATGGATAGTAAGACCGGCACGGAAACTACACGCTGGTTGTTAAGAGTTCGTTAACTAACTGTAAGTAAAACTTCTTTGCCATTCATGACGATTGTCATGGGTTTCTTCCAAAAATAGCCGAAAATAATACCAGGCAAAGGGGAAGAGATGGCAAAGGTCTTAGTAGTAGATGATGAGATCGAGATTCTCAATCTCGTGTGTGATGAACTTAAGCGACAGGGCCATGATCCCATCGCTGTCAAATCACCTATCGAAGCTTTGGAAATGCTCAAATATTGTGGCGATGAATTTGAACTGCTAATTTGTGATGTCATCATGCCCCATCAAAATGGCTTGGATTTTGTTCGCGAAGTAATCAAAAATACCGCATTCGATGGAAAGATTGCCATCATGTCGAGTTACACAACAATGCTGACTCAAGAGATTGAGGAAGCAGGGATTAAACACGTACTAAAAAAACCATTTAACTTAGATGGAATTATAGGATTGATGAATCAGTTCTCACCGGTACTTGATTCATAACGAGGTACATTGAGATCATCAAACTTTTGATAGAGTGCGGCCATACGCTTATGAAGCGTTTCAAGACTCTCAATATGCTCCGGATTCACTTCTTCTTTCATACGCATAATTCGACCAAGCAAAATCACCACAAAATTTCCCAACTCATGTCGTAAGGGACTCACTTGGCGCAGCTCCTGACGCTCTTTCATCCATTGCAAAAGTATTTCAGCATGAGTGATATCAAGTTTTTCTTGGGTGAGTGAAAGTTGGATGTTTTTTTTTATTTTTAATTCAGGAGTCCAACCATGACCAAACGCAATTTTTAGGCCCGTCCGATAGGTATGCTCATCGCTACTTGAGATAAAATGAAGATCAGCAGACTCTCCTGACCCCTGCATTATCTTCACACCTAACTCACTCGCAACCTTTGTGAGAAGTAGTAAGAATGCTGATAAATCGAGCTCGGCTGACTGAAGATATGTCAGTGTCATAAATTCCCTTGGGCGCCAGATGACCCCGGCCTCATGCCAGGTCTTAGGTACATTTTGCCCCCATGCGCCGCCCCCTACAACGACTTTCTCTACAGTTGCCACAGAATTAAGGTTGGCACGGAGAATGCTTTATCTAATTTGAGCCGGGGGAAGGGACACCACAAAAGTTCACCAAAATATCCCCGAAGAGATGAGTATTCATCCTTCGCACAAATCCCACCTCAAAAGATCACCGTCTTTACCCCGGCCCACTTCCTCTCTATAAAATCTTCATCATTTCAACTTCATATTGCCAACCTGAGTTATAAGTGTCGCCCACACAAAGGATACACCTATGAAAGCTCTGCTTGGCTTCGCTCTATTGGTTTCTACTCTTTCAGTCCATGCCCAATCATATGTACTCCAGATGAACGGCACTCTCTTGACTCAAGATGCCGAGGGCCGTGTGTATGACCTCAATCAATTTGTTAATCCAAATAATATTGTTGGCCGCGGTAAAAACTGGATACTCGATCGTCAGCAATTAGTGACGACAATCTCGAATAAAGGATTTGTCTTTAAGAAGACTGATATGAAAGGTCCTAAAGGCATTAAAGCTTCCGGCGACAGCTGGTTTATTTCTGACAAGGGAGAAATGAACGTCGTGACACGTGAAGGTCTGCTCTTCACTTATACACTCGATCAATTCAAAAAATCTGAAGTGCTACTCGCCGGTGGAAACTGGCTGACGTTGCGTGAAGGTTCTCAAGTTTCTTTTGTTACAATCGACACCGTGAAGGGTTTTACCTACACTCTCACTCCGCAGGTACTTGCTGGCATAGGTCTTAATCCTATGAATATAAAAGAGAAAGGCGGCAACTACTTCGTTGACTCCGCCGGTGTGCTCTTCACGGTGGATCGTAACGGACTTGTCTCGAATAAAAAAACCATGGGCCTCTTCGCGGCCAATAAAAAGCTCGGCTCAAACTACTTGGTCGATGCTAAAGGCGGCGTACGCGTTGTGCTTGATAACGGCTGGATGCTACTGCCTAATCTCCCGGCCAACATGGGTGGCCTGAACAAAACCGGCACAACTCATGCGTGGGATTCTAAGGGACAATTCTTTACGTTCGCCGAAACGGCACCTGATGCTGAAGTCAGCAGCAGCAATCCAACAGTTTTTAATGGTGTGTTAAGTAAACTCGTCCTCCAACCTGTTGAACAGGTGGATGAGCGCACACTACTTTCTCGCTAAGGCATCCATTCAAACAATTGATAGTGCTCACCGTTCATCCCAAGCTTGTTATAGACAGCTTGGGCAGCGGTGTTGCGCTTATCAACGTAAAGGCGAATTCCTTTATATGTTTTAGGATCTGTCTTCACTTGATTCTGCACATGCTCATAAAGGGCCGCATAGACTTTGCGGCCACGGTATTTTGGCAGGACATAAACAGAATGAATCCACAGAATCGTGCCGTTGCGCCAATCACTCCATTCTGGAACAGTCAAAAGACAGCCAGCCACTTCTCCATCGATTTCCGCAATCCAGTAGCGACCCTTTGCTGGATCATCGATCACGGCCTGGACTCCTAAACGAACTGTTGGGAGATCAAGTTTAAATTCTTCCGTTTCCCACGCCATGGTGACCTGGAGTTCCGCAAGAGTATCAATGTCATAAAATAGGCCAGGACGAATTTTCATTTTAAAACTCCACGCACTCGTTGAGCGAACTCACGAAGAGCATCGTTCATATTTTTGCCCGCATCCATGACCGCCTTGACTTCAGCTGCTTGCAGATAGTCACTCATTTGATCACCTGGATCGTCCTGAGTTTTGACGGGAGCGACACCTGTTTGTTCAAACTCATCAGCAAACTTATTCAGTTCATCGACTGAATACTTCTGCACCAAATCTTTAATAATTTTTATATCCATATCTAACTCTTGGAGAAATTTTGTACGAATTCGCGGAAGGCTTCTTCTTTAGTGATATTCACTAAGTCTTGTGGTTCTCCGCCTTTGAAGCCACCTACTGATGGAAGGCCTGGAAGCTCAACCATCTCTTTGATCTTCGGGTTTTTTTCCACGTCGATTTTATAAATGGGAATATTAAATTCTTTGGCCACTCGCTCAAACATGGGAGCGGCAACACGACAAGCGCCACACCAAGAAGCAAAAAAATCAATCAGGACCTTAGGTTCTTTTTCGATTACCGCCATAATGGTGTCATCGTTCAATTCTTGCATAAATACCTCAGAGAATGACTCGAAGAGAGTCGAGGGTTAACTGTGCCTCACCCATCGCTTTCTCGAGTTTAAGTTTTTGTGTTTTGAGCGCTACAATTTCTTGTAGTGAAACAGTGGGGTTTACTTCGCGCAACTTTTCAAGACGAGTGATCTCGTGATCAAACGCTGTTTTCATTTCAAGATGAAATTTCTCTTTATATTGCTTCGCACGTATTAATGTTGCTTCTTTACCTTGTTTCAAGAGAGCTTTGAGAGTTTCACGAGGCAAACTTCTGACTTGCGTAATCTTGTCGGCCCCTGCGTTCGTAACACCCTCATCCACCATCTTTTTAGGAAACTTCGCTGTGATGTCTTGGCCCTTACTATTTAAAAGCACACGCAACGGCGTAGGTGGGAACCATTTCTGAGGTTGCAGCTTACGATCGGCGACACAATGAAGTGTGAAAAATGCTTCTAAAAGGAACGGCTCAGGAGCTTTTGTTTTCCAGGTGGCGACAGTCACGTTGCCCATTTCTTTTGAAGCGATGAGTTCAATAATTCCCAGCACCATGGGATGATCCCACGTCAGAAACATCAATTCGGGACGACGAAGCGCCACGTCTCTTTTGAATGTTACAGAAACACCTTCATGAGGAAGTCCCGGAAAATGGGGCAAGAGCATGGTGTCGCTGGGCTTTAGATAATAACTATCTCCATCGAGATCTTCGGCATCAATTCCTAAACGCTCACAGAGAGAAAGCATAAAGTCTCGCAACACAGGAGATGCTTCTACTTCTTTAAGGGCGCTAATATGACCTTGAGCTTTAACTTCATTGTACGAATTAAGTTCCACTAAGCGATCTTGCCCTTCTTCCAAGCGCTCTTCAATCTGCTCATGCTCAACTTTTACTCGTTTAAGAAGTGCGGCAAACTTTTTCTCATCAATCTCTTCACTTTCAATCAAAGGAATTAAATCTTCGCGAACGGTAGCGTAAAGCTCCGAGGCCCCACGAGGAGAAGACTCAAAGGCATTGAGTCCTTCGTGATACCAACGGAACATCAATTCTTCTTTGCCACCAGTGAGAAAAGGAACGTGAATATGAATATCGTTTTTTTGCCCAATACGATCGAGGCGACCAATTCGCTGTTCAAGTAGATCTGGCAAGCGAGGTAGATCAAATAAAACTAAATGCTGAGAGAATTCAAAATTGCGCCCTTCCGATCCAATTTCAGTTGAAAGAAGTAATTGCGCGCCTTCGGGATCAGCAAACCAGGCCGCTGCACGATCTCGATGCAAAAGTGGCATACCCGCATGAAACACCGCCACTTTTGCGGGAGATTTTTGTTTGAGGCTCGCTTCAAGCGCCACCACCAATTCTTTCTCGTGACATAAGAGCAAAGTCTTCTGACCTTTGGTTTCACCCAAGTGATCAATCAACCAATCAACTTTAGTAGTATAATCTTGTTTCTCGGCGGCCTTGCCTTTTCCTGGCTTGAGTGGATGAGCATGCAGCACACGCTTAGGAAAAAACTCTGCAAAGGTCGCCATACGTTTGCGGGTATTGCGGAAATACACACGTCCCGTCCCATGGCGATCAAGCAAATCCATTAAAGTTTGAGTTCGCTCTTCTGGAGTCGATGGAATTTTCAAACCCAGCTCTTTAAGCTTCTTCTGTTGTTTTTCAGTGAGTGGCTTAGCACCATCTAAGAACTTAGCAATAGCTGAGATCTCTTGGTAGTTAGCATGATCCTGTAAGAACGCTTCATAATCATGAAAGCGCTGAGGATCGAGTAAGCGCAACCGTGAGAAGTGACCAGCAAGTCCTAAAATTTCTGGCGTTCCCGAAAGCAGCACTAGCCCTTCTGTGCGAGTAGAAAGTTCTTCCACTAATTTATATTCAGGAGATGCTTGCGTGGGATTCCAGCGCAGTTGATGGGCCTCATCGACAATCAGCATATCCCATTGATCAGCTTTGACATGATCGGCGAGCCCTGGATGCTGCATCATGAAGCGCAAACTCACGATAAAGAGCTGCTGATCTTCAAAGGGATTCTCATGATCTTCCAGATTGGATTCATGATTGATGGTGGCAAATGAGAGACCAAACTTTTTAAGCATCTCCACAAACCACTGATACACCAATGAATCAGGTACTATAATCAGAGCGCGCTCCACACGACCAATCTGAATTAAGTGATGAAGAATCATCCCTGCTTCAATGGTTTTCCCGAGACCTACTTCATCGGCCAGCATGACTCTTGGACGAGCGCGGGTGGCGATTTCGTGGGCCACATACTGTTGATGTGGAATCAGCGCCAAGCGCGCACCAGTAAATCCACGCACAGGAGAGAGAAATAAATTTCTTTGATTCAGCAAAAGGTCGTAGCGTAATTTAAAAAGCTCCAGTGAATCAACTTGGCCGGCGAACAAGCGCTCTTCAGGACGAGAAAGTGAAAGAGTGTCTGAAAGATGAGTCTCTGCTGCTTCACCAGCTTCCGTTAAATAAGTCATGAGACCATGACTCTCGCGTGCATCAACGACAACGTGAGTGCTGCCATCTTGCAAGCGGATCTCATCACCTTTCATAAATTGAATTCGACGAAGGGGTGCTGTCTGAGTGCCATAACGTCGCTCGACTTTGGCGGCAGGAAAATAAACCATGACGGTTTTCTGCTCTGATTCCATCACCATGCCGAGACCTAATTCAGGCTCTGACTCACTGATCCAACGCTGTCCGACTAGAAAACTTCTCAAGGGTGACATCCCGGTCAAAATAAAGAAAGATATTAACCCATCCACCGTACTGTGGGCAATTGTTGAGGACGCTGTATGATGCTTAGATTCACTCTTGTACTGTTATTCACTCTCAATTCTGCTATCGCTTCTCGTCAACCGACGCCTAAAGCTGGTGTTTGGCGCTTTGAGCTGAAATACCCAGGTGTTTCAATCCCTTTTTTGATGGAGCTTGAGCCCGGCCGTCGCGGTTGGCAGGCCACCTTGATTAACGGCAAGGAGCGCATTGAGATCAATGAGATTCGTGCTTCAAAAGGTAAATGGATTATTCCCCTAGGCACGTACCAAAACTATCTCGAATTCACCGCCATCTCACCCAATTCAATTCGTGGTGCCTTTGTAAAACCCAATCGTAAACCAGAAGAACGCATTCCTATACAAGGTCGCCCTGGCGCTTTTCGTCGCTTTGATGGGCCCGTCAAAAAAACTGATATCCAGTTAAGTGGGAAATGGTCGATGGAGATGATCGACAGTAGTGGAAATAAAACTGATGCCGTACTACTGCTCGATCAAAGTGGTTCCAGCCTCAATGCTTCTATCATGACCAAGACCGGTGATTACCGTTATATTGATGGTTACGTTTCTGGAAATGATTTTGAAACGGCTGCCTTTGATGGTGTATTTAACTTTGTTTTTCGAGGAAAACTTGAGGGCAAACAACTATCCGGCGAGATGCTGGGTAAAAGTGTGACTAAATTCACTGCTTACCGAAACGAGAAAGCCACTCTCCCGGATCCCACCAAACAAACTCAAGTTGAAACTATCGAATTTAGTTTTCCAACTACGGATGGCAAAACTGTCAGTCTCGCCGATTACAAAGGTAAACCAGTTATCATTCAAATTTTTGGATCGTGGTGTCCCAATTGTATTGATGAACTTGGGTTCTTAGCTCCTTGGTATCAGAAAAATAAATCACGCGGCATTGAAGTTGTTGCTCTTTCGTTTGAATACGCTCTCACTCCAGAAGACGCGCGCAAACATCTGGCGATGGTAGTGAAGAAGAGAGCTATTCCTTACCCAGTTCTTTTGGCGGGAACATCTAAAGACGACTCTCCAGCAAATAAATTACCGGGTATAAAGAATTTTATCTCTTTCCCGACAACCATCTTCCTCGATAAGAAGCATCAAGTGTTTAAAGTGCATGCGGGCTTCAATGGTCCAGGAACTGGACTCTACTTTAATGAGTTTAAGACGATGTTTGAGCAAACGATTAACGAGCTACTCGATTAATCGTCTTCTCGATTTTCTTCGGACTCGTCTTCTTCCACCGCTTCCCCAGGAGCGTAGTCATTTTCATCTTGGGGATATTCCGACTCAGACGTATTCATTCCAGGTGTCGGTAAAAGACCTTGAGGTTCGCCTGCTGATTCATTCTGACTATAGGCTTCGGCTGCTTTATGCACATACACCAAAGCGCCTCCACTTTGGCCCGAACGCACTCCTAAAAAGAGTTGGCCGAGCATAAGAATAAAACTCACCAACATCAGTGGAAATTTGGCGTTTAATTTTACTAACAGCACAGTGGCACTAAATACAGTCGAGGCGACTGATGAAGCGACAAACATCTCGGCATGCTCTTCATGACGATGGAGAGCTTCCTTACCTACCACCTTCTCCACTACTTCTTCTTCATCTTCGCCCAAGCTCATCGCCACATAACCAGAAACAGTCGCCACTAATTGCAGGCCCACAATAATCGTCCAAACTTGGGGAGGGAATTTTTCGCTCTTAATTAAAAAAGCCAAGACGATCGCTAGGATTGGTAAAATCAGCGCTAACGCTAACGGAAGATGAACGAACTGTGGGTGCAGTGGCAATTCAGTCATAAAGGCTCCTATGACTTTATTATGCCTGGCAGCTCAATCCTTGAGCAAGCCTCAAACCGAACAAGCGAGCGAGCGAAATTTTTGTGAAACTATTTGATGTGCCATATTCGCCATGTCCTGGCTTTCCATCGGCTCTGCAATTCTCTCATGAACATAAATCGAAAGTTGAGCTTCTTTAATACGAGTGAGTGTCACGAGATGTGAAAAGAAAGTCATATCGCCATACCAACAAAGCACATCACGATTGAGAGCAGTCACAGCTTCTCCATCAATAGTTTGATAATTGACAGTCACTGGCTGAACGGCAACCTGCGCTCTGATAGCGGCATTAAAGAGTGGACGACGAAAACGGATGACTTCATCTCCTGCAGTGCTCGTGGCCTCAGGGAACACCACAACATCTAGTCCACTGCGCAAGGCTTCCTCAATCTCAATGACTTCATTACCCAACTTTGTCTTACTTCTACGTTCCACAAACAAACATCCCGCCAACTGAACAATCCATCCTAAAACGGGCGTTTCTTTAATTTCGACAGAAGTGACGAAACAACAAGGCCTAGAACTAGCGATCAACAAAACATCTACATAACTCATATGATTAGCGACGATCAGCTGTCCGCCGCGTTTGTGCCACAAATCCTTACGCCCCTCTATCTTTGATCGAAGCCCCAGCACACGCATCGCTAGAGACGCATAAAGCGCTACTAGACGCACTAATAGAGGACGCGCTCGTTTAGCGTCCAGCTGTAACCACGGTAACAGTGGTATGGCCGTGAGAAAAAAACACGACAGGCACAATCCAAAAAGAAAAAGCTTGGTAAGAACTCGCATAACACTATTGAAAATCTGATTGATGTTCATGTCCATGGATTGCCAAAAAACTGACGCATTCTTAACCCAAACTTGAAGATCATGAAGTGCCTTTTCAGAGGAGAAACAGCAGTTATGTAAGCAAATGTTAGCGATTAAGAAACGATGTAAGACAATACTAACTTGGCAGAGTGAACGGCTACCTATGTAATCGATAGACACACAAGACAGACCTCTCTTCTAAGGAGTTTGAAGTATGGCCCGTCTCAATAAGCATTTGTCTAAGACACAGTTAGCTGCCCTCAAGGAGACTCTTCACACGGAAGCCGAAAGAATCCGGATGAATTTCACCAAGAAGAAAGCTGAATACGAGAGCGCCTCTCTAACGGGAGCGAAAGATGAAGTAGATGCAGCGAACGACAACATATTGTTGGCCGCTGATATGCGCTTCTCTAATCGCGAAGCTCTCTATTACAAAAAAGTTCTTAAATCTCTCGCCAAGACCGACACAGAGCAATATGGCATGTGCGATGACTGCGGCTGTGAGATTAGCTTCCAGCGCCTCATGGCGCGTCCGACTTCTGAGGTTTGCATCATTTGCAAAGAAGAGTCTGAAAAAGAAGAAAAACAGAATTATCATGAGCGTCGTTCTAAGTCGCTTGGACGCGAGATGAATGTTGCATCCAGTTTGTGATTGCCTACATCATTCCTGAGAATCCTGACGATCGACTACTAACCAAGGCCTCCCAGATTTTAAACTCTGGGGGGCTTTTGTGTTTACCCCTCGACACCAATTGGATCGTCATTGCTGATCCGTTCGTCAAAGATGGCGTGGATAAGCTTTATCGCTTTCGGCACGTCGACAACACAAAGCACTTCACTATCTTCTGCGCTCACTTTGCCCAAGCAGCTGAGATTGCCCATATCAACGATCAGGCGTTCCGCTTACTTCGTCGAGTTGTGCCTGGCCCTTACACTTTTATTTTTAAAGCGCAAAAAAAGATTATTCGTCATTTAAAAGCCTCGAAGATGGATCATGAAGTTGGACTTCGCTTTCCCTCTTCAAGCCTCTTACAAACGCTTTTAGAGCGTCATGGTGGGGTCGCCATCGGAACTCACGTGACTGCCGATATGTTTCCAGACCATGATCCAGAGATTCCTATTTGGTCAGGCCTTATCGACGATCATTTCGCGGGTCAGTTTGAAATGATTCTCGATGCCGGGGAGACCAATTTCGTTGGACCCACGACTATCATTTCTTTAAGTGAAGATGTGCCAGAATTAGTGCGCGAGGGAACAGGTTCACTCGCGCCTTTTGGACTATGATTTAAATCGAAAACTTATTGCCGCACTTTCTATTTAAGAAATCGATAAGCGCCTTATCATCGGCATAACGGAAATCAGAATCGGGTGTCCACAATTCCTTAGCAGGAACCTGACAGGTCTTCCCGTTCTGGGTAATGACAGCATTCCCTGGAATCAAACGAGGGTCTTCACCGCGTTTGTCTACGCGAATACTAATTCCAGTTCCGCTATACTTAATCGGCGCAAATTTGCGGTTAAAGCGATTGGGGTTAAGGTCTACTGGTCCCTCAGACAACACACCCGACTTCACTAATTTTGTTTTTTTATCATAAACAACTTTCTCACCCGTCGTAAGTGTCACATGCAACTCATCTCCAACCACTTCGACCGCCGGACGTGATCTTCTTGGCACGAGTAAAACGATTGTCTCCATCAACTGAGATAAATAACCAGAACCAGCATCATCAGTGACCCAGAGATATGTTTCTCGCTGACTATGATCAGTCGAAACAAAATTCCAATTTCGTTCTACTTTTTCGGCCGGATCAATGGGTGCTCCCGCCATACTCGTGGGTCCCGTCATACGAAACTCAAATCCATTGGGTCTCAGCTCTTCACTATTCTTGTCTTTGGTGAAGGTATTCTGAAATGAAGGATCTGATCCTGGACGAGACGTGGTGTATTCAAAATCGAGGGGTCTAGGTTCTGTGCGAGCAAACGGCAGAACAACACCAGGTAAATCCTTATCAGCTGATCTGACTACCGGAACCCCTGATGGATCACAATCTGTCGGAACAGTTCCAGTCGTCTGGCCGACACCTTCAACGACTGTTGTCTCACTCACAGCACCAACTAAATCACTACGAACCTGATCATCACGCACCTCTTTGCCTTGAATGACAATACTGGCACGAACCTCAGGTAATCCATTTCGAACTCGCAACACAGCGGCCTCAAGACGGCGACACATTCCGGTATTTTTTTGTTTTGAAGTCGCACATATATTGTCGGCAAAATCCAAGAGACTCAACAATTCAGCTTCTAAACCTTTTCCTAAATTTTCGCGAATGACATCTTCTACAGTGCGGCCCGCTTTGTTAAAGCGTTTTTCACATTCACTAAAGGCACTGTTACGTTGTACTTGCGTACTAACTGGTGCACAAAGACCTTCACCAAAAAGTGCTGGCTGACAGTGCAATTCATTACTCTGACAACTCCCCGCTTGATACTTAGGATTCATGCGTGCAGGACTTGAGCAACTCGAACCCACTCGCTGACTCGGCCATCCTGCATAGATACAATCCATACCTTCGGCAGCAAACGCTTCAGAAATAAAACTCAATGATGTTGTTTGCTTCAATGACCACTCAGCTAATTTTTCTGGATGCTGGGCCAACAGCGCTTTGTACTCGTTGAGAAGAAAGACTTTGTATTTCATGTTAGCGACTTTCCACGCACTTCGACCTCGCTGCGCAAATGCCTCACCAGAAATAACAAGTAATGCAAAAAGAATGAAAAATCGCATAGTCCCCTCCAGAGATAAGTATCGGAGTTTTCAGGGAGATACTGTAATGACCGAGCCCTTCTCTCGGACACTGTAAAGTTTTTAGCTTCTGACTCCTGGCTAAGAGTTTAGTTATACTAGGAGTATGTTTATTTTAATCCTGAGCTTCTTCCTTAATGCCTCGGCCGGCGAACTTCGTCCCTTTGTAAGTGATGGCTGTACCATGGCACCAGATGGGACACCTGCTCGCCCAGGATTATGGCGCTCTTGCTGTGAAGAGCACGATCTGCGTTTCTGGGGTGGAGGGACTAAGTCTCAGCGCCAACAAGCTGACCAAGCTTTGAGAGCATGTGTTGAGAAAAAAGCTGGCAAAAAAATCGCCGCCCTCTTCTACCGTGGCGTGAAATTAGGCAGCAGCTCACCTTGGAAATTGCCTGCAAAAAAATGGGGCAATGCTTGGTATGAACGTGCAGGATATCGCACTCTCAACACTCAAGAATTAGCAGAGCTTTTGATTGAACTTGATAAGCTCAATATTCCGGAAGAGCAGCGTAAACGCTATCGTATCGAATTAGAAGAGCGCCTTAATCCTTAAGGCGCTTTGAAAAGAAACTCGTCATCTTTCCCACATGTAATGTTGCTGCTTTGATGAGTCCTGGTGCGTGAGACGCATTCATCACAAACACTAACGGCTCTCTTACGGCCTGTCGCAACTCTTGCTGGTAACGAGTTGGAACAGTGGTGTCACTGTTAGCAATAAAAAGATACATCGAACGTGGGGCCACATTACCTGCAACTAAAAGTGGATCACGTGTTACAAAAGAGCTAAGTCGTGATTGGTAATCTTGCACGTCAGCTAATCCTAAAGCGCTCAATCGCGCATTTCTCTGGCGCACCACAATTTCTTGATCACTACCTGCTAATACTCCTGGAACATTGCCGGCGCCTGCCACAATCACACTCGCCAAGATGCGCGGCTCAGATCCCGCCACATAACTTGAAAGCATGCCACCTAAACTCATGCCTAAGATGCCAAACTTGCCATTAAATCTTGGATCGTTTTCCATCGCGCTGATTAATTGACGAACACCACCAAGCGCTCGCTCATAAGACTCATCATGCACTCGCAGATCATTGATCTCTCGCTCCTGCGAATTTTCTTTAACGACCTGAATAACGTAAGCGGCCATGCCACTTGCACAGAATTTGCTCGCAACACGACGATCTAGCACCGTCTCCCCTACAATCGGTGGCAATACAAAAATGACGGGTCCACCTTTTTTGGCCGGCAAATACTCTTTGGTTCGAATCTCCCAGCTTGATTGATCAATCGGATCGATCCCCTGAAAGCTGCGCTCGCTGCCGGTGCATTGAGCGATAGCTGTTAAAGGAAGTGAAAATAATGAAGCGAGTAGAATAATGTTTTTCATAGGGGTTCTTCTAGCAACGGAGTCTTGGCAATTATAGCAACAACACCTAGACGGCCTTATGTTTGAAAATTTACCTGACACTTAAGTCTTATCGCGCTAAAAATTCCTCTATGGAAAGACCCACTCCTTCGGCCGAAGTATTGCAGCAGTATCAAGGGCTTAAGCTCTCTGATGCGGGCAGTGACTTCTTTATCGCCGACTCTTCTCGCGTGGTGCTCAAGCTCTTAGCGTCGGACATCCCGGTCGAATCAATCTTAGCGACGGCCGAATGGTACGCTGAAAATCAGCACCAAATTTTTTTAAAACAAACACCCATCGCTTACCAGGTTCCCATTGAAGTTATGCAATCGATCGTGGGTTATAGTCTTCATCACGGTGTGATGGCGCGCGCTCGTCGTCCCCAAGATGCCAGTTTAGCCGACCTCTTAACCGGCCCCATTCTCGTCATGGACGGCATTGCTAAAACCGATAACGTCGGCGCCATCATTCGTAACGCCGCCGCTTTTGGAATAACTAATATCCTGGTTGATCATCGCACTTGTCACCCTTTTCAGCGTCGCGCGGTTCGCACTTCCATGGGCAATGTCTATGGCATGAAAATTCATCAAACCAGAAACCTAGCAGCTGATCTTTTGTGGCTTAAGTCGCAAGGTGTGCAGGTGGTGGGCTTTGAAAATCGCCCCTCGGCAGTCAATCTAGGTGAGCTGCAATTCACTTCAAAAACAGCTTTAATCATCGGTTCAGAAGCCACTGGCATGTCCCCAGAAGTGATGGCGACAGTTAATCAGTTAGTTCGCATTCCTATCGACGAAGATGTCTACGCTCTCAATGCCGCTTGCGCCTCGGCAGTGGCCCTTTACGCCTTCAAAGAAAACTTCAAACCAGCCTAGCACCGTTAGGTGATAACTTGTCTGGTCGAACTAAAACGACCGCACCTGATTGGTCATAAATCCCAGTCACCAAAACCTCGGAAATAAAATTGGCGATTTGTTTTGGTGCAAAATTACAAACACATAAAACCTGTGTGCCGATCAACGATTCTGGGGTGTAATGAGTGGTAATCTGAGCGCTCGACTGCTTAATTCCCAGCTCACCTAAATCGATCCACAGTTTATAAGCAGGTTTTTTGGCCTGGTTAAAAACCTCCGCCTTTTGAATCGTGCCAATTCGCAGCTCTACCTGGCTAAAATCCTCCCAAGTTATCGACATTATAACCCCTTATGACCTGTAAAGAATACTCAGCATAACCGCAAAAGTGTCGCTTCCCCTTAATATACAAATATTAAAAGGGTTTATCATGTTGCGCTTAACAATGCTGATTCTGCTGTGCCTTTCAGTGATTTCTTGCGGAAAAGAAAGCACCAAAAGTGCACGTAAAAAGATCACACTGACTGAAGCCGATATGGAAGCCTTGATGGCCCAGCAGAGTATTTCATGCCCCAGCCAAGACTGCCCTGATGCCATCGCTCGTTTGTTTATTATCAATTTCAATGATGCAGAAAATAGCTCGCTGTGCACCGGCTCTCTCGTTGGACCTCGTCTACTTATGACTAACTCTCATTGCATCGAAAACGGCAACCTCCAACAAGTGTGTGAAGGCTTCTATGCTGTTTTCAATTCGCAATTTGGTGGTCACGAAGTGGCACGCTGTTCACAAGTTCTCTTTCGCCATAATCACTCTACCAATCGTTCAGGACTCTCATCACAGGACTATGCTCTCATCCAACTAGATCGTGATGTGATGGCGACACCACTCACAATTGAGCGCCAAGGCTTTAAACCGGGCGACACAGTTCACCCTTACGTGATTGATCATATAAGCGGCGCCAGTGCGCGCATCGTAAAGCTAGAATGCACAGTAAGCTCAGACACCAACAACGGTCGTGATCTTGTGCTCAATCGCTGCCCTGCGATTGGTGGTAACTCAGGCGCACCTATTCTTCTCACTAATGGATTGGTGGGTGGAGTGCTTTACGCAGCTCAAGACACTTCCGTAAATGAAATCACTGAGCTTCCAGAACGCCAAACCGCCAATACCATCTCAGTTGGTTTTCCCATGAATGAAATCTTGGAAGATCTAGATCGCTGGTTATAAGTTGTAAGCATTTTCATCCCTCAAAGTGCCAGTTTGTCCCTATCCTGCCTGTCTTTTCTCTTGATACGAGTTCTATAGGACTTAAATCTTAGGAGAAAGAATATGCGTCTCTTTATCGCTGTGTTTTTATTTTGTGTGACCGCTGAAGCTGTTCACGCTCAACGCGTTGACACTATTATCAATGGCCGTCGTTATACTTGTCATCCAGCTGATAACGGTCCTCTTCCTCCACCACCGCCACGCGATCCTAGCCTCTGCGCCAATACTGCTTACGCGGGTCCTTTCTCGCGCGATGAATCTCTTCGTTTATGTGAAGGTGCCTATGATGATTCACCTGCACGTTGTGCGATCAAAGCTTATGCAGGTCCCTTCAGCAAAGATGAATCTATTAACCTCTGCACACGTGCTTACTCAGTAGGTCCAGCCGACTGTGCGATCAAGGCCTACGCCGGCCCATTCAGCAAAGCTGAGAGCCTTCAGCTATGTGGTAGCCCTTACGCAGACGTAGCAACAGCAGATTGCGCTATACGTGCTTACCAAGGCCCCTACTCGCGCGAAGAAAGCATTCGTATGTGTTCTGGTCGCAGTTCGTTGAAGTCTGCACCAAGCTTGTTAGCCAAGAGTGAGCTAGAAAATCTACTCATCTTAGCGAATGAAAAAGCTGTGTTGGAAGGAAGCTATAAGAGATAATGAAAAAGGCCCCGAAAGGGGCCTTCTTTTTTAAAAGCCTAAAATATCTACGTAAGTTGTGCCCTTCGCCAGTGACGAAGAAGATTTCGCGCGCTGACCTTTGATCCAAATTTTCTTTTCATTAAAAAGATCTTTCAAGGCCGTGCGAGAGATCAATTTTAACTTCATATTCTCGTCCTGATCTCTCAGGGCATTTAATAAAGTATTGTCCATGCGCGACTCTGGATTCTCCAAAGTGAGGGCAATACGAAAAGAATTGGGAACAGTTGCTGGCATCGAATCACTCATGGTCTACCTATTTACGTTTAAAAGTTACTACTGTGTTACGAACTTCATGGTCAGTTGATTCTTCATCCCAACCAATAATTGTCATTCTTGCTGTTACGCTTTCATCCGAAACTGACAGAACCTCAAAGTAAGCGATTCCTTCATCTTGCGAGATACGGTAGCTTTCGCCGACCGACCAAGTGCTAGGATTTTCAGATGAGTCGTCGTTATCCCAGTAATACCAGGTATCGGCAACCGTCAAATCATCCTTACCTACATATTCGCAGACTTCAGAGATCATCCCGCCGTCTTTGCTCCAGGTATAAAAGCCCACAACAGCGTCTTTACTATTAGTTAAATAGTTAACTTCAGTAAAACCATCCTTGACCCAATCAGCGATTGAATCCTCGAGAGACACTAACTGAGAGCTTGAGCAAGCCTTCAGCTCACGCGCCATTGCACTGAACGAAAGTGTTAGCATTAAACCAAAAATGAGAGTTTTCATTGCGACTCCTTAATTAACGACAATTCCTATCGTTTAACTTTTAGGTGTGCTTGTAGCAGTTTGGCCATGTAGGCCCTATGTGACTGGAAATAAATACAGCGTATTTTGCTTGATGGATTTCACGCTCTTCACAAATTCTAAAAAGGAGATGTCTCACCTAACTTACTGAGAACACAGGACTTGCACTCCCTAAGGATATTTCTCAACTAGTTGAGCTGCTAGCTCCTCCGCATCGGAGCGAATCCCACGCAAGAAGCGAGAACGAAAGTCTTTGTTCCTGGGGGAACCTAGATAATAGACATTAGGGTGTGGAAGTGGGGCCATGTCTGAAAAAGAAAATCCAGTTGTAAAAATGAGCACATCACATTTTATAGGTGAACCATTTTTAAAAAAAACCTCATCACTGGATATTCTCTCAATTATTCCACGACAAACAATAGGCTTATGTTTGATCAATTTATTTACTGACTCATCCATCAGAACTGGAAAGTTCAAACGAGGCCACAATCTCGCGACGAGTGCTTCAATGCCTATGCTAAACCAGACAGGCAATTTATGAATCCATGCTGGTGAGAAACGAATGGGACTGCGATGACTGATTATAAAACTGACTTTGCCTTTCGTTTTTAATTCAATCTCTTCAATAATTTGTCCCGCCGATAAACGGCTTCCAACTATGAGTACTTTTTTGTTGGTGAAATCAAACTTGTCTGTAGGGTTATCCACGAAATGAAAGACCGGGATGCTCGCCTGACTAATGATATCTTTTGAAAGTGAATAAGCAGGATTATTCCAGTACCCGGTAGCAAAGACTACTGCCCGTGCCTTGATTGATTCGTTATCTGTTTGCAAAATTAGTTCGTTGCTTTTGGAATCGATCGTTAATACGGATTTATTATATTCGACAGAGAGATGATGCTTGCGCGCGTACTCGGCAAAATAGCCATGTATTTCTTGCGCTGATAATTGCCTTTTGCTTGGAAAAAGTTCGCGATCTTCACTATCAAGATGATTCATCGCCCAGGGTGTCAGAATTTTAAGAAATGAAGGCATCGCTTTAAAAGAACTCGCCGGCCCCTCTGCCTTCTCTAGCACTCGATGAGGAATATTTCTGCGTAAAAGTTCGCGCGAGAGCTTAAGCCCAGCTGGACCAGCTCCCACGATAACAATCTTGGCAACATCATGTGGCACTTTGATTAAGCAAAAGTCGTAAGCTTAACTCGCTCAGGTTCATTCACACCTTCAAGATCCAAGCGCTTATCTTTGAAGCGATGGATATTGTTATAAGCACAGCCAGGCATCAATCGACCATCAGGTAGAGCATAGTGGGTACAACATTTGCGAATACGTGAGACCTCAAAGTCAAACTCGTCCATAAACGCATGAATGAAAATCGCTTTAACTTTAGTTTCAGAAAGCTTCCAAAGCTGCTCTTGTCCAAGAGTGCCAGCGCCCTGATATTCGTTCAAAATCGACTTCAATGATTGCAGCACCTGCTCTGTATCAACCGTGACACTTTGTGCACTCCAGAGATTATAGATGGCATCTTGAATGAGCTGTTGGGCTTTATCATCGGCTTCTAAGATTGCTCGATTGGTAAGCATGTTGAGATAAACGGCTACGTCACCAAAGTGAGTCAAAGGAACGAATTTACCGTTGTCCAACTTCAAAACGTAACAAGCGGTATAACAAGAAGGATGCGAGCATGGGATAGGGAGAAAATCTTCTTTTTTGAGCCAATCAGTTTGCTTCTCAAGTAACTGATGAATATCCACTTGTGTAAGACGTCCCATTGGATCTTGTGGGAATGAGGTTCCGCCGGCACCAGTATACGCTGCTGGCTGAATAGTCACCGAGGTAACAAAGTCATGCTTAAGCGCAAAGTCGATAACTTCACCTAATTCATGATCGTTGAAGCCGCGGGCAACTGTTGGAACGAAGATCGTGGGAATATTATATTTCTCACACATCTCGAGCGTTTTCATTTTTGTTTCAAGTAATGAGGCACCACGAAGTTTTTTGTAATTCTCGTTGTTCAAAGAATCGAACTGCAATGAAAGATAAAGACCCATATCCTTAAAGCGTTTGGCAAATTCTTCGTCCTGAGCAATTTTAATACCGTGAGATGAAACCAAAACACGCTTAATATCTTTTTGCTTACAGGCGTATTCCGCTAATTCAAAAAACTGTGGATGAAGTGTCGGCTCTCCACCCGAAAGTAACATCAACTCAAGACTTCCTTCTTTACGCAGAAGTCCGTCAGTGATGTTTTTAAATTCCTGCAAAGACATATTATAATTGTTCTGATTCCAAACAATACAGATGGGGCACTTAAGATCACAGGCATTACTAATTTCAACAATGGGAGAACATGTATGCTGTTCATGTTCTTCACAGAGCCCACAATCATCAGGGCAGCCATCTTTAAAATGGGTAGAGAATTCTTTCGGCTTAGTTCCAGGTTTGGTGTAAGTCAGACTTTTAACCCAATAATCAACATCAGATGAGAGAAGTGCTTCAAACTCACCATGGTGAAAACAGCGTTTCGTAAGAATAACTTTATTGTCGCGAAAAATAATTTTGGCCTGAATAGTTTTGCGACATTTGGGGCAGATTGACTGTGTCGCTGAAAAGAATGAGCCTTTACGGTCTTCTTTATCCTTAAACGTATTAGTTCCGCAGCATCCTACATCCATAGATTCTCCTGGTGAGGAAACACCCTACCATAAGGCCAATTTTAGATACAAGTTCCGAATAACCGAGCTTTTTTTTTGCTTTTTTGTCAGAATAGCAACCATGTGGTCACGACTAAACTTTTTACGCTCACCGCTATCGGTGCTAGCGGTCTTTATAGGCTTTCTGGGCCTTAGTTTTTCTCAACTAAAAAATCTTCGTACCGAGCTACAAATTTATCACCTGGACGATACACGCTTTAAAACGGCGCAAGATTTTCAGCGTGTCCGCAAAAGTTTTGCTGACCCTGCTTCGTTTCAATTGCACTGGTCGAAGCAAAATGGGCCTTTCACCATGGTTGAAGTATGCCAGATAGAAAAGCTTGTAAGAAATCTCAAAAAACTTACTCCTATCAAGGGAACTTTCATTGCCAGCATCAGCTCTCCGCTTGATCTGCGCACCTTTGAACTGACTGGCAGTCGCCTGTGGTTTCCCCGACTCCTCAGTGTGCAGTGCCAAAATCCCACAACGGAACCCGTCGACCTCACTCCGCTCTATAATTTTCCGCTCTATCTTCAGCCGCTCACAACTGCTGCCATTCTTTCTTACAACCTGAAGCTCGCAACTGAATCCGACAAGGCAGAAAATGCTCAGCCTGACATTATCGGTGAAGCGTATGTAAAAGCTTTGCAACTACAAAAGGAAATACCAGGTCTTGAGCTTCACATTGCAGGCCGCGGGGCGACTCCTTGGCATATGCAAAAAATGATGATGAGTGATGCTCCGATTAATCTATTGGTCTTTCTCTTCATTTTGATTTTCTTTCGTCTTTTTCACGGGTCTTGGACAAGTGGCTTTCTGCTGACCGGCTCCCTTGTGACGACTCTCACCATTTCACTCGGTGTGATGGCTTATCTTGATATTCCAATCGACGCTCTCACTAATACCCTATTTATCCTGGTTATTATTTCTGGAGTTGAAGACTACATCTTTCTCGTGGAAGAGAAGCGAAAAAATCCTCAGACGCAAGTAAACCAACCCTTTATTAAATTGCGAGCTCCCAGCTTTTTCACCTCTCTTACGACTATCATAGGGTTCGGAGTATTAGTTTTTTCTAGAATAGAAATCATCCAACGCTTTGGAGCGATCGCCGCTTTTTCCGCTTTGATTGAATGGTTTATTTTACTCTTCGCACTTCCCGCACTGCTGACACTTTTCCCAGCACTTGCTAACAAGTGGCTGCGAATAGACAAAGCTTGGGCACCTCGCTGGCTAGATAGTCTGGCGACATTGCGCCCCTCCTTCATAGTAAGTGTCATTATGGTTGCCATTTCTTTGGCAGGATTTTTAGCATTCTCACACTTGAAATATAATGATTCTCCGAGGGAAAATTTCCCAATTCATCATCCTGCTCATAAAGCCTATGCTTTTTTAACACAGCAGTTCGGCTCTGAAGGATCACTGGAGATCGTCTTCCCGGCGAAGCATGCAAAACCTAAAAACTTTGAAGAAAAAATTTCTTCCATCTCTGGTGTCGTCAAAATCCATTCACTGCCTGCTCTGTTTCATGCTATTCCACAAGACCTACCCCAAGAAGTCACTGAAGATATTAAACGCCATATTATGCAGACTGATCTCGCCCAACATTATCAAAATGATGAGTGGGAAAGATGGGTCGTGTATGTTCAATCGATAGATCAAGAATCTTTGAAGAAAATGATTATTCAGATTCAAGCGATTTGTCAGGATACCTGTTTCCCGAGTGGCGAACTCGTTGTCTACGCAGACTTCGCAGATGAAGTCGCGAGCACACTTTTTAAAGGACTTGATCTCTCACTTTTATTAGTGGGACTCACAGTCATCTTCTTGTGTTGGTGGAGAAAGATCAAACCCCTCTGGCCGGTACTCTTTAGTCTATTTTGGTGCCCACTAATGCTGTTGTTGGTGCTAGTGGTATTTAATGTTCCCATCAATCTGATGACTTGTTTAATAGGAGCCATTTTTGTGGGGCTCTCGGGTGATAACTCTATTCAGTATTTATTTGCCAGCAAGAATCTTGAGGATGGAGCGCTTGAGCGCTCACGTGCCACTGTTGTATTAACCATACTCTCAATGTGCTTATGTGGCTTCTTATGGGGATTTACCCTTCGGCCGCTGCACACCGTAGGAACATTGCTGGCCGTCGGATTTGCTTTTATTCTGATTGGTGATCTGTGGGTATTACGAGGTTTACTTCATAAAGCGAATCGTGGGGCCAACACGCGCACCAAAGATTCAATTGAAACAAACTGAGCCAAGTCTTTGGGCGCTAAGTTATCCGCTGGATTCAACCCTGGAAGTAAGGGTGCTAAGCGTTTTTTTGCTTCATCACTTAAGATATCATTTTGAACGGCTTCTTCACGACTGAGTCCAGTGCGCTTAAGGAAATCAAAATCATTTTTTTCTAATTGAATATTGAGGTCACCTTCAAGTTGGAAAATGATATCCATAAAATCCAACGAGTCAGCACCCAGATCAGTCATGATCTTGGTATCAAGAGTCAAGTCTGCTTCTGATCGCGCCATACTACGGGCGACACAGGCAATAACATTTTTTTCAAGTTCTGAGCGATTCATAGAATTTTCCTCTTACCATAAACTATAGCCACCATCGACTGGAAGTACTACTCCAGTTATCGCTGATGCATCATTAGATAACAAAAAACTGCAAGTTTTTGCAATCTCTTCAGCACGAATTAAGCGCCCCATCGGTACCATTTCAGCAGGATCAACTCCATTTTCTTCCTTAGATTGGCGCAACATTGCCGAATCAACGGGTCCTGGTAAAACGATATTGATTCGCACATTACGCTTGGCCATTTCGCTGGCAAGAGCTTTGGTTAATCCTTCTAGTCCTGCTTTAGTAGCAGAATACACCGCATGACCACGAGTCATACGATGAGCAGAAACACTTCCCATTAAGACAATACTGCCGGCACGTTTTTTAGAAAATAAAGGCAGAAGCAGTTGTAAAAACTTAGTGGGTGCAAGCATGTTGGTTTGAAACATTTCATTCAAATGCTCTTCAGCTAATCCCATCAAAGGCCCACTGTGATGGATCCCCGTGCAATCAACATAACCGACCAAATCTTCTTGGCTCACTTTCATGATAAGATTTTTGCAAAGTTCAGGATTATTAACGTCCAATTCAAACCAATCAATGGGTACAGCTGGGTTTTTCTCGCGTCGAAAAGTTCCAATAACATTAAAACCGCGACTCACTAAATCTTGCGCTACAGCGAGACCAATCGCGCCCGATGCACCAGTCACAAGGATAGTTTTTTTCATTCTGCACTTCCTAGGATTAAACAAGAGTTATGGCCACCAAAGGCAAATGAGTTCTTAAGTACAATTGAAAAATGCCCCTTGCGTGGCTGACCTAGTACGTGATCAAGCTGGCATGACGGATCAATCTCCGTGGTGTTAATCGTCGGATGTAAACTCTGCTGCTTCATACATAGAAGAGCACCCACTGTTTCAAGTGCCCCACCCGCAGCAATTAAATGGCCTGTCATAGATTTGGTAGCAAAAACAGGAACACTCATTGCTCGGACACCTAACAACGTTTGGATGGCCTTCGTTTCCATCACATCGTTTTTTGGTGTTGATGTTCCATGTGCATTCACAGCACTAATATCATTCGCCGTGATCCGTGCATCAGCTAATGCATGTTTCATCGCTCGCAGTGCGCCTTCTCCGTCTGGATGAGGATCACTGGGACTATATGCATCCATACTGTGGCCATGGCCTAGAATGAATCCTTGAATGTCAGCACCTCGCTTTTTGGCATTCTCTTCACGCTCTAACACCATGAAAGCTGCTCCCTCACCAAGCACAAAACCATCACGATTTTTATCAAAAGGCCTAGAAGCTTTTGTAGGTTCATCATTACGTGCACTCAGCGCACCTAATAGACAAAATCCACCCAGTCCCATGGGATTCACCATAGAATCTGTCCCTCCGGCAACAACCACATCTACCTCGCCCGAACGTAAGAGCTCGAGGGCTGTTCCTATCGCATCAGTACTCGCCACACACGCAGAGAGATGAAGTCGCGGAGGTGAGTGCAAGGAGAATTCGTGAGAGATCAAGTGAACCACTCGTTCTGCAGGATAATTTAGAAAAGCGAATTTATCTTCATCTGTTACCGCCGGGTAACGGTTTTTTTGCCAATCAATTAAGTCCGGGACGTGAAAAAGTTCAAGACCCAAACCTAAACTTAAAGCACATTTCTTAGGAGCATAATGTCCATTTAACTGCGCCATAGCCATCGCTTCTCGGGCAGCTAAAATGGCAAACGACATTTTCACATCACGCTGATCCAAGACGATGGCAGAATCATCGACTTCTCCGGCAATTTGGGTCTGGTACCCACTTGGATCAAAGCGAGTGATGCGTTTAATTCCCGACTCACCTTTTTGTAATGCCTGATAAAATGCTTCACAGCCAATACCATTTGGAGAAACAACTCCCATCCCTGTGACAGCGATGCGTTTCATAAAGTCGCTCCCATCGAAAAATGGTAGCGATAGTAATCATTTTTATAAGAAAAATGGATGACTTCTTTTTTCAGACGTTTCTGTTGAAGTGTATAAAGATCTTGCACTGGCCCCAGATGTTGATCAATCTCAGTTTTAAAGCCGATCTCTTGAACTCCACCTGGTGGATGATATTGCATTTCAATTGGACTAACCAATCTGCAGTTCTGGTGGGTACCCTTACGTGCTAAAAGCCACATGCCTCCACAGTCAGGAGTTAAGACATTTTCAGGAAGACCCATCTTGCGGTTATAATTTTTTACCAACGGATTTTGCTGATGAGTCGCCGCTCCCACGAGGGCATAGTCTACCCGGCCTCGACGCAAATCATGCATGGCTGCTGCCAACGCCTGGCCCCACTGATAGCGATCAGGATATGTCACGAGATAAGCTTCTTTGAGGCCGTAGTTATGAGATAGATGAAAGGCGGCCATATTGGGTAGACACTTAAATGTTGTCAGTGGATTAAGCGAAGGCATCGCTTTGGTCACAAAGTTCTCTTGTGAAAACTCTCCTTCAATTTGAGATTTCTCACCAAGAATACGAAGCTCTCGTTCTTCAAATGGCAGAACACCTACACACAAATAAAGTCCGGTACGCTGATTTCGTGTTTCTTGATCAAGTGGATACTGCTCAAGCACCTGGTGACAGGCTTCCATCGCAAGCATATCCATCTTTGACATGAATTTAAGATTTTTGGGTTGCACTAAACAGCGACGTACATCAAGACTCACTTCTTGATTCGCACCACCTTGCAAGATGTCGGGCCCCACAAAAGATGAGGCTAGGAGAACTATCTCAGAATTGGACACGGCTGAAGCTCCCGGCTCCAAATTTTATAAATCTGCAGACGCTGTGCTGTTAGCGCATTGGACTCCACTTCTAATAGAGTCATCATCAATCTCCCCTGAACTCGAATCTCATCCCCACAACGTGCTTCCACACTCAGCATAGCTGTCTCATCAATGAGAGAATCAATTTTGGCAAAATAATCAAGTGCATCGCCTGGCCGACTCGGAATCTTGAATTTCATTTTATCAACAGTAGAAAGCACTGCCCTTCTGACGGGGCGAGAGGCATCTTGATTATGAGTTGTTTCCAATAAAAATCCTGCCACTTGTGCCAGCCCCTCTATAATCAGCGCACCGGGGAAAATTGGAATATCGGGAAAATGATCGTGGAGGACTTCGTCAGTCAAAGTCACGCACTTGCGAGCTTTAATTGTTTCACCTAATTTAAGCTCTTTAATGACATCAAAAAGAAAATATCTCATAGGGCCCCATCGGCGACGACTGACTCGCCAGTTATATACGTATTATAGGTAAGCATTCCATGCACTAGCTCTGCCACTTCATTTGGTTTCATATATCTGCCGAGCGAACAGTGTTTTAAATATTTATCTTTCAAACCTCGTGGAAGTTGCTGCGATACTTTCCCTTCAACAATTCCCATACAAAGTTGGTTCACCAGAATTCCATGCTCTCCCAACTCGTGGGCGGCAGATTCCACAAGACCTTTCAGTGAGGCTTGGCATTGCGAATAAAAAACCGGAGCGGTTTGAGTCTTCACTCCATCGAGAGTATTAAGAAAAAGTATTTGTCCTTTTTCATTCAAAAGCCGCTTTGCTTCTTTAATCAGTAGAAAGGGAGCTTCCACTCTTATTTTGTAAAGCTCATGCATAAACTCTGGGGTTGTTTCTTCCGCGGTTTTAAAAGCAGGATAATCACTTTTGAGAAGTTGCTTAAAATCAATTTGAGCGGCGTAAACGATGGCATCATGGCCCGCTTTCAAATCCCAAGGTTTCAAAAGATTAAGTTCAAATCCTTTGGCACCGAGTGCCTCGAGATTTCTTGCTTCTTCGCGATTGCGACAAAATGAAAAGGCGACTTCGTGGTGCTCTAAGCGCAAATGCTTAACCAATTCACGGCCAATTTCTCCTGTGCCCCCAATAACAAGTATTTTCACTAAAAACCTCCATCCATCAAAACGGTGGAGCCAGTCATATAGCTATTCTTTTCTGAGATCATAAAAGCAGCGAATTTTGCGACTTCATCAAATTCGCCCACTCTCCTAAGTGCCACATGGTTTTCATAATCTTTCACCATATTGTCAGGAAGATTACGTGCAACCCCTTCTTTGAGCAGTCCAGGTGCCAAGTTCAATACTCTCACTCCATAGCGACCCACTTCTTTTGCAAGTGTAGCTGTAAAGCCATGCAGAGCCGCTTTGCTAGTTGCATAGTGCACGGGAGCGGCCAGCATTTTCTCTCCCGCTAGAGAGCCGATATTGAGCACGACACCTTTTTTACGACGAATCATGGGTGGTAAAAATACTTGCGTCACATGAAAAAGACTCTTGGTGTTGCCATAAACGACTCGATCCCAGTCTTGTTCATCCTGTAGTGGAAAAGGCATCGCCTGAGAAACGCCGGCATTGTTCACTAAAATATCAATAGTCACATTCTTCTCATCCAAGTTTTTTTTGAGAGTTTCCATATCCGAACGCTTGAGCGCGTCGGCACGAAAATACTCACCACAACCCATCTGGCGTTGTGTTTCCTGCGCTCCAGCTTCATCGCTTAGATACGTGAAGAAGACGTTTGCTCCCTGCCTTTTAAATTCCAGACAGAAAGCGCGCCCTAAACCTTTTGAGCCACCTGTCACCAATATGTTTTTTCCTTGCAACAACATTTAAGCTCCCACCACATGCAGGCCACCATCAACAAACTGCACAGTACCGGTGACATGCTTTGAGAGCTCACTTGCGAGATAAACAGCTGTAAGTCCTACATCGTTGCCATTCGTATTTTGGCGCAGTGGAGCTTTCTCTTTGGCCATCAAGTAATGGGCATCAAATCCCTCTACACCCATCGCCGACATCGTTCTGACGGGTCCAGCAGAAATGGCATTTACTCTTACTCCTTGTGGTCCAAGTTCATGTGCCAAGTAACGCACACTACTCTCTAGTGCGGCTTTCGCCATTCCCATCATGCCATAGCCTGGTATCACGCGCTCACTGCCGATATTAGTCAGCGCCAGAAGACTTGCTCCCGGATTTAGGTAAGGCTGTACAAGTTGAGCTAAACGGACAAACGAAAAGGCACTGACTTCTAATGTTTCTTGCAACCCCTTGAGACTGGTGCCCATCAGTCCGCTGGCCAACTCTGACGGCGGAGCAAATGCCATGGAATGCACGACAATATCTATTTTTCCCCACGCCTGAAGCGAAGAAGTTAAATTCTTCCAATGATTCTCATCGCGCACATCTAAAAGTTGGCAAAAACTTGCTGACAATTTTTCTGCCAACGGAACAGCTCTCTTCTCACTACTAGCAATTCCATACGTGAGTGCAATCGATGCGCCTTGGGCATGGAGACTTTCTGCGATCGACCAGGCCAGGCTTCGATCATTGGCCAATCCAAGAATCAAGGCCTTTTTATTTTGCACTAGCATTTTCTTTCCTTGTTGCGGATGATCGATCCATGTCCAAAAACCTTCTTTCACGCTGGTTCGAAGTTTATCAAGAACTCGGTCAGCCCATTGGAATTCATACTTTTCGCGTTGATAAGCGCGACGGCCAAATTGAGCACCAAGAACACTCACATATCGAGTGGGATGGTTTCAGTCTGGCGGTCTATAAGCTTCGCCAATTAGGATGGGTCATTCAACCCCCACGTCGGCTAAAATCATTTTCCCTTTCTTTTTTAGCTAAAGTGAAAGCCTTTTTTCATTATTTAATTTGGGCGCGAGTGAGAGATGTAAGATGGAAAAAATTTGATGCACAGCGTACTGGTCATAACCCTCCTCAAATTCATGTATTTGAACAAGAAATGACAGAAAAATGGCTTAGAGATTTAGCACAACAAAATCTATCACCTAATGCTTGGCTGCTTCACCGTCTGAACAAGCTCACTGCACCGTTAATTCACAGTTCAGAGGGTATTTGGTGGATTCCGGTCGACTATCGTCCCTACTCAGACTTTTCTTGGGATGAACCTAATGTCGTGTCTCATATAGCTGTATCAATCAACACGTCGCAAAATCCAAGATTGATAGAAACTTTTATTCAGAAGAACTTAATAGATGGTGCACCTTGGGCGGCCTGGAAATGGATGCAATTGATTGCTAAATTTGGGAAAACAACAATGAAAGGCATCCTGCAATCACAGCTCAAAAAAAATCGCTGGTGCGGCACAATGACTTATTTGGGACGCTGGCCGAATCGTTTTGCGACTGCTCCAGTGGACACACCCTATCGGCTAGTAGGTGCACCGCCACCGATGCTGGGACACCCTATCTCGATGGGCGTGAGTCTTATGTGCGATCAACTCTGTGTTGCCTTTACCAGTCATTGTTCCCTTTTTTCTGAAACTGAATCGCAAATGTTCTTTCATGATTTTTTAGATGAAGTATCAAATGGAATGAAAGGACAAGTATGAGTAAATTTAAATTCATTCTCTCATTTATATTTTTTATCGCACTGACTGCTTGTGGAATTTTTGCAGCAGCGATGCAAACAGAGCAGAAAAATTTTAGCTTTGACTTGATTGCCAGTCTTCCTTGGACTGTTGTCTCTGCATTGATAATTTCTTCCATCTGCATTTATCTAGTTGATATCCTCCGCTTCTTCATTTTCTCTCATATGATTGGAGTACGACTCCAGTTTCTTCATGCGCTAGAAGCAGCCATCGTAAATTTATTTTTTGGATGGGTAACACCAGGGGCTGCCATGGGTGCACCGGCGGCTGTTTATACTTTAGGCAAGAGAGGTATCCCGTGGGATGCCTCATTAATTATCTGTTTTGGAAAATCACTAACAGGTTTTGGAACAATTTTATTATTAGCATTTGTTATGATTGCCATGGGTCTGGGCCCACAAATTGATAATATTTTTATTTATGGGATCTTGTGGAGCGCATCTTTTATTGCCTTCTTTTTTATCGCTCTGCCCATTGTAGGTAGCTTTTATTCGGCGTCGACTCACCGATCGTTAGATCGTATTGAACAGAAACTTTTTTCCAAAAATCCTAAGATCAAGCTTCGTGCGAACAAGATATTTAAAGTACTAAAAGATATGATTGAACGTCTGCGGTTGTTACATAACCAAAGAAAGTTTCTATTTCTCATCGCGCTTGTTTCACAATTACTTTATTTCGCAGCTTTCATTGCACCCGCCGTTATCGTTTGTCATTATTTCGGAGGAGAGATTAGCAAGGCCATACCCCACTCACTCATTTACACTGCCCTTGCCTATTCTGCGCCGACCCCTGGTGGAGCTGGTATCTCTGAAGCATCCTCAGTCATTTTCTTTAATACAATTGTGCCAGCGATGAGCGCGGCTTATGTCGGAGTCATCTTCCGAGGATTTACTTTCTATTTCCAAATTCTTATGGGGATACTTTATTTCCTTTTTTTTGGTGGGGGGTCTGCCATTCTTAATAGTAAAAATGCATTAGCTGGGAAATCACATGAGCCCAGTTGAATGTAAACTATTTAGATTTTTTTGACCTTAAACTGATTAAGGAACTGAGAAACAAAATCAAAAGAAAAGAATCACATTTCAAACCTATCGAAGCCAAATTTGGCTTCAACCTTCCACTAAGTTTATTAAACGGTATTGAAATTCGAAAAAACTTTCCAGAAATCGTTTCGTTTGCTGAAACGAATATCAAGGAATTAGTTGAACGCGAAGTAGGGACGCCAATCAACCTGATGAGAGATAATCTGCGCTCAATTCGTATCCAGCGCTATACTTCTCCCAAAGAGGGTTTCCTCTGGCATATTGATGGAGCCGACTACACTGTCTTTATCACCTTAAGTAACACTCTCAAAGGTGGAACAGAGTACATCTCTTTTAAACGCAGTTTGCTGCTAAAACCCTTGGTGTATTTCTATCCTTTTCTCGTGCTATTTAATCGATGCTCCTGGGCCATTCGTCCCTTCGCTCCACGAAGGATGCTGGGCGAACCAGGTGATCTTATTCTGTTACAAGGAGGAAAATCGGCCCATAGAACTTATTGTGAGAGTGAGAGCGGCGAGAGACAGATTCTGGCCATAAGCTTTGATCGAGTGACAAAACCTAAAAACCCTATCTGGGATTTTATTGCGCAAAAGCTTGTGCACCAGTAGATTTATCTTTAGACACTTTGCTGACATCTTTCGGTACCTCATTGCCTGCACCGAAATAGACAGGCACGATGCCGCGACGAACTTTGTACATATAATAAAGATTCGACAGCAGATGGTAGTGCTTTAATTTATACTTCCCTCTCCAAAGTCGAAGTAAAATTGATCGCAGAGAATAGAAGCGACGAAGCGCTCGCCAATAGCCACGCTGAATCTCATCCGCCGACATATGGGGATGCTTAAAGACCACATAAGACTCTCGAAAATGGCTCAAATCTTTATCGACGATCATTCCGCTATCAAATACTTTCTTTCCGAGAGGAGTCTTAGGATAAGGCGTATAAAGAAAGAATTCAGCAATAGACACACCCATCTTCTCTAACCATTCAACAGTCTCATCAAAAGTTTCCTGAGTATCCTCTGGAAATCCGAAAACAATCAATGCATGGACAGCAATTCCACTTGCATGAATTTTCTGAATAGCTTTTTCAAAATCGCTAACACGATTAAACCCCTTAGCGACTTGATTCAAATTCTTTTGCGAGAGCGATTCAAAACCGACGGCAACAAAAACACAGCCGGCCTCTTTCGCAAGCTGTAATAATTCTGGATCTTTGGCAATGTTGACTGTGCACTGTGTTCCCCAGCCCACCTTAAGATCTTTCATCGCTCGAAAGAGTTCTTTAGAATAGACGACGTCTTCCATTAGATTATCGTCAACGAATGAAAGCTGTCGCGACTTACTGGCCTTAATATCTCTTACGACATCGGCAACTGGACGTAAGCGATAGCGCTTTTGATAAAACTCAATGATCGAACAATATTCACAAACGAAAGGACATCCGCGAGTTGCCTGGACAGGTAGCACGGCCATGCGACTTTTGTCTGCCAGGTCATAGCGAGGCACCGGAAGATCTTCGAGGGGAAAAGGTTTGTCCTGTTGGTAGCTTTTTTTGAGTTGCCCATGCTCTATATCGTGAAGCATCTGAAGCCACACTCCTTCCGCTTCACCAACACAATAGGCATCGACATAATCTTCAATTAATTCCGGGTGCATGGTAGGAAGGAAGCCTCCCATGATGACAATCTTTCCTCGTTTCTTAAACTCTTTGGCTATCTCTTGAGCGCGTTTGAGCTGCATAACCTGGGCATGAATCCCTATGACATCCGCATCTGTGTTAAAATCGACATCTTGGAAATATTCTTCAATCTTTTCTACTTTGATATGACTGGGTGTCATCGCTGCTAAAATAAGCAAACCCAACTTCTCCACGTTGACTGTCGTCAGACGATTCCACCATCCCTTGGATTGAACGAGTCTGCCCTTGTCGTCATAATGGGCACTGTGAATAAACAGTACCTTTTTGATTTTAGGATGAGCTGTCACAGGTTGATTCATTTACTTAAATCTTCGCTTGGAAAAGTTATCTCAAATCTCAGCCCACCTAGCGAGGACTGTCCTAACTTGAGCTCTCCTCGATGTTCATCCAAGCATGCTTTTACCGAGATAAGCCCTAGCCCCGTCCCAGTAGACTTAGTCGTATAGAAAGGCTCAAAGATTTGATCGTACTTTTCTGGTGGAATACCTTTGCCATTGTCCTCGATAGAAAACTTTATCGCTTCAGCCTTATCTTGAGCCAAAGTGATTCTTATCTCAGGATTTACAGTATGAGCATTAGCCGCTTCAGCTGCATTCAAAATGAGATTCAATATCATTTGATGTATTAAAACGGAGCGACCTTTAAAACTGAAAGAGCCCGCTGATACCTCAGTGTCAAGCTTGCATCTCATCAGTGCCTTATGATGAGATGCGATCTCGACACATTCGCTCAGTACAGAAGAAAAATTGAAACTCTCAATGCGCCCCATTTCGGAATTACTGGCGGTTTTTAACTTTTTCATCATTTCGATGAGACGATCTGTAGAGGCGCGCAGTTTAACTAGCGCATCTTGTGTCTCAGTACTATGGCCATTTAAGCTCAGCACATGCTCCACACGCAGCGTGATGATACTTAAAAGATTATTCGCATCATGGGCCAGACATGAAGCCAGCATCCCCGCAGCGGCCTTGCTCTCGGACTTGAGTAATGCCTCTCTCTCGCGCATAAGACGAAGGCCATCTTGGAAAATCTTTTGAAAAAGGATGTAGCAGAAAATAAAAAGACCTAAAGAGGAAAAGAACATGAAGCCTAGTCCCTTATACATCTCTAACTTTTCAAGCACCTCTTTAGTAGGCGCCATGCTGGCAACAATCTTTCCAGAAGTCAGAATATAAAGAGAAGCGAGGATGAAATATCCCACTGAGATGAACACAGTATATTTTAGGGGCTTACTCATGGCTAAATTCTTCACCGCACAAGCTTAGTTCATGAATGTGGATGGAGACAATTAAAGGTCAGCGCAAAAAAAAAGCTCCCTGGTGAAGGGAGCTTTTCATTTTAACAATCGCCAGAGGCGATTAAATTAAAAAGTGGTGCCCGGTGAGGGACTCGAACCCCCACGATCACTCACCAGATCCTAAGTCTGGCGTGTCTACCAATTCCACCAACCGGGCAATTAGGGAGCCAGAATAAAGGGAAGATGAGATTTAGGCAAGAGTAAGGCGCTTTAAGCTGCTTTTTTGCCCGGAGCAGCAGGCTTCGCTTTGGCCTTTTCCATGTCTTTTTTAAGCTTTTCCAGCATGTTTTTGAGGGCGGTATTCTCCGCGCGGGCCTTGTTAATCTCTTTTTTAGCTTCACCCAACTGATTGGTTGCTGCAGCAAAATCAGCAGAAAGCTTTTTAACTGTCGCATCCATTTGGGCCATTTTGCCTTTGGTGGCCTGGTCACCTGCACCACCACCTGCTGCCGACTTGGCCAGCATGCCTGTGAGTTCAGCTACTTTTTGCTCTAACTCTTTAATGTTTAACTCGTACTTACCGGCCTTCTGAGTTTGTTGCTTCAAATCTTCCTGCAAACCGGCAATCGCCTTCTCATGGGCATCGTTCTTAGCGATTGGTGTCGCCATCACTGGACCAGTTGTCGAGAGAGCAGATTTGAGGGCCTCTTCAAGTCGTTTTCTTTCTCCGCGCAAGCGTGCAAGCTCAGCTTGATCAAGATCAATCCGACTCTTCATCTTAGTCATTTCTTTTTGAGTTGTCTGCAAAGCGACTTCAGCACGCTGTTTCTCCAGCATGACTTTTCTCACATCTTCATCTTTTTTAGGATTAGCGCCACCGTTTTGCTTTTCTAGGTTTGTCGCCATCGACGTGAGTTTGTTCTTATAGACTTCAACTAAGCGAGTAAGCGATTGCTTCTCTTGCTCAAGAGCACGAAGTTTTTGTGCTTGAGTAGCTTGTTGTGTATTGGCCTGTGAACCAATCAAATCGGAAATCTTCGTATTTAGATCTTTGATCTCTTTGTCTTTTTTGACCAAGATTATAGAAAGACCATCTTTGGCTTTTTGCACAACTAGATCACGAGATTTAAGTGCACGATTGGCCTTCTCAATTTCTTGGGCAAAGAAAGCATCTTTCTTCTGCATTTCAATTTTAGCTTTCTTGATATCTTGTTCTGCTTGCTTGGCAGCTGTGATGATTTTTTGTTCACGCTCAAGAGCCTCTTTCAAGCGTTCGGTATCGCGAGGATCAATTTCTTTTCCGCTGGCAAGATCTTGGATGATCTGAATTTTTTCTGCAACCGGAATAATCTCTACTTCTGGTACCACCGCTGATTCGGCCATTTCTTTAGCTTCAATACGCGCTGATTCCTGGGCTTTCTGCTCCAATTGATGGACTTGAATTCGAGAGTCTTTGAGCACTCTGATTTCCGTTTTCGCCGCTTCTAACTGTCCCTTAGTCGCATTGAAATCTGCTTCTACTTGACGTAATTTCTGGATTAAAATGGCATTGGCCGCATCGTTTTGCACCACTTGCTCTTCACCTGCTTGCGGCGCTGGAGCAACAAACAAGCGCTGAATAACTTGCTCCCCTTCCATCTTCTTCACTTCTTCATGTGAGCTATGAAGGATCGTTTTAACTTCTTCTTCACTTTCATGCAGTGTATGTGACAGGGCCTTGATAAGGCTTTCCTCTCCTACGCCTGAATTATTTTGCACTGCTGAGCGCACTGATTCTTTCACAACAGTTCTAAGTAATTTTTCTTGTTCCTCAGGAGTGATTATTCCTGCCACTTCATCAGGAGTTTTCCCCGGGAACATGGTGGCCATTTTCGTCTTGAGTGACTCTTGGAAATTTGCTCTGAACTGATAATCGGGCAGCTCAGGTAAAACCGTTTCCGGAATAACAAATGCCTCATCAACGGTTACAAAATCTGCAATAACTTTTGGTAATTCTGTTTGACTGAAAAGTTGCAAATCACTCGATGTGAGTCGATCAAGAGTTTGACCCATCTTGCTAGCAAATCTCTCGAGGCTATGTTTAATTTTATCAGGAGCGGCATTTTGCACGAGACCCGTTTTGACTTTCCAGTCACCCTTAACTTCTTCTCCGATACCTTGACTCACACGCATGATGAAGTCATTAGCACTCATGGGTGATCCCTTAATCACCTGATCGCCCACTTCTTCTTCAATACCACCTGTTACACGTTGAATAAGTTCATCGCGAGCAGCTGCTCCTTTGACCATGATGGCAGCTTCGTCTTCACCCTCTCCACCACCCACGACAACTGGTACATCAGGAGCTTCGACTCCACCTTTAACCAATTGAGCAAGATCGGCTTCATCTAAGCTGCCTGAGATTTTCTCGGCTACTTTTTCTGCAAAGCTATCACTCAGTTTCTTTTGGAAATCATCGTCATGTTTGAGATCACCACGGACTCTTTCAATTTGCTGTTCATAGGCTTTTGAAACGTTATTTTTTCTGACTCGATCAATGACGTGTTGAATGTCACTCTCTACGAGATTCGCAATTTGTTCAGAGTCATAAAACTCAGTCAGCAGATCCATCATCTGGTTTTCTGAGACTTCAGCAATTTCTTTTTCAGGATAGCGAACTTTCCATTGATCAATTACAAATCCAACCAATTGTTTAGCCAAATCTGGATGATCTTTTAGATAGCCCTCATGTCCTGTTTCAGGCATGACCATTTCAAGCAAATGTCCTGGTAATGGCTTATCTTTAATTTGCTCAGCATTGAGTTCCATCCCCGCGACAGTTTCACGTGGGACTTGGTGCAATTGATACTCAATTTGGCGCTCGATCTGGGCAGTGGTCTGAATATGATTCATCATGAGGCCACTAAATCTCAGAGTGCGAACACCTTTGCGATTTTGCCAAAGACCAGTGATGACCAGCTTAGATGCCGTCTGAATATATTGGATTTCAGTAAAGTCAGCGCTGTGCATACAGATTGCCAAGAGATAGCGCAATGGATCCTGTCCATTAGGTTGTCCGAAACTGTCCATCAAGTACTCGGCCACGTAGTTTTTAACCGGCAAATGAATTTGCACAATTGTTTCATGGCCTGTGTGTCCACAATCGACTTCAAACGGGGCCCCAGCAATGCCGGCCTGTTTTAAATACACTAGATAATAAATAGCATGATCAATAAAGGTACGAACGTTTACGACCGCTCCATCCCGAGAATGAACGAAATGAGCTAAGCGATCCAGCTCTGAGCCAATACGCATATGATTGGTAATCTTGCAGCTCATGCCCTCTTTGATACTTGGGAAATTCTCTGCAAGCTGAACACTCGCTTGTCCTTGGAAGAATTTCTCCAAGGTCACCTGGCCCATCTTTTCAGTCAGCCATTTCTGATCCAAAACGAAACGGCCATTGTTGGTAATAAAAGAAGGAAGATCCTTAACTGCTGTTAGGGCGATGATCTTGATGTCATTTTCAAGAGTATTAAACATGCGATTCATGGCATGGAAATCTTGATCGCCTGAAGCACAAATATGTGTGATCTCCATATTCATTTCAAATTCAGCAAGACCAACCGTTTTGGCGTTAATTTTCTCAAAGAACTCCATGAGTTCCCCAGAGGCTTCACCCGAATGGAGGAGAACGATTAGTGGACGCGTGACGCTCATGCCGCCACCTCCACTGCTTTGGGAATTCTGAACCAAAGTTTAATTTTCGCAAGAATACCTTTCACCGGTAGATTCTCAACAGGCTTAGCTTGATAACGGGCCCAAAGATGACCAAAGCTCTGACTTAAATCCTTTTCAAGAACTTCTTCTTGGTAATCCACCATATTGTCGGCCAACATCATTAATGTCTGCCAATCTGAGAGCACCGAGAATGTCATGCCTTCAGGAAAACCAGTTCCATCAGCTTTTTCATGATGATGAAGGATGCTGGTAATGAGTTCAGGAAAAATATACTGAGCTTCAAATTGCTCTCTGACTCGATCGTAACCCATACGCGGATGTTCTAAGAAAAGTTCAACTTCCTCTTTGCCCGCATTTTTCTCTTTTAACAAAAGATCACCTGCGCCAGGAGAGAACTTCTCTGCTTGGCAAGCAAGTGCAACCCAATAGCTAAAATGCTCACTCAGTAAGCCAATATCTAATAGCCAGCCCGTGAGATAAATATCTTTCAAAAACTGTGTATCTTCATAACCAGCAGCGATACTTACCAACACTGCCAAAGAAGAAACCATCAAGCCACGACGATAGAGCACCACATGGCCCGCTTGAAATTCTTCAATAATATTTTGATCAACAGGGAAAAGAGAATAACAAGCAAAAGCCCAATCGAGCATGCACAGCCCACCATCAGGACGCAGACCTAGCCGAAGAGATGAAATAAATTGTTCGCGCTTATGTTCAATCTCGTTTGGATCTTGAGCAAGATCCCACTGATTGAATAGTTCTTTAAGATTTTCAACTGCCGCAAGATTGATCAGTGGTTTCCAGAGCAGATTTGCTGAAGTGGCAAACTTCTTTTTCCAATTCTCTTCTAAAACATCCCCAGCACGTTTAAGTCGAAGAGTTTTTCCTGAATGTGTTTTTAAAAATATATCTCCGGGCGCAATTTTCCATTGCGACAACACTGCACCCTCAATCGGATGCAACGAACTTTCATTTACTGAAAGCTGAGTTTGATTTTTAGTTGAGGTCGACACAGTGCCTGACCCTCCTTCACTCAAAGCTTTTCGGTAAAAAACCTAATAAAATCGAGGAAAACTTAACTCTTGAGTAGACAGCTACAGTATGTGTGTTTGTGAATAGACGAGTGAGTCCCTGAGATTTATCATTAGCAAAACGCTAACCTTTAAGGCCTCGATGACTCCTTTAGATTCGCTTATTATAGCCGCTTATATCTCTCTGATTTTCTATATGGCCTGGCGAGTGGGACGCGGAAATCATAAATCAACGAGCACTGCCGAGTCTCAGTATCTGGCGAATCGAAGCCTCAGCTTTACCGAATCAATTTGCTCCATTATTGCTACCGAGGTTTCTGCTCTGACATTTTTAGGCATTCCCGCCTTCGCTTTTAATCAAAATTTCAGCTTTGTTCAGATTTATTTTGGCGCGATTGCAGGACGCCTACTCGTGGCGCTTTTCTTTCTACCTAAGATTTACGGCAAGGGACTGACGATTTATGAAGTGATGGCACAGGGTACACAAGGAGCCACCGGCCGACGTGTGGTGGGAATTTTCTATGCTATCAGCAAAGTTTTTTCTGTCGGTGTTCGCCTCTTCTCCGGCTCAATCTTAGTCTCTACATTTATGGGAGTGAACGTTTATATCGGACTTGCTGCTGTTACGTTTATTACTTTTTTCTACACACTGATTGGCGGACTTAAAGCAGTCGTACGAACTGATATTTTACAGATGTCTTTATTCATTCTCGGTGGCATCGCGGCTCACTATTTGATTCCCAATGTCGCCAATCAATCTTGGGGTGAGATGATGTCGCTTGCCCATGCTGCTGGCAAAACAACAATATTTGATATCACTCAGCCATGGAGTATTGTAGCGGGCCTTTTAGGTGGTATTTTGTTTGATATGTCGACTCATGGTGTGGATCAGGACTTTGCTCAACGCCTCACCGCCAATGCTTCTCTTAAGCGTGGTCAGCAAGCCATCTTCTTCTCATCATTTATTTCTATCAGTGTGGGTTTATTATTCTTAGGTGTGGGAGCTTTGTTATGGAGCTACTACCAAACTCATCCCTTCCCTAGTGATATTCCCAATGCCGATCATTTATTCGCGCATTTTATTGTGAATTATTTTCCTCAAGGCATGAAAGGCCTGATGGTCGCAGGTGTCTTGGCCGCCACCATGAGTACTCTTGATTCAACTATCAACGCACTCTGTGCCACGCTTTATAATGATATTTTGCCTAAGCGCTCTAAGCTCTCTATTGGCCAATATTTTATGATCGATAATATTGCTATCACATTATTGCTCTTTAGCGTTGCTGTCGTAGCTTCTCAAAATGATGGTCTCTTAATGCTCGGTCTTAAAATTCAATCTTGGACTGCCGGCGCTCTTTTAAGTCTCTTTATGTCTTATGTGATTTTCAAGCGTCATTTCCACTCTCCGTTTGATAGCGGCACAGTCGTTCTCGCTTATGTTTTTGGCGTCGGGGGCGTGGCACTCAATACCATGGTGATCCAAGGTAACTGGAACTGGAATACGTACTATGGTTGTGGTTTTGGCATGCTGGCGCTCTTTCTTTTAGGAAAGCTGCGCCAGCAAAAAAATTAAGATAGGAATGACTCGAGATTTTTCGGAAGGCCCTTAGGGATCGCTCCCAAAAGAGTCTTGGTGTATTCTTCGCGAGGTTGGCGATAGATACGATCGGCATTACCCATCTCAACCAAACGACCACCGTTCATCACGCCCACTTCATCAGAAATGAAATTCACCACACCGAGATCGTGAGAGATGAAAATATATGTGAGCTTGAACTCTTGCTGAAGATCCAAAAGAAGATTCAACACTTGCGCCTGAATCGACACATCAAGAGCAGAAACTGACTCATCACAGATAACAAATTCCGGACGAAGCATCAGGGCACGAGCAATACAGATACGCTGACGTTGACCACCTGAGAACTCATGAGGATAACGATTAAGTTGGTTGGCCTTAAGACCCACTTTCTCCATCAACTCTTTCGCTGCTGAGAGGCGCTCTGATTTTCCACCACCCAAACCGTGAACCACCAAGGGCTCAGTCAAAATCTCACCCACTGTCATACGAGGATTGAGCGATGAGTAAGGATCTTGGAAAATGATTTGCATCTTACGACGCAACAAACGCATTTCTTCATGCGTCGCTTTAGTAATATCTTTGCCGTCATAAACGATGCTGCCAGAAGTTGGCTCCACCAGACGAAGAATGGTGCGACCCAAAGTTGTTTTTCCACAACCTGACTCACCCACGAGACCCAAAGTCTTGCCGCGCTTTAATTGGAAGCTGACTCCGTTAACCGCCTTCACTTCGCCCACCTGACGACCTAAGAGGCCACCCTTAATAGGGAAATGCGTGTGAATATCTTTAACTTCTAAAAGAATTGGATTGTTGTTTTTGGCTTCGTAGTCTTTTTCGAACACCTGAACGCGCTCACGAGTCACTTTAAGACCGTTGCCTTCTTCATCCATAAAATCACTAACAGTCAAAAGACGCTTAGGATTGGCCCCAAGATCCGGACGGCAAGCGATTAGGCCCTTTGTGTAAGGATGATGAGAGCTCTCAAAGATAGAGCGAGTTTTATCTTTCTCCACCATTTTTGAGCGATACATCACAACCACATCATCCGCGATATCAGCGATAACGCCGAGATCGTGAGTAATGAAGAGCATGCTCATTTTGTGTTTTTCTTGCAGGTTTTTGAGAAGCTCAAGCACTTGCTTTTGAATGGTCACATCCAAAGCAGTCGTTGGCTCATCACAAATCAAAAGTTTTGGATCACAGGCGATCGCCATGGCAATCATCACGCGTTGTTTTTGACCGCCACTCATTTCATGAGGGTAAGCCATCACTTTTTGAGATGGATTAGGAATTCCGACTTCATTGAAGAGATCGATGGCTTTTTCCCAAGCGACTTTTTTATTCATCCCACGGTGAAGCATAAGAGTTTCTGCCACTTGAGCACCTGTTCTAAAAACTGGATTCAAGCTGGTCATCGGCTCTTGGAAAATCATGGCGATTTTATCACCACGGATTTTTCTCATAGCATCGTCTGAGAGATTGAGAAGATTAGTGCCATCAAACAGGATCTCGCCACTGATACGCGCTGGTGGCTGGGGCAAGAGGCGCATGACTGCAAGCGAGGTCACACTCTTTCCAGAGCCCGACTCTCCCACGATCCCCACGGTTTTACCCATCGGAACGTCGAAACTTATATTATCAACTGCACGCATCTGATTATCAGGCGTGATGAAGTCAACAGTGAGGTTCTTAATCGATAGTAAAGGACGGTCCATGTCACTTCCCTTTGAGTTTCGGATCAAGGGCATCGCGTAGAGCGTCCCCTAGAATGTTAAAGGCCAAAACAACTACAAACATCGCCGCCGTTGCACCGGCGAGCTGCCACCAAACTCCGCGTGCGAGTTCCATACGAGCATCATCAATCATGGTGCCCCAGCTTGGCTCACCCTGAACGCCCAAACCTAAATACGAAAGAATGACTTCCGACTTAATCGCAGTTTGGAATTGCAAACTGGTGTTAATAATCACCAAGTGAGTGACGTTAGGAAGAATGTGAATAAAGAGCTTACGGAAGTGACCGCCGCCAATAGCATCGGCCGCTTGGACATACTCGCGCTCTTTGTGCTTCATAACTTCACCACGAATCAAGCGCGCCAGCCCCACCCAACCAGTCATCCCGAGAGCGAGATAGACTGAAGTAAGACCTTTACCCAGGATCAAAGTGATCGAGATCAAAAGCATGATATTGGGAATTGAAGAAAATGTTGTAATGAACCAAGTGATAAGATCATCGACCACACCACCGAAGTAGCCCGCCACAGCGCCAAGACAAACACCAATAGGAATCGCAATAAGAGAAGTCACAAGACCCACACTCATAGCAATCTTCGTTCCGTGAATAACCTTAGCTAAAACATCACGGCCGAAAAGATCTGTTCCGAACCAAAACTGACCACTCGGTGGTAAGTACTCTACGCCTTGGCTGGAATGCCAATCTGGAACACCAATACCGAATGTTGCTAAGACAGCAACGAGAGCATAGGTAACCACTATTACGAGAGAGATGAGTGCCCAACGATCTTTTACCAATCGGCTAAAAGCATCGGCCCACAGTGATTTTGTGTCTTGTCCTTGCATGATATTCCTACTTCAACTTTACGCGTGGATCAGCGAGTGTATAGAGCACATCAGTTAACAGTGAGAAAAGGATATAGGCGACTGATGAAAGTACCGCCATCGCTTTAATCACCGGGAAATCTGACGAGTTCAGAGCGTTAAGAGTAATTCCACCAAGACCTGGGATTGAGAAAAAACTCTCCAAGAGGAGCGCACCCAAAATCAAAAACGGAATTTGAATCACAACATAAGTAATAATCGGAATCATGGCGTTGCGAAGAACGTGCTTTAACAACACCGTCACTTCTCCAAGACCTTTGGCGCGAGCCGTACGAACATAGTCCTGATAGATCTCGTCCAAGATCACCGTACGGAAGAATCGCACATCAGGGCCTAAGCTCAAGACAATCCAGATAATCCCCGGAAGCGCGACATAACTAAAGAAGATAGGAAACTCCGGCTCATAGCCGCTAATTTCAAACCATCCCATTTTGTAAGCAAAGAAATATTGAAAGAACAAAATATAAGCCACTGAAGAAATCGACATACCGGCGATACAGAGGAAGCGAATAAATAAGTCGATTCCTTTGCCACGGTAGAATGCCACCACGAGGGAGAGCAAAATCGACAGTACTGTTGAGATAGCAAAAGCAGGAATAGTAAGAGTTAATGAAGGCCAAGCTCCCTGGCGGATCATCTCAAAAATATCTTGGCGAGTCGCCCACGAACGACCGAAGTCGAGCGTGAAAGAACTTTTCACAACATCTAGATATTGCGCAAACAGTGGTTTATTCAAACCAAGTTGTTCGCGAAGCTCATGAATCTGTTGAACTGTCGCATGTTTGCCCAAAAGCAGCGGGGCCGGATCACCTGCCACCACGTTGAACAAGACAAAGATAATAAAGCTCACCCCGAAGATTACGGGGATGAGATATAAGAGCCTACGGAGGATGTAATTCGTCATCCTGATCCTTCTTTAGAACTTCTTCAGTAATTCTTTTTTAGCTTCCAAATCAACATTCAAATACTGAGGTTGAGAGTTATCGAACTCAGTGTACTTGTAGTTTTTCATCCAGCCGTGAGACACAGAAACTGTTGTACGGTGAAGACCATAAATCCATGGAACATCATCGCCTACCATTTCATAAAGCTTCTCATAGAGAGCGGTACGCTCAGGGCCGTCTTGCATAATCGCTGCTTGAGCAAAAATTTTATCAAACGCCGCATTCTTGTAGTTTGAAGAGTTCGAACCTGGAGCTCCGTTTGGACCGTACATCAAACCAAGGAAGTTTTCTGCATCTGGATAGTCCGCGCCCCACGCCATACCAAACAACTGAGCTGTTTTAGTATTCGTCTTCTTCACGAGTTCAGGCCAGGTGTTGGTGCTGATTTTGATTTTGACACCAATCGCAGTCATATACTTAGCGAAAGCTTCTGCCATCTGACGAGAAACCGTTGAACCAAGTGTTTCGTAAGTAAGTTCTGGAAGACCTTTGCCTTCTGGGTAACCAGCTTCAGCAAGAAGTTTTTTGGCGAGTTCAATATTACGACCGACGTAAGGATTTTTGTAATCCTTCTTGTGGCCAGCAATACCCGGTGGAACGACTGAGTGAGCGACTTTACCAGTATTGTTATAGAACAACTTGTTCGACTCTTCATGATCGTAGGCCAGAGACATCGCTTGGCGAAGTTTCAAATTATTTTTGAAGAGAGGATCTTCGTGGTTAAACGCTACATAAGTTACGTCAAGAGCAGGAACCATAGAAAGACGAATACCTTTCTTTTCCATGTCTGGAGCAAGCTTGCCGTTAACAATCGCTTGATCGAAGTTATCTTTTGGAATGCTCATCAAATCCGCAGCACCCTTCTGGAAGTTCAACCATTGAGGTTGAGACTCGATGATAATGTTCACGATGATCTTATCAACCAAAGGAAGCTTCTTGCCGGCATCAGCGAGTAAACCCAATGCCTCATCTCCTTCCTCGCCTTCTGTCGGATAGAATTTGTCGCGGAAAGTTGGGTTGCGAGTGTAAACGATACGGTTTGAGTTATCGAAGTAAGGAAGAATGAACGGGCCTGTTCCAACCGGATTGTTTTGGAATTCTTGGCCAAAAGTTTCCACAGCTTCTTTCGCAACGACGAAAGTGAAAGGCATCGCTAAAGCGTAAAGGAACTGAGGGAAAGGCTTCACCAATTTAAATTGAACAGTGTAGTCGTCAATTTTCTTGAGGCCTTCGATCGCATCGTCGTAGTTCACTTTATCAGCAGAAGCATATTTATCGCGCCATTCATTGAGGCCTGCGATTTTACCATCCATCAACCACCAGCCTGTCGACTGAAGTTTTGGATCGGCTAAACGACGAAGTGAATAAACCACATCATCAGCTTTCATCTCGCGGCCTTTGCCATTCGGGAAAGCTTTACTGTCGTGGAAAACCACGCCCTTTCTTAATTTAAAAGTATAAGTAAGACCGTCTTTAGAAACTTCCGGCAAACTTTCTGCAAGATTTGGTGTGAGTTCATAAGGACGCTTGAGATAGTGGAACTCCAATAGACCTTCGTAAATTTTACTAATTTCACGAGAGGCATAGAGATCGGCTGCGAAGATAGGATCAAAGCCTTTGATTTTTGCCGTACCAACTTGGTTGAGTACTTTTTCATCAAAGTTTTGTTCGCGTGTGCAACCAATCATGGTTAGGGCGAAAGCAAGAACACTAATTAATAAACGCATGGACATAGTCCGCTCCTCTCAAGGTTACGAATTGATCGTATTGAAATCGCTCTATTTTATGAGCTGTTGTGCTAACTGACTATAAAAAGAACGACATCGCGACAAGAGGTGCAGTTTGGCACTCTGAGCTATTGAGGCTTAGCGAAAAAAGAACTCTTGGCGCATTTCAACAAACTGCTTTGACTCGCTTTCTCGAATGATCTCGAGAGTGACGCGTTTGAAATTTTGGTCTGTAAGATTTTTAAACACGACGCGCATAAGCCACTTGGGACGTAAAATAAATTCACCTGTGAACTCTTCTTTGCGCTCATTCCATGTCCAAGAAGAGTTCAACTTATCCCACCGACAGGCCCATTGGTGCGTTGATACTGCGTCGCAGCTTCGAATTAGGCCCCACTTTTCAGCGTTCGACCAGCGCAAGATATGGTGAAGGTGGTAAACAAAATCTTGGCCGAGTTGGGGATAATGCAACTTTCTTTCTGCCGAAGCGGCTCGAAGTGATTGCACCACTCTCCAGCGAAAATCATCCGCCGCAGGTACGACTTCAGCTTGGGGTTTATCCAGACCCGGAAAACTAAAAACCTCTTCACCATGAAGAGGAATCGTAATCGCCGTCACCCAATCATTGTTTTTAAGTTCTGCTTCAAAGGAAAAAACCCAACTCTCAGGCGGGACTTCTAAGCGCGCCTTACCCTTTCCTTGCATTGAGACTTTTTGCCACAGCTCAGAGAACTGAGCATCTTTAATGGGCTTCGTCGCGCAAGCCGCCAAAAATAGAAGTGCTAAAAAACGAAACCCCATGATGATCAATCATGGGGTGCTTTGGGGCCTTGGGCAAGTAGAAATCAGTCTTGAGTTACTGGAAATGACGCCGGGATACGTTCGCCATCTAAAAGATCAAGCACCGTTTTAATTTCTTTTTTCTCTGAATTCATACGTGCGTGCTTGAGAGCATGTTGCAGATAGGTGCGCGCTTTAGCGTAATTTTTCATGTCTTTATGTATCAGCGCCAAATGTTTTGCGATGACCACATCATCAGGCACTTTCTTGAAAGCGTAAGTGAGTTCAGTGAGCGCTTCTTTCACGCGGCCAGTTTTAAAATAATACCAGCCCAACGAATCACGGATGTAACCATCGTCAGGAGAGATTGCCAAAGCCTTCTCTATATAAGGAAGGGCCTCAGCTGGAGCGTGGCCGCGCTCAAGAAGTGAGTAGCCCATAAAGTTCCAGGCGTGAGCGTTTTTAGGATCTTTATCCAAGATCGCCATGATTATCGCTGTAGAGCCTTCGTAGTCTTTAATCTTCTCTAAGAGACCTGCCAGATAGTATTGGTGCTGCAAACCGAAATTCTTTTCTTTCTCAATCGACTGCAAACTCTTAGCAGCCATAGCATCTCTTTCAGAAGCTTCAAAAAAGCCGGCTTCAAGAACACGCAGCTCTACTTTCAGATCTGGAATCTCTTTAACCTTTGTCTCAACCAATTTTAAAAAGCGTGCCGACACTTCTCCATCACGGCCCGTTTGCGCGTGCTCTAACTGGGCCAGGGCCCCGAGCATATTCGCCATCTGAAAACTCGAGTCCTGATAAAGACCGCTGGAAGTAGGAATGCGGGCAAAATAATCAATCGCAGATTCAAATTTTTCTAACTCTTGGTGAATAGCACCTAGATAATAGAGGATTTTATCTGACTGAGGCGCTTGTTCTAAAAGCTCACGAAAAACCGAAATGGCTTTGTCGTAATCCTTAGCATCCGTATAAAGGATACCCAGCTTCACGCGCATATTAAGATCTTCAGGATCCAAATCCACTAAGCGCTCAGCATAAGGAATCACTTCAGCAAATTTTTCTTTTAAAAAGAGTGCTTGAACCAAGCGACTCAAAATCGCTGGATCGTGCGGTCTCTTAGCAAGATGTCTTTGATAAACTTCAATCGCTTTGTCCGACTTTTCCCACTGCTCATAGATAAGTCCAAGTGCCGCAGCTGCTTGAGTCGAACTTGGATCACGCTTGTGAGCTTCTTCAAATGCACCGACAGCACTTTTGAGATCTCCGCGATCAACATACATTTTGCCGAGATAATAAGAGAAAATTCCGTTTTTCTGATGATGACGCTGGCAAGTGTTCAACTGCATCTCTGCTTCTTTCCACTTGTGCTCAACCGCCAGGGATTTACCTAAAAATAAACAGGCTTCTTCTTGCTTGGGATTTTTAACTAAAATTTGTCGATAGACCTTTCGTGCTTCAATTGGTTTTTCGAGACCGGCGTAAACTCCTGCCAAAATCAGCGCCACACCTTCGTCCTGCCCTTTGCCGTCTTGGTAAAGACGTTGCAAAACATTCTTGGCCTCTTCCATCTCTCCAATACGAATGAGCGCGACAGCATATTTTTTATGAACAAACGGATCTTCCGTCATTGTTGCAAGGTGCTTAAACAAAACAGCACCAGTGACATAGTCACCTTCCATCAATGAAGAGTTACCTTTCAAAAACAATCCAGTTGAAAGGTATTGCACTGACGCGGGGCCTTGTTTTTTTGACTCTTCCACCAGCAACTCAAGTCGCTTGGATGCCAACTCCAAAGCCTCTTTGTTGAGACGCTCTGTTTGTTCTTCAGTGAGAATTATTTGATCGACTTTTTGATGTGCGCAGCTCGCAAATAAACAGGCCAAAACAATAAGAGGAATTGTGCGCAATGAGTGTTTCATCCGTTAGACGTCCTTGGCCTTAAGAGGTCATCCGGTGACCCCTATAAATGCTTGTCGGACGAAAAAGAGTGAAATTTTAAGGCTTCTTATATTTGTAGGGGCTTATTTCAAACCCAGCATAAGTCACTGTTTTTTGAGGAAATGGGTGGCATTTTTTGCCTTCACTCAAAGTTTTTTTGCTAATTAGGCCTTTTTTTTGACGGACCATGTTGACAGTATTCCGACGCGTTTAGTATCTATGCCCACGATTAACGTTTTTGACTGACCCGTTCACTGCGTCACTTCCGTAGCTTCGATCTTGCGGAAAGATTTAGACTCAGTTGGCCGAAAGCCGGGAAAAGCCGTTAGACAAAATACAACTTATTGACAATAGTACCTCGGTCTTTATCGACAGGTAGGAAACCAAATCAGATAGGGGAAACGACATGAAAGAAGTTCGCATCATCAAGCGCTACCAGAACCGCAAGCTGTACGACACGTTTCAGTCTTGCTACGTGACCCTCGAGGAAATCGCTCAGATCATCCGTGAAGGCCATGAAATCCAAGTGATCGACAACAAGTCTAAGAACGACATCACTTACATGACTCAGATCCAACTTTTGTTTGATCAAGAGCGTAAAGCTTTGAAGCCAGGTGACACTGAGCTCTTGAAGCGCGTTATCCGTTCTGAAGAAGGCACATTGACTGGCTACATCAAGACCCTCGAAGGGAAACTTGGTATGGAAGTTTCTGTTGCCGTTGAAGAAGAGTTCAAGCCTTTCGCGGCTTCTATGACTTCTTCAGTTGAGAACACAGCTACTTTGAACTAATATCCTCTTCATGAGGAATCCGATTCAATTGAAAGTCGCGGCTTCGGTCGCGACTTTTCTTTTTTCAGCATCATTATTGGCCCAAACCCAACAGAAGCCTTTTGCGCCGAAGATACAAACACCTTCGACCAAAGAGGAATTGGTAACCAAAGAGCCTGCCAAGGTTGAAGCAGAAGTGAAAGCTCCTGCCAAAGAAGCTAAAGCCGAAACTGAAAGCAGTTCTGCCCCAGCACCACGCAGACTTCAACTCCACACTTTCGGTGTGGGTCTCGGTGAAACTTTCCTCATGGGCAACTACGCAAAGCACGGCGAAGACAAGATCACGATGGATCTCTTCTACGCCTACGCCGCCAGCTATTCATTTGATGTGTTGGTGAATGCTCACTGGAGTACTCACGAAGACAAGCGTGAGCGAATGAGAGTGGCGGGACTCAATGCTGCTATCAAGAGCCGACTCTTCGAATTTGATAATTTCTCACCCTTTGTGATGGGTGGACTTGGTTTCTACGTTCCGCGCGCTAAGCGATTTGTTGGCGGGGATCTAAAAAAATCAGAACAGAAAATTACTTTTGGACCAAACTTTGGTGGTGGCGCCGATTTGCGCCTGAATGACCAATGGACGATTGGTGCTCTTGGACAACTACACTGGCCGTTTAGTATTAAACAAGACGATCAGTCAGATCTTAAAGGCTACTACTTTAAGCTTCTTCTTACTCTCGCCTACTCTATTTGAGGGACCTATGGGTTCTCTTCCCAAGCGTCTCTATATTTTTACGGGTAAAGGTGGTGTTGGTAAAACATCACTCGCTCTAGCGTTTACTCGCTATCTCAAAGAGCAAGGTCATCACGCAAAATACGTCTCACTCTCACAACAATCTCTCAATGAAGAAGAAGTAAAATCGGACCAACTTCCTAAGGGCTGGGATGATATTCCCCATCTTCATCTCGAACTAGAAGACTGTGCTCATGGCTACATCACCAAAAAGATGGGCTCACAAATGATCGCCAAATGGGTGGTCGGAACAGCTTATTTCCGAGCGCTAGTGAATATGTTGCCCGGCTTTGGATATGTCATTTCCATGGGGAAAATGCTTGAGCTTTTGCACGAAGACCCAAAACTTATTTTGGTACTTGATGCTCCCGCTTCGGGGCACGCTCTTACCATGATGGAAGCGACCAGTAATTTTCGTGAGATTTTTCAATCTGGTCTCGTGTTTGAAGACACTGAAAAGATGCTTTCGAAACTTTATGATCGTCAGCACACCGGCATTCGCATCATGACGCTCCCGACGGTGTTGGCAATGCAAGAAGCACTTGAACTTAAAGCGGCTCTCGAAAAACTCTCCAATTTTGATACGACTATTTCACTGAATCACTCACTCCAAAAATGGCAAAAAACTATCGCTGAAGCTCCCCTCGCGCTTCAACAAAAGCTCAGCTTGGAAAATGAAGTTCAGCTGCTACATCCTCAAGATGTCAAAACGAGCTTTGCTTTTTCCGCGGCTCAAAATGTGAATGAATTCTATCAAGATCTACTCCCGCAACTACCGGAGCTCGTCTAATGAGTCTCCCATTAAAATCATTTGACCTCTTTTTTGGCACTGGTGGTGTGGGTAAAACGACTCTTGCCACGGCACGCGCGATTGATCTCGCTCGACAAGGCCATCGTGTACTCTTGATGACGATTGATCCGGCCAAAAGACTCAAAGATATTTTAGGACTCGATGATGCGGCCGCTGGATCGGTTAAGGCCATCCATTCGCTTCCTGAAGTAGGAGATTTACCTACTCCACTGCATGCACTGCTGATGTCGCCCACACACACTATTCAACGAATGGGCGAAGCCGTCGGTGTTAAAGAATTATCGCAGAATAGAATCGTGGCGATTTTAGCGAAACCCAATGGCGGAATGAATGAAATACTCGCGCTGATTGAATTACAAATGCGTATGAATGAAGGCAAATACGATTGCGTAGTGCTTGATACGCCTCCTGGCCCTCATTTTCTCGACTTCCTCGAGGGGCTCGACAAGATTCGTAAGTTTTTTGATCAACGTTTTGTGGAAATTTTCACATCACTCGGTCGCAAAGCGATGGATAACACCCAAAAAACTTTAGTCAAAAATCTCTTTGATAAAGTCGTCAATGCTGGCGTGAATAAGCTTTTGTCCTACTTGCAGAAAGTGACAGGTGAGCATTTTGTTGAGGACTTCCTTGAGGCGCTCGAAGTGATTTATCGTTCACGCTCGTCTTTCATGCAGGGTCTAGCGATGGAATCAAAACTCTCTGATCCGGCAGCGGCGAATTGGTTTTTAGTGACTTCTGTTGAGCAAGGGAAGTTCCATGAGGCCCTTGAGATTCAACGGATGGCCAACAAACTTAGAAAACGTGAAATGTTCTTGGTTTTAAATAAGACCTTGGGCCATGAACTCGATTCTTGGCAACCGGCCCCTCAAAGTGAGGGCGAAAAACTGAAAAATGCTTTCGTGCAAAAAGAAAAAAACCTTCTTGAAAAGACTAAGCCTCACTTCTTAGCGATCTATGCTTTTCCGGAAGTCTTTGCTTCATCACCACTTAAACATGTCACAGCATTGGCTGCGACCTGGAGAAAACATGTCGATTCAAACTAAGCAACAACTTGAAGAGTTTGTGAGCAAAAATTGGGAGACGATCAATCGTCAGCTCGATGAATGGCAAAATGAACTGGTTCAACCAATTTATTCAAGCGTAGATATCCGCGAGAGTTCGCACAAATACGCACCGGTTGATCATAATCTTTATCCGGCAGGCTTTAATAATATTTGCCAAAAAGATCTCAAACGCGCCTCTCAGTTGTTCAAAGATGCACTTGATAAAATTGCGCCAGGTACAAAGCGCGTCGCCCTTCTGCCTGAGTCACATACAAAGAACAAGTGGTATCTCGATAATGTTTATCACTTACGCCATACCCTAGAAGTGGCGGGCTTTGCCGTTGATGTCGTATCTCCTGACAAATCCCTCTTTGAAGAAGGACCTCTTTTAAAACTCGAATCTCAATCTGGACATGCCATTGAACTCATTCAAATTGAGGTAAGTGGTGATCAAGTGAAACGTGTCGACGGTGGTGTCACCGGATACGGTGCTATTATTCTTAATCACGATCAATCCATTCCTTTGAATATCGATTGGAAAAACGTTGCGATTCCTGTCATGCCATCACCATTTGCTGGCTGGACTCGCCGTCAAAAGAACAGTCACTTTAGTCACTACCAAAAAGTCGCTAATGCCTTTTGCGCCAAGTTTGATATTAACCCGGATCTCATTCAAGCGCGCTTTCGAGCGGTCGACGGGGTGGACTTTGAAACGAAAGAAGGAGTCGACAAGTTGGCTTCCGAAGTAGGAAGCCTGTTGGCCGAGTTACCAGCTGGCTCAAGTGTTTTTGCTAAGGCTTCTCAGGGAACTTACGGCATGGGGATTTCAGTCTTCACCAGTAAAGACGAAGTGCTGGCGATGAATCGCAAGACACGCAATAAAATGGACATCGGGAAAAACAACATTAAATTTACCAGCGTACTAGTGCAGGAAGGTGTTGAAACGATCATTAAAGTTGAAGATGCACCAGCTGAGATCACCATGTATCTCATCAATGGTCGCGGCATGGGTGGATTCATGCGCTACAACCCCCAGCGCGGTACCAATGCTAATCTCAACTCACAGGGCATGCTCTATCAGAAATTCTGTATCAGTGATATTTGCCAAGACACCGACACTCATTGCAAAGAAGCGGTCTATTGTATGATCGCTCGCTTGTCTGTGTTAGCGGCTTCTAAAGAACTCAAAGAATTGCATTAACAAGGAAATTTTATGGCCAAGAAAACTAAACCAGCTGCTTTTTCAACTCGCGCGATTCATGTTGGCGGAGAACCTGATCCAACAACAGGCGCAATCATGCCGCCTATCTATCAAACATCTACCTATGTTCAAAGTTCTCCAGGTGAACACAAAGGTTACGAATACACTCGTACGCATAACCCGACTCGTACACGCTTAGAAGAATGCTTGGCCTCTCTCGAAGGTGCTGACCATTGCTTAGTCGCTTCTTCAGGTCTTGCGGCTTCAACTCTCATCATGCACGCTCTTCCTGCCAAGAGTAAGATTCTCTGCGGTGATGATGTGTATGGTGGAACTTATCGTTTGTTCACCAAGGTTTTCCAAGACATTCATCAAATTGAATTTGCCGATACTACCGATCTTAAATCTCTCGGTGCAAAAATTCTTAAATTCAAACCAGCTCTCGTATGGCTTGAAACACCCACAAATCCAATGTTGAAAATTTCAGACATTGCTGCTGTGGTGAAACTTGCCAAAAAAGTGAAGGCGCTCGTCGTTGTCGATAACACCTTCATGAGCCCTTACTTTCAAAACCCCATCGCTCTCGGTGCAGATATTGTGGTTCACTCCATGACCAAATATATCAATGGTCACTCTGATGTGGTGGGTGGAGCTTTGATGATTAACAAAGGCGCCTTCTATGAACGTTTGCGCTTCTTGCAAAATGCCGCCGGCCCATGCTTGGCCCCGTTTGATTCTTGGCTCGTGCTACGTGGAGTTAAAACCCTTGCGGTGAGAATGGAAGCGACCGCTAAGAACGCGCAGAAAGTCGCCGAGTACCTTGAGAAACATCCGAAAGTGAAAAGCGTTATCTACCCCGGCCTCAAATCTCATCCGCAACATGCTATTGCTAAAAAACAAGCCAGTGGCTTTGGCGGGATGATTACTTTCTTCATTGACGGTGGCATCAAAGAATCGCGCGCGTTTTTAGAAAATGTAAAATTGTTTGCCTTGGCAGAAAGCTTGGGTGGTGTTGAAAGTCTCGTCGAACATCCGGCCATCATGACTCATGCTTCGATTCCCGCCAATATCCGCAAGCAGCTAGGGATCCATGATAATTTGATTCGTTTGAGTGTAGGTATTGAGCATATCGATGATTTGCTCAATGACCTCGATGTGGCATTTAAGAAAGTTTAAGGCGTTTTAGTTTCTACAGCAGTGCCTGGCGCAACAACCGGTGTAACCGGAGCGACAGGTGCTGCTTTTTCCACTTCCACAACAGCTTCTTTGCCACCCTTCTCGAAGATATTGGCAACCTGAGTGTAGCGACTGAACATGATCTCATCAGTGAGATAGCGCTCAAGTAACAAGTAAGAGCAGTAGATACGGCCATGCGGAGTCCCGAGGCTATCACGATCACCTTCAGCAAAAATCAAACCATCGTCTTGCAGCACATCGACGAGATCAAAGTATTGGCCACAGAAGTTAGACGTATTTTTTGATTTATCCGGCTTCACGCAGCTATCAGTTTTTTTAGCGACGTCTGTTCCAGTAGCAGAGGCGACCTTAATGTGTACAGGCTCGCGACAAACATCAATCGTCCATTCTTTCGGAAGATAGCGACGATACTGAATATTTATCAGACAGCCTTTTTTCTCAATGGTGAGTTCGTGAGGCAAAAGACCAAATAAAGGTCCTCGGTGAGAAATTTTTGTTTTGTAATTTGCGTCCAAGCAAGATTTTGGCATGAAGCGAGTAAGCGCCTCAGCCGAAGTCGACACCATCAAAACCAGAAACAGAAAACTAAACTTGCTGAATAGCATGACGGTGAACCTCCATCATCACGGCCGTCGCATCTTTTGCGAGGAAATCTCCGGATGACTCTTTTTTCAATTGAAAGAACAATTCCATTAACAGCTCAGACCCAGGCAAGGATTTTTGAGACTCAATAAAAGCCCCTCGCTCGACCGCAGTATGTGCCTCATTCCAATTAAATATGAAGCCAGGAGAGAAAACAACGACTTTCTCCCCTCGATTGAGTCGAAAGCTAAAGCGAGACTCTTCTAAACGATTAATATCAAATCCATTCAAGCGAGGCAGCGCATAGAGACCATTTTCCTGACTGAACAGCTCGAACGTCCCAAAGGCAAATCCTTCACATTGCAGAGTATGCTGCTCAATCTTCAAGAGCATAATCTGTACATCGACCTGTTTCTTTTTATTTGCATTGATAGCACTGATTTCTAGCGCAGCTTCCTGAATAAAGAGCTGAGCATCAAAGCCAGCTGGACCGCCCTTGTACTTGTTCAGAAGGCCCATCAAACAGCTTGAAGCCAGGTAAGACGAGGTGTGAACAAAGATCAGATGGGCCTGGGTCTGCCCTCTTATGACATCGAAATACTCTGAACCAGGTCCCTCACCCACCGCATACTTACTTAAAAGCTGCATCGCCTTGAAGTCTTCAATTCTTTTAGGAATGACTCCCTCATGAATCTTTTTCGCCTTCATCATCTCAGACTGAGCGCCACGAATAAGCTCATCCATTTCCTGACTAAAGCGCACCATCTGTTCTTTGAAGCTGATACGCTCTTGGCGTTGACGCCAAAAATAGAGCAATTGATTGCGCAGTAAACCCCACTGAGCGGGCGCCATGGAAAGTGTTTGTACGGAAATGACTTTATCTGAGAGCGCTAAAACTTTTTGCAGCCACTCTTCCCAATCCTTTTGCACCAACGCAGGCATGAACATAATCACAGCGCTATGAGTGTTAAGCAGGGACAAAAAATCATCATTCACAGCAATTTGGCTCATTGAAGGTACATCAATTAACAATGCATCCGATCTTCCTTCGAGAGGAGACTTCATAAATGCATCAGGAGTAATCACTTCGAGATGAGGAAAGAACTCCTCAAGATCAAGTTTATGTTGCTGCATGGCCGGCAGCAGTCGGTTGTGTAAATCAATAATTCTCATGGCTAACTTTTCGGGTGTTTAACCAATTACCTTAGCATTTTCAGATACTTATCTTTAGTACTCAATTTTTAATCCCAACCGCCGACAAGTCCTTCTACATGGGGACATATGTGGCCCCTCTCATGTTGATTTTGGGAATTACGTAATGAAGAAAACCAACAACGTCTTTCAAATACCGAGCTTCACAACGGCACAAGCTATTCTTACGCTTGCAGCTGAAGGCGAAAGACTTAAGGTTGAAAATCAGAAGATGGCCGAAATGATGGCCAGAACTATTCTTAAAGCTCTCGACTGCAAAGATCACTATACTTTCGGGCACAGCATGCGTGTGGCCTATTTCTCTCTTGTCACTGGCAAGGAGCTAGGTTTGTCGGACGAAGAAATGAAGGAACTAGAACTTTCAGCTATCTTCCACGACATTGGAAAGATTGGAACCCCAGATCAGGTGCTCAACAAACCGAGTCGCCTAACAGAAGAAGAGTTCTTGGTGATGAAACAACACCCAGAACAGTCTTATGAAATTCTGAAGGAATATCCCATCTTTGAAAAGATCGCACTCAATGCTCGCTATCATCACGAACGTTACGACGGTCGTGGTTACCCGGAAGGGATGAAAGGCGAGGAGATTCCACTCTTCGCCCGCATCATTCTGATTGCTGATACTTTCGATGCGATGACTTCGACTCGTCCTTACCGCAAAGGTTTGGACTATAGTGTCGCCTATGAAGAATTGAATCAATTCTCAGGAACACAATTTGATCCAAAATGTGTCAAAGCTTTCATTGCGGGAATGGCGAAAGAAGCCACCAAAGGTGAAGAGGAATTTTTCATTCCCCTTCTCGATCGCAAATTCACTAAGAATGCAGCTTAGATTTTACTGACAGAAACCGGTTTTGGTACCGGCAGTGATTCTTTCTTTTTGCATCCAAATACAAGCTTTATCCGTCTGGAACACGCTATCAGGATAACATTCCTTAGGCTTGGTCGTTCCTTTCAGTGAGCTATAGTTTTGTTCGCAAACGCGATAGCTCGCTCCATCCACACAGGCCCAATGTTTACCGCGACAGTTATAAACAAGACCGCGCCCGAAGTTTTCATATTCAGGTGGTTCAATATAGGCCGCCCCAGTGGCAGGTACACTGTCTTTTTTATCCTGAATTTGCTTCTCTAAATCTTTCAAGATCTGTTCAGTCATATCTGGATTGTCAGTCGCAGGTTGCCCATCAGTCACTTGATCTGTTCCTGAAGCTTCTTCTCCACCCACTTTCGGCTCAGTATTCTCTGGCGGAATTAAATCTGGTGCCGGCTCGACAAAATTATCTGGAGCGGTGGCTTCGATAGGAGCCGAGTCTTCAGAAATCGGCGTCTCATCTCCAATCGGTTCAACAGGGATATCCACACTCTCCACTGGAGGTGGGACTTGTTCTGGTGGAGCGTCTACCACCGGCTCAACTGGCGGAGGAGGAGTATCAGTAGGTGCAGCAACTGTCGGCTCAGTTGGAGGTGTCACAGCTGGATCAACCGGTGCCGGTTCTACTGGCGCGGTATCAACTGGTGCCGCTACAACAGGATCAGTGGGTGCTGTAGGATCAACCGGAGCCGCTCCTTCTGCTGGTGGAGCTGCATCTGGTGAAGCGGAAGCAGCCTCCCCCGGAGGAGGACGTTTTTTCTTATTTTTCTTCACTGGTGGATCAACCGGAAGCTCTTCAGCGACCTCAGTGGGTTCTTCTGTTGGATTCAAATAATCGTAAGCAAAATAAAGTGCGCCCAAGACCAATGCAATACGAATTATTTTTTGGCGCTGATCATTTGCGCCGGGCGCTTTCACTCCAATATCCGTCTTATCACCAGACGATGCAGCTTTGGCTGAAGGCTTGTTGAGAACTTTTGCTAAGAACGGTAACTGTTTAGCGAGAGCTTGTTTCCATTTTGGCTGATCTGCTTCAGCAAGCTCATCAACTTCTTCTATGCCTGTTGAATCTTCATCAGAAGAAACTTCTTCCGATTCTTCAACTTCTTCATCAGTTTCTTCTTCATTATTTTTGGCAGAACGAGACAAGAAAGGAATCTTTCCCTTCAATTGTTCAAGCTGCTCTTTGAGTTTATCGATGATAACTCACCCCAAGTTTGCTCTTTCTTATTATATCACCTAGACTTAAGTATAAGGGAGGATGTCATGATGCTCAATGCAAACGCGTCTTTAGATGTCCTTCACCCCCCAATAATTAATGCTGAAAAGGCGATTCCTGTGATGGACGATGGGGTCACCAAGTTCAAACTTACCCTAAAAAGGGCCCCGGCCCCCCAGGCCACTGAGGTCATTCCCCTCGAGAAATGGCGTGCTATCCTCTGGCGATTACGTATGGTCGGTGAGTATCCGAATGAAAAGATCGGTTACGGAAATCTCTCAGTGAGGCTGCCCCTATCTAAAGGTGGATTTTTGATTACCGGGACCCAGACCGGCAACAAACCCCATCTTCGACGGGAACATTATGCCCGGGTCGTGGGTTGTGACCCACAAAAAAATATCGTCAAAGCCGAAGGTGCCATTGGCCCTTCGAGCGAGAGCCTTACTCATTTTGCAATCTATGAATCTAATCCGCAGATTGGCGCGATCTTTCATATTCATCACCAAGTTATTTGGCAAAAAATGATCGATCAGAAAGCTGAATCAATTGATGAAACAATAGCCTACGGCACGAAAGAAATGGCGGAAGCAGCTCGCGAAACCATTCAAGGTAAAGAACAAGGCGTGTTTGTGATGAAGGGCCATCAAGACGGCATCATTGCCTATGGTGCCAACCCTGAAGCGGCTGGAAAAATTCTACTTAAACTCTATCGCGAGCTGGGGCCACAAGGGGAAGTGCTTTAAACTGCCCCCTTATAATGGTGTTAACTCAGGGGGCAGTAGCCTCTGATTATAAAACCACGCGAAAATTTCCAAATGGTCTTTTAGCCTATCTACTCTTTTAGTTGTATTCCATGTTTTACGTATCAATCGACTTACATTTGCACGCAACATAGCGCATGAATGGTTCACCGTGAAGATCGGATCAAAGCCTCCTTTTTTTAGTTCACCTTGTCCTGCCACTGTTGCACGTTCACTTTTGTAAGTTAGATGTTTCGCCTGTGGCAGATGCTTTCTAATCACAGCACCATAGCGCTGATGTTCATCACTTTTTATCACTGCGTGTGAATGTATGAACGGCGCCATTTCCTTGAACATTCGTTCAAGAGAATCCGGATGCTCATCTGCTCGCTTACCATATTTTTTTACCGCTAATTTCGCTAAATGCCCAAATGCTGGAATTCTTGCAACCTCTAACGCCAGAATTCTCCTTGTTCCACTTTCAACCATCATCGTCACCGCCAGCGGCTTAAGCTTGGAGTTTTCTTTCGTGATCAAATCATCAAGCTGCACTTCTCTAATGGTACCTCGCCTTCTTTCGCAGTAACGACGATTTAGGCGTCCATATTTTTTGCCAAGAAACGCCAGCTTGCGCTCAACAGTCTTACGGTTCACGCGCAAGATCCAGGCACTTCGCCGCAAAGACACATTCGACGAAAGAAGCTTTGCTAGAGGTGAGTTGATTCGCCGCTTTTTCTGTCGATAAGTAGGTGTATTTGTCGCGAGAGAAAAGCGCGCCCCACATGAACGACAGCGAAGCCGTTGGATGAGTTTGCTATCCTCCTGTCGTTTGAAATATCCATCGCGAATGATATTTCCAGGGCAACCGTTGAGATGATTAGGACATGTGTATTTCATGCCAAGTTAGTTGCAAGAAGTTGGGTAAATTTTTGAAAGTTAATCTCTTGAAATTAAAAGGTTCGTTTCTCAACATCTGGAGAAAATTTCCATCAAAATGGAAAAAAACTCCCACAGGCAACACCACTCAAGTCGGGCAGTTTAGAAGTGCTTTAAGAAAGTCCGCCTCTCTCTTCTGCAATTCCTCAATATTTGATCCCGTAACAAAATACCAAACGAACATATTATCTTCTGGAGATAACAGACGGGCAGATGAAGATTGACTCACTCTCATCCAATCTTCACTTTTTAAAACACAGGGATGCATCGCCAGCTTAAAAAACTGAGTTTTTTCTTTTTTCCATAGCTGGTAAGCGAGCCAGCCCATGGTTTTGCGTGGATTCATTTCAGAGCCGGGATGAAAAACTCGCTGGCCATCTTTCATATAGAAAAAAGCATCGACACTAAAAGAACCCTGATAACCACGGGCAAAAATATCTTTTTGCAAATCGCTTAAATTTTCACTCCAGCTACCAGTCCCCTCAGGCACCTTATTAAAGGTAGCCGAATTAAGTATTGAGCCTCGCCACTGAAAACGTTGATCAATGATATTTTGATAATAAATATAGCGAGATTCCTCAGCTATCCACAAGGCACTCACATCTGCAACGCGATCATAGAGTGGCTCAACCACAACGGGTGTCTTCCAATCAAGACGCGAAACAGCAGTTAAATCATCACGCTTTATTTTGATGTGCCCGCGGCCCGACATCCCATCACTCTTCTTAATGAGATACCACCCCTCGCCTATCGCTTTCTCAAGCATCTGAGGACTCTCACAAACTGCGGCTTCTAAGGGCCAGCGCTTGAGCCACCATTTAAGAAACTCAGTCTTACTACTTAACTCACGCATGAGAGAAAGATTCGCAGTCTCTCCCCACCAATCTATGGCGGCATCATTTTTAGTGATTTCAATTTTATGATCAGTGAGAGCAGAGACATATTCCAGATAGCGCGAAGAATAGTCACGATGGACTAGCACTCGCTCATGGGTGACCCAAAAAGCAAAAAATTCGAGTGTAGCGATCAGATGAGGACGGGGTGGTTTGCCGCTTAAGACTTCTTCAAAATCGACATTGAATCTAAGACTCGGCATGCTCTTTCCAAGCTTTGCGATTTGTTATGCGAAAATCATCTTGGAACTCACCTAATTTCTCGACCCATTGAGGCTCAAGCCCCGCTGCCAATCTCGTCTCTGGAAGATAATTAGCACCTTTGGCGCGAGCGGGAGTGAGGGGCATCGGAAGTACTGAGCGATAATAATCCCACAGGTCTTGTTGACCCTTCCACTGGCCTAACCAGTGCGCACCTAAAGCGACATGACTGATTTCATCATCAAAAACCGTTTTAAGCACATCGGCGGTTTCAATATCTCCGACAGAGCGGAAGATTTTTTCGTACTCAAAAGCAAAGTCTAAGTTCGCTGACTCAAAGGTAAGGGCCATGAGAGCAAAAAAAGAAGATGGCGTTTTAAGTTTCTCCATCTGGCGCCAGAAGAAATCATTTAAAGCATAATCACCAAATTGCACGCCAAAAGATTTCATGCGCTGAACATAGAGGGCCAAGTGCTTTTGTTCGTCTCGAATCGCCGCCACAATTCCGCGCTTCATACGAATACTGGCGTCATCATTATGAGGATAAACCAAGAGGGCCGCCGCCATCATCTCAATGGCCAAGAGTTCATGATTGGCAAAGCTATGAATGGCAATGCCACGACTTTGGGGATTAACCAGTGAACCGCGCTTAGGAAATTTAATTTGGCGATCAGAAAATTGCAGCTTGTCCTCACGTCCAGGTCGCGTTGGAAGAACAAAATCCTGCCACTCTCCCATGGGAGCGGTGAGACTGACTGAGAGTAATTTATCTGCGTAGTGAGGTGACAAGAGAAGAGTCTTGGCCCATTCCATGATGGTCATCATGACTAACCTTTTTTGGGACCAAAACCTGGGCCGCCTGATCCACCCCCGCCGCTTTTTTTGCGACGACGTTTCCCACCTGCAGGACCTCCGCCGACACCCGTAAAGGCGGCTGCGGCACGAGAGCCACCCGACTTAGGTCTGCGACTGCTGCCGCCGGAAGCCGCTGCTCTGAGTGCACGCAAATCCATACCACTGCCTTCGGGGCGACGAATTCCTTCACCACCACCGGCCGCAGCGGGTGCTTTTTGTTCCGGGCGAGGAGGCCTGCGATCATTGCGGTCATCTCTCTTAGGCCCGCGTTCTTCGCGTGGCGGACGCCGATCATTCCGATCATCACGAGGAGCACGGTCATTTCTGGCCGGACGATCATCACGCCCGCGGCTATCACTGCGAGGTGGACCTCTGCGAGAGTTTCGACGAGCGGTGAAACAATTATCACAAATAGCAAAACGAGAACTCATCGAGAGTTTGCAACCACAAGACGAGCACGTTTTTGTTGTTTTCTCAGAGAGGAGACTATTCAATTTTTCAACCGCACGGGCCTTATTCTCTAAAAGCTGAGCTTCGATAAAATTAAAATTCTTGCCATCAAAGTGACGAGCGAGCCATTGATAAAGCTCAACACACTTAATCGATGTCTCGAGATAATCAATATCATCACTACTGTAATCTATATTTTCATTCAGAATCGGTGCGCTATCGACGTAGTGCTTAAGAATCCATAGGAAGTATTGCACGTGCTCAACCAAACCTAGGTTAACTGGCGCACAGGAGAATCCGAAAATTTCTGTCGGTAAGAGCTTCACATGCTCATCCGTCTGCTCAACCATTTCGGTAATCTCAATCATCTCTTTCAAATCAGTACAGTAGAAAGGACGCTGGAAAGTCATGGTATTAAACAGACGCAAGAACTCTGAAAGAGTCAGGACCGGCAGACCATTAATATCGAGAGCACTATTCACGCTCTTAAAGATCTCAAGATCGGGACCGACCATCGCCTTATCACTTTGTCCAAGCGTGTGATCGAGTGCTTCTTGCAAACGATCAAGGCCTGCTTCTACCCGATTAAGCGTAGTCGTGTAGCCGATCGGAAAGCGACCAAAGCGCCCGGCGCGACCAGCAATCTGCTTGATCTCACTCATCGTGAGGGGATGCTCTTTGTTATCAATAAATTTTGAAAGCGCTGAGAAGACAATCCGTTGCACCGGAAGGTTCATCCCCATGGCAATGGCATCGGTCGAAACAATAATATCAGTTTCACCGAAATCAAATTTACGGGCCTGTTCGCGACGAACCTCTGGTGAGAGACGACCGTAAACAATAGAGACCTTGAAATCAAGGTTTTCGAGATCGGCTTTAAACTTCAGAGCATTTCTGCGACTGAAAACAATCAAAGCATCACCACGTTCAAGCTCTGCTAAAGTGATCGTGCGATCCATCACCTGTAGTTCAGTCATGCGCTTATACTCACGTACCTCGAGTGTATCACCGGTGAGTTTAAGAATTTGTTTCACGAGTTCTAAGACTGAAGCATCACCACACAGATGCACTTCATCGGCCTGCAAATTAACTAGTGCTCGTGTCCATGCCCATCCACGTTGAGGATCAGTGAGCATTTGGATCTCATCAATGACAGCGCAATCAAAGCGCTCATTGAGGCGTGCCATTTCAATCGTCGAAGAAAAGTGCGTTGAACCCGGAATCTCAATCACCTCTTCGCCCGTCAGAAGCGTCGTGATCGCTCCTTTCTGGTTCATGGTATCGAAGAGTTCAGCCGCCAAGAGACGCAAAGGTGCGAGGTAGCAGCCACGCTTAGATTTAACCAAGGCTTCAATGGCATGATAAGTCTTACCTGAGTTGGTGGGCCCCATATGGTAAATAATCTTGCGATTAATTTTACGGGCCTCAGCATGCACCCAGAACTGACCCAAGTAATCTCTTAGAATCGTGCTGGAAATATCTTTACGCTTTAAGAGCAAAACTGAGCGAGTGAATTTTTCGAATTCTTTCTTTAAGAATCCTTCTGGCTTCCAAATGCCTGTCTCTTGCTGCAAGAAGAAGCGCTCATACTCACCTGGGGTGATAATCTCAGGCTTTAAACCTTGTTCAACTAAGCAGGTGTTAAAAAACACCATCAACTTCTCGCGATAGAGTTTACCCAAAGGAGAAGTGCCCGAGAACTTGGCGCGAAAGACAGCTTTAACTTCACTCTCAATTTTATTCAGAGAGCTGCGCTTAAATTTATTACGAACCTGATTTATCCCGCGCTCCATATTTTTGCGCAGATTAAAGACATAATTTGAAACATCAGTGATCGAGCGAGAAAGAACCATATCAAACAGACGCTCTTCGGCGTCGTTGATCATCTTCTCTTGCTGCTCCATCACTTCTTCACGCAGCTTGGTGCGATAATCCGCCAAACACTGCGTACACTGACAGGTAAGATCGCTGGTGGCGAGTTTTAGATCAAAGCGCTCTTTCAGTTGCTCTTGAGTTTTTTGGTGGAAGCTGAGAGCTTCCTTGCACCATTCTCTGAACCCCTCACGATAACCTTCTACCATTTCACGGTTGAAGCTCTCACCCACCGTCAAAGGCCATTGATCCGTGCGGGGAAAGAGATACTCATCTAACAGGGCCACTTCAAAAATGGCTTCGCGGTCATTGAGTTCTCTCACCGGACCGAAATATTTCTCGAAAACAGAATCGAGCGTGGGAGCGGCCGCTAGAAGTTTTGCCATTTCGCCATACACCACTTCAAGTGTACCGAGTACAACAGTGGCATCTTCCAGCGAGCGAATAGAATCCGGTGAGTCACCGGATAGGCTCGTTGATACAAAAGCTTTGCGGGATAATTCGAGATTTTGTAACAGATCCCCGAACATGGCCCGAGGATCTATTAAGAGAGAAGTCTGTGTGTCGTTCATCAGTTCGCTAACTCTACCATATAGGCGAGCGCGAGTTTAGCAAATTTTGCAGCATGCTGAGCATTCCCACCGGCCGTCTCAATCGTGTCTTTGTCCGAATGGATAGCGCGGTTACGATCACCCATGTCGGATTCAAAGGGAATTGACGCAGGGAAACCGGCATTCGTCCAAGAGGCATGGTCACTGCAACCATAGCCACACTTCGAATAACCCCATGGAACCTTAACGTACTCATCAATCAATTTACCCAAAAACGCGTTCTGAGTAGCGTTAGTGAAGTCCGACATCAAGACGATATCGCGATTAGCAGTACCCTTCTTGAGCGTCATATCGAATTGAATTTTACCAATCACCTTCTTACCTTGCGTCTTGTAGGCGTTAGCAATGTCTTTTGAACCCAACAAGCCGACTTCCTCAGCGGCATAGGCCATCAACTGAACCGTGCGCTTGGGACGAAAGTTATTGGCGACAGCAATACGAAGGGCCTCAGTAATAGTCGCGATTCCTGAAGCGTTATCATCTGCTCCTGGAGCACGCGAGCGCTCACCGCCAAACCAGCCACCACCGATTGAGTCAGCGTGGCCGCCTAAAACAACGATCTCGCCATTTGAGTCAGATCCTTCGATGGTCAAAACAACCGAAGGTTGAGGCCAGCCATTGTGTTTGTAAAGTTCAACCTTGATATCACTGCGGTCTTTTGCGATCGCTTTCCACGTCTCCAAAATATAATTTTGTGACTCAACTCCAGTTGGCGCCTTGTAATAGCGATTATGGAAAGCCGACATACCACGAATGACTTCTTCGATCTTAGTCGCTTCTACCTGTTGAATCATCGCTGGCAGAATCGCCTGCTGATCAATCGTGTAATCAGAGAAAATCCCTTTCATACTGTAGAACATTTCACCATTCGGTTCAAAGGCGGCTTCCGCCTCATCAAAAGAATCGTGCGCCATAAATCCGCCACAGCGATGAAGCTCATGGTGAATAGCGTGGGAGAGCTGCTCAATCTGCGCTTCCTCAAGTTGAATAAGAGAAACACCGTTGGCTTCTTTTTCAACCATCAAGGCTTTTTGCATCGGAGCGAGAGAACCCAGAATTTTAGAATCGATGGTAACCCATCGTAGTGGACTTGCTGCTTGTGCCTCCATGGCCAACACAGCTAATGCGATAATTAGCTTTTTCAACTTTTCCATCCTTGTGAAAGTTGTTTTGACTATTAGCCCACGTCCGAAACGCCTTGCCAAGAAGAGTGAGATTAAGTCAGACATTCGTAATTTCTCAATCTAACTATGCGCAGCAACCACAGAAGAGAATTATAATAAGCACATGAAAACATCTCTTACTAAAATGCTTGGAATTGAACACCCTATTATCATGGCACCCATGTTCTTGGTGACCACACCCGAAATGGTGATTGCTGCAGGAAACGCTGGCATCACCGGCTGCATTCCCGCTCTTAATTGGCGAACGATTGAAGAGCTCGAAGCAGGCATTAAACACATCAAAGCCAATTCTAAAGCTCCTATGGGCGTAAATTTGATCGTGAATAAATCAAACCCGCTCTACAAAAAACAACTCCACAAGTGTCTTGATCTGGGCGTCGATTATTTCATCACATCGCTCGGCTCTCCTGATGAAGTCATCAAAGAATCTCACAAGCAAAACTGCAAAGTTTTTTGTGACGTGATCGATGGTGAATATGCACGAAAGGTAGAAGACCAAGGTGCGGATGCTCATATTGCTGTGAACTCAGGTGCGGGCGGACATCTTGGCAACATCCCCGCCTCTATTCTCGTCCCTATGCTTAAAGCGCAAAGTAAAATTCCCGTCATCGCTGCCGGTGGTGTCGGTGAAGGCCATGGCCTCTTCTCCATGCTCGCCCTTGGAGCAGACGGACTCTCGATCGGCTCCCCTTTTATTGCCACTAAAGAAGCCAAGGTGAGTGAAGGCTATAAGAAGGCCTGTGTGGATTACAAAGCGCGCGACATTGTCGTCACCACCAAACTCTCTGGCAGCCGCTGTACCGTCATCAACACTCCTTATGTAAAAAAAATCGGCACCGATCAAAACTTAGTAGAAGGTTTTCTAAACAAGAACAAACAATTAAAAAAATACGCCAAGATGGTGACTTTCTGGAAAGGCATGAAGCTCTTAGAAAAAGCCGCCTTCTCTGCGAGCTACAAATCGGTCTGGTGTGCCGGTAGCTCAATTGAATTCACAGAAGACATCACGAGCGTTCAAGAAGTCGTGACTAAATTCACCACAGGTTACGAAGACGCCGTCAAAGAATTCGAAGCCAGAAGGAATGCAACATGAAAAAAGGTGCCGCACTCGTCAACATGCTCTTAAAGCGCCAAGACAAGCTCTCACTTATTGCGCTTGATAATGTCATGCGCGTCGCGATTCCTTTCAACGCTCCTCACGGCTTCAGCTTCAAAAAAATTACCGACGAAGAAGTGCAGATCTCACTTCCCAATTTTAAACTCAACCACAACCACCTCTCCGGCATGCACGCTTGCGCCATCGCCACCTTAGGTGAATTCTGTGCCGGCATGACACTCGTAAAACACTTCGGCATGACTCAGTACCGCTATATCCTTTCCGAGCTTTCAGTGAAATATCATCTCCAAGGCCGCACAGGCCTTGTCGGCATCGCCAAACTCGACAGTGAGCGCGTCGCTTCCATCAAAGAGCAACTCACCCAACAAGAAAAAGTCTTAGTCGACCACAACACCGAAATCATGAACCGCCACGGCGAAAAAATCGCCGACGTTCGAACAGTGTGGCAGATGAAGGATTGGAATAAGGTGCAGTTGAAATAAAAAAGGCCCCATTCGGGGCCTTCAAATTTTGGGGAATAGATCTTAGCGCAAGGTCTGAAGAGCTTTTATATTTGTGATATACGTTACGTCCTCACCGCTGCCACCGTCGTTACTTACTACATTCGACACCCGACAATTGTCTGGGCCAGCCACATAGTCTTCATCGCCGCGAACAAGAATTCCCTCAACTTCTAATGTATTTGCATTGAAAACGGCCGAACCTGAGTTACCGCCGTAGGTATCTAGGTTGCCGACAAAAAAGCGCTCATCGAGCGTGCGCACGTTGGCGCCGCCAGCGATCTTAGTGGGTAGACCTGATGGATGGCCGATGACTAAGATGGGAGCGTTTTGTTCGATTTTTCCTTGAGTGCGAAACTTTAATGGATTGCGATCGAGCACCGGGCGATCAAGTTCGATCAAAGCGTAGTCTTCTTGCGTTTCATCGTTGAGTTCTTGCTCGATGATGCGCTTACAGTGATAGATGTTGGTTTTCTTCAACGTCACACTTGATTGGTTATTGGTTTCAGCTTTGTAATCAAAGGCCCACTGAAAGTTGGCGCAGTCGGCTTCGGTTTGCACGCAGTGACCGGCAGTGACGAGCCAGCGATCAGAGACTAAGAAACCTGAACAGTAAGCTGCTGTTGGTTGTTTAGCGAAGCGCTCTGTAGAACAGATACCCTGACTCTCCAGCGAAGGGCCTGTTACCTGGATAGTTTGATTTCCACCGCCGCCTTTTTTGTTGGCGTCTTGAATTTCAGAAACTGAAATCATGGCGGCCGTTGAGTGGGCCAGTTTGATCCAAGCTGGTTCAGTCGTCATGGCGACATCATTACGGTTGTCATCACCGTAGATAATCTTAGGAGCTTGAATGGAAGCCCAAGAACTGGCGGTTAAAGCTAAAGCAACAAACAACATAGGAACTCCTACAGGTTTTGAATCTCAAGAACGTTAGTTATCGCGGTCACAGCTTCTGTTGCGCGATCTACGCTGACAACATTAGAGCGTAAACAGCCTGATGAAGTTTCCACATAATCACGAGCGCCGCGCACGAGAATACCTTCTACTTCAAGTGTCTCAGCGTTGAATACTGCTGAACCTGAGTTGCCACCGTAGGTATCAAGATTGGTGCGGAAAAAGATATCGTTATTGTATTCCATGACTCTGGCACCGCCGGCAACCTTAGTCGGAAGACCAGACGGGTGGCCGATTACGACCAAAGGAGCTTCGAGCTGTATTTTGCCCGTTTTGCGGAAGTTAAGGGGACGGCGACCCGTCACCGGGCGATCAAGTTCCACCACAGCGTAATCGTTACGAGTCATTTCATCGAGCACTGAGCGAACAACGCGAGCACAACGGTAAACGTTTTCAGGTTTTAAAGAGATGCGATCGTTTAGCGGACTAGAGAGATTGTAATCAAACACCCAGTAGTTCTCACTGCAACCAGCAATTTCATTAATACAGTGACCAGCGGTTACGATAGTTTTCTCACCGACTAAGAAGCCTGAACAATTGGCGACGGCCGGCTGTTGAGCAAAGCGCTCGTCAGAACAAACATTCATGCTCCCTTTCAGGCTAAGCATACTGAGAATGCCTGAAGAGACGTTTTGGCGCTGAAAATAACCCACTTTCCAAGTAGGAATCATGGCAGCTGTTGAAGCAGCCACTTCTAAAAGGGCGGCCTCTCTCACATCGTAAATGTCTAAACGATTGTCTTCACCATAAATGATTTTTTCGGACGCAATAGCAGTAGCGATAGAAGCAACCACAAGTGTTGCAGCGATAGATTTTTTCAATGGCCCCCCAGGTCATTTTTAATTTGTGTCACCGTAAACACTGGCGTGCGTTCTGAAAACAAAGGGGTCTTGAGTGTGTAAAAATTTACTTATTTAAGTAGCTGAAAAGTGAGGAAAGCCATTATCCAAGCGAGTGCTAGAGTATAAATCGTCATAACAACAGGCGTTAAATAGCCGCCCGATTCTCGTCTCATAACGGCGAAAGTTGAGATGCATTGAGGAGCAAAAACAAACCACACAATCAGGGCCGCTAAGGTCGCTAAGGAATACTGGCGAGCGAGGATGGTTGTGAGAGTTTCTGCTTGTTGATCCTCGTCACCTTCCACGGCATACACGGTCGCAAGGGAGGCCACTAAAACTTCACGGGCACCAAAAGCTGGAATCAAAGCGGTATTGATTCTCCAATCAAATCCTAAGGGAGAAAAAATCGGCTCGAAGGTTCGGCCAATCATCGCAGCGTAAGAATTTTCAACCGTCGAGAGCTCACCACTCTCCTGGCGCGGAAAAGACACCAGCGCCCAAATCACAATTGATAAAACCAAAATGACTTTACCGGCCTTACGCAAGAATATTTGCGCTTTATTCATCAGGCTGCGCGAGATGTGTTTAATCGTCGGCCAGCGATAAGGAGGAAGCTCCATCAAGAGCATGGAAGGTGCTTCGTGAGGCAATACTTTACGCAAGACGGCCGCTACTAAAATGGCGGCGATCATAGGAAAGACGTAGAGTGCCATCATCATGAGACCTTGCATGGAAAAAGGTCCGACTTTTTGATCAGCGGAAATAAGGGCGGCGACCAAGAGAGTGAAGACCGGCAAGCGCGCTGAGCATGTCGTAAGAGGAATAACCAGCATAGAGATGAGTCGCTCGCGACGATCTTCTAGAATTCTAGTCGCCAGAATTCCGGGAATGGCACAGGCATGACTTGATAAGAGCGGAATCATCGCTTTCCCTGGAAGACCAAGCTTTCTCATAAAGCCATCCATCAAGAAAGCGGCACGGCCGAGATAACCCACGTCTTCAAGAATCTGGATGAATAAAAAGAGCATGAGGATTTGCGGAAGAAATACCACGACACCGCCGACTCCCCCAATCACTCCATCAACGATAAGACTTTGGAGCATCGGTTGAGTGATGAATTGTTTGACGGTTTCACCTAAGAAACCACAGCCCGCTTCGATTAAATCTTGTAGTGGACCCGCCCAACTGAAGAGTGCTTGAAACATGAGGAGCAAGAGCGCAAATAAAACGACAAAACCCCAGACAGGATGAAGAGCGACGCGATCAAGCTTTTGTGTCAGAGTATCTGGCTTGAGTGGTGATTCAACTATTTCCTTGAGCCAACGATCAATCGTCGAGAATTTCTCACGCACATAATCGGGAGCTTTGATTTTCTTCTGATAATTCTCAGGGAGTACAACGGCACGAGGCTGATGAGCGCTTAGCTCTTGTTCGATAACTGCTTTGAGTTTATCCATCCCATCGCCCGTAACGGCCGAAACCGGCACGACTTTACATTCTGAAAGACGGGCAAAAGCGTCGATGGATAATTTCTGTCCCCGGCGAGTGGATTGATCCATTTGAGTCAGAGCAATCAAAGGCCTATGACCCAACTCTAAAATTTGTAATAGCAGGTAGAGTGATTTTTGTAAGTGAGTGGCATCCAGTACAAGAATGAGTGGTCCTGCTTCAGTTTTTTTTCCCGTGAGCCAATCTCGGGCGACTTTTTCATCGAGTGTTGCCACATCTAAGGAATACAAACCCGGCAGGTCTATCAGTTCACAAGTCGAATTGCTAAGAATCATGCGCGCTGATTTTTTTTCGACCGTGACACCGGGAAAGTTGGCGACTTTTTGAAAACTGCCAGTCAGAGCGTTAAAGAGTGCAGTTTTTCCAACGTTAGGTGTACCGACCAAAGCGAAGTTCATTTTTGCGCCTGCTCAATTTGAATCTGCTGCGCTTCATGCTTAGCAAGCGCGATACTGAGCCCTCTGATGCGAACCAAGTAGGGATTTTTCACTAGTGGGGCCACGGCAACACATTCAAATTCAATTCCAGAAACAAAACCTAATTGGCGCAAACGTGACGCGATGACGGAGTCTTCATCGGCGATCAGTTCTACGATGCGGTATGAATTTGTAGGGATAACATCGGCTAAAGTCATGATGTTTGGTATACCAAACGCGATGCTGCTCGGCAATCGGATGCTAACGAAATCTTGACCTGGCCATTACGCTTAACCTCTTGTTATCACCTTGCAAACCCTCATGCCTGGAGCTTTCCATGTTACGTTCCCTGCTGCTTTTATTGCTCATAGTTTCTTGCGCGACCCCTTATCAAGCGGACAAGACTTATCAGCTCACGCTACTTCACACCAACGATCATCATGGCCGTTTTTGGTCAAATAGAGATGGCGAGTGGGGCCTGCCGGCACGTCTTACATTGATTAATCAACTTCGTTCAGAGAGCAAGAAAGCCAATCGTGAAGTGCTCTTGCTTGATGCTGGCGACGTCAACACGGGCATTCCTCAATCCGATATGCTAAAAGCTGAGCCCGACTTTAAGGGCATGGCAAAAATTGGTTACGACGCCATGGCGGTCGGTAATCACGAATTCGACAACACGCTTGAAACTATTCGCAAGCAAGAGTCTTGGGCAGGTTTTCCTTTTCTTTCGGCCAATATTTATAAAAACGGCAAAAGATTATTCCGTCCCTACATCATCAAAAATGTCGGTGGACTTAAAATTGCTATTCTTGGTTTAACGACTAAAGACACTCCACTTAAATCAAAGATGGAAGGTCACCAAGGAACTGATTTCCGCGATCCGGTTGAAGAAGCAAAACTCATTGTTCCAGAATTAAAGAAGAAAGTGCATATCGTGATTGCCGTCACACACATGGGCCACTACCCCAATGAAAAACATGGGGCTGATTCTCCGGGTGACGTGACACTTGCCCGCCAAGTTCCAGGCATCAATGTCATCATCGGCGGTCACACCCAATTGCCACTCTTTAAACCTGATGTGCAAAATGGCACGATCATTGTGCAGGCCCACGAGTGGGGTAAATATGTCGGAAAAATCGATCTCTCGGTCAAAGGTGGAGTCGTTACACTTAACGATTACAAATTGATTCCGGTTAATCATAAAGACCAGAAAGAAAAAATCGCAGAAGACGAAACGCTTAAAAGCTTTCTCGCTCCCTTCAAAGCTTTGGGTGATAAGACTTTACTCGTTGATGTGGGTTATACCGAAGAGAGACTCGAAGGTGATCGTAACGTGATTCGAAATAAAGAAACCAATCTTGGTAATTTAATCACGGAAGCCTACCGCGCAAAATTTAATGCTGATATCGGCATTTCAAACTCAGGTGGTATTCGCGATAGCATTCAACCTGGCAAAATTAACTACGAAAGCGTTCTCACGATTCTTCCGTTTGGTAACGATGTCGTAACCGTGAAACTTTCAGGCGCTGAACTAAAAAAATATCTGACTCGCCTACTCTCAGAAATGCGACCTGGCAGTGGAAGTTTTCCTCAGTTCTCGGGGCTCTCTGCGCAATTTAATGCCAAGACTAAAAGCTTTTCAAAGTTAGTGGTTGCTAACAAACCGCTTGATAACAAGAAGCTTTATACCATCGCCCTCCCAAGTTTCATCGCTGGCGGTGGAGATAAGTGGCCGGATCTACGAGGCTATACCATGCAAAACTACGGCTTTGTTGATGCCGATATTTTACGTGAGTACCTGACTCAAATAGGCTTAATTAAAAAAGGACAGTTTGGTCCCTTTGGAGCTGTGAAAGCTACCTACTAATTTAGGTTAAGATTTGATCGGCAAGCTAGACGAAGTTCACTGGAAAAAGAGAGCATTAATGAAAGCCAAGGAAGGTTTTCCATGCTCAAAATTTTACTCTTCTTCATCCCCTCAATTGTTTGGGCACAGATCTGGCTTCCCACTGAACGCACCCCTTCCGAAATAGTCCGTCACAGCGCTATCACCATCGGATATAACGAATGGCACGAAACACCTCAATGGGTCGGTCATGTGCTTCGTCGTGAACATCTGCAAGACTGTGTCGGACGATCGAATAGTTTTAAAATTGATCCGCTTCTTCGCACAGGCAGTGCTACACCTGAAGATTATAAAAGTTCTGGATACGACCGAGGCCACTTAGCTCCTGCCGGAGATATGAAATGGTCGAAGGCCGCCATGCGCGAATCATTTTATATGAGTAATATTACTCCTCAGAGCGGCACCATGAATCGCGGCCGTTGGGCGCAACTCGAAACCCTGGTGCGTGCTTGGGCCAAAGAAGCCGATGAAACGATTATTTTTTCGGGGCCCATTCTCAAAGAGGGTCTTCCTCGTATTGGAGAGACCGGTGTCTCGGTTCCAGAAGAACATTTCAAAGTCATTCTGAGATCACGCGCTGGAAAACTTAAGGCGATCGCTTTCTTAATGAGTAAAACACCGGCTACGCAAGGGCTTGAAAGCTACGCTCTTCCCGTCCGAGAAATCGAGCGTCGCACAGGACTTAATTTTTTCCCTCATCTAAGCCGCTCTACTCAAGACAGTGTGGAGAGAGATATTGATTGGAGTGCTTGGAACTTTAAAGCGAAGTTTGCCTATGATCGCTGCTCAATTTAGTGGCAGCTCGATGACCATCGTGGTGTTGCGGCTATTCGTATCGAGAAATAATCGCCCGTTGTGAGTTTCCAAAATCTTCTTAGAGATACTTAAGCCCAAACCAGTCCCCTGACCGATATCTTTAGTTGTGAAAAAAGGCTGAAAGATCTTTTCTCTAATATTGATTGGAATTCCAGGACCAGAGTCAATCACCCGTAATTCGAGCGTCTTAGCTTTTCTTTCAAGTTCAATTTTAACCCAAGCACCTTTCCCGTCCACCACAGCATAAAAAGCGTTAGTGAGAAGATTTAGCAGGACTTGCGATATTTCAACAGGACGACAATTAACTTGAACATCATTCTTCAAACGAAGAACTTCTAAGTTAAGGCCTTTATCACGAAACTTTTCTTGGATGAAATCCAACGCATCATCGACTAAACCATTAGCACTATGAAGAGTGAGTGATTCGTTAGATGAATTTCTCGATATGCGCTTCATCGTCATGATAATGCGTGAAATACGAGAAATCGTAGCCGAAGAGCGCTCTAAATATTGTTCAAAAGTTTTCAAATCAATTTGCCCACGACGAACACTCTTCTGCATAAGATCGATAAAACCCTTCATGATACTTAAAGGATTATTGATCTCATGAGCGATACCGCCGGCCATTTCACCTAAAGCGGTCAGTTTTGTGGCATGACTTAGTTTTAACTCCGCTTCTTTTCGATAAGTAATGTCCTCACAAAGAATCACAACACCTGCAATCTCTCCTTGCAAATTTTGCCAAGGAACAAGTTTCCACGAGATCCAAACATCTTCGCCATTAGGTCCTTTGACACATTCTTCATCCATGCCTTGAACGAAACCTTCTTGCGCTTTGAGAACTCGCACTTTCCATTCTTCGATATAGTTCGGATGACAGTCCCAGACTTTTTTTCCAAAAGGCTCGGGTTCAGTAAAGGTGTATTGCTCAATCCATGCATCCGACATCGCGAGATAACATGAATCTTTGTCGAGCATCGCAATGGGTGTAGGCAAGGCGGTCAAAAGCGCTTTGAGTTGCGATTCACCCATTTTGAGATTTTCAATTTCAAGAAGTGCAGCTAACTCACGGCGCTTTTCTGCTTCAATCACACGTCCCACAAAATCTGCGATCATGAGTGCAAAAAATTTATCTTCAGAACTCCACAAGCGGTTACTGCCAACCACTTCACAACAAATGATACCCACCATCTCGCCGTCGATTAAAACGGGGACATCAACTAGAGAGCGGATATCGAGCGGAATACTATAATTATCTTTGAATTCAGCTGTGTAAGGACTCGTGAAACAGTCTTCAACGGCGAGAACTCTTTCCTCGTTAATAACGGAAAAATAAACAGGGGCATTCTTTTTTTCTAAGACCGCACCATCTTCCCAACTATCCGACTTGCGATTGTAATTGGCCTCAACAGTCACTTTAGTTCTCTGTCTGTCAAAGGCCCAGAAACCAATATAATCTACCTGCATTGCCAACGCCGCTTCACGTGTAAGCGCCCTCATGGCCTCTTTGCGCTTACCTTTCGAGATCACCGGATGACGACTGATATTCGCTAAGAGTTGCTGGTAATGGGTAAAATTGCGCATACTAGCTCAATAGACCAGCTCTTCGTAAAAGAGCGTCGACTGAAGGCTCTTTGCCACGGAATTTTTTGTAAAGTTCCATCGGATGTTCGGTTCCGCCCTTCTCAAGTACGTTCTCACGGAATTTTAATGCGACAGTGGCATCGAAAATTCCCTTCTCTTTAAAATACTCAAAGGCATCAGCATCAAGCACCTCGGCCCACTTGTAACTGTAGTAACCTGCAGAGTAACCGCCGGCAAAAATATGTGAGAATGAGCACGACATGTTTGTGCCAGGCACGACCGGCAAGATCGTCATGGGAGCCGTCACTTTATTTTCAAATTCAACAACATCTTGAATTCCACTTGGATTAGCCGAATGCCAGGCCATATCAAGTGTGGCAAAGGTCACTTGGCGCATCGTCGCCGTTCCTTCTAAGAAGTTGCCCGCTTTTTTAATTTGCTCAACCAATTCCGCTGGAATTTTAGCTCCTGTCTCGTAATGCTTGGCAAATAAATCAAGACACTCTTTCTCTTGAACCCAGTTCTCCATAATCTGAGAAGGAAGTTCGACGAAATCCCAATAAACATTCGTGCCAGACAATGCAGTATAGCGACACTGTGATAAGAGACCATGAAGGGCATGACCAAACTCATGGAAGAGAGTAGTCACTTCATTCAAAGTTAGTAGCGATGGCTTGGTCTTCGTTGGCTTGGTGAAATTACATACAATCGCCACATGGGGACGACGGACTTCACCTCGGATGAGACCTTGGTCTGAAAAACTAGTCATCCAGGCGCCACCACGTTTTGTTTCACGTGGAAAGAAGTCCATATAGAACAAACCAATAAAGCCGCGCTTATCATCAGCTACTTCAAAGACGCGGACATCTTCATGGTAAACCGGAAGATCTTTCACTTCTTTAAAACTCAAACCAAATAAGCGTTGAGCAACGGCAAAGACCCCATCAACCACTTTTTCAAGTTGGAAGTAAGGACGCAAAATCTCTTCATCAAGACCAATCTCACGCTGCTTAAGAATCTCAGCGTAATAAGCACTATCCCAGCGTTGAAGCTGATCATCGATCCCATCGAGCTCTTTGGCGAGAGCAGCGATGCGCTCCATCTCTTTAGCGGCTTGGGGTTTGGCCTTCGTCTGTAACTCTCCTAGGAAAGCATTCACTTTTTCTGGTGTGGCGGCCATACGCTCTTCAAGAACGTAATGGGCGTGTGTGGTGTAACCCAATACATTGGCGCGCTCATGGCGCATTTTTGCTAGAGTGAGAACATGAGCACGGTTATCTAGCTCGCCAGCAATGGCCTTAGAGGAATTCGCCAAAAATACTTCACGACGAAGCTCGCGGTTTTTTGCGTAAGTGAGGAATGGAATCACCATAGGATAATCGAGTGTCACAACCCATGAGCCCTTTTTGCCTTTCTTCTCGGCCATCTCAGCTGAGGCTTCGATGAATGAATCAGGCAAACCGGCTAAGTCTTCTTTTTTAGTGATAACGAGTTCGTAACTATTAGTCGCCTTCAAAACATTTTGTGAGAACTGCAAACTGGTCTTGGCGAGTGTCTCGTCGATTTCACGCAATCTCTCTTTGGCTTTTCCATCCAAGAGAGCGCCATTACGAACAAACCCACGGTAAGTTTTCTCCAAAATCATTTGCTCTTCGGTCGTGAGCTTTTGTTGATCGCGTTTTTCCCAGCATTCTTTCACGCGAGCAAAAACAACCGGATCAAGTGTCACATCATTACTAAATTTAGTCAGACGTGATGACATCTCAGGAGCGATTTTTTCCATCTCTTCCGGGCAATGGGCGGAGTGAAGATTATAAAAAATACCACTGACTTGTCCGACCGCTTCGCGAAGATCATCCAGTTTCACCAAGACTTCTTCAAAACTAGATCCGGTTTCTTTTTTCCAAATTTCCAAATCTGCACGCGCTTTCTCTAACGCTTTATCGAGAGCTGGCAAAAAGTCAGCGATTTGAACTTGATCAAAAGCAATCGCACCATGGCGCAATTTTGATGGTTGTAGAAGTGCTTGCATAAAAACCTCTCAGTGATGAAAAATTCGACGGTATTGATTAAAGGTTAAGAATACGAGGGCGAGCCAGATAACAAGAGCGCCAATCATAACCCCGATAAGCATCGCTTCTGACTGAAAATAAATCAAGACGCCGGCCATAGCGGCCTTAGACGCACGATAGACCAACATATCAGTAAAGTACTTGGCCCCATATTTCTGCACTGGAGTGAGAGGATGGTAGAGCAATTCTTTACCTGCGCTAAAGAATGAGTAATCACTGGCCTTGAGATAGGTATAAAAAACGGCACTGGCCATCAAAGCGCCTGAATTAAGACCAAAAACCAGACAAAGAAGGTAGGACAGAGGAATCAATAAATGCAGCGTACGCTCTTTGAGACGTTTGAGCATGAGCGGTAAAATGACGATTTGCAAAACGAAAGTAAGTGCATTGGTTGCGGTATAAATCTCACCTAAATAAGCGGTTCGCTTGTTGGTTTCTTCAATCGCCGCTTCAAACAAGATTCCAAATTGAAAATCGGCAATATTAATCACGATCTGACTGAGCGCTACGATCGCGGCCACATACATCACATACCGTTTAATCTCAGGACTCGAGAGTGATTTGAGTGGCGACATATTGTCGCTGTAGGTGGCTTCAGTGCCATCAATTTTATCTAGAAAAAGCGCGATGAGTGCCGGCAAGAAAATAAAAATTTGTCCCACCATCAAAGTAGCGCCCGTGCCTTCAGTGCGAGCGAGCCATGACGTGGCCAATCCTCCCGCTACTCCGCCAAGACTTCCCAGTGCACCTAAAGGCCCCACCCATTTGAGAAATTCTTGGCGCTTAAGCCACGAGTTGGCGTAAGCGAGAATGAGATGGACTTGTAAAACGATGTAGACTTCTTTCCAAGCGAAGGCAACAAAAGCTCCCCAACTCATCCCTTGTTGGTAAGCCCAGTAGCTCACAGTAAAAAGAAAAATACTGGCACAACTGACGATGGCAAATGTCTTATGAAAACCCCAGCGAGCTTGCAGTCGATTCGAAATTGCGACGGCAGCGATGAGTAAAATGACGGCCGCCAGCCAACCTTGCGGTGAAGCTTTAGCGCCAAACGCCTCGACAAAGAGTGTGGTGCTGCTGGCGCGGACAAATGGATAATTAAAGAGAATAACGAAGTAACTAAACCCTAAAAGTGAAAAATTACGTGTGTTCACTTGAGGTAGCTATCGCCCTTCTGGGTATCAACAAACTCCGAAGGATGCTCGAACTGATTAAAATCAAATGAGGTTTGATATTCACGTTTTTTGGCTTCCCCTTTACACAAATCCTTCATGAATTTGAAAAAGAGATTACGCGATTCTTCACTCATCAAATGTTCCATCAAACAAGAATCTTTGTGAGCCGTTTCTTCGCTGACACCCACAATATCTTTGAGGAAATAAAACAAGAGTGTGCGTGATGAAAGAATATCGTGAACCGCCTCATGGCCGGCATGAGAGAGACTTAAGAATTTTGATTCATCTTCTATCACCAATTCGCGTTTACGAAGGTTGTTGAGTGCCGTTGAAACAGAACCTTTCGTCAGACCCATTTCATGAGCAATATCAGTCACCCGTGCGTAGCCTTTGGTTTCCTTTAACTTATGGATCGCCAAAAGGTAGTGAACCATCGAGTGAGTCAGGTCATTATCGTGGGTATGCTGAACGGGTGATTTCTTTTCATTCGTCATGCCCCTACCCTATATCCCAGGCCAATTTAGCGTCAAATGATAATTATTCTTTGCACTTAGATGGGCCTAGGAAACACCCAGGCAAACTCGCCAAATCCCTGTTATTTATGACTTTATGCAACATAGAAGACCTTGCCCAGGGTGGCCGCTCGCCCCTTCATGATAGAATGAGTGTAAGAATATCAAGGATTTGTCTTATGAAGCATTTATGGGTTCTCTCGCTAGCCATTTTATTGCCACTTGAGCCGCTTTGGGCGCAAACGCTTAATCAGGCGAACGAAGGCACTAAGCCTCTCACGGATAAAGAGGTTCATGAGGCCAACAATTATGTGCACCAAGGGCGCAAGCAACAGGTGATGCAAGAAGAGTGTGCGAAATTAAGTGCCAAGTACGACACACCCATGGGCTGTGACGACAAAAGCTCTAAGCCTGGCCAAGTTTTCAAAGGCACAACAGGCGTAGTGATTGAAGAAGTTCTACCTAAGCTTTACGCCATTATGGGAACAGCTGCCATGGCAGGTAGTGGTGGTAAAATCATGATGAAGCCGGATGCAAAAGATAAAACTAAAACCGGTAATGTTAATAAAAAAACTGAAACTCCGGTAAAAGATTCTACTCAGCCGAATGGTACAGAAAAGGCTGGCACTGGTACAGAAACGGCTGGCACTGATAAAGCATCGACGACTGACACTAAAGCTGGTGATGCAAAAACTCAGGAACAAGAAGGCGAAGAGCGCTCTGATATCTGTGTCTACATCCCTATGGCCGGTGAACTTGTTGCTGCTGGGATGCAAGCGGCGCAAGAAAAAAATATTGCTGAAGCTCAGCCTGGAACAGACGCTCAAAGAGAAGGTCTTCACGCTGTTGCTCGTACCCATGATTCACGTGCTAAAACGGCCACCATCCAAGGTGGTATCTACGCCGCGACAGCTGCTTGTTATGTGACCTATATCGCTTCGGGTGCAGTAGTCGATTGGAAACTTGGTCTCAAGCTTGGTGCTGCTACAGTCATGAGTGGTATTTTCTTTAAGAAAGCTAATAACCATAAAAAATATGCGTCAGATGTGCGCGCCATTGCCAACAAACTGCCGGGTCTTGGTGACTGTAATCCGCTTACACAAACTCAATGTTTCTGTTCTGAGCCGACCTCGCGTAACGTCGATATCGCAAACTTCCAAAAAGTCTGTGTGCCTCAACAACTCGCGGCCCGTGAAGGCAAGTTATCAGCCGTTCCCTGTTCAACCATCCAAAATGGAAATGCCGTTTTAGATATGGAATGTCGCTGTAAGCGCAACAACACTTGCTTGAACGGGCAACTTGCCTCGATGGGTGCAGAGATTGGTTTTGGTGGCTATGACCTAGCTGACCCGCTTCGCCTCTTAGGTGAAATGAACGGTACATTAAACGAGGCCAACGTTTCTAATTTTGGTGGTCAATTAAATGCTCGCTCAAAAGCCGCTCTTGATAAAGAAAGCATTGCTAATGTTCCTTCTATGCGTGGTCTCAACGCTAAAGAAACAGGACTCGCTAAAGAGATGAATAAAATGGGTCTGCCAGCACGTATGGCCGCCTTTGCAGCTCAGCAAGCAGGCAGCGCTCCTGCTAGTGCTTCATCACCTGCTATCGCGGCGATTAATTCAGGCTATGACAGTGGCTCATATAATGGCTCAACGAGAAGAGGTACAAGCTATAACTATGCCGGCTCAACAGGAAGTGCACGACGTGCAGGCCCCGGTTTTGCGCCATTCAAAAGCCCATTGGACAAGAATGGAAAACCGGCCTCAGTCCAAGTTGAAACATATTCTGAAGAAGCGCTTGCGGCCGCTGATATCAACAAAGACACCACGAAAGGTATCTTCGATATCATCTCTCATCGCTACAGAAGTTCAGCGTGGCGCCGCTTTGAAATGGATAAAGCTGTAGAGGCTGCACCGGTGGCAGAACCAGCAGCAACAGTGCCGGTTATTCCCGTACCTGTTCAATAATTAATTTTCAATCATCTCGACACGTGTTTGATGGCGTCCGCCTTCAAATGCGGTCGAGAGAAACTTCTCCGCCATCGGAATCAATTCTTTCACTGGTGTTTTTCTACCAGCAAGACACATGACATTGGCATCATTGTGACGACGGCACATCTCTGCATCGTCGAGATCGCGACAGAGTGCCGCTCGAATCCCCTTGAAGCGATTAGCGGCAATTGAGACGCCAATTCCCGAGCCACACAAGAGCAGCCCACGACTACCAGGAGCGGCCAATACCGCCTTAGCAAGCTTCTGAGCGTACTCTGGATAGTGAACTGAATCAGCGGTGTGAGTCCCAAGATCGGTGATTTGGTGTGAGGCAGACAAGGCTGCTTTCAAGGCCTCTTTAGCCTCGAAAGCAGCGTGGTCGCATGCGATAAAAATTTGCATTAGTAGCGGTAGTACTCAGGCTTAAACGGTCCTTCAGCAGAGATGCTGAGGTAGTCGGCCTGAGACTTAGAAAGTGTATCAAGCTCAACACCGATTTTTTTCAAGTGTAAGCGAGCCACTTTCTCGTCGAGAGTTTTTGGAAGCATATAAACTTGCTTCTGATACTTATCAGCGTTGTTCCAAAGTTCAAGTTGCGCCAACACTTGGTTGGTGAACGATGCCGACATTACGAAGCTTGGGTGACCAGTCGCACAGCCCAAGTTCACCAAACGGCCTTCAGCAAGGATAATCACATCTTTTCCGTCGATGGTGTACTTATCAACTTGAGGCTTGATGACGTCTTTAGTGTGACCGTAGTTTTTGTTCAACCATGCCATGTCGATTTCGATATCAAAGTGGCCGATGTTACAAACGATCGCCTTGTCTTTCAAAGAGCGGAAGTGACGATCAACGATGATGTCTTTGCAACCAGTCGTGGTCACAACGATATCCGCTTCTTTAATCGCATCATCCATCTTCTTCACTTCGAAACCTTCCATCGCCGCTTGAAGAGCGCAGATAGGATCGATTTCAGTTACGATTACGCGAGCACCAGCACCGCGAAGTGAATCAGCAGAACCTTTACCCACATCACCGAAACCAGCCACAACAGCAACTTTACCAGCGATCATGACGTCAGTCGCGCGGCGGATAGCATCCACACATGATTCACGGCAGCCGTACTTGTTATCGAATTTTGACTTCGTGACCGAGTCATTCACGTTGATACATGGAACTGGAAGTTTGCCGGCTTTCGCCAACTCGTACAAACGGTGAACGCCTGTCGTTGTTTCTTCTGAAATACCTTTGATGCCCTTGTAGAGCTCTGGGTACTTAGAAAGAACCATCTCAGTCAAATCACCGCCGTCATCCAAAATCATGTTCAATGGCTTCTTGTCTTCGCCAAAGAAAATCGTCTGGTCGATACACCAGTTGAACTCTTCTTCGTTCTGACCTTTCCAAGCATAAACTGGAATTCCAGCAGCCGCGATCGCCGCAGCAGCGTGGTCTTGAGTTGAGAAGATGTTACAAGATGACCAAGTCACGTCTGCACCCAACTCAACCAATGTTTCAATCAACACAGCCGTTTGGATCGTCATGTGCAAGCAACCAGCAACACGAGCGCCTTTCAAAGGCTTTGATTTGCCGAACTCTTCACGTAGCGCCATCAAACCTGGCATTTCCGCTTCAGCGAGTTTAATTTCCTTGCGGCCCCAATCGGCCAGGCTAATGTCCTTAACCTTATATTTTACGCGGGTTGAGTTACCGTAAGTAGCTTCTGAAAAATTAGCTTTCATAAAGAGTCCTTTCCCTCAGGGAGGAGGTTTGATAGATATGCGCCAAAAGTTAACACTAATTCCCTTGGCCTTCAAGGTTGTCTACGTCTTTTTGAAGGCTTAACGAAAGGTACTCGCTCGTGGAAAAACATCTTACTGACTATTTTGCTTCCTGCCCGACCGGTCTCGAGGAGCTATTAGCTACCGAAATCATGAAAGAAGGCGCGGAAACGACCACTCTGCAACGGGGCGGCGTCGCCTTTACGGCGCAAAACGCCATCGTTCCTCTCAAAATTATCCTGCAATCTCGCACAGCTAGCCGCGTCTTCAAACAGCTCTACAGCTTCGAGTGTCATAACGAAAAATCGATGTACCAAGAGCTCGCCGATATTAAATGGAAGGCCCTGATGGATGTCTTCCAGACTTTCCGTCTCACTACCATCTACGGCAAGCTCCCTTTTGATCGTGAAGTTTTTACTAATTCACAGTTCACTAACCTCAAAGCGAAAGACGCTATCGTCGATTGGTTCAACCATAACCACAACCGTCGTCCAAGTGTTGATAAAGAACATCCCGATGTCTCTTATCTTTTGCGTGTCGATGATGCCCATGAAGGTCTCTATAAAGTTCAATTGATGCTCGATCTGTGCGGCAATCCCATGAGTAATCGCGGCTACCGTCGCGCACCCACGGAAGCTCCTGTGCGTGAAAACTTGGCCGCCGGAATTTTGATGCTGTTAGGTTGGGATGCAAAAACCGAAGGCCTCGTTGATGGCATGTGTGGCTCTGGCACATTCTTGATTGAAGGTGCGCTCATTGCGGGAAATATCTCGCCGCAGTGGTTGAAGCTGAAAGATTGGAAAAAGAATATGCGTCCTTGGGCGTTTCTCTCGAATCAGTGGTTCACCCGCGATCTGCCTTTGATGGATGCGTTTAAAGATTTAGCTGAACAGACCATCAAGGCCGATGCGGAAAACTTGAAAGCCCTTATTCTTTCTAAACCCACTCTCACCGGTTCAGACATTGATGATCGTGTACTTGCGTGCACCAAAGAAAATTTGCGTGTTGCTGGCATGGGTGAACTCGTTCCCGTCTTTCAATCTTCGGCACTCACCATTCCTGCACCATCGCAGAAAACACTCTTCATCTGTAACCCACCTTACGGTGAGCGTTTGCAGTCGGGCGAAGAAGCCGCGTTGAAAGAGCTCTATCATGGCATGGGTGAGAACTGGAAAAAGAACTGGAAAGGCCATCGTGCCGCCGTCTTAACCGGCAACCTGCCACTTTTGAAATCTATTTCTCTGAGAAGTTCACGTCGCTTGAGTTTATATAACGGCGATATCGAATGTCGGGTAGCGGAGTATCAGTTGTTTTAATGAAAAGGGCCTCGATTGAGGCCCTTCTTTTTTTCTACTCCGAAATCACCGCAACGACGCGACGATTTTTTTGTTTGCCTTCAACTGTCTTGTTATCAGCAATCGGCTTCTCAGAACCGAAACCGACAGCGCTTAAGCGGCGTGATTCGATGCCAAGTTTTGTGACGAGGTAATTCTTAACTGATTCAGCGCGAGCTTGTGAGAGCTTCTTATTCAACGCCTGGCCTCCTGAACTGTCAGTGTGACCTTCGATCACGGCCGTCGTTTGGGGATGCGCTTTCAAGAAACCAGCGAGGTCTTCAAGTTGTGAGTGGTAAGCAGCAGCGATATCCGTCTTGCCTGAAGCGAATTCGACATTGATGCGGATTTCAGCTTTCTCTTCGCGAGCACAACCGTAATCGTTCACTTCAACACCTGACTTAGTGCCTGGGCAGCGATCAAGACGATCAACCACACCGTCATTGTCTGAGTCTTTGTCAGTTACAACTGGTGAAGTTTGTTTTTGTTGAGCTGGAGCTGTTTCGGTATTTTTTGGAGATCCGAAGTACCAAGTGAGAGCCACGCGAGCTGCGATGATGTGCATAGGATTGGCCTTACGAGCGTAATCACCACCGCCAGTGAGGCGCTGATCAACGTGTTGGTAATCAACTGCTGCACCAACAACGAGGTTAGTGAGAAGATCATACTCAGCACCAACGACACCTTTGTAGCTTGTGCGCCAAGACTCTCCGTTTTGCGCATCCACATGGCCCAAACCCAAAGCAACATAGGGGCTGAAGCGTGCTGTAGAGAAACGGTATTGAGCTGCAAGACCCGTCGTCTTCATGTTGAAAGAAACATCATCGAACTCATGACGGCCGTAGCTCAACTCAAAACCCCACTTAGAGTTTAAGTGGTAGCGAGCATGGCCTGCCCAATTGTATCCACCATCAGCAGCATTGTTGAATGTATGGCCGAAGATAGGAGTGTTGTAACCGACACTGCCTCCGATACCGAATTGACCGGTACGATCAGCAGCGAAAACAGCAGTTGAAAGAAGAAGCATAAGAACGAATAAACGCATAAGACCCCTTGTATGTTGAAGGGGCCATGGTGAAGCTAACGCGGCGCTTCTATCAATCAAACACTTAGAGTTTATCCTCAAGCTTCATAGCGAGCTGCGGACTGGCAAAGCGTAACAGTGCAGACTTATTCGCGACCTTGTCATAGTGCTTGTCTGAGCGTGAGAAGAAATAGTTATGCACATCCTGATCTTTTAAAAAGATGGTGTGGCCTTTGCTATCAAATTTACGCAAAACAAAATCACTATCTAAGAGCAAGATGTCACGAATTGTGAAATTCTTCGCGACGTACATGATGATGATGTAGTCAGAGAGTTCAGCGAGACTCTTTTTGACTTTGACGCCTTTGGGGCTCGTCGTATCGTGAAAATCAATTTTCACTTCCACCAATTTTCCGTCGGCGACTTTAAAATCAAAACCACGCTGACTGGAACTCTTGACTTGATGAAGACCAAAAATAATTTTGGCGTACCACTCACCCAACTGCACCGGTAGATTCTTGCCGTTGATGACGACTTTATGTTCTTTGAGAATCTGGTGGGTTTTATGCACCACTTCGACGGTATCAAAAATGGCTTTTTGATCCGGCAGGTGCATGATGCCGATGGTTTTGATGTTCTTAGTAGGGATCTTCTTTTGGAACTGCTTCTGGTACCAATCATCAAAACTGGTGAGTTCTAAGAAATCAAACGAGCTATAAACAAAGCCCTCGGCCTTCAAGAGGTCGATGTCTTTGACTTCGCTGGCCTGTTTTTGAATGAAGCTCCAGGGAACGAACTCATTATCGTTTTGTCCCATGACATAGATATTATCTTTGTCATAGTCACTGGCGCCGTGAGTCTGGGCCGAGAATTCTCGGGCCAGGCTGAAGACTTTTTCTTTAAACACGTGAAACCTTTAAATCTAAAATTGGTATTAGTTTACCACTTACGATCTTAAAGCTCCAGCATGCTGACATCATCGCCGAAATCAGTGATGGTTTTGGCGATAGATAAGTTGTGCACCAAGTAGTGGCCACAGTAAGTTTTAAAGTCGACTATTTTTGACTCGAGGTACTTCTTCTCGTCTCCCGAGGCTCCGGCAAGCTTCTTCTGAGCAATCTTCGCCGACTCCATCAAGCGCCAAGCGACCACCATTTGAGAGGCAAACTGCAAAAAGTCTGTGCAGTGTTGCAAAACTAAGTTGAACTGATTTTTTTGGGCGAGACCTGAGATGTGCTGCATAGTAGCTTGAGCACTCATCAATACTTTACCGAACAAGTCTTTTTCTTTTTTGAAAGTCGCATCATCTAGACTTGTGACACTGGCGATGATTTCCGCCGAAAGTGCACTGATGGCCTTACCGCCGTCTTTCAAAATTTTTCTCATCACGAAGTCGATGGCCTGAATGCCGTTGGTGCCTTCGTAGATGGTGGCAATTTTGGTGTCGCGCACGAACTGCTCGATGCCATATTCTGAACAGTAACCGTAACCGCCGTGAGCTTGCAGAGCTTCTACACCGACTTGGAAACCTTGCTCTGAGCAGTAGGCCTTACAGATCGGAGTTAAGAGACCAATCAGACCTTCATATTTGTGATCACCCGTTTCATGAACTTTATCGAAGAGATCAGCGGTGTACATACAAAGCGCGCGCATGCCGCGGCTCATCGCTCTCATACGTAAAAGATTGCGACGAATATCTGGATGGTGAACAATTTCTTTGCCGAACTGAATGCGCTCACCGACATATTTATTGGCCATAAGATAGGCCAGGTTTCCTTGGCTCTCGCCTTGAATACCGCAGTACAAGCGAGCTTCGTTCATCATGATGAACATGGTGCTCATGCCTTCAAACTCATCACCAATCAACCAGCCTTCTGTTTCACCGGTTTGACCGAATTGCATTTCACAAGTCGCCGAAGCGTGAATGCCCATTTTATGTTCGATCTTTGAGCACTGAACATTATTTGATCCGGCGTTGGTGCCGTCGGCAGAAATTTTAAAACGTGGAACCACAAAGAGTGAAATTCCTTTCGTTCCTTCAGCCCCGCCCGGAGTACGAGCGAGTACCAAGTGAATATTATTTTCGTAAAGATCACTCTCGCCTGAAGAGATGAAAATCTTCGAGCCCTTAATGGCATACTTTCCATCAGCAATGGGTTTCGCGGTTGATTTCAAAGCTCCCACATCTGAACCAGCACCGGCTTCCGTGAGACACATGGTGCCGCCCCACTCTCCGCTCATCATTTTAGGCACGATGACATTTTTCATGAAGTCATTGCCTTTCAAGCGAAGCACGTTCATCGCTGCACGCGAGAGACCTGGATACATCATCCACGCACAGTTGGCACCCGTCGCCAGTGACATACAAGTTGTGTAGAGAGCTTCCGGAACAGGAGTGCCTCCCATTTCTGCCGGAAAGCCTAGAGCAAACCAACCATTTTCGTGAAAAGCTTTTTGTACGCCGTGAAGCACCTTGGGGACTTTCACTTGTCCATCCACCATCTTCACGCCTTCAGCGTCGGAAGCTTCGCGAGTTGGAAAAATTTCGTTCTCAACGAACTTGTTATATTCTTCCAAAATTCCACGGTAATCATTTTCGTTCAGTCCAAACTGAGGCAAGCGCTGAACTTGCAATACATCGAAGAGGTTGAACTGAATGTCTTTGAGATCAACTTGATACTTACCCATAATGGCTCCTGGAAAAATAAAATTACTACCAGGATAACCCGTGCCCAAACTCTGGGAAAGACGCGATTAATAGGGAAAACTTGGACACTCTTGAGTGTGAATGTCGGATAAATAAAAAAGGGCCCCGAATGGGGCCCCTTAGTTGAGTAATGTCAGTCTTTTTAGTAGATCGAGATATAAGCGCCAATCACACCTTCGGTTACCGTCTGTGACTTACGCATCACCGGGTTAAGCATCAGTGGCATCGCTGGGCTGATAACAAACTGTTGGTTGTCATAAGTTTGAACCGAGTAAGCATCATACTGCTGACCCATGTACTCTACTTTACCAGCGCGAACACCGTTTGGAACGATCATGCCATCTGGAAGATCCAAGAAGGCGCGAAGGCTTGAGTCGTTATGGCCTTGGTAAGTTCCTGCAACACCCGTGTTTGACTTGTAGTTGTTACAGTTACCACTTTGCACATAAAGTGAAAGTGAACTAGTGTTTGTCATGCGCACAGATTCACAGGTTGATGTTGAACTATAAGTTGTATAGTCAAAGATCCACCAGTTTCCGTTATTCGCTGAAACAGTTGTGGTGTAAAAATCGTAAGCTTGATGAGCTACAATTCCAGTTGTTGCATTTTTTCCTAACAATTGAGCTTTCAATTGGGCCACAGATTGATTGGCCGGTTGATTAGTGTTGATCGCATCAAAATTAGATGAACCACCGCCGCCAGATTTGTTGTCTTTACCGCAAGCAGCGGCGAACGATAAAAGCGCAGCAAGCAAAACGAAGTTAAAAAGTTTCATATGTCCTCCCCGGACGATAAGTCAGTGTTTGGGGACTTATATCCAAGAAACGTGCCAAGTTTTGTTGTCTTATTTAGAGGGGTTAGCCACCCCCTACCTGTCTAAACTCTAGACAGTGGCCAAAAGCCCCGTACAAAATAGGTACATCCCTCTCAGGAGTTTTTATGTCCTATATATTAGTCGGATCCTACGCCTCCCTTTTTGTTCGCCGAATTCGTATGGCGATGGAGCATATCCCTTTCGAATTTAAAGTCGTTAATTTATGGGAAGAAGTGGGGGCCGCTGAAATCAAAAAGTTAAACCCCATCAATCAGATCCCCTGTCTCATTGATAATGGTGAAGTGATTTGGGATTCACGGATCATTCTTCAGCATCTGGCCAAAAAACATCAATGGCCTAGTTTAAGTCTAGAAGCTCAGGATTTTCTAGCCCTTCATGTCCATCGCCCGATTGTCCAAAACACTCATCCAAGTAAGGCCTCATGAACTTCTCATCTTATATTGATCATACTCTTTTAAAACCCGATGCCACGCGCGCTCAAATTCATAAACTCTGCGCGGAGGCCCGCGATCACGGCTTTGCCAGCGTCTGTGTGAATCCGTTTTTCGTTCCACAAGCCGCTAAGGAATTAAAAGATTCACAGGTAAAAGTTTGTACGGTGGTGGGTTTTCCTTTGGGTTGCACGCCCACCATGGTGAAGATCGCTGAAACCAAATGGGCACTCGAGCATGGAGCGCAAGAAGTGGATATGGTGATGAACATTGCAGCTGCCAAATCTGGTGAATGGGATGTGGTGGAAAAAGATATTCAGGCACTGGCCGAAGCCTGCCATAAATCAGGAGCGATCCTAAAAGTCATTCTCGAAACCTGTCTCTTAAATAATGAAGAGAAGATAAAGGCCTGCGAGTTGGCGTGGAAGGCGGGAGCTGATTTTGTCAAAACGTCGACCGGCTTCTCAACTGGTGGAGCAACGATTGACGATGTAAAACTCATGCGCCAAACCGTTGGTGAAAATCTAGGTGTCAAGGCCAGCGGTGGGATTAAAGATGCCGCAACTGCCGAAGCGATGATTAAGGCGGGGGCCACTCGCCTAGGCACAAGTTCGGGGGTGCAACTTGTGACTAAGGGAGTGGCGAATAGCGGTTATTGAAGAATTGCTTTACACAGGTCAGCTGACGTTTCACTCAAAACACCACTGCGGCGATGAGTGAAAGTTTGACCACGTAAAGTCATCGTGAGTGTTTCGACGAGTGAGCGGTAACAAGTATTGTTCGATTCATCGAGGTAAGCTTCTTCGGTGTGGACCACTTCCAATAGTACTTTCTCAACACCATTGCCTCCGGCCAAAATCAATTCGGGTGAGCGCTCGTTAGTACAACGTCCTGCAGTCATACATGGTTGGCCTTCACCAAAATTACGATGTTGAAAAGTAGCCGCCCAATCAAGTGCTGGCACATCGATTTTGAGTTCTGGTCTGCTGTAGCCAAGCGCCGAACAACGAACAGTTGTTTCATCGACTTTCACTTCAATCTCTTGAACATGACGTGAGATCTCTTTAACGATTGGTTCTTGCGCCATAGCGCTGACAGAAAGAGTGACCATAAGAGTTGCCAATAAAAATTTCATAAAATCTCCTTATAGATAGTTGTTACTTTACGATTTCCAAACAGGCCTTCGCAGAAAGACCTGGGATGAGAACTTTTTGAATACTATTAAATGGGACGCCATTGATAACAGTGCTTAGCTCCTCCACAAGAAGGAAGTCACACACATCACGTGTTTCATCGACCCAAACTTCATGGATGCGCTGTACTTTTAACGGAACATTTTGGGCACCATTTTGACCTGCTAGCACGGTATTTTCATTGAAATCGGCCGTACACGTACCAGCTTGCAAATTAACTTCATTGTCGAATACGTGAATGTGATTAAGTTCTCCGTTAAAACGAGCCAGGGGAACTTTGATCTTGAGTTGATCGCCTTCAAAGCGACGTACACAGCGAACGGTATCTTCGCTAACGACAATATCAACTGTGTCATGGCGCTCATAAACGACTTTCGTTAGGGGCTGCGCCAACGCAGAAACAGAGGACATGGCCAAGATAAAAGCTAAATATTTCATATAATCTCCTTCAGAGGTGTGGGTCTCACTGGAGGCATCTTGCCTTCTTGGACTAAATTGATAAAATGAATCATGATGATCGGTCTAATAAGGAAAATGAATGATATCAGCTAACGATTTGACCTGGTTTCTAGAACTTGCTGAGCGCGGCCACATGACAAGAGCGTCTGAACGCTTGGGAATCAGTCAGCCGGCCTTGAGTCACTGGCTGAAAAATCTCGAGCACGAGTTGGGAAAACCTTTATTTCGTCGTAGCCGCCAAGGGATGGAACTCACCTCGTTTGGTGAAAAGCTCAAAGGTGAGGCCCAGCATTTGGTGCAATCGTGGCAAGACTTCATGCAAGCAATTGAAACCGATGACCAAGAACTACGGGCGCGTTTTCGTTTTGGCATTCACGTTTCAGTGGCGCTCTTTGCTCTTCCTTCTATCTATAAAAAGCTGGCAGTACTTGCCCCGGGAATTCGACTTAATCTGCAACATGGTCTCTCTCGCCACATCACCGAAGATCTTATTTCAAAACGCTTGGATGCAGGCCTCGTTGTTAATCCGACGGCTCATCCTGATCTCGTCATTAAGGAGCTCTACAAAGACCAAGTTCGTACGTTTGCCTTGAAAGGAAAAGTGAAAGAGAGATTGATTGTTCATCCTGGAGTCTTTCAGAGCCAAGAATTACAACAAAGACTTAAAAACTTTCCCGAAGAAATTGTTGAAACAGAATCATTTGAAGTCGCCGCTTATCTAGCAATGGCCGGTGAAGGCACGGCAATCCTACCTGAGCGAGTGGCACGGGTGATTTCACAAGGCAAACTTCAACCGGTGGGAGATCTCGCGGTGACTGATAAACACTGTCTCGTTTATCGGCCAACTTTGCGTGAAACGGTGGCCGGACAAATGCTAATTCGTGCTATTAAAGAAGCGAGTTACTAATGCAACTTCTCCCTTATGCCTCACTGGCCCTCGCTCACTTATCACTTTTAATTGGGCAAAGAGTGGTGGCCCTTGTCTTAATTGCAATCTCTGTGACATTAGGATTTTCTTTGGGGCGCATTGATGTGCTGGGCTTAGTGGGACTTGCATTTTTTGCAGGTTTTTCGTACTGCTGGAAAAACTCTCGTTTACTGAAATGGCAAAATGCTCTGGCGGGAGTTTTTGTTTTTGTCATCGCGATGCTGCTCTTAAGTCATCGAGTCCCCGGTTTTAATAATTGGAAGTATCTTGATGCGTATTACTTCTCTGCAAATGCTTTGCCCTTTACGCTTTTTTTGAATCTCGATAAGCCTTTTATTTTTTCCGTGCTCTTTTTCTTTTATACACTCACCAATCAATCTGATTTGAGTTCATGGAAGGCGATACTCCGCTATACTCTTATCAGTGCAGCCATTCTTTTGGTGCCCGCACTCATCGCTCGCTACATCGCGTTTGAGCCAAAGTGGGATATGAACATCATTGTCTGGGCGTTGAATAATTTCTTCTTTGTCTGTGCGGCAGAAGAGATGCTTTTCCGTGGATTCATTCAGACTGAGTTAGAAAAACTTACTAAGAAGCCAATTGTGGCGTTGGTCATCGCTTCAGTGTTATTTGGTCTAGTGCATTTTGCGGGTGGTGTGGTTTACGTGGGACTCGCCACACTGGCGGGTTTGGTTTATGGCATTTCTTATCAAAAAACTGGACGTCTCTTTGTTCCGATGACGGTGCACTTTCTCGTCAATCTCTTGCACATTCTCTTGTTCACCTACCCGGCGCTTAAGGGATCTCTTTAAGCGCGCGGATGGCTTCAGTCATGCCGTCGTGTGGGCCCAATTGTGCGTGAGGAGCATCCTTCCACCACTGAGCTTTTATTTCCATGCCTGCATTACGAGTGGGGTGAAGTGGGTAATGAATCTGATTTTCTTTCTTACTACTCTCGCCGCCGACTAGCAGTTTACAGAGATGCTGAGTATTGTTGAGGAAGGTATGAGCAATTCCGGTTCCAGAAGGAAGTGCGACAAAATCTCCTGGATTTAACCTATAAAGCACTCCATCCAACCAAACATCGGGATGACCTTCTAGAACAAAAGCAAATTCCTCTTCATGACTTTCAGCGTGAGGCCACGAAGTTCTACGCCCGGGATAAAGTAGTTCAATATGGATGCCAATAGCTTTTAATCCGAGCTTATGCCCAATAGGAGAACCGTGAGAAAGTAGCTCCTCGCTATTTGGATATTTTGCATCGTCTTTTCCTAAATGCTCAGACCAATGCCCAATATTAGGATGTCTGGGTGAGACTTTTTCTGAGAAGTTTTTCAACTTCGCCCACACCATGGTGTCGCGCAATTTTCCATTGTGACGAGATTCATTCGCTAGAATCGCTTCGAGCTTATAACCTAAACGTCTAGGGACATTCGCTGAGCGCACATTAAGTGGATCACAGCGAACCTCGAGGCGCTCAAAACCCATTTTGAAAAAAGCCTTCTCGATGGCCGTTATCGCCTCCGCCACATAACCATGCCCTTCCCCTCGCTTGGTCATCCAATAACCAAACTCAGCTTTGGGAATCGCCCAATTGATTGAGTGCAGACCACCGCGACCTAAGAATTTTCCTTCATGAGTGTAGAAACCGTAATCGAAAAGATCACCTGACTCCCAAGAAGAGAGACAGATTTCGAGATTGAACTTGGAATCATTTTCGCTGTTGGTTTTATCCACCCAAGGCAGCCACTGGCGCAAACGCTCACGATCTTGATCGATTTCGCGAAACATCATCGCGGCATCACTCATACGATGTTTTCGCAGAATCAAGCGCTCAGTTTTAATTTCTTCTGGCGGAGTGGGACGATTCATTAGATCGCCTTGAGTTTCACCAAGCGCAGCTTACCGACTTTCAAAATGACTTCCGCCCCAGGTGAGAGCACAAAGGTTTCAGCGGCGTGGGCCTTGCCATCAATCTTGACGGCGTTTTGTTTAAGCAAGCGACGGCCTTCACCGTTGGATTCAATGAACTTCAAGTCACGCATCAAATCTAAAAGCGCCAAGGTGCCAGCGGCCTTCTCAACAATCTCTACATCATCAAGAACTTGTTTCTTAGAAAAGCGCGCTTCAAACTTTTCACGCTCATCTTTGCCAGCGTCGGCACCGTGATAATATCCGGTGATTTCCTCAGCTAAATCTTTCTTCGTCACCATCGGATGACGAGTGCCATCCACAAGCCCTTTGATAATCGCATCGACTTCAGATGCCGGACGACGAGAAAGGAGTAGCCAGTATTTTTTCATCAGCTCATCAGATATCGACATGAGCTTACCAAACATATCCGTCGGTGAATCCGTGAGTGCAATGTAGTTATCCATCGACTTTGACATCTTATGAACGCCATCCGTCCCTTCAATCAAGGGCATGGTGAGAATACACTGAGACTCTTGCTCGTAAGCAGACTGGAGTGTACGGCCCATCATGAGATTGAAAGTTTGGTCAGTTCCACCAAGCTCTAAGTCTGCTTTCAGATGAACTGAATCGAAACCTTGAAGGACTGGGTACACCATCTCATGCAAATAAATTGGCTCAGAGCTGTTGTAGCGTTTATGAAAGTCTTCGCGCTGAAGAATGGCACCAGCTGTCGTTTTGGCCATGAGTTGAATCAAGTCAAGGCCTGAGAATTTTCCAAGCCAGTCACGATTAAAGACGACATGAGTTTTACTCATATCAAGAATCTTACCAACCTGCTCTTTGTAGGTGGCAGCGTTTTGACGAACATCTTCTTCGGTTAAAATAGGACGTGTTTTATTTTTGCCAGAAGGATCACCGATCTGGGCGGTGTAATCACCAATCAAGAAATAGATCTCGTGACCAAAATCCTGCAGGAGACGCAATTTTTGTAACACGACCGTATGACCTAAATGAATGTCTGGACGTGAAGGGTCAGCACCGAATTTAATTTTGAGTGGTTTCTGTTTTTCGTAACTCTTTTTGAGTTTTTTAAGGAAATCTTCTTCGGGGAGAATTTCATGAACTCCACGACGAATTTCGCGGAGCTGGTCTTCAGGTAATACAGTAATTTTTGTCATGGCCCATGTTACTTGAAGGAGCGCTTTTCTTCTACCTTGAAAAGAGCAT
>JBKHVI010000004.1:0-107590 GCA_046570105.1 Bacteriovoracia bacterium
AAAAAAATAACAAACGAACACTGGCCACTCGATTTGGCGAAGGCTTCATTCGTAAAATAATCGCTCTCGCCCTCTTTGCTCCTTACCTTCTAGGAATCGCTTGGTGGCAGGAAACTCGCTTGGCAACACTATTGCCATTTGTCGCTCTACCGCTAGGAATTAAAATTTGGCAAGGTATTGCGTCGACTCCCCCTTCAAAGGCCCTCAATGCTTTTTTAGGAAAAGCCTCGTTGCATTTATTGATTTTCGGAGTGCTCCTGTCGGTGGCGCTACTATGGAAATAACTAAACTCGAATTCCATCATTATGTGCTCACTCCCAAGAGTGCTCCTAATCGTTTGAGCACGAACGCCTCACGGCCTGGGTGTTTGTTGCGCGTTCACTTTAAAGGACTCAAACACCCAGGCCATGCCGATCTTTTCCCTTGGCCTGAACTCGGTGATGAACCGCTCGCTCTACAAATTGAAGCTCTCAAAGAGGGCACGCCATGTAGTCTAGGTGCGGCCTCGCTCGCCTGGGCCTATTATGAAGCGCAAGCAGTGGAACTAAATAAATCCCTTCTCACTGATAAAGCTTATCCTTCTCACATCACACTCACTGAACTCTGCGATCTGCCAACTGATACACCTCTGGCGAAAATTAAAATTTCATCGATTGAGTCTTCTATTTGGATGCCAATCGAAGAATTTATTCACAAACATCCCAAGACAAGATTTCGTCTCGATTTCAATGGACTCATACGCTCGATCGATGAAGCAAAACAATTCTGGACAGATGTATCCCCATCGACAAAAAAGCAAATTGATTTTCTAGAAGACCCCTACTCTCCAGAATTGATGGGTGATGAAGATGCTATGGAAGTGTTCGAAGGCACAAAGACAGCAGTGGATAGAACCCCTACGGTAGAGTCGATGGCACTGTCCAACTACTGGGTAGTGAAGCCAGTTTATTTTTCACCTGAATATCTTTTTTCAGAAGCTGACCAATTTTTTGGAAAAATTGCCATTACGAGCAATATGGATCACCCCTTGGGCCAGCTGATTGCTTTGCATGCAGCTCAGAAAATTGCGAAGCATCTTATCCCCGGTGGATTACTGACGCAGGATCTTTACCTTGATCATGATGCAAAAAAAATTATTAAGACCCAAGGAGTAAATCTACTCCCTACTTATTCTGGGGCCGGATGGGGCTGTCGTGACTATCTAGCAACGCTCAGCTGGAGTGACCAGTGAAAAGACTTCATCTACTTGGATATCAAAGTACTGAATTACCTCAAGACTTTTGGCAAACAAGTCATTGTGAAATTCTCATTCTGGATCGTTGGGCCAGAGAGCGACAAGATGAAGTTACACTCCTAAAAGAAAAACTCCCTGAACTGAAAAATCACGTATGGCTCTCAACTTCTGGAACGCTTGCGCAACCTGGCAGCAGCAAATGGATTTCACTTTCAAAAGAAGCTATTCTTGCGAGTGCCTATGCCGTGAATCTACATCTCTCAATTCAAAAAAATCAAATTTGGGGCCTCTCGCTTCCGCTCGCTCATGTGGGAGGACTTGGAATAATTGCTCGCGCACAATTGCTTGGTCAAAAAGTCATCTCTCTGCAAAAAGAGCGCTGGCGGCCGGAGCAAGTTGCAAGTGCAATCTGGGACGGCCACTGGCTCTCTCTTGTCCCTACTCAGTTACACGATATCGTGTCAAAAAAACTCGCTCCACCTGCAAGCCTACAAGGCGTCATACTAGGTGGTGATCGTCTTGATGAAAGCTTGCGTCTTGCTGCTCTTAAGTTGGGATGGCCAGTTCTTCCATCTTTTGGTCTCACTGAGTTTGCCTCACAAGTGGCAACTGCGACTCATCCAAGTGACTCACGTTTAAAAATTCTTTCTCATGCTCAGTTGCGTGTTGATACAGACGAGAAGCTATGGATCAAAGGCGCAGCACTTTTTACAGGCATTGCTGAGCTTAAAAATGATCAATTCAGCTATCAAGAAAGAACTAATGAGTGGTGGGGAACACAGGATCGCGCTGAAATAAGTGGAGATTATCTTTCTATTAAAGGAAGACTTGATACTGTCGTAAAAATTCGTGGTGAGAAGGTAGATATAGCAGCTTTGGAAAAACTACTCACAACTCAAATAAACTCACCTATGCTTATTATTCCCTTACTCCATGAAAGAGATGGTGCTGAATTATGGTGCGTTTGTGAGAAGGAATTTAAAATTGAGCAGCTCAATCAAAATCTTCTCCCTCATCAAAAAATCAAGGGACTTAAAGTTTTAGATTCAATTCCTCGTACAGAATTAGGTAAGATTCGTCGAGGCGAAGTTCGTGACTGGCTAGCAGCGGAGCTAAAAAGGTAGAGAAACTATGGATAAAATCATCTGTCTTGGAAAAAATTATAAGGCCCATGCCGAAGAGATGAAAGAAGCTCTTCCTGAAAAGCCGGTATTATTTCTTAAACCACCATCGTGCTTAACTGAACTTAAAGACAACGGATCACTGCAGCTTCCTTGGAGTCGCGGAACGATTCATCACGAATGTGAAGTTGTACTAAAACTTTATAAGAAAAACGTAATCGCAGTCGGTCTGGGCCTTGATCTCACTCTGAGAGATCTACAGAAAGAGCTCAAAACTAAAGGCCACCCATGGGAGATTAGTAAAAGCTTTAAGCATAGTGCGCTTATTGCTCCCTTGGTCGGCCAGCGTGACTTTGCTGATTGGCGAGAAGCGCCTTTTCGCTTGAAAGTGAATGGAGAAATTCGCCAGGAAGCTACATTAAAGGATGCACTTTTCTCCCCAGATCAAGCGATCCTTCATGCCAATGATTTCTTCCCAATCTGCGATGGAGACTTAGTCTTTACCGGAACTCCCGAAGGCGTAGGACCTCTCGCTCCCTGGGACACCATCACTCTAGAATGGGGCCCAATCAATTTGACTACGAGGTTAGTAGAATGAGTGATCATCAATTACATGACATCAAAAATCTACTGCATCGATTGGAATTGATGGCAAAACTTTTGGCCAATAAAGATTTTCAAACATTTAGTGAGAATGAAATTCGCGAAGACGTCAAAAACGATCTGGGCCAACTCACAAAACTATTTTCGGAGTTAGGCAATTAGTAGCGATCGATTAAATCGTCAGGAACTTGGAATCTGAAAACCGGTGTGGTGATTTCAAAAGTTTCACCATTCACACCTAGCATCTCAAAGTGTCCCCACATTTTTCCAGTTAACGTCGGCAAAGGACAAAAGCTCGCGTACTCAAAAGCTTCACCCGATTTAAAATGCGGCGTATGCCCGACAACTCCAGGTCCCTTCACTTGGCGGACTTCGCCTTTCGCATCCTGAATATGCCAGGTACGAGTCAGTAATTGAGCGTGAACTCCCCGGACATTTTTGATGGTGACGGTGTATTGAAATAGAAACTGGCCCTGTAGCGGATTTGAGCGCGTGAAATCAAATTCGGTTTTCACCTCAACGCGATAACCATGGCTTTCTTCAATATAGAGCGGTGAATCTGTCGACATAGGGAACATCTTCCTGTTGTTCCCTATTATAACTCAAAACGGCTTAGCTTAGAAAGTCGTGAGCGTTATATTTGATACATCTTGAGCAGTTGTGCGGTCTGACACTTCACCATTTTTATCGATAGTGAAAAGCTTAGCATCCTGGGTCAAAAAGTAGTTATGACCGGTTTTCGAGATGTTGCCAAAATTGCTAACCGGGCCACGGTCAGAGATCACACCATCTTCAGCAATGGTATAGAGCTTGCCGAGTGCCACAAAAAATACGCCACCCTTTGTCGTAATTGTACTCATGCGTCCGGTTAGCTCTGTTTTACTGTAAACAAAACCTTCACGAGATACAGTGAAGACTCCACCGTTTGAATCAGTAAACCAGTTGTTACCACCATTTGAAATTTTAGCAGGATCAAGTTCAGGTACGACGACTTCAACAACTTGACCACGATCAGTAATGACTACAAGTTTCGCTGGTTCGCGGCGTCCGCCTTCAACTACAAAATAAGTCCCACCCGTCACTATTGGCTTGCGATAATCTCTATTCGCTTCACCTTTATAGAGCATGCCCTGACGATCAAATGACCAAATCGTACCGTCAGATTCAGCAAAGTAGTTATAGCCCGAAAACTTAACTTTTTTGGGAGCTTCAAATTCTTTGGGATCGAGACGGTAGAAGAAACCTTTCTCATCGATCGTCGTAATCACACGCTTGTCGCTCACATAAAACATTCCACCCTTAACGGTGATCATATAAGGGAGGATGAATTGATTATTGTTATAAACCAGTCCGTCTTGGTCGACGTTATAAACGACTCCATTCGAGCGTACCATGTAAGACTGGGCCCCAGCTGAAGCAGCGATCAATAAACCTGCGACAATTGTAGTTAAACGTTTCATGGCCACCTCCGAATTTTTTGGATAGCCAGGTATACCGTTAAAATACGTTCACCTGAGAAAAAGTGTAACTTTTTCAGGGGGAATTCCTAAAATGGACATTTTAGACAGCTATTTAGCGGGTTTAAAGTCGAGCGCAACCGAGTTTATACACCAGCGTTTCCCCGAAGGCTTCGGACCATCATCAAAAACATGTCCGAGGTGAGAGTCGCATTTCCCACAGCGCACCTCTACTCGATGCATGTTAAAGGCATAGTCATCAATCAGTTTGACGTGCTTGGAGTCCATCACATCTGCAAAACTAGGCCAGCCTGAACCACTATCAAATTTTGTAGTAGAAGCGAATAACTCCTGCCCACAAGCAACACAGGTATATGTGCCCTTTTCGTAGTGCTTATTATACTTCCCAGAGAAAGGAGATTCTGTGCCACCTAATCGGCATATGCGATACTGTTCAGGATCAAGCTTTTCTTTGTAGGGATCTTTTTGTGATGACATGTTTGCCTCCTGACTACTTAAACCGATTGCCGTTAAAACCGATGCCACAATGTTTTTCATAATGCTATCCTATGTTCATCCGGAGTGGTTGTCCCATGAGTTCATTTTCTGTCTATATCTTGGCCCTGGCGGCCAATCTGTTTTTTAGCACTGCCAGCTTAGTATTTTCCGTCTACGCTAAGAAGTTTTCTGCCTGGTGGATTAATCAAGTTAAGGTCGCCATCGCTATTTTACTCTTCGGCGCTGCTACTTGGTATACGGGGCTCACCCCCATTTCTGTGACGGCCTTAAGTTTCCTCATGTTAAGCGGCTTTATAGGCCTGTGTATTGGCGATCTCTTTCTTTTTAGGGCCTATACCACTCTGGGAGCAGGGCGCTCCTTGGTGCTTTTTAGTTTTCAGCCACTACTACTCGGCGTTTATGGCTGGTTTTTTCTTTCGCAGACTTTTAATACCGCGCAAGTGCTCGCGGTGCTTTGTATGGTCGCTTGCTTAGGTGTTTTCTTACTCGAAAGAAATAAACTCACCGGTCAGTGGGATTTGCGCAGTTTTCTTTGGGCCTTTACCGGCATTGCACTCGACGCTATTGGTGTAATGCTCACAAGACAGGCCTACGAACTCACTCCTGCGATGGAAACCATGCAAGTGAATCTCATTCGTTGTGCGGGCGCGATGCTTGGTTTCCTGATCATTCGTCCAAAAGGACTGGCACAAGTCGTAAGAGATATCGCTGTGATGAAGCCGAGAGAGAAATTTCTCGTCATCATCGCTTGTGTCTGCGGAACATTTATTTCCCTCTCGCTATATTTGACCGCTCTTAAATATGCTCATGTGGCTTCGTTAACTGCCGTCGCGATAACAGGACCAGTCTGGGTTTCTCTACTAGAGTGTATTTGGGAGAAGAAACTTCCGAATCGTTATCTCACCACAGCATTTTTATTTTTTATCCTTGGGTTTTATTTGATGTCCTGACCTTGTGGCTGGCCGATTCGTACACATCTTAGGTGTGTAGCTAATCGACCAGGAGGTCTTGATGATCAAGCCGATCTCAATAAAAAAGTTCTTCCTGGCCAGTGGCGGCAAACTGGTTTCCATTCCGGGTGATGGAATCCAGCGCGTTGTCCGCCAAATGGTCAAGCAATCCCGCCCCACCCGCGTTGCCAAAAAGAAGCGCCCATCTCTATGAGAGGGGCGCTCTCCTCAACAGAATTTGTTAAGTTGCGGAAATTCCAAGAATAGACTTGTAAGAATTCTAAATAAATAATACTCTACCTCCTCACTTCCCAGGAGATCTAGAGTGACCCCAAACGTATTTAACGAACTGGCTAAACGCGTCCTCGTTCTCGATGGCGCTATGGGCACGATGATTCAAAGATATAATCTCACTGAAGAAGATTATCGCGGCACACGCTTCAAAGATTTTCCACGTCCACTCAAAGGTAATAACGATCTTTTAGTTCTCACACGTCCCGATGTGATCACAGAAATTCATCGCAAATATCTTGAGGCCGGCGCTGATATTTTAGAGACTAACACTTTTAGTGCGCAAAAAATTTCCATGGCCGACTACGAGATGGAAGAGCTCTGTGACGAGATCAATCGCGTGTCAGCTCAGCAGGCACGAGCCTTATGTGATGAATTCACAAAGAAGAATCCAGCCAAACCACGCTTTGTGGCTGGCTCAATAGGACCCACAACTAAAACAGCTTCACTTTCTCCCGATGTGAATAATCCTGGTTTTCGCGCAGTTGATTTTGATGAATTGAAAAATGCTTATAAAGAACAAATCGCGGCACTGGTTGAAGGTGGCGTAGATATTCTTTTAGTTGAAACCATCTTTGATACATTGAATGCCAAGGCGGCGCTCTTTGCCATCAGTGAATATTTTAAAGAAACCAAGCAAGAACCATTACCGATTATGGTTTCTGGAACGATTACCGATCAATCAGGCCGCACTCTATCTGGCCAGACAGTGGAAGCTTTCTTGTACTCAGTATCTCATCTTCCGCTTATGTCGATTGGACTTAACTGTGCGCTCGGTGCTGAACTCATGCGCCCTTATGTGGAAGTACTCGCTGCTAAATCTCCGTTTCACGTTTCTATTTATCCCAATGCAGGACTTCCGAATCAGTTTGGCCAGTATGACGAAACTCCGGCCTACACCGCAAAAATCGTCAATGAGTTCATGCAAAACAAATGGCTCAACATTGTTGGCGGTTGTTGTGGCACAACTGATTCTCACATCCGCGCAATCGCGGATGCTGCTGCCAGTGCGCCTCCTCGCCCCCTTCCCAAAAAAGAATTTATTCCTAAATGGTCTGGCCTTGAGCCGCTGACACTTTTCCCTGGATCCAACTTCATCAACGTGGGTGAACGCACTAACGTCACCGGCTCTATCGTCTTCAAAAAAATGATTCAAGAGAATCGCATGGAAGACGCTCTCAAAGTGGCCCGTGAGCAAGTTGAAAACGGTGCCCAGCTCATCGACATAAACTTTGATGATGGCATGATTGAATCAGAAGAAGTGATGGTAAATTTCTTAAACCTCATTGCTGCAGAACCTGACATTGCGCGTGTTCCAGTGATGATCGATAGCTCAAAATGGTCAGTTCTTGAAGCAGGCCTTAAGCGGGTGCAAGGTAAATGCGTTGTTAACTCACTCTCATTAAAAGATGGTGAAGCCCTCTTCATTGAGCGCGCCAAACTTGTTCGTCAGTATGGTGCTGCCGTTGTCATCATGGCCTTTGATGAAAAAGGTCAGGCCGATACCTATGAGAAGCGCATTCAGATTTGTGAGAGAGCTTATAAGCTTTTAACTGAAAAAGCCGACTTCCCACCGGAAGATATTATTTTTGATCCAAACGTTCTGACTGTTGGAACAGGGATGGAGGAGCACGCTAACTACGCGATTGATTTCTTTAAAGCGGTTCGCTGGATTAAAACCAATCTACCTTACGTTCGCACGAGTGGTGGTATTTCAAACGTATCCTTTTCATTTAGAGGAAATAACGTTCTTCGCGAGGCCATCCACTCAGCATTCTTATTCCATGCTGTCCGTGAAGGCCTGGATATGGGAATCGTAAATGCGGGAGCACTGCCAATTTACGATGATATCCCAAAAGATATGCTTGAGCGCATTGAAGACGTTCTTCTTAATCGTCGCGAAGACGCCACTGAACGACTGATTACTTTCGCTCAAGGCATGACGGCAACGAAGGGTGCTGCTAAAGTTGAAGATCTCGCTTGGCGCGCGCTACCAGTCGAAGAGCGTTTGGCGCATTCTCTTGTCAAAGGCATTGCTGATTTTGCCGAAGTTGATGCTGAAGAAGCACGCCAAAAATATCCTAAACCCCTTCATGTTATCGAAGGTCCTTTGATGGATGGCATGAGCATCGTGGGTGATCTCTTTGGTGCAGGAAAAATGTTTCTTCCTCAAGTCGTAAAGAGCGCGCGAGTGATGAAGAAAGCAGTCGCTTATTTGCAACCTTTCATCGAGAAAGAGCAGGCCGGCCAAAAAGCTCAGAAACAAGGAAAGATTCTCCTCGCTACTGTTAAAGGAGACGTTCACGATATCGGAAAAAATATTGTTGGTGTGGTGCTCGCTTGTAACAACTGGGACGTCATCGATTTAGGTGTGATGGTTCCTTGTGAAAAGATTTTAGAAGAAGCCAAGAAGCATGAAGTCGATATGATCGGCCTTTCAGGTCTCATTACTCCAAGTCTTGATGAGATGATTCATGTGGCAAAAGAGATGGAGCGCACTGGTTTCAAAGTTCCACTATTGATTGGTGGGGCGACCACATCACGTCTGCATACTGCCGTTAAAATCGCACCTTCATTTAATGGCGTGGTCGTTCATGTCGCCGATGCTTCACGCTCTGTACCGGTCGCAGAAAAGCTCAAGACTGAAAAAGCGCGCGATATCTTTGTAAAAGAGATTAATGCTGAATACGCAGAGATGAGAGAGCACCATCAAGCACAGCAAAAAGAAGAAAGATGGCTCTCTCTAGAAGATGCCCGCGCTAATCGTGTACGTCTCAATTGGGATACTCAGAAACCAGTTAGACCAAGCCAGCTCGGTGTGCATGTGATTAAGGACATTCCTCTCGAAACTCTGCGCACCTATATCGATTGGACTCCGTTCTTTCACACTTGGCGCTTGAAGGGTACTTATCCAAAAATTCTTAAAGACCCAGAAATGGGCGTTGAAGCCACGAAACTCTTCAATGACGCTCAGAAGATGCTTGATGATCTTTGTCGCACCAAAGCGCTCAAAGCGAATGCTGTGTATGGCATTTTTCCGGCCACAGGTCAGGGAGATGATATCGCTATCCATGCTTGGGATCATAAAAACGTCCCCTGCGATAAGCACGGCAGCCATCCTCATTTCTCAGAAGATCGCTCGCGTACACTCGTCACTCTTAATATGCTCCGAACTCAGCGCCAGATGCAGGATGCGGCATCTCCAAACTCGTGCCTTGCTGACTTTGTCGCTCCCAAAGATGACTTTATGGGCGCCTTCTGTGTCACGGCCGGTATTGGTCTAGAAGAGTTGTGCAAAAAATATGATCAAGACCAAGATGACTACCAAGGCATTCTAATCCGCGCACTCGCAGATCGTCTTGCCGAAGCAACGGCTGAATGGATGCATTTGCGTCTCAGAAAAGAATTCTGGGGTTATGCGGCCCTTGAAAATCTCTCTCATGAAGATCTCGTTAAAGAGAAATACCAAGGTATTCGTCCGGCACCTGGTTACTCGGCTTGTCCAGACCACACGGAGAAGAAAAAGCTATTTCAACTCCTGGATGCTGAAGCCAATATTGGTGTGAAGTTGACTCATTCCATGGCGATGACTCCAACAGCTTCTGTGAGTGGTTGGTACTTTGCTCACCCAGAGGCACGCTATTTTAATGTTGGAAAAATTCAAGAAGATCAATTAAAAGACTATGCTCGTCGCAAAGGTATGACTGAGACAGAAGCTCGTTCATGGCTTTCGGCTAATTTGCTCTGAGGATAATATGAAAGTTGTAGAACACATCAATAATGCTAAATCATGCCTCTTCTCTTTTGAAATACTTCCTCCTCATGCAGGACAGAGTATTCAGACACTTTTTGATAATATCGCTCCCTTGATGGAGTTTAAACCCAAGTTCATTGATGTGACTTATCATCGTGAAGAATTCATTCTCAAAAAACGTAGTGCTGGTCTCTTAGAACAAAAAAGCATCCGTAAACGTCCAGGTACTGTGGCGATTTGTGCGGCTCTTATGCACAAATACGCGGTGGATACCGTTCCCCACATTATCTGTGGTGGATTTACACGTGAAGAAACTGAGTACGCACTTATCGATCTTAATTATCTTGGAATTGAAAACGTTTTGGCCTTAAGAGGAGACTCTATTAAAGGACAAAATGATTTTGAACCCACTCCAGGTGGTCATGCTTACGCTAGCGATCTAGTGAATCAAATTAAAGCGATGAACGGTGGTCACTATATCGATGAAGATCTAGAGAATGCGATTCCTACCAATTTTTGTATAGGTGTCGCTGGTTACCCTGAAAAGCATTTTGAAGCGGCTAACCTCACCACAGACTTTAAGTGGCTCAAACACAAAGTTGAACTTGGGGCCAACTACATCGTGACTCAGATGTTCTTTGATAATAAAAAGTATCTCTCATTTGTTGAGCGCTGCAGAGCAGAAGGAATTAATGTTCCGGTGATTCCAGGGCTCAAGCCTTTGACGAGTAAGAAGCAAATTCAAATGCTCGCAAGCCGCTTCCATATCGATATTCCAGAAGATCTCGCCGATGCGGTTGAAAAGTGCAAAGACGATAAGGCCGTACGCCAAGTAGGCGTTGAGTGGTCAATTGCTCAGTCTAAAGAACTGATCAAATACAATGTTCCTTGCTTACATTTTTATTCAATGGGTAAAGCGACTGCGATTCAAGAAATTGCTGGGGCCTTGTTCTAAGATTTTTTACAAGTGCCGCATGACTCTTCGTCCGCCTTCATTTTTTGGCGGACGTTCTCAACCTGTTGGTAAAAGAACTCGACGGTTTTTTTACCAACATCAGTTTCTAGCAACCAGGCGATTTTTCCAATACCCGGATAATGCTTAAGTAGTTCAGTTATAACTTCGCCACCCGTCAAGATGACACCGTCTTCCCTCAGGTAATGTACTCGCGCTGCACAAGCCTCGGGGGTGAGCTGAGGAAACTGTTGATATACCTCAGTTTGATCGAGTGAAACATAACTTAGACGCTGACTTCCATCTAAGCGCTCTAAACTTTGCTTAAACCGCAAACACAGCGGGCAATTAGCATCGTATATAAGAAGCGGGGGTTTGAGTTCCATTCTCTTGAGTATATCATGTTCAGCAAATAAGGAGAGGCCATGTCGTTTTCACGTCGCGATTTCTTAAAAATTATGGGCGTCTCAGGTGCTGTCTGGCAGATTCCGACGGGAGTGCTGGCCCGCAATCCCTTCCAAGCTTCTCCATTTGTAACACCGAGCTTGAAAGGTATTTCACCCGACTTTCAAGATCGCTTACTAACGGCCCCAGGCCTTACTTGGCAAACCATTCTTTCTGAAGGCGATGAGCTTGGTCGCAAGATTAAATTCGGTGCCAATAATGATTATATCCAATTCTTCGAACTCACTGGCCCCGATCACGGCATCATGTGGGTCAATCATGAATACCTCACCCCTCTACTCTCATCAAAACCTGAACGGACTAAAGAAATTATCGACCAAGAAATGGATATGGTGGGTGGAAGCTTAGTTGAAATTCGCCAGACGAGTGAGGGGTGGAGACCTGTCGTTGGTTCAGTCTACAATCGTCGCATCACAGGCAAAACAGTGATCCCTTTTAGTGGTGGCAAAACCATCTTAGGAAAATCTGAAGCTGTGGGTACACTGGCCAACTGCGCTGGCGGAAGAACTCCATGGGGAACTCTGCTGACTTGTGAAGAAAACTACGATGGCTTCTACGGCGAAACAGATCGTAAAACAGGCAAACACACTCCTGCTGAATATTTAAAATGGGATAACTTCTATAATCATCCACCTGAGCATTATGGCTGGGTGGTCGAAGTTGAACCTAAAACGGGCAAAGCAAAAAAACATATTGGCCTTGGAAGATTTGCGCACGAGTGTGCCACTGTTCGTCTTGCTCGTGATGGCCGTCCGGTTGTTTACAGTGGTGATGATGCTGCTGATGAGCACTTATATAAATTTATTTCGAAGAAGAAAGACTCTCTTGAAGAAGGAACTCTTTATGTCGCCAATACAACAAAAGGAATTTGGATTCCCTTGGTGCACTCAGATTCACGCCTAAAAAAAGTTTTCAAAGATCAAACCGAGATTCTGATTAATTGTCGAGAAGCTGCTAAACTCGTTGGAGCGACTCCACTTGATCGCCCTGAAGATATTGAGATCGATCCTTATAAAGGTGATGTGTTAGTTGCATGTACCAACAATAAGGCCGCCCTAAGACCGCATGGCTCAATCTTAAAAATTCGTGAAAAAAATAATAACCCGCTTTCCCTCAATTTTACCTCTGAAACGTTCCTCACTGGCGGTGAAGCAGGCGGCTTTGCTTGTCCTGACAATATGGCCTTCGACCCTCGCGGAAATCTTTGGTTCACAACCGATATGAGTGGCTGGGATATGCATAAAGGCCCGCTTTTAAACTTTGGAAATAATGGATTATTTGTTGTGATGAGGCAGGGCCCAACAGCAGGAATCCCCATTCAAATGGCTTCGGCACCTATGGATGCCGAATTTACTGGCCCACTTTTTTCTCCTGATGGAAAAACTCTCTTCTTATCTGTTCAACATCCTGGTGAAACGTCTACTGATCTCACTAAGCTCACAAGTACTTGGCCTAATGGAAAATTCCCGCGTTCAAGCGTGATTGCTCTAAGTGGACAACTTTTGAGTCAAATTACAGGAGCCTAAATTGGATTCACACAGCAAAAATCTCAAGGCCCATCTGTTTATTTGTACCAACACAAAAGCTGATGGCTCGGGCTGTGGCCCTCTTAAAGCTAGTCAATTAGTAGATGAGCTCAAACCGTGGATCAAAGAAAATGGGCTTAAGGAGCATTTAAAAGTCACTCGCTCGGGCTGTTTAGGCCATTGCCAAGAGGGTGTGGCCGCCGTTTGCTACCCTCAAAACCAGTGGTTCACAAAGTTGGCAGTGACCGATGGAAATCAGTTAAAAGAGCTGCTTAAATCGCAGCTTGCTGACTCAAAGTCCGCACTTTAGGTCTGTAAATCCTACACTTCACCCCAGAAAAATTCTTTAAACCCTTAGCATAAACGCATCTGAACTTCTTTTAAGGATGCGCTTATGTTGAAGGCCCTACTTTGCTACGTTTTGCTTACAGCTGCAGCACTTGCAAATTCTAATACTCTTACTCCCGGTCTTCGCGCCGGTGTTTATGATGGTCAATCACGTGACATTAAAATGTTCGTGCGCGATCTTCCAGGCCGCGACGGAAGTTTTCTCGCCTTGATCATTAAAGACGGCGAAAAAGCCGTGCCTTACTTGGTGGATGAATTCGCCATCGGCCGTTACGGTTTCATTCCACTTTATAATCAAAAAAATCTCATCGGTGCTTCCAACTACACACCATCACTGACTGCGAGTGTGATCGTGGAAGGTTCAAAGTTGCGCATCAATATGGCACCGAACCCAGGTAATAACGTCGGCTTCAATATCGCGAAAGTTTTCAAATCAACAAAAGAAAGATCACCTTGGTTGCCGAACACGCCAGGAACTTACTCATATAAAGGTGCCAAAAAGAGCACGACGCTTTCTCCGCCAGACGCAAACCGTGAATCACAACTCACCATCTCTGCTGGTAATATGGCAGGCAGCTACGTGCTTCGCGAAGTTCGCCCAGGCATGCACCTCGCTTTCAAGAGCACACTGACAACAACGGGCGTAGAAGTAGTAGAAGAATCACGCTACGTGGTGGTGTTCTTGCGCGGCTGTTTCAGCTGGAGCGACAAGATGGTGTTTATCGACACCTCGAACTGGTCAATGAAAGAGTTCACTCATCACTAGAATTAAAGATTTTTTGAGCTATATATGAAAAAGTTAATTATCCCGGCACTGTTTTTCACTCTGAGCTTCAGCGCCATCGCCAATGTGGAGATTCCACGCATATCAGCGCCAGCGGAACTAATAACACCGACTGTTCGTCAAACGTTACATGTAATGACGGAAGACATTATGCGGAATTCGTTCGCTGTGAAACTTCTTCGAACGGCAGAAACTTTAGTCACAATACGCGCAACAGAGATCATTCATATCAAACGGCTGTTAATGCCTGCCAAGCTAACAGCGGTACTAACAATGCCGAATGTGCTGCAAATATTTATTGTCCATAATAAGAAGGGGCCCATAAGGGCCCCTTTCTTTTACATCTTAATAAGATCTTTTTGAATTTTGACAGCTCTGGTATCAAGTACACGAGCACTTTGGCGATAAACCAGTTCATAATCGCCCACTAACAAGACAAGATGATAGGTTCCATCCGGGTTCACACGGTAGGTTTGAATCGACTTACCCTTAGAATCTTTAACTTCAATTTCTGAAGCTTCAGTCACACCACGAACGCCAGAGGCCAGGGCCCGATCAAGCAAGAGTTGCCATCCTACGCGATTTTTTTCAACAGTAACATCACGCCATTGAGCATAGTCAGGATGAAAACCGCCATGTCTAGATGAATTAACTTCAATCACGTACGGGATGACTTGCATCTCTTGGTAGAGCCAGTCGATATCTCCCCCATCAGCATTGTAGAGAAGTTCCCAAGGAGTTCCAGTGCTGTAATTTAGAAGACGGCCCATCTCGCGGCCAATTCCTTCGACGACTTCAGCTGTTTGCGCACGATGAGGACGACATCCGTATGGATAGAGCACCATCTCACTGTAAGCATGGTAAGAAATACTGAATACCGGACGAATCTCTTTTACAAAATTCATCATAACAAGAGTTTCAGGCTCTGAGGCAGCAGCTGGTCCACGGTACGTTTGCGACCATGTACTTCCGCTTGATCCGTTGCATGCATTCCAATTCGTAGGATAGTTCCGATTAAGATCTACACCGTGACCGCCGCGCATGTTCTTGCGCCACATGGAATCCTTCGTCCAAACGTAGTTATTTCCATCGACGTTGAACATTGGGACGACCCAGACTTCCGTCTCATCCACCCAACGGCGAACTTTCTCATCACTATTATAACGAGTCACCAAGTAGTCGATGATATCCATCGAAACTTCAGGAGTCATGATCTCACGAGCATGGTGCATGCTATTGTAGAATACAGTCGGCTCGTCTTTTTCATGCGTGCCGACATTATCTGAAATCTTCACGGCCCAGATTGGACGTTTTTCAAGTGATTCACCGATCTTTTTCAATTGAACAAGCTGCGGATAAGATTGAGCATACTCAATCAAGCGAGCTTCAATTTTTTGGGGGTTCATATACTCAGGATCTGGACCACGAAGAACAGACTGAGGAACACTAAAAGCCAGATCAGCTTTCGCCTCAATAAGAAGATCTAGTTCTTTTTGTGTAACCAGTGCTTCAATTTGTTTTTTTCTGTGATCTACACCCGTCACATCTAAATCATGTGAATGGAGAAGTACTTTGATTCTTTCCGTATCAGGAAAGCTAACAAAAAAACGATCGCTGGGGGTTTCGTGGGCCTGTGCCACAGTGTATGCCAGCGCAGCGATAAGCAGCGCTAAGGCCGTTCTTGAATTCATTGCTCCATCCTTGGTTCAATTGATTCATATCAGTCCACCAGGGAACTGTAAGAGAGTCAAAGCTGATTAAGGAATTGAGAGGAAATGTTAGCTGGTTATCCGAGTGAACTAATCAAGACACTGCTTGAATCTGAACGCGATCTGGGTAAAGGCGATTAAGTTCTTTAATATAGACTTCCGCCTTATCCTTCATGCCTTCCTTCACCATCGCATCAACCATGACCTTTAAGCAGTTGTAGTCCCTAATATTGCGATTATAAAGTTCAATACCATGCTTAATCGCGCCACCAGCATCGGCCTGTGATGAGTAGTACTTAATAAGGTATTCGCTAACGACATAGTCTTCGCCATCCATTGAACCAGCTGGAAAACGTGCCATATATTTCTCTGCATCGGATGTATGCTTATGCTCAACAAGAGTAGAAACAATAGCGCGCAAGAATTTAGAAAATTCAGAACACGAAACTGCAATCTTTTCAAAAAGTAAAAGCGCTTTATTGGCCTGACCTTCTAGCATATACCATTTGCCAGCGACATATAGACCAGCACCGATATAGTTAATCAACTCTGCATTACGTTCATCGAGCTGAGTAAATATCTCGTAATAGCTTTCCATATCTTCATAATTCTCAGTCACAATAGCGAGACGGATAATTTGTGTTAAGCGATCAGGATTTGCTGGAAAGTACTTCGCTACTTTTTTTACTACTTGATAGGCTTCTACGTACTTTTTGTCCTTCATGAAGACTTCATAAAGACCAACTAAGCATTTAAAGTGAATCGAGTTGTAAGAAAGACCTTGGTTATATTTACCAACCGCCTGACTCTGCTCAGTCATGAGATACTGAGTTTGCCCCATATAAAAGAGCGCCAACGAAGGGCGCTGATGCATCGGGAGTGCCGCCTCAAAGACACCTAGGGCTTTTCGATAGTCCCCCGCTTCAAGCAAGGCCTTACCTTCTTCAATCTTAACAATATAAGCCGAGGGCTGGATCTTTGTTGAGATAGTTGAAAGCAAGTTCTCTTGAATTGATTGAAGCGTGTAAGGCTTAATAATAAAACTATCGACATCTTCTTCTGCAGCTTTCGCGACAGCAGTTTGAGAAATATTTGAAGTAACAAGTATCAAGCAAAGTTTTTTATTTTCTGGACTAATGCTCGATCTCACCATCTTGAACAAATCAAAACCCGAGCCACCTGATACAAAATAGTCAGAAAGCACAAGTCCGATCGTATTTGATTTAAGAATGACCTCGGCTTCAGACATTGAACCGGCCGTATGAATCATGTGGCGCTTCGTTCCAAGATCTACCATCACCTTTAGCAGACGATTGCGTGAGCTACTATTCTTATCTACGATAAGAACAGAATACTGACTGAGGTAATCTTGGACTAACTGCTTTTTATCCACTTCACTTCCCCGAACTTGCTAACAAAAAATTGTTAATAGAACTCTGGCGCTTGTTCAACAAATCTATCAAATGTCCCCATCTATCTTTGTCTCGGAAAAGTACTTTTACCCTAAAATTCTCCCCTTCTTTCGCTTTTTGATCAATGCGTACCGCAAAGCGATGAATTTCTAGCTCAGGTATAAAAATACTTAGGGAGTAGGTCTGAAATTCATCATCAATTTCGTTATTCTGAGCGATGAGACCGTCCTCAAAGAACTCAGAAACTTCGATTTGATAGGTATTATTTGCATTTTGGAGCAGTATACGAATCTGGCTTTGACTAGAAGACTCGTTTAATCTCTGAAGATGCTTTCGTGCATCATAGAGAAAAGAACCAATTTCTTGAGTAACAAGATCAACACTAATTGGCAGAGTAAAAAATTTTAACACACCTCTTGCAGACAATACATTTGGATGAACTGACTGCTTGGTGCCATATACAAAGAGCAAAGGAGGATTTTTACTTGTATTGCGACTCGCATCGTAAGCGACAACTTCTCCCATGCCAGACAAAAAGAAAACATCACACAAAATAATATCAATATCCCAGCGATGCTGTAGCGCAAGCGCTTGCACATGATCATTAGCGATATAAATATTGCCGCCACCTTGCTTAAAGCTTTGCACTAGGTCGCGAGATCCTTCTTCTGCTTTCTCTATAATTAGAACATTATGACCCGCAAGCTTCATTCAGTAACCTTTCGCAGTTTTAATGAAGTGATGAATATGTTGCTGGCGAAGTTGATATAAGAGCATAAATTGCTCAAACATCTTTAGATCACTCCCTTCCATCTGAATGGTGCAAAACGCTTCACCAGAGTCACTGCCATCCGATTCAAGACAAATGCCGCTTACATTAATTCTTTTACTTCTCTTCATATAATCAAACGTAAGTGTCAGCTCAACCAATTCACCAGACTTGAGGCAGTCACCTTCCATATGAACAATCGCTGTATTTTCAAAGAAATCATCTAAACGTATGATTCTCTCTACTCCAGGATTTGCCTTACGACGCAAGACAACCTTAATCGTCGCATCTGCATTTACTACAGGTTTGCCGTCATCAGTTGTTGGTTCTTCATCTGCTAAACTCGGGACTGACTCACGAGCCTTCTTTGCAGCTCTCTCTTTTTTCTCTTTCTGATATTCTTCTGGCTCATCAAGTTCGTCTTCATCATTTATCGACTTAACCAATCTAGGCGCCGTTCGAGAGATGGGAGCGCCCTTGGCCTTTGGTGCATCGTCAAACCCTTCAGGGACGACGTCTTCCATTGGATCATCTGCATTGCCTTCGGGCAAAAGATCATCAATGACATGCATCTTTCTTTCACGAACTGAAGCTTGCTTCTTTTCACGTTTGGCAACCGCTTCTAACTCTTCTTCAGCGCTACCATCTTCCTCTTCAATTTCTTCAGACTTCTTCTTGGCAACCTTGCCTTTATAATGGCCTGGCCCCAATTCATCAGTTGCTGATTCTCCATGATATTCATCTTCATCTTCTTCGAAGACATCATTCGTTTTTCTTTCAGCTTTATTTTTCTTCTTACGTGGCTTATCTGATTGCTCGTCTTCCTCTTCTTCTTCGATTTCTTCTCGTGAGCTTTTGCCTGAGTAGTGTGCCGAACCTAAGTCATCAGTGCCTTGAGATTTTTTCTTTTTATCAGCAAGTAACTTCTCAGCTCTCTTAGTGGGAGATGATTCCTCGGAATCCTCTATTTCTTCCTCATCTTCAATAGCTTCTGGACGTTCTTTTGAGCGAACTTTACCAGATTTCTTTTCTGATTTTTCATTAGAGTAGTGATCTTCACCCAGGTCATCTGTGTGAGACTTACCCTTCATCGCCGATGCTTCTTCTTCCTCGTATCCTTCCGAGTCTTCAAAAGCGCTCTTACGCACTTTTTTCTTGGCTTTTTTCTCTTCTATTTCTTCAACTTCTTCTTCATCATCCCAGATTGCTTTAGCTTCTCGCTTCTGAGACTTCTCTTTCTCTGGTTTTTCTTCAACCGCTTCTTTTTTCTTATTTGAATAGTGAGAATCTCCTAGGTCATCAGTACTCGATTCCCCGCTATTATGATTCTTCCTTTTTGCGTCGAGAGGATGCACCTTCTTTCTGCCTAGGTGATCCGTCTCTTCAAATTCATCTTGTGCTGCTTCTTCAGCAGCTTCACGTTTTTTCTTGGCTGCAATCTTGGCTTCATCTTTTTGATTCGACCAATGATTTTCACCTAAGTCGTCCGTTTCAGACTTACCACCATAATTAGATTTTCTATCTGATTTTTGATACTCGGTTTTGCCCTTGTACTTATCAGGACCTACGTCATCTGTACCAGCATCTCCGTCCTGATCTCCGAATCTGTCTGCACCGGCCTTATGAAGCTTATTTTTCTTCTCTCTTTCTGCTTCATGATCGAGCTTCCCATCATAATGAGCCGGCCCCAAATCTTCTGTCTCGCTCTCACCGTCGTAATGTTTTTTGAGACGATCAGCCTTTGCATCAATTTTTTTGGCTTCTTCTGGTGTATCAGGTAACTCCTGCTTCACCTTGCCGTCGTAATGAGTTTTAATTTTGTCTGCGCCGTCGATTTGTTGTTCGAGAAGACCATCGCCGGCTTTTTCATCATCCTCAATTTCAGTTTTGCTGTTATCGAGCATGCCTTTTTTGACAAGTACTTCTTGGTCAAAAGTTTCAATAATTAGCTTTTCACGAGATAGAGCGTAATTAGAGTTCTTGCTCACTTCAACAGACTGCGGATTTGCTCTAAAGCGAATGATCGTTTCGTCGTCTTCTTGGTAATAGAGCTGGAATTTCTGGCCGGAGATCAACCAAAGATTTTCTTTCCAAACGAAATCCGGTTTTTGATCACCACTGAAATACCAATGACCATCGGCCATATGAAAGCTTTCGCGGGCGCCTTCTTTAAAAACAAACTGCCAAACACCTCGTTGTCCTTGGACTTCAGTCCATTGAGCAACAAAAGGGCTGGGGCCCATGATTTTAATCATCCACCGATTAAGAACTTTTTTAACATCACTTTGGGCTTTGTTTATCCACATATCATCGACATGTTTCAAAGGCTCAGTCCAAACGATGGGCTTAACTTCGGCTGCTTTCGCTTCCGCTGCTGCTTTTTGTTGCTTAGCTTCAGCGGCGGCTTTTTCTTTTACATTTAAATTCTGACTCTCATGAGTTTTGTTGACACCAATGGATAGCGCTTTCTTCCAGAAATCCATTTTGAATTTCAGGGCTTTTGACTTCATGCTCGGATCCATGACCTCCTGGCACCCGAGTTTCATTAAAGCAGTCTCTACTTGCTTATTATTCAAGTAATTCACGACAGAAACTTTCATGTTTCCATCTTTTAGGAGTCTACGTTGAGTTTTTAAAAACGAGAGGACTTGTGCGAGATCTTCTTTGGTTACAACTGAAGCAATAACGAGCGTTGCTGGGCTTGTAGTGATTACTTGAACTACTTCTTTGTCATTTCCAACGTCATAGATATCTCCAAAATCTTTGGAGTATCTGTCGACGATCTCTTCAAGAGGAGCCCAGTCCTTTTTGAAAAGATATTTTACGAGAACAATTTCGCTCATTTTTAAAGCTTTGTTAGTTGACACGTATTCTCTCTTCGAACTTTATTAAGTTCTACTTAATCGAAACCTCGAGTTGTTTTCCGTATCGGTAAAACTTTCTTTGAAGTATCCTGAAGAAAACTTAAATTGCGCATTTATTATGGATGAGACTGAAAATCCCGACGAAGACAATCAAGAAATCCTCCAAAGCCTAGATGAATCTGGGCAAACAGAAGAATTGGTTGAAATGTTCGAGGAGTTACCAACTCCCGATGTCGTCGAATTTCTTGAAGAAAAGCCCATTGAAGAGATCATGACCTACCTGACTGAACTCGAACCCGAGGATCAGGGACGAATTTTCTCGGATTTTAGCCCAGACCTCCAGATTAAACTCAATCGCACGCTTGATCGCAAACTGATGGCAAATATTTTCCGCCATATGTACTCGGATATTCGCGCTGATCTTTATCAGCAAATGACTAAAGACGAGCAAATAACACTCATTCCCTATCTAGATAAGAAAGTAAGAGAAGACGTCATTTTACTCTCTGCTTATCCGCCAGAAACGGCGGGCGGAATTATGAATACGGATTTCGCGACCGTATTCGAGGGCATGAGTGTCGCACAAGCCATGGCTAAAATCCGTCACGATGCTCCTTCGAAGGACATGGTGATTTATATTTATGTTGTCGATGATGTAATGGTCATGAAGGGTTTCGTCACTCTTAAGGATTTAGTTTTAGCAGATCCAAATGTAAAAGTAGCAGAACTCCTCAATGAATTTTTCGTTTCTGCTGAAGTTAATGAAGACCGTGAATCAGTAGCACAAAAAATTGAAAAGTATGATCTTGCAGCCATCCCTGTTCTCAACTCTCTTCAACAACTCGTCGGTATCGTCGGTCATGATGATGCGATTCAAGTTATTCGCGCTGAACAAACAGAAGATCTTGAGCGACTCGCAGGGGTTATGCCTTCTTTTGAAGGCGAAGATTACATGCAAACCTCTACACTTCGTCATTTTAGAAAGCGCGTGGTTTGGCTCGTAGGCCTTGCAGCTATGGGTATCTTGTCTGGCATGATCATTAACGAGTACCAAAATGTTCTTGAGCAATTTATTATTCTTGCGATGTATATGCCCATGATGGCAGCTACCGGTGGTAACACAGGAACTCAGGCAGCCACTGTTATTATTCGCGCACTCTCGCTTGGACATGTGAGTGACACGGATTGGCTCAAAATTGTATTTAAAGAAATCAGAATTTCAGCCATGTTATCAATTTGTGTCGCATTACTTACTTATCTAAAAATTGTTTTCCTAAGTTTCCACGGTCTTCTTCCTGATGGCTTCACCATGTCCTTTGTGGGGCTCACCATCTCTTTTGCAATCGCTATTCAAGTCGTTTCAAGTGCTGTCATTGGAGCTGGACTTCCCCTGATTGTAAGACGTTTGGACGGTGATCCAGCCGTCGTAGCTAGTCCGGCCATTAGCACAATCGTCGATATCACCGGGCTGCTTATTTATTTCTCTGTGGCCTCATCTATGCTTGGCATCACTTGATGCCGAGATCGGTTTAAGGTATCTTGGCGAGATGAAAACAGTTGTATTATGCGGTGGTTCAGGCACACGCCTCTGGCCCCTTTCTCGCACTCTCTACCCCAAACAGTTCTACCCACTATTCGAGGGCCATTCGTTATTTCAACGAACCATCGAAAGAAATGCTCCTCACACGGATGAGTTTTTAATTATTGTGAATCAAGAGCAATTCTTTATGGCGGAAGATCAATATCGCGCCTTAAAGCTCACTCAACCAGCGCGCTTTATCCTAGAGCCTGAAGGTCGCAATACGGCGCCAGCCATTGCTCTCGCAGCACTTGCAGCTAATGCTCAAGACGAACTTCTAGTTGTTCCTTCTGATCATCTCATTCAAAACACCAAAGCTTACCAAGACTACGTAAAATCGGCGAAGGCCTTTGCCAAAACTGGCGCACTCGTTACTTTTGGTATCAAGCCCACTCATGCTGAAACGGGATTTGGTTATATCGAAGCTCAGGGTGACACCGTTGCAAGTTTTCGCGAAAAGCCTGATGCTGCTACCGCTGAAAGCTATCTTAAAAGTGGAAAGCACTTCTGGAATTCGGGCATGTTCTGCTTTCAAGCTCAAACCTATTTGAGTGCTCTCGAACAGCATTCTAACGCTCTTTTTGTGGCATCGGTTGCCGCTTGGAAAGGTACACCACAAACAGCACCGTTCCGCATTCCCCTCGATTTAATGAAAGCTATTCCATCAGATTCTATCGACTACGCTGTAATGGAAAAAGCCAGCGGGATCAAAGTCGTGCCAAGTGATATGGGCTGGAGTGATTTAGGTTCATTTGATGCACTCTATGAATCACTGCCGCTCGATGCTGATAAAAACGCCATCGATCCCCAAACGATGCATTTCAATTCTCACCGAAACTTAGTTGTTTCGGGAAAGAGACTTGTCGCCACTGTTGACGTTGATGATTTAGTCATCGTGGATACTCCAGATGCGCTCTTGGTGACAAAGCGAGGCTCTTCTCAAAAAGTAAAAGATGTCGTCGCTGCTCTTAAACAGAAAAAAAGTGAACTCACACATCTCCATACGACAGCTCACCGCCCTTGGGGCTCGTACACCATCCTAGAAGATGCTGCGAATTTCAAAGTGAAACGCATTGTCGTCAAGCCGGGGGCCCGTCTCTCATTACAAAAGCATGCACATCGCAGTGAACATTGGATTGTGGTCAACGGTAAAGCCTACGTGACTGTCGGTGAAAAAACATTCCCACTCGAGCGTAACGAATCGACCTATATTCCAATCGGTGAAGTTCATCGCCTGGAGAATCGTGAAAAAGACGATCTCATTTTGATCGAAGCCCAAGTTGGAAGCTATCTTGGTGAAGATGACATTGTGCGTCTCGTGGATGACTATAAGCGAGTATAATCCAAGCCTTTGATTTCCCATTTGGTTAAAAGCTCTTCATGAGTGGCCACTCGACAACAAACCCTGGCCTTAGGTAAGTTCAAGAAAACCACTTATCTGAAGAGAATTATGTTTAAGTCACTCTTGATCTTGATTGTATTTTGCTACGTCCTCTCTTCTGTTGCCCAATTTTAAGTGATGGATGCAGTCACAACTTTAAAAAAGCATCTCCGCGATTTTCGAGCACTTCTCTCAATTCCCGAAACAAAAATTTATTCACCCAAACGTATTCTTCCAAAGAATTATGTTTTGATAGTATCTCCTCATCCTGATGATGAAATATTGATGGGCGCATTGGCCCTCAGACTACAAAGTGAAAATAAGCTAAAAGTGGTTAATGTCGCCGTCACACTAGGCAGCTCAAAAGAGAGACATAAATCACGCAATCTCGAGCTAAAGCAAGCGACTACTTTTCTAAAATGGCAGAACATTCTGCTGCCAAATGAATGGCCTAAAAAGAAAACCAAACTTCAACAGTTGATAAAAAAATATCAACCAAGTTTAATTATTGCTCCCCATGCACTTGATCGTCATCCAACTCACGAACGTTCATCACACCTGCTTAAATCGGCTTTGTCTCATTATTCTGGATTTGTGGCATGGGCGGAATATTGGTCACCTCAGACAGAACCAAATCTTCTCGTTGAAATTGATGATAAAACACATCTTAAACAAGTAAAGAGTCTTCAGTTTCACAAGGGGGAGATCGAAAGAAACCCTTATCATTTACGACTTCTCGGTTGGCAAATGGATAGCGTGAGACGAGGCAGTGAATGGCTTAACCATAAAGGGTCTTCATCTGTTCCGATGTTGGCCGGACAATTATATCGGCTAGAGAAATTCGTTAATGGGAGATTGGTTGCAAAAGATGATCCCCATTTTGCCTATACCCACTCTGATTTAACTGATTGGCTTTTTGAGTAAGCTAGCTGCTTCTGTATCAATAAAAATCTTAAGCCCTTTGTGATCTCTTAATAAACTTGCGGGAACATCCGTGGTGCGAGGTCCTTCCAATACATCTTTCAAAATTTTTGCTTTAGATAGACCTGTGACTATTAACCAAAGTTCTTGCGCCTCATATAGTGTTCCTAATCCAAGCGTGAGCGCATGCTTAGGAACATCCTCAAGAGAATTAAAAAAGGATTGATTAGAGAGTCTCGTTTTTTCAGCGATTTCCACAATACGTGTTCTACTTTCGATAGTTGAGCCTGGTTCATTGAGTCCCAAATGACCGTTAAGCCCGAGGCCAAGTAACTGGACATGCAATCCACCTAAAGACATCACTTGGCTTTCATAATCTTGGGCTGCCTCGTTAGCAGGCATGGCCTCAAGCTTAGGGAGATGAATCTGTTTTGGTAAAAATCCTAATGGGCCAAAAACTCGCGATTGCAGATAATAACGATACGAGCGTGAATCATCAGCGGCCAGCCCTACATATTCATCAAGCATAGAGGCCTGTGCTTTGATTTCAAACGGTGCGAGCTGCTGGAGCGCTTGATAGACCGGATCCATGGTTCGTCCGGTTGCAAAGCCAATCAGGCCGATCTCCTGCAATTTCGCTGCAAGCCTCTGGGCGACTTCAGTAACCAGATCGTTTACATTGGAAAATTGGATAACCTGCAAGCAGTGGCCCCCTGTAAAAAATTCGGATTCCGAATTCGGAATTTGATTTCCGAATAATTAGCCCTTATTTATAGGGCATGAAACCCACTCTTCGAATCCTTATAGTAGAGGATGATAAGTACTTTCTGCTGCAACTTAAAGAGATTCTCGCTCCCTTTGGTACGATTGAAGCAGCGATGTCCTGGCCAGAAGCTCAACCCCTGCTAAAAGACAATGTGTACGACTTAATTGTGACTGACCTTCATTTACCAGATGGTCCACAGGGTCTCTTGGTATTAGAAATGGCACGCAAGCAGAACGCCATGAGACTCATGTTGACCAGCAGCTCTGATGAGGAATTGATATCAAAAGCCTATCAACTAGGTGCTCAGCATGTGCTTACCAAATCCCAAGTTGCTCAGAACCTACCAGCATTTATTCGTAGCTTACTGGCACAGAAAGACCTTCAGCGCCTTAATCAATTTTTTAATGACCGCTTCCCTACGAAAAATCCCATTTTACAACAAGATATTACGCGATTACTGACTTCCCCGTGGCAAGGCCGAAGCCTAATCATTACGGGCCCAACCGGAACTGGAAAAAGCGTCTTAGGTAAACTCTTAGCCGAGAATCTGATGGGTGCAGATGCGCCCTTTATTCATCTCAACTGCAGTGAAATCCCAGACAATCTTCTAGAAAGTGAGCTCTTTGGTCATGAGAAAGGTTCTTTCACAGGAGCAGACTCAAAGAAGATAGGCAAATTGAAGGCGGCTGACGGAGGCGTACTTTTTTTAGATGAAGTCGGAACCATGTCCACGTCGATGCAGCAAAAACTTCTTAAGGCCATTGAGGAGCGAACTTTCTACCCCGTGGGAAGCACGAAGGCCGAGAAGAGTTCATTCACACTCATTACTGCAACTTGCGAAGACCTTCAGCTTAAAATCCGGCAAGGAGTATTCAGAGAAGATTTGTACTTTCGTCTCTCTGGACTCCAACTTGCACTTCCATCCCTTCGCGAAAGGAGTGAGGACATTGAAAACCTCATTCGATTTTTCCAGCAACAATCTCCACGAAGATATGTTCTAACCCCAGAGGCGATATCACTTCTTAAATTACACACATGGCCCGGCAATCTTCGCGAACTCAGACAAACACTTTTAAGTCTTGCGGATATTGGTGCAGGTGTTGTTACCGATGAGAACATAAAAGCTATTTTAGCTGTAAATCCATCTGCTTCTGAAAATACTGGTCTCATAAATGCTGAAATACGCGCTTATGTTAAAGCACATGGTTTGCGGGCCTATTTCCAACAAGTCGAAAAAGAAATCGCTCAAGAGGCCCTTCTGCGACATGGCGGTCGGATTACTTCCTGTATTAAAGAACTTAAAATCTCTAGTTCCGCTTTCTATCGAATTTTACAAGAAAACCAACTTAACCAATAGTTGGCACGGCCTTTGCTCTAGGGACATCACCAACAAGGAGATGTCCCCATGTCACTTCAAACCAAGATACTTAATGATTTTCGCCAACGCTTTCCTACAGAGACTCTAAGAGAGATCGCCGCCCTCACTGATATCCAGCTCACAAGAGTATTCCGTTTAATGAATGGTGCTCCAATGAAGCTAGAAGAATATGAGGCATTTACCATTGCACTCCAGAAAAATACCCCAAAACATGCCTCTCAACACCATCTTGATCGTTTGGTAGCTGAAGTTAAAAGCCGCTTTTCTGTAGAAGAACAAAAGAAGCTGGCTCACGCGATTGAGCTCAAGCTTCAATGGCATTCGATCGTGATTGGAGACACAACTGAAAATATCTTCAACCTACACAGCGCCTAGGAGCCTTTATGCAAGTTTTAACGACCGTTGAGAGACTCGTTTTAGAATCGATTAGCACTGGAACTAAAGACATCACAGCTTTGATGCGTGATACGCAACTAGAACTTCGCTTCTTGGCGAATATCCTTCATGCCCTGACATTACGTAGCTATATCACCATCACAGCAGAGGGTTACAGCGTAAATCGCCATCTGCCTTTGGGTGAAATGCAAAAACTCAACGATCAAAAGCTGCAACGTTATGAGGCTCTCGAACTTATCGAAGGTCTCTCAACTGGTCGCACGCAAAATCTAGGCTTGAGGAAAGCATGGGTCAGTGAAAAAGATCGCACAATCCTCAAAGCGCTTATTAAGAATCTTGAACAATTTATGCAAACACTTCCCCCACCTCCCAAGGATGCATCCTTGCATGACTACACTGTCGTTGTGTGGGGAGAAGATAAATATGGAGACGTAGTAAAAAGATTAATTGGAGGTGTCGCTTGAAATTTTTATTTTTAATTCTACTCATCGTCTCTTGTGGGAAAAAATCAACCCAGGATGATTATTACCAGACCGACCAGGCGACTTTTTCTCAAGACGCTGATGCAGACGGGATTCAAGACTGGGACGAAATTCATGCTGGGAATAATCCTTTTGTCTCTAATGTTCAGGAAACATTTCCTGAAATTAACAAAGAAGTGACTCTGGTTCAAAATGATGGACTGGAAGTAGTCATCCAACCGCAAGTCAAAAGAGTACTTAGAGATTTATTATTAAAAAAATCTCTTGATGCAAATAAAGATTTACCACTACCTGAAGTTTCACAACTTGAGCTTCGGTTTAAAAATCGACCGGCCTACTGGCGAACAAAGCTCGCTGGTAAACATTTTACGAAGATTCTAAGTATTGCCGGAAAATCGCTTAAGCTTGAGGAGGGTTTTATTAATGAACCGTCTGTAAAACTCAATGCCAATCTTTCTGCTGGTACGATCGAAGAACTAACCGACAGGACTTACCGGTTTATTATTTCAACACCTGAAGAAGAAAAGATTTATCGTGTCTCTTCCAAGCTAAGCATTCGTGACTTCATGACTCAACAGAAGATTTTTCCAACAGGATTAGAGTTAGAAGAGTTTGAGCGTGAATCCTACGGCTGGCGTTTAGTAAATCTGAGCAAAGATTTTTTCAACACTGCGGTGACAGGAAAAACGTATGCTATTGTATATGGGTCTAGTTCTGATTTCAGGAAACAGGAGATAGGTGAAAATAAAATTTCACTATTGAGTGAAAATACGAACGCATTTTCCTTCTCACACAAATTAAACATCACTGTATTCATGACTTACGGACAAATGGCTATCACTAAAGAAAAAGTTAAACGTTTTGAGCTTTCGCCAAATCCAGATATGTCGGCCCTATGCTCCTACACGACGCGCACACTTGTTAGGCGAGAAAAACAAGTGTTACCAAACATTGAAAGTGCAATGGGGCTTATTAATTGGGATTCTAGTCAAATCGTAAAGCTTGATTGGTTTGAAGCAGGTCAACTTGGTGTCGCATTTAATCTGACTATCCAAATCTCTGAAGATGAATGGAAGCCACTTTTTAAGTCAGGTCTCTTAAATAGCGTGATTGAGACGGGCGTGGTTGAAAGTGGATGTGGGCGAACTGTTCCGGTCAAAAAACAAATTATTCCGCGCATAACTGGTCTTGAAGGCTACCTTTTGCTTGAAGCAAGTTTGTAAAATTTAATTGAATAGGGCTATGATTGGAGCATGGAAGCTCCGATTACAGTCATCAGTAGCAATATTCGATTTGATAATCCAGCCGATGGCGTCAATCAATGGTCAAAACGCAAAGATCATTTAGCAAAAACGCTTTTATCCCAATCTCCGCTCATTATCGGTACCCAAGAAGGTCGAGAGCCTCAATTAAGAGAGATGTGTAAACTACTTCCTGGCTACAGCATGATTGATTTCAACCGTGAGTGGTTGTCAGAAAGAATGTACCCTTGTTTTTTCGTTAAGACTGATTCTGTGAATGTTCTTGATTGTGGTGATATTTGGTTATCCGAAACGCCACATATTCCCGGTAGCAGTTCGTTTGATAGTGCTTTTCCACGACTGTGCACTTGGTTGAAGGTTGAAATCAATAAAACGCTTTGGCTTTTTGCTAATGTCCATCTTGATCATGTAAAGCTCTCCACCAGATTGGCGCAAGTGGGTGTCTTAGGTGAGGAAATTAATAAAATCAAAACAACTGAAAAATTAATTATTCTCGGTGACTTCAATGATTCGCCTCAATCGGAATTAAGAGATCATTTGTTAAGTCACTTTCCAACGCTCCATGATCCGTGGCTTGGACCAGAAGAATCTTCTCATCATCCGTTTACCGGTGACCACCCGGATGGTTCACGAATAGATTGGATATTGGTTGAGGGTCAATTTAAGAACTCGGAGATGAAGATGCTCAAAGATTCGCATCAAGGCCATTGGCCCTCGGACCATTTCCCGATATGCTGTCATATCAAAGCTTAACGCCTACTTCATCACCAAGCTGAATATATGTTTCACGTCCTTCAGCGGTGTTCTTCAGCATATCAGCGCTAGGTTTCCAAGCACCCTTCTCACCTAAAAGAACAACGGTAGATCCACCGAATAGGAAATAACCTTTTTCTTCTCCACGACGGAACGGTTTATTCCAAGCATGACTCTGCACAATCTTACCTACACAGATGGCCCCGACTTCAACATAGGCAAGGCGTCCAAAATTTTCAGTTTGTAGCAATGTCACATAGCGCTCATTAGCGATCAGAATATCGCCTTTCAGCTTCAGAGCAAGTGGATTCACAGAATCGTAGCGTCCATGAACAGGAAAATGATCAAGCACTTTGCCATTATCAGGATAATGGTAGCGATGGTAATCAACCGGACAAAGCCGCGCCACCATCAACGGGCCACCTTCGAAAGGCTTGGCAATATCTGGGTTGCCTAAAATCCCTGCAGCGGTAAGAAACTTTCCCTTCACTGGAAATTGAATCGTGTTATCAACATTGGCATAACCCACATAGCGGGCCTCAGCAAAGGCGGGCATACGATGTGGCTCATTTACAGTAGAGCGTGCACCCAATTTAAGTTTACGAATAAAAAATTCATTGAAGGTCGCATAAGAGTCACGAATATCTGATGCTGGCAGAGAACCTTTCTCATATTGATCAATATCGATATTAAATTTCTCAATAAACGGTCTAACTTTTTTATGAGAAGACGGTCGCTCTTGAAATGCTCCGTATATCTTACTAAATACCTTGTTAGTAAAAACCCCTCCAGTCTGTTTTCCCAGAGAAGATTGGTAAAGAAAGCGAATAAACTTATCACCATAAACCTTCTCTATTTCCATACGGTTATGGGCACGGTGCCAAAATGTGATGTCGCTCTGCAAATTACGCGCGTTGTCCATGGGAAATCCTATTGGGGAAATTGAGCAGTCTCTACTATACTCAAAAACATCTTCAAAACAAGGAGCAACCATGCTGCAACTTATCCTTAGCCTCCTCCTTATGATGACTAGTTCCAACTCATGGGCCCAGTCCGATCGCTTGCTGGAAGTCGAACAAAAAACAATTGCTCTCTATCGAGAAATTCTTCCTTCCGTGGTGAACGTATCGAATATTAAAATTGCTCGCCACCTTCTTTATGGCACTGTTGAAGTGCCTCAAGGTGCGGGTTCAGGATTTGTTTGGGACAACCAAGGTCACATTGTTACAAACTTTCACGTAGTGAATGGTGGTAATGAATTTGTAATCACTTTTCAAAATGATCAAAAGCAATATTCCGCAAAACTTGTCGGATCTGAACCAAAAAAAGATATCGCTGTTCTGAAACTTAAAGAGCTGCCAAAAAAATTAGTTCCGATCAAGGTAGGAGATTCCAAAGGTTTGCAGGTTGGCCAAATGACTCTGGCGATCGGTTCGCCTTTTGGTCTTGATCATACGCTTACGACGGGAATTGTAAGTGCCTTAGGCAGAAAGATTGATGGATTTGGTGGAGTCAAAATCCACGACATGATTCAAACCGATGCCGCAATTAATATGGGTAACTCAGGCGGGCCCTTATTGAACTCAAGTGGTGCACTGATCGGTATGAATACCATGATCTTTTCGACTTCGGGATCAAGTGCCGGACTAGGATTTGCTGTGCCGGTTGATACGGTAAAAATGATTGTGCCTCAGCTGATTATTCACGGACGTATTATTCGCCCAGGCCTAGGAATTGGGATCGTTCCCGAGAACATGCGCGAGCGTCTGGGTCTCTCCGAAAAAGGTGTGATCATTTCTCATATCGATGAAAGTGGCGCCGCTGGAAAGGCGGGGCTTAAAGGCATGACTCAGGATCGCTTTGGAAGAGTCTATCTTGGAGACGTCATACTCTCGGTTGATAACAAAGAAGTGAATAGTTTAGATGACATCTTTCATGTGCTTGAGAGCTATAAAATCGGAGATACCGTTTCTCTAAAATATCGTCGTGGCGATAAAACTCAAGTGACTAAAGTTAAACTACAGTCGCTCTAAATTTTTTAATGCCGCTTGTAGAGTCTCTTGCTTTTTAGCAAAGCAGAAGCGCAAATACTCATGGCCCTCTTTCGATTTTAGATAAAAAGCGGAAGGGGGCACTGTCGCCACTTGATATGTTTTAACTAACTCCATGGCATAATCAACATCACTAAGCTGAGTTTTGCTACGAATCGGCACCATCATGAAATAAGTTCCACGAGGGATCGCAAACTCAAATCCCAGTCGTTTTAGACCAGCGTAGAAGAAATCTCTTTTTTCAAGATACGTCTTTTGAAAAACGGGAAGGTAGGATTCAAGTTGCTTGAGTCCATCAGCCACTGCTTCTTGAAGTGGCGTTGCCACTGAAAATGTGACGTACTGATGAACCAGTCGAACAGCTTGAGAAAGAGATCCAGGAGCACAGATCCAACCGGTTTTCCAACCCGTTAAACCAAAAGTTTTACCAGCAGAGCTAATGGTGAATGTGCGCTCATACATCCCAGGAAAAAGAGCGAGCGGGTAATGTTTGGCACCATCAAACAAAAGAAACTCATAGACCTCATCACTTATAACTAAGAGGTCATGCTTCACAGCAAAGCGCGAGACCATCTCGAGCTCACTCTTCTCCCATACTTTGCCCGAAGGATTGTGAGGGTTATTTACAATGATCATTTTGGTTTTGGACGACACAGCTGCTTCGAGCTCAGACTCAACTACTGTAAAACTCGGCGCGTGCATAGTCACTGGCACCGCCTTGCCGCCCGCCATTTCAATTGAAGCGACATATGAGTCATAGAATGGCTCAAGGACAATCACTTCATCTCCTGGATCAACACAGGCGGTAATGGTCGTAAATAAGGCCTCAGTGGCACCCACAGTAATTGTGATCTCAGATTCAGGGTTATAACTAAGCTTATAATAGCGTTGATAATAATCACTCACCGACTGACGAAGCGAGGGTGCACCCATAAAAGGAGCGTATTGCCCGTGCCCTTGCTGAATTTTTTCCTGAGCGATTTTTTTAAGCCATTCTGGTCCGTCAAAATCGGGAAAACCTTGACCTAGGTTCACTGCCTGATGATCTCGAGCGAGCTTAGACATCACGCCAAAGATAGAGTCTTTAAAATGAGCAATTCGTTGAGCTGTTTTTTTCATGGAGGCCTTATAGCATAACTAGAGGCGTGGATCCATGGCATCCCGCGTGGCTTCTCCCACCAATGAGAGCATGGTGAGGGTCAAAAACATCGCCAAAGAGGGGAATACCGCTAACCACCACCCGATGGTGAAGTTTTGTTGGGCCTGATTCAATAATTCCCCCCAACTTGGTGTGGGAGGCGTAAGACCAAAACCTAAATAATCTAGACTCGCCAATCCTACAATATTGCCCGAGATAACAAAGGGCGTGAAAGTTATGATGGGACCAAGAGAGTTTGGAAGTAAGTGGCGAAAGAAAATCCGAATATGGCCCGCACCAATGGCACGTGCACCTTCTACGAAGTCCATTTTTCTATTTTTAAGAAATTCACCGCGGACATAGTAACTAATACTAATCCAGCCAAAGAGGCATGAAATTAACACAAGTAGAAGAAGAGTCGGTTTAAAAATAGCAATCAAGATAATTAACAAGAAAAATTGGGGAACAGTGCTGAGAATCTCAACGATTCGTTGTCCCCAGAAATCAATCCGCCCACCCTTCCAACCCATCACACCACCAATCACCGTTCCAATTAAAAAGGTGATCATCCAAACTAATACAGCGTAGGTCATGGAGTAGCGCAGACCATAGAGAAGTCGAGTGAGAATATCGCGGCCACGATCATCGGTACCAAACCAATTCTTATTTGAGGGCGGGGCAGGATATTTATCTAAGTTATAATTTGATTCAAAAGGATCCCACTTAACTACAGGCCATATAACTGAATCATTTTCGCTGAGTTTGATCGTGCGATAATCTGGCGCCACACGATTGAGTTGCCCAAAGGCACTCGCTGGGTACTCATTGATAATGGGAAAATAGCTTTTGCCAGCATAGCTTAAATAGATCGGTTTGCTATTGGCCCACCATTCAGCTGAAAAGCTAAAAAAACAAGCAACAACCAATGACCAAAGACTAATAAAGGCCAAGCGACGAGACTTAAACCGTCTCCATCGGCGAAGCGAAATATCATTTTTTATCCAACGTTCAATCATGTGAAATCAATCCTTGGATCAACGAGAACATAAGCAATATCACTCAAAAGGTTGCCAATCAAAAAGAGCACACTTTGAGCAAACACGAGGCCCATGATGACATTATAATCACGCGACAAAACCGATTTGTAACTCAAGAGACCCACCCCATCGAGTTGGAAGATCGTCTCTAGTAACAATGAGCCGGCAAAGAACACTGTTAAGAAACTACCTAGGCCCGTCACAATAGGAATAAGGGCATTTCTTAGAGCGTGCTTCAAATGAACGTTGCGCTCGTGCACACCTTTGGCACGTGCAGTACGGACATAGTCTTTTTTGATTTCTTCAATCAGTGAGTTCTTCATCAAAAGAGTAAGAGAAGTGAATGAACCAATAGTGTAACAAACAAGTGGCAACACAAAATGGTGCAAGCGATCTAATACTTTTCCAACAAAGGATAGATCTTCGTAATAATCCGAGCTGATACGGCCAATGGGGAACATATCTAAAAAACTTCCACCGCCTAAGAAAACAATCAAGAGAATTGCCAGCATAAAGGGTGGTATTGAGTAGGTAACAAAAAGGATGAGGCTGGATGATGTATCAAAGACACTACCGTGTCGCAAAGCTTTCATAATCCCTAAGGGTATTGAAATGAGGTAGCTCAATAACAGTGAGGCAATACCAAATTGCAAAGAGACCGGAAACTTCGAAACGATCACATCCACCACTGGCTCTTCATACGTAAAGCTCTCACCCAGATCGAGGGTGGCAATATTTTTGAGCCAGATGAAATAGCGCATGTAGAGGGGCTTATCAAAACCATACTGTTTATTAAGTGCTGCCAGCACTTCATCTGAAACAGTACTTGAACCACGACCACCTGACTCTCCTCCAGCATTCATACCACCGCCAAAGCGCAACTGCTGGAGCTTTTGCTCAACTGGTGAACCCGGAGCAAGATTAATGATGGCAAAAACAATCAGTGTGACCCCGATCAATGTCGGGATCATCACTAAGAATCTTTTGAGAAGGTACTTACCCACTACGGCACCAAGGTCCAGTACTGCGTACCTACACCATAAGTGAAAGTATCACGGGTTTTCTGGATGCGGCCGTTGTGAGCGTATAGCGTCGTTTTACCGGCAAAAATAAATAAGTACGGCGAATCGTTAGCAATCGTTTCATAGACCTTATTTAAAAGTTTAATGCGTTTTTCACGATCATGCTCTTTGCGAGCTTGGTCAATCATGCGATCCACTTCTGGCACGGCATAACCAATGAAGTTAGAGCCATTTTCTCCGATTGAAGCTGAATGCCAAATTTGTTTTGGATCTGGATCTCCGGTGCCAGGTCCCCAGGCCAAGCGTACAGCATCAAATTTCCTTTCATCGATCAACTTTAAGAATGAGTTCCATTCGATCTGTTGGATATTGATTTCAATACCGACTTTCTTGGCTTCTTCTTTATAAATAGTGAGGTATTTCACATAATCCGGTAGAGGCTCGAGGATAGAAACCGAGAACTGCGTTTTTTTGCCTTTTATAACTTTATCCAAAAGACCATCCCCGTCGGTATCTTTCCAACCAGCATCCGTCAAAAGCTTCAATGCTCCCTCGGGATCAAATCCTACTGGCTTGAGTGATGATGGATGGAAATCACTTGATGGTTCAATCGGGCCATCAGCATGGGCCGAGAGATTGAACTCAAACTTATCCATCGCGAAATCGCGATTATAAAGTTTTGCCAATGCGACACGAACTTTTTTATCCGAAAGAATAGGATGACGAAGATTCCAACCGACAAAAGTATACCCTTTTGGAGCTTTGTTAGTTGTTTTAACCTTGAAAAGCTTAGTACCCCACTCTGGGCCATCGGTGCGCTTCATAAAGGCTTCTGGGCGAAGAGAAACATAATCGAGATCGCCTTTCTTAAATGTTTCAAGAATGACGTTCTCTTCAGTTAAAAAGCGCATAACAAGACGAGGATAGTTCCAAGTCAGTTTGTTGCCTTCCACCTGGCGTCCCCACCAGTCTTCGTTGCGATCAAAGACTATACGTTTACCTTTCTCGTATTGAGTGAATTTATAAGCACCTGTGCCAATCAATTTCTTTGAGAACTCTTTCTTGTTAGCCTGGTCACCGTAAAAATGTTTCGGAAGAACAGTCAGTCCTGCAGCGACATCAAAGTTTTTGAAATAATCATCTTTCAAATAGAACTTGATGGTTTGAGCATCCACGATTTCGACTTTTTCGATATTTTCGTAATAGGGACGCAAGTGAGCAGTTTTAAAATTCTCATCAAAAATAGCATCAAAAGAGAATTTCACATCTTCGACAGTGAGTGGTTTTCCATCATGCCACTTAACGCCTTCGCGCAATACAAAGGTATAAGATTTTTTATCTTTAGATACTTCCCAGCTTTTAGCGAGTGCCGGTTTCCACTGATAAGTCTCAATGTCGCGCTCAAGCAAAGTCTCTAAAACATAGGCTTGCACAATACTTCCCGCTCCATCATTGGATGAGAGTGGATCAAGTGATGAGGGCTCACCCTGGGTGTTATTGATAAAGAATGTGCCCTGAGAAGCTTGCGATTTCTTTTCTTGGCAAGCTGCCAACACGGCCAACATAGCAAGACAGATAACAATACGTTTCATTTGAAAGACTCCTTACGTGTCTATTTGTGAAAATATGAATCAGGATCGAGTGACCAGCGATCGACAGTGAAGTTATGTTCGTGAATCCGGTAGGACTCCAGCTTACTCTCCACTTCATTTAACCGAGCTTCCGCTTGCTTAAATGCGACCAGCGAATTGGCCTTATCTTCTTCTAGGGCAGCAAGATCTTTATTCCACTCCGCCTCTAGTTTTTGTCTTAGTATTTCATAACGCTTGTTGGTGGCTTCGACTTTCTCAACATGAGCATCGAGATCTCTTTCGTGATGGCGTTTTCTGGCCAGTAAAGCCATTCTCTTTTTTAAAAGGATCTCAACCAACTCATGAGCTGCTTTTAAATTATTCTCAAGATCCTTGCTCCAAAAATGTAAGTAGCTACCCGTCGTTACATGCACGCGAAGTACACACTGAGCAAAATCAGGAACCTTTACCAGTAGATACTCATTACTGCGGGCCTCAACCACTGAAACACACCGCTGCGAAGGATAGGTTTCGTTCCAAAACTCAAGCCGATCACCTCGATTTAAAAATTTGGCATTTTTAAAATCAACACGAATACGAACAAGCTGAGCAATATTATTAATCCGCGAAACACGGCCAGGAAATGTAGCTTCAACAGCATTTTTTGCTGTTGTAATATCTTCCATCGCGAAAGCGTTGAGACTGATTAAGAGTAAGAAAAACGGACTAAGTCGCATAAGGTTATTATGCCACTCCTGTCCTAGGAGCCAAGGAAAGATTGAGAGAAACTTATTTGATCAGCTATTGATTCTTTTGCAGAATGATACTGGCACGAAATTCTTTTTCATGAAGGGGCTCTTCATACTTCAAAACCCTCATACCAGGGAACATCTTAAGGAGCTCTTGCTCTTTAAGAAAATTATCAGCTGGATCATGGCGATGTGTCGGATGAATACGTTGGCGAACTGTGTGCGCTTCATAGATGAGTATTCCGCCTGGTTTAAGCCAAGTGCGAATTTCATCCAATAAATCACGATTTAAGAAATAGAAGCAAATGATCGCGTCAAATCCTTCTGGTGGAGCTTTGTAATCTTTCATTGAAGCTGTCACGGCTTTGATTTTTACACCGTATTCTTTGGCGAGCATCAAAGATTTTTTTACGGCAATTGAACTTATATCAACGCCAGTAACCTTGAAACCTTTCTGCGCGAGAAAGACAGCATTGCGTCCCTCGCCCATTCCCATATCTAGGACAGTTCCTTCAAAAGGAAGGTATTGGTAGTTTTCAGCTAAAAAATCAGCAGGACGTTTACCAAAAACGAAACTTGGACGATTGTATTTGGCATCCCAAGCCGATTTCGACTCGGAATTCATTTTAATACCCGTCAGATGCTCAAAGCGGCTTGCTGGTAAAGGTTGGCGCGCAAAGCTTGAAAAGCTAATTAAACAAAATAGGAAAAATCTAACCATGGTCTTCCTTGTCTGTTTCATCTTCAGGAAAAGAAATGGTGTCCCCTTCTGATGAAAACAAACCACCACCCTCTGCTTCTCTTAGATCGAATGCACTGCCTTCTGCGAGCTGAGAGTGGACACCGTCCGTTTCCTCATCTAAAGAAAGTTCCGCATCTAAGTAAAGAGCGAGAGTCGAATGAAGTTTATCTAGTCTTTTTGTTAAGCGAAAAATAGTTTCCTCAACAGTGCTTGGCATGTCTTCTGTCTGAAAGAGATACCACTTCATTTCATCGACCAAACTATAAAACTGATCAAGGGCAGCGATGGTTTCACTTGAACAGTGAGCTAAATCTTTAATGGTCGCTCGTTCATAGCGAGATGAAAAAACCCAAGGGAAATGATCGCGGGTTCTGCGCATAGCAAAGACTTCAACAAATTCTTTGCGACGAGACTTAACTCTCTGAAGTAGATTTTGCGCATCTAACTTAAAAAGTAATAAATAGCGTTGGGTGATTTCATCTTTATTGGATTTCATACCCCTCTCCTATCAAGACGCTAAACCGGGAACCTTAGCACGACGGCCACCTGGCCAGACGCGGGCGCGATTAAGACGCAATTCATGGAACCTCTTTAGTTTAACACAGAGAGTTTCCAGATTGAGAGGGTAATTCAAGAAGAAGTAGTTCTTTTGGCGATAAATCTTGCTGCCAAGATCTAATTTTTTAAAGCTGGAGAAATGAAAAAAGCTTAAGCGTTCTTGTCTAAGAAGCATACCCAAGATAGGGGCGATACTTTTTTTGAATGCATTGAATTGCAAAGCATGTCGACTTGAACAGATGACAGTCACATGTCCTGTCGCTGTCAGTGCGGCCAGACGTGAGACTTGATCAATTTTTACTGGAAGTAGCTTAATACCGTGTTTTGCGAGCTCCGCCGAAGTGGCGTAAAACATTTCATCAAGACGCTCTTCGAGTAGCACCCAAAAGAAGAAAGTCTCATTATTTTTTTCAGTCGTTTCCACGACTACTGTATCGGTTTAAATCAAACGACTCTTGAAGCGAGATCCAAAGACTGTCAGCGCCAACAAAAGGCCAAGACTGAGTGAAAGCATCGGACTTCCGCCGCTCCCTCCACCGCCGCCTGACATATCTACAGTTCCGCAGCTTAAAGCTGATCCTGAGGTTTCTTCTGATTTAGCAGCCAAGGGAGAAACATAGCCGATTGCCTGACGTCTCTTCGTTTCAGCGACAGTCACTGACATACCTTGCTCATCATCCCAATGGAGACCCTGATAGTTGACTTGAAGGCTTGGTGCCATGACGGCATCTCCCACTTCAGAGTGATCAAGTCCTAAAGTGTGACCTAATTCGTGAACCAAGACAGTTTTTAACTGAGTAGGAAATGAGTTGATGGGATGACTGCCATTAATAATAATTTCTGCACGAGCGACATAAGGGCCACTGGTGTAGCGAATCGCCACCGCTAAAGTGGTACTTTCAGAAAGTCCAGTTTCAGCAGCAAACTTTGTCGACCAGCGTATGATATTTCTATTTGAACTTGGGCTACCTTGCTGCGAAGAAACATTCCACAGCTGATCAATCAAGGCATCTTCCCATTCTGTAACAGCTTCTTCTGCCAATTGCTTGATCAGTTGAAGTCGAGTCGGATCAGTGTCCATCACCATGAATTGTACTGGCAATGAAGCCCAGTAAAATCCATTGCTGAAGTCTTCAGTCAGGCGATAAGCCTTAGCCTGACTCCAGGTGAGTACCATGAACATGAAAACAATAAACTTCTTCATGCGGGACATCCTTTCCCATTAAACGACTAGTTTGCAGCTTCTAACCAACAAAGCTTTCCTTTATTGAGTTGCACTACATACTGTCGTCCCACCTCAACATTGAGCGGACCGAATTTGAGGAATTCTACTTCCACATCTTCATTCACATTCAATGAACCCTTGAGGGACTCTTCTATGGCAAACACGACCTTCTGTTTGCTCAAAGCATGCTGTGACCCTTCTCCTTCCGTGACCACACTTGCCACCGCTCTAAACTGTGTGGGGCAATCGATCTTAGGAGCGACAGATAATCCCCATACAGGGCCTGTCCAAAGTAAGCATGTAATGAACCAAGCATAAGGTTTTTCGGCCATCCGTGGTCTCCTGGTCAGGTCGGCCATCCTGGCCAGCCTTCTTGATTACATGTTTGCACGTCCCGGGCCAAGCGCAAGCGCTCGAGGGGTTTACGAATTATCGACTAATTGGATGATGAAAAAGGGCAAAATGCGCCCCTATGCTATGGGGTCAGAGTGCCCCCTGGGGAAGAAATGTCCCCTCTTAATGTTGCAAATGTTTTTTGATGAGTTGAGGATCAGTCCACTGTAAATGCACCATGGCCATAATGCTCGCCTCAAAGGCCAATCGTTCGTCCTGGTGGACTAATGATATTTTAAGCAACTCTTCCCAACGACCACCCAGCATCGAATCTTTAAGTTGATTCAGAAGAGTTAATTTTTGATTGTCGCTCGACTTGAGCATCATCTGTGCTACCTCTTGATTTAACCGTTCAGACCAATCGTTTTCAAAAACAGTTAGCTTAGTCATGACATCTTTTTTAATTTGTTCTTTGAGTGAAATTCCCTCGTAACTGTAATCATATGAATGAAGATTATACATCACCTCATAGCGACGCTTAAGTGGCCAAGGTGTCTGACGATCAAAAATTAATTCAATTTCGATCTCCATTCTTTTTTGAAAAGATGCCCAATGTTTAGGAAATTCCTGGGGCGTGAAATTTTGAATTGTTTCTAGCGCCCAACCAACCTGAGTATCTTGTCCAAATCCTAGAATCGCTGCCGCCTTATTAGCTAGTTTTCTGCCTTGAGGAATGAGCATGAGCGCAACCAAAACTCCCGCCAATATAAAAGTACGCAAAAGATCTAAGCCAAATTGAGTTAAATGATGTTGCCATGAACTTGTCATCTGAATGACGGGAGCAACTACCGTTTCAACTGCTTCTTCTTTTTCTGGAACCGGAGCTGCAGGTGGAATTTCATGTATGGTTGTAAGTCGATCGAGCTGACGAAGTTCGATCAGCTTATCGAGGTTTTTTAATTCATCGAGCTGATCTAATTTATCCAGCTGACCTAACTTTTCTAAAAGAGGAAGATTGTTAAGAGCATCAAGGTGCTTCAATAGATTGAACTTTTCAGAATTCGCTTCTAGTAATTCCTTTAACCCACTCAGTTCTTCCAATTTTGTCAGCGCAGTCAATTCTTGCAATCGATCGAGGTTTTCAAGATATTTAAGATGATCAAGTCGCTCTAATCCACCTAGGTCACGCAAAGATCCAAGAGCATCAAGGCGATGAAGAGCGTGCAATTTATCTAGCGATTCTAAGCGGTCTAAGTTTTTGAGTTCTTTGAGTGAGTCAAGCTTTTGAAGTTGATCAAGTTGTTTAAGCTCATTCAGCGATTCGAGCTGGCGAAGTTCATTGAGTTTTTTAAGTTCTTCTAATTGCTGTAGATGGTTTAGGCTATCGAGTTTTTTAAGTTCTTCTAATTTCTCAAGCAACTGGAGCTTATCGAGGCCTTCGATTTTATCTAATTTAGTAAGATGGCTAAGAAGATGTAGGTTAACCAGATGATCTAGCGATGATAAACGAGACAACTCACGTAAACGTTCAAGTCCACCCAGTGAACTAATCAGTTCATCGATTTTATGTTCGAGGTTAGTCACAGCACTTGTCATGTGTTGTGCCTATCGGAGTTATTAAACAAAAAAAAAGAGAGGGAAACCCTCTCCTTTTTTCTTGAGTATGCTTGTTAGGTTTTATTGCCCACTGGCTTTACGTTGATACTGATAATGGCTGCGACGAGCTTCTTCTTTGAAAGAAGTAATATCGCTGTCGTTTACATGTGAAGCAATAAACTGCTCCATACAGCCTGCCAATTTGTTATAGCTCATACACATATTGTAGAGGGCACCTTTGGTATCTGTGGCACTGACAGCTTTATAATCTCCACCGAGGATTTCCATTCTAGAGAGGGCCTGATCAGAAAGCATGGGAATATCGATACCAATTTTTTTACCGACAAGATGGGCCATATCGAAACAATCTGCATTTTGACGTTCACCCGATACAATCTGTTCTTTGATTAGATAGCGTAGAGCATTGTCTGTTGATGTAAGCGAATTAAGTTCTGTTCTGTCTCCCACCTCTGAAGCAAGATCGAAAGTTTTATTATAGTCTCCGCTATTTGTTTTAGCGGCATCACAAGAAGCAGCATCGGCTTCGAGCTTTCTCGTTACTTCCTTAAGAGCTTGCACAGCTTTTTCAGGCTTATGTTTCCAGTGATACCAGGCCAAACCTCCCAGCACAGCAGCCACGACTGCTGCAATGATAACGAGGATGGTGCCGGAGATTGGTTCAGCGTATGCATCCGAAACAAAAATCTGTCCATAAATCATCTGAAGCATGGTGGTCTTTTTGCTTCCTAGGGCCTCAGTAATCCTGTCTTTAATTTGCGCCACACTGGCATCTTTAAAACTGATGACTTTGCCTTCCACCATTATTTGTTGTTTATAAATATCCGCGAGAGTAAAGCTGACTTTTCGTCCATCAAAACTCGCCACCCAATAGCCTTTCGACTTCTCAGTAAAAAGTGGAATCCTATTTCCTTTAGCAGAAGCAATTATGGCTTCAACTTGCTGCTTATCTTCTTTAGTGAGGTGGCTCGCAGAGCGCATATACTCTTTAGCCCCCACTTTCATGAGGGAGTCCACTTGTGCTTCCACGGTAGCTAAAAAGCCTTTTGCTTCTTCGTGGCTCATAAGATCAACCAAGCGCTTAGCTGGGCTGTAGGGTTGATGCTCACCTAGTTCAGCTGCCACGGGTGCAGTGACAAATTGAAAAGTTAAAAGCATGGCAAATAATGTACGCATAATTCTCCCCAGAAATTTCTCATCTTATTATCGGCTAACTCTGGGGAAAACTTGACTAACCAAGACGGGGGAAGTCGTAAGGTACTGAAATAAAAAGGGCACCCCGAGAGGTGCCCTTCCTAATAATAGCCTTATAAGAGAGGCAGAATTACATCATGCCGCCCATGCCGCCCATTCCACCCATACCGCCCATGCCGCCACCCATTGATGGAGCGTCATCCTTCTTAGGAAGGTCAGCGATCATAGTTTCAGTTGTGAGCATGAGGCCTGCAACTGAAGCTGCGTTTTGAAGCGCAGAACGAGTCACTTTAGTTGGGTCGATAATGCCGGCTTTAACAAGGTCTTCGAACTTATCGTCGCGAGCGTTGTAACCAAATGAAGGATTCTTAGATTCCTGAATTTTATTAACAACAACAGCGCCATCAACACCAGCGTTGAAAGCGATCTGACGAAGAGGCTCTTCGATTGAGCGCTTAACAATTTTGATACCAGCTGTTTGTTCTTCGTTAGCACCTTTAAGGTCAATAAGAGCAGCAGCAGCGTGAAGAAGAGCAGCACCGCCGCCCACGATCACACCTTCTTCAACAGCAGCGCGAGTCGCATTCAAAGCGTCTTCAACGCGGTCTTTCTTCTCTTTCATCTCTGATTCAGTTGGAGCTCCAACCAAGATCACAGCTACGCCGCCTGACAATTTAGCCAAACGCTCTTGCAACTTCTCTTTGTCGTAGTCTGAAGTTGTTTCTGCGATTTGAGCTTTGATTGCGCCAACGCGAGCTTCAACGTCTTTCTTCGCGCCTGAGCCGTCAACGATGATAGTATTTTCTTTGTCGATCGTGATTTTTTTGCAAGTACCAAGATCTTTCAAAGTAGCAGTCTCAAGGCTCATGCCAAGCTCTTCAGAAATAACAGTACCGCCAGTCAATACAGCAATGTCTTTCAACATTTCTTTACGACGGTCGCCGAAGCCTGGAGCTTTAACAGCAGCAACATTCAAAGTGCCGCGAAGTTTGTTCACAACCAAAGTTGTAAGAGCTTCACCTTCTACGTCTTCAGAAATGATGACGAGTGGTTTGCCAGTTTGAACAACTTTCTCAAGAGTAGGAAGAAGCTCTTTCATTGAAGAGATTTTCTTGTCTGTGATCAAGAGGTATGGATTTTCGTAAGAAGCTTCCATCTTCTCAGCGTTAGTTACGAAATATGGTGATACGTAGCCGCGGTCGAACTGCATGCCTTCAACAATCTTGATGTCCATTTCAGAAGTCTTAGACTCTTCAATTGTGATAACGCCTTCTTTACCAACTTTCGCCATCGCTTCAGCAATCAAACGACCGATTTCAGCGTCGTTGTTAGCTGAAATTGTGCCGACTTGCTTGATCTCGTCGTTTGTTTCAACTTTCTTGCTCATAGCTTTGAGTTTCTCGATAACTTTTGCAGTAGCAAGATCGATACCGCGCTTCAATTCCATTGGATTGTGACCAGCAGCTACAAGCTTCACGCCTTCACGGTAAACCGCTTGAGCAAGAACTGTAGCAGTTGTTGTACCGTCACCAGCGTCTTCGTTTGTTTTTTGAGCGACTTCTTTTACAAGTTGTGCGCCCATGTTTTCGAAAGCATCTGAAAGCTCGATTTCTTTAGCAACAGAAACACCGTCTTTAGTGATCGCTGGTGCGCCGAATGATTTTTGGATAACAACGTTACGACCCTTAGGGCCCAAAGTAACTTTCACAGCGTTTGCAAGTGCGTTCACACCGGCCAAGATTGAGCTGCGAGCATTTTCCGAATACTTTAATTCTTTAGCTGACATATGTTTCTCCTTAAGAGGGAATTTTTAAATTATTGTAGAACGCCCAAGATCTCATCTTCTTTCATGATGAGGTAGTTCTCGCCGCCAACTTTAACTTCTGTGCCTGAGTATTTTCCGAAAAGCACTTTGTCGCCTTTCTTCACATCTAGAGCTTTAACTGATCCGTCAGTCAGGCGGTAGCCAGTACCGACTGCGATCACTTCACCTTGAGCTGGTTTTTCTTTGTGATTGTCCGGGATGATGATGCCACCAACAGTTTTTGTTTCTTCTTCTACGCGCTTGATGAGAACGCGATCTTGTAACGGCTTCACAGTCATGGATATTCCTCCGGTTAAAATGCGCAATGCATTAAGTAAATTGAATTATGTAGTGTGCTTAATCGCAGACACAATCTAATACCGGTCTCGCTGGTGTCAAGGTTAGCCTCGAGAAGAAAATTTTTAGGTCGGTATAACCATTGAAAAACACGAGTAATGCGTTATGATAGGACCATCGTGAAAATGCCCTCTCTCAGCTCCGAACAAAAGTTTCTCCTCTCTACTGTGGTCATCGGTTTCACTGCGGGTCTAGTTGCCGTAGCTCTTGAGCGTCTAGTCCACCTCCTATCCCACCTTGCAGGCACTCAACAAACCTTCGGCCTCAAGGCATTTCTCATGGGGAGTGCCTTTATTTTAATGGCCGCTTTTTTAGCAAAAAAACTCCGGCCCTGATTGGCTCAGGTATCCCGCGCACCAAACTTCTTTTAGCAATTCATCATGGAATTATTCATTCCAAAGAATGGGTACAAAAGTTTTTTGCTACTGCTCTTACCCTGGGCGCAGGAATTCCGCTGGGACTTGAAGCACCTACTATTGCGGTTTCAGCGGGAATCGGATCAAGCCTTGGTCGAACTTTTTTCCGCGATGCCCGTAAAATAAGAGATCTCGTACATATCGGTTGTTCGGCTGGTATCGCGGCAGCTTTCAATGCTCCCATCGCAGCCGTCATTTTCACACTAGAAGAAATGATTGGTAATATGAATGCTCGTGCCTTGGGGCCCATTCTTATTGGCTCTCTCGTCGCTTCTGTCACCGCTGCTACATTTAAAGGTGAGAATTCTATCTTTATTGTGACCACCTATAAACTCGGTCATCCCTCGGAATTGATTTTCTATTTAGGCTTGGGGTTAGCTTCTGGATTAGCTGGACCACTCTTTGTTAGAAATATTGTGGGTGTCAAAAAACTCTCCAAGAAGATCTTTCGTCATCACTTTTTTACTCCCATGCTGATTGGTCTTTTATTAACGGGGCTCTTTTCTCTTTATCACCCTCTGGTAACTGGGCCGGGCGTACGTATCATTAACTCTCTTTTAGCTGGAGAAGTTTTCGATCTGAAAATTCTAGGCGGTATCATCGTTTTAAAATTCTTAGCGAGTGCATTCTGTTACGGAACTGGAATGAGTGGCGGAATTCTACTGCCTACTATGGTGATCGGAGCCGCTTTTGGAACTCTCTGGGGTGCTTTGAGTGCTCAAGTTCTGGGGTATAACGATATTCAACTAGGCGCCTATGCCTTGGTGGGTATCGGGGCCTTCTTAGCTGCAGTGATTAAAGCTCCATTCACTTCCATTGTTCTTGTATTTGAAATGACCCGTGATTATCGAATTGTTCTGCCACTGATGATTGCTAACTTGGTCGCTTGGCTGTTAGCGGAAAAACAATTCAAGGGTTCAATCTATGAATACATGGCGAATCTGGATGGACTGGAACTTCCGGCCGGAGAAGAAGATGAACTTAATCACACAGAAGTAGGTTCGTTTTATAAACCATCGCCAGAAATGCTGACAAAGACTTTGCCGTTTGGGGCCATGATTTATCCCGATCAATCAGTCTCATTAGCGCTGGTAAAATTGAAGAGAGAAAAATTTGAAGGCGAATTGGTCGTAGTTAATCGTCTCAATCCTCTCGAAAAACTCGGTACACTTCGCTTGCAAGATATTCTCAATCATCTCCAAAGCCAGGGTCAAAACGTCACCAGCAACTAAAATACTCCGGCAATAAATTCCTGCGCATCCTCACGATTCCATCTGTTTACACTCCTCAAGTCCACCCCTCGCATTCCGAAAAGGTAAGTACGATACAATGGACCTAGAGCGTAGGGCCTTCCCAAGGAAAGGGGATGCATGATCTCGATAGTTAAAAAAATGTTTCCGATCTGTCCCATGCTGATGATGCTCATCTCATGCGGAAAGAAAGTGGAAGACGGCTCAAGCACTGAGCGCCGAAGACTAGATTTGAATCTCCCTGAGACTCTATCTATGGATTCGGAAGCGACAGGTGGTTTTAGCCGAACCGATGGAACTTATACTGTTCCACGTGATGGCGATATCGAACTTCCTGTCACAATCAGCTCTTCTGGTGCCACTGGCGGATTTGAAGTCAAACTCGAATTGAATTTGTTTGATGGAGAAGTAGAGTTCGATTGCGTCTGGAAAGGCCAAGGCAACTCTTATCGCTTCGTCTCATGCCAAGATCCTGATGGCCGCGACTTAGGTCTTACTGCAGACAATATCAGCGCATTCACCTTCCCTATTGATCAAGGCAAAACTCTTCGTCTCCGTCTCGAAGCTGCTCCTGTTAATACAACGGTCAAAGCTACTGCTTTGATGCCGGTTACTTGGAAGTAATTCTCTAAAAAAATTTATCTTATTTAATCGATGCCGGAGCACGTGTCTTGTCTGGCATTAATCCTGCCTTGGATAAGGCCGCCATCTTTTCAGCTGAGCGCTGAGCAACCACACGATCGACCACTGCTTGCAGTTCTTCTTCTTTAAGAAAGCGCTGAAGGCGATGAACCAATAACACATCCAGTGCTTTGCCTGATTCTTCTTTCACCGACATCTTGAATAAGCGTGATGAATTGGATGACAACCAACTATCTGTCACCTGTCCAAAGAGATAGTCTGTAATGACCCAATCTTTTTGCATCAGAGCGATATCAATTGGAGAACTGAAACCTGAACCTTTGGAAGGATCGGCCCCGGCAGAGATAAGGAATTTTACGACTGGAAGATTCTGTTTATGAACCGCTACTTCTAGGGGTGTGACACCAAACAAGAGATACTGGCGGGCATTGATATAAGTGGCGTGACGAGTGTAGCTTTTTAACTCATCTAAGTTACCGCGCTCAACTAACTGCAGATAAACTCTGTTTTGCTGAACATTGGTGTAAGTCAGAAGTCCTGTTAGCATGAAAAGAGAAAAACCCATCGCTAAGGCGCGCGGAGAAGCCGCTCGAAAACTCACTTCAAGCATACGGCTCACGGCCGATTGGTTCCAGTCGTAAGCCACACCCAGTGCAATTTTGGTACGGACGTTTTCAATACGCGTTTCAATTTCTGGATGAGTTTTAAACGGGTTCCAAGAAGGTTGACGACGGGCCTCTTCACGGAATTTGCGTGCCACTTTAAGAAGAGCCGTTTCCATATCTTCTAAACGAATACCGAGCTTCATCACCGCAAAAGCATCAGCTTCGTGCTCTTGACGACGATAATTTCTAAACAGCCAAGAAACGATCATGATGTAACTTAAAACCAAAGTCACAACCAGTGAGCCACCAAAGATGACGATACTGGTTGATGGATCATCACTTATGACCAGAGTCAGAACCATACTCAAGATAAGTGATGAGATAAGTGAAATAACTAAACCGAATACCAACAAGAATGCGTACGTAATTCGTTTGAGAAGATGGCCATTGGCCATGTGACCTAGCTCGTGACAAATAACTGCATCAAACTCATCTCGGGTGAGCAGGTCACGCAAGCTGCGACCAATGAACATAGTTTGATTGGAAAAGCCAAACCACTTAAATCCCACCACAAAAGCGTTATTGAAATCGGGAATATCGATCCAGCGCAAACGAACATCTTGCCATTCGATTTGCACCAAACGTTTACGAATCATCTCCAAGTGCTCTTCTTCGACGATGGCACTGTTGGGGATCATCTTCAGCATGAACATAACGGAGAATACGATAGTTAATAAAGACAGCACCACAATACGTCCCACTGTGAAGACCAAAACTTCCATGGCATCAATACGGCCGACAGGTGAATCGATCAAAGTGGCATTTAAGAATTGAAAAATAAAAAAGGGCGCCAAGAGTGCAGCTGTCAAACGCAGATAAGAGAGCATTGATTTAATAAAGCGCTCAGGAGAAGTATCTGCCAGTCTTCTATGCCAAGGATAGAGCAAGGTGATCTGAAAAACATAGGTCGTTAGAATTGATCCCAAACCAAAAATGACAAATTGATTGGAGGTAGAAAAACTATGTGGGACAAGTTGTGAGATCGCTAAGTAGGCCGCAAAGTGAGCAAAGTATAAAACACCAAAAGGCCGATTCACCAAACGATGAAATTCATCTAACGAAATATTTTGCGCGTTTTCACCTTTAAAGGGTTTCAAAAGTGAGTAATGCCACCACAAAGCGAAGCTTGAATAAATCACAAAACTAACAATGATGATGGCAAGAATAGCAGACACGAGAATCCCTCCCAGGGTCTTACTTTCTTTTCGTCAATTTGGAGTGTTAACTATAGTACCCGAGTGAGTTCGACGGATTAAAAACAAGAGCGTTTGTAGTGCATGAAAACCATTGATTGATGAACCAAACCAAGGCTGTAGTCACCAATTTTGGCCCTCACACGTACTGGAATCTTATAGTCAGTTAATCCCGTACAATTATAACCGGCCGCTCCGCCTGCAATAAGTTGGGTCATCCAAGGTGTGAGTTTCTCTCGTAAATAATTGGCATCGTATTCACGCATGGATTCTTTTTGGCATTCCGAGCGACAAGACTTCTGTGCTTCGGCATCATACTTTCCAAAATAGCTGGTTTTGAACTCACCCACTGAGTAACTACCGACCTTTTTGGAAACGGAAAGCGGTGCCACCGCGAAAACTTCGCACTGGCAATAATCCGCTAAAACCTGTGAGCTCCAAAGAAGGAGAATAAAACCAAATATTTTCATTCATTGGTTTTATCGGTTGAGTCTGAAGGCTACTTTAACTCGTACCAATTCAGTCCAGTTCCCATGTCGACTCTAAGAGGAATTCGCAATTTAACGGCGTTTTCCATGCGATCACGGACAATTTTGGCAATCAGCGCTTCTTCTTCAGGGGGAACTTCTAGGATCAATTCATCGTGCACTTGGAGGAGAAGCTTGGATTTGAGTTTTTTATCCAAGAGATCCTGCTGTAAATTGACCATCGCGAGTTTAATAATGTCCGCTGCAGTTCCTTGAATCGGACTGTTGATGGCAATTCGCTCTGCCATAGATTTCACTTGGCGATTTTGTGATTTAATTTCTGGAATAAGCCGTTTACGACCAAAGAGTGTTTCGGCATAACCAGTCTCTTCCGCTTTTTCTTTGAGCGAGTCTAAGTAACCCTTCACTCTCCCGAAACGTTGAAAATAGAGCTTAATATAATCGCGCGCCTCATTTTGCGAAATTCGTAAAGATTGCGACAAACCAAACGCCCCTTGGCCATACATCAAACCGAAGTTAATCGCCTTAGCGCTATTACGCTGCTCTTTTGTCACTTCAGTAAGCTTAATTCCAAAAACTTCGGCAGCGGTTTGCTGGTGAATATCTTTATCGTTGGCAAAAGCATCCAACATCACTGGATCTTCCGTGAAGTGAGCGAGAATGCGTAGTTCAACTTGTGAATAGTCGGCGGAGAGAAGAATTTTTCCAGGCTCAGCGACAAATCCGCGACGTAAACGTCGTCCATTCTCAGTACGAACCGGAATGTTCTGTAAATTCGGATTATCTGATGACAAACGGCCAGTCGCCGCATTGCCTGGACGAAAGTGAGTATGCAAACGGCCATCACTTGCGACTAAGCGAGGGAGCACTTTTACATAAGTTGAATTAAGTTTTTCAAGTTCACGGTACTTGAGCAGCATCTCTGGAATTGGATTCACCTTCATGGCCGCCAGTTCTTCTAAAACATCGGCGTCTGTCGAATACCCCGTTTTAGTTTTCTTAATGACGGGCAGTGATTGCTCTTCAAAAAGCATTTGCGCGACCTGCTTGGGTGATTTTAAATTCACCGGATGTCCTGCGAGAGTCTCCACTTCTTTTTCGATACTGGTCGTTTGAAGAGCAAATTCTTTTTCAAGTTCAGTGAAGAACTTCACATCTAGTGAAATTCCCTCGAGCTCCATGCGTGCCAAAACTTTAATCAACGGCAAATCAAGTTCGCGATAAGGACGATCGAGATCCTGCTCTTTTAATTTACGAGAAAGCTCTTTAGACACCTGCTCAATAACTCGCGCATGAGCAACAACAGCTTCCAAATTTACACTTTGCTCCAGTAGATCGCCCTGCCCTTCCGATTCTATTGAAGGCAGACCTTCATCACGATATTCCCGCGAGAGAGTATCAAGATCGTGACGCCCCTCAGGGGAGAGCACAAAACAGGCCTGCGCCAAATCTTCGCCGTCGGTGAGTTCAAAACCAAAACGCAAGAAGCGCAACCAAATAGGCTTAAGCTCCCAGGCCAGTATTCTTTTTTGACTTAAGGCCAGAGTTTTCCAAAATTCTTTTTCGTCAGGAAAATTTCCAACGACGGCTGCAGTCTCATGTACGAGAGCAACATTTGTGAGCGCGGCAAAAGGATCAAGCTCATCGCTAAATAGTGGATAAACACTGACACTCTCCGAGGCCTTACTTAAAAACTGCTCCAGTTCTTTAATTGAACTGATTTCTTTCATCACTTTGGGTGCTTCCGCTTTCTTTTCAACAGGCTTGGCAGTTGTGGCAGAAGGCAACCCTTCCACCGGTCCAATTTTCGCCAGGAAACTTCTAAAACCTAGACGATCTAAATAAGCTGCTAGTTCTGCATCCGCTTTGAAACTAAAGACCATGTCATTGGCCTTGAGTGGAAGAGTAAGATCACACTTGATAGTAGCGAGCTCTTTTGAAATACGGGCAAGATCGGCATGCTCTTTCAGCGCACTTTGCGTTTTTTTAGCCGTCACTTCATCTGCGCGCTTTAAGATTTCTTCTAAAGTTCCAAATTGTTTTAAGAGAGCTGATGCTCCTTTCGGCCCAATACCAGGAACACCTGGAATATTGTCCGATGAATCTCCAATCAAAGAGAGGTAATCCACTATCTGCGCTGGTGGTACACCCATCTTGTCTTCCACATCAGCTGGACCATAAGTTTTCTCTTTCATAGTATCGAGCATCTTCACGTGCTCGTTCACAAACTGCATAAGGTCTTTATCACCCGAAGCGATGAGGACTTCATCAAATTCGTTTTGGTGACGAGTGATGACTGTTCCAATAATGTCGTCGGCCTCAAAACCTGGCATCGCAATAGTAGGAAGATGTAATCTCTCAAGCAGTGTATCGATCAGAGCAAATTGAGGGATGAGGTCTTGAGGTGGCTCAGAGCGATTGGCTTTATATTCAGGATACAAGGCCGTACGAAAAGATGGACCCTTAGTATCACGGGCACAAATCACGTGCGTCGGCTTCATGTCAGTGATCAAACGATGAAACATGGAGAGCACGCCGTAAACAGCATTAACGGGAGTTCCGTCGGGAGCAGTTAACGGTCTGATAGCGAAGAAGGCGCGAAAAATAAAATTGCTCACATCGATGATGATCAAACGACGCATGGGAGACTCCAAATTTTTTAAGGGATCATCGGCTTACGATCTTCAAACCAAGTCTGGCGTCTGACACTCATACTTTGAGGATCATTGCCTACGACAGTTGTGTCTGCCATGACATCACCTAAGCGGTGAGCCGAATCGAGCTTAAATAAAAAATATAATTCTAAAAAACTGAGTGGAATCGATAAAAGCACACACAGAATCCATCCCCAAAACGGAACCATCGCTAATCCGATAGGTAAAAGGAAAGGAAGATTGCGGATAAAAGACTGGCGCATTCCGCAAGGACGACCATCTTCTAAAGAGACAACACGAAAGCCGATGATTCTTTTACCTAATGATTGGCCGTCAAAAAGTGAGTCTGAAATGGCCAAATAACCGAGGGCCAGGGCCAATCCCCAGGGATAGCCAAAAAAAGCCAAAATGACGACCAGTCCTAAGTCGATACTTTTAGCGATTAGTCGTGCAATGCGGGCACGGCGTGGCCCAACAGAAAGAAGGTATTTACGATCCATGGGCCAATCATACCGGACGTATCACTTGTTTTCCAGGTGCTTGCCTTGCCGGAAACACTGTCTTCAGCTAAAGTGAAGGTGATTATACTGTGGCGCTGCAATAAAAAGCGCCCTTTAAGGAGAACCCCATGGCCAATCTTAAAAGTGTCACCAACGATAACTTCGAGCAAGAAGTCATCAATTCATCTACCCCTGTCCTGGTTGATTTCTGGGCCGAGTGGTGTGGACCTTGTCGTGCTTTGGGCCCAGTACTTGAAGAAGTAGCTGCGGAAAATACCGGAAAAGTTCAAATCGTAAAAGTTAACGTTGATGAAGCTCCTGAGCTCGCCAACCGTTTCGGTATTCGCGGAATTCCAACGATGATTTTGTTCAAAGGTGGCGAAGTAAAAAGCACTTTGATGGGCAATCAGCCAAAAGCTGAAATCGTTAAACAAATTAACTCTCTCGCCTAATGAATTTCATTCGTGAAGCGTACCAAGAGGCCCGTCACACTCTCGATCAATTTTTCGAGAGTGAGGCGCAGATTGCTTTGGTTGAAAAAGCCATCGGGACTTTTGTTACGAGCTTCAAAAATGGTGGACACGTATTTAGCTGCGGAAATGGCGGCTCCATGTGTGACTCACTTCATTTTGCCGAAGAACTCACTGGTCGCTATCGCAAAGATCGCCGCCCCCTACCGGCGACGGGTATTAGTGAGGCAGGACATATAACTTGCATCGCTAACGACTTCGGTTTCGAGTACATCTTCTCTCGCTACATCGAAGCATGGGGCGGAAAGAATGATACCCTGCTCGCGATCTCAACCAGCGGAAACTCAGCTAACGTCATTAAGGCCGTGGAGGCTGCCAAGGCCCACGGGATGAAAGTCGTCGCTCTTTTAGGTAAAGACGGCGGTAAGCTCAAATCCATGGTAGATGTCCCATTAATCATCCCTTGTGGCATAACTGACCGAATTCAGGAAGTTCACATCAAGCTTATTCATATCTTTATTGAGGGAATTGAGCGCGAACTTTTCCCCGAAAATTACCGCTAAACGCCTGTAAAGTTTACTCAAATTTCGCAATGCATCACAATTTATGTTATGAACGCCCCGTTAAATACATTTAAACGAGGTGTTCTATGCGTGGGTTTATTGCTCTAGCGTTCCTACTGTCCGCCTTTCAAGCGTTGGCAGGGGAAACATTAACAACTGTGGTCTCTGTGGTTGATTCCATGAAGACTGGACGTATCTTGATCCTTTCAGCGGTTGATGGTCGTGTCTATAAGACTGAGCCAACTGAAGGTATGAAGAAACATCTTGAAGGTTTCATCAATCGTCCTGTGCGCTTGCTTTGGACAGAACGCGGAGAAGAACGTCTCGTCACACATATCGAAGCGCTTAATCCCAACGCAGTAGCAGCTGAAGGTCTTGACCTTAATCCATTTGCTCCAAGTGCAGATCGCGATGTTCCACCGACAGATGTTGGCTCATACAAGAACGCCGAACGCATGTTTAACACTCTTAACGATGGTGATAAGTCTCGTTCTCAGTGTTTCAAGCGCGCCCACATCTGGGCCTGGGATATGTGGTCTAACTTTGGTGTTCAAAGTCAAAAAATCTACATCTTCTATACTCGCCGCTACATTCAACTTGAAGAGTTCGACTGGTGGTTTCACGTAGCACCCGTAGTAACTGCTGACGGTGTTGATTATGTTTTTGATCGCACATACTTGAAGAAGCCAGCCACTATTAAAGAGTGGAAAGAAAAATTCATGAAAGGCTCAATCACATGTAGCGATATGGACAATATCGCCACTTACGATAACAACCAGTGGTCACGTCTTTGTTTCTTAATGAAGACTCCTATGTGGTACTTCCGTCCTTTGGATATTCGTAATCGTGATGAGAAAGGAATTGAGAAAAATAACTGGGTATTGATGGAACTCCAAGATTCTCGCCGCGCTTTCAAAGATGGCGAAGATATCTACGAAGCTCTCGATACCGGCAAACGTACTGTGACTCACTAAGGACTAACATATGAAACACTTATTAATCGCATTGGCCCTCGTAACGACCGCAGCCCAAGCCCACACCATCACAGGCCAGATGGTTTTAAAAGGGACTGCAAAAACTAAGATCATGATTCAAGGGTCTGAAGCCAAATGTAATGTGAAGATCGATGAGATTAAAAACAACCTCATCGAAGATAGCTTTGGAAACCCGGCGTACCACGTTTGGACAAAGATTGAGCTTGCGAGCTCACTAAGTGCAACTACACCTATCAATTATAAATTGGATGTTCGTTTCACGAATATTCATAAAACTGCTGACGGCAAAATGGTACGCGATGATTTGTATGTTGGTGAAGACGTTCCACGCGCTCGCATGGTTGTGAATGAAAAAGGCCGTATTAAACAAGTGGTTTTCCCGGTAGGGGCAGACACCATCACTTGTAATTTCTAAATTCTCCGACTGCAGTACTCACCCATCGTGTGGGTACTGCTACTTATCTCTTGGTTCCTGAGCGGGAACCGCTATAATCAAACATAAGAGCTTAATTCTTCATCCACGCCAAGGGGATAGCTATATGTCTTTTTTGCAGTCAGCAGTACAGTTCATTATTGATGGTGGCTTTTTCATGTACGTCATCCTCGCCTGCTTCGCAGTAGGTTTTGCTTTCGTCGTCGAGAGAATGAAAAAACTCTCTTCCATGGATGTGGATGGACCTTCATTCATGAATGAACTCCAACGCTACGTTCTCTCAAATGATATTCAAGGTGCCATCCGAGTGTGCTCAGGCTCACAAGGTGCGCTTCCAAAAGTTTTAAAGAGCGGCTTGAAGCGCGCCAACCAAGGGCCAGCGCAAATTCAAAATGCCATCGATGCGACAGCTCTCGAAGTGATTCCAAAACTCGAGCAGCGCCTTCCTTACTTACAACTTGTAGCAAACCTTTCAACTTTGTTTGGTCTCTTGGGTACTATCCAAGGTTTGATTCAATCATTCGCGGCCATCTCGGCTGCTGACCCAACTCAAAAAGCTGAAGTTCTCTCAAGCGGTATCGCGATTGCGATGTATACCACTGCCATGGGTCTAGGTTCAGCCATTGTTATCATGATTTTCCACGCTGTCTTAGCGGCCAAAGCTGAAAAGATCGTCGGTGAAATCGATGAGTACTCAGTCAAAATGTTGGATCTAATCGGCACGAAGAAAGTCGAGGACTAAGAACGTGAAACTTCCCAGCGGACGGCGCAAGAAGCGCCCACAGGAGAAGCTGAATCTAGTACCCATCATGGATGCGGTCTTTATTTTCATTTTCTTCTTGTTGATGTCGGCCCAGTTCTTACAGATCATGGAAATTGGATCTGACGTCCCTATTATTTCAGATGCTCAACCACCTAAGCCTGATAAAGACCCACTTGCTCTGCAATTAAAGATCGAAGAAAACACACTCACTCTCATGCGTGGTTTGCAGTCACAAGTCGTGGCCCGTTATGCTCGTAAAGGTGATGGCAGCTATGATCTAGAACCACTTCATCAGAAGTTGGTCGAGATCAAAAAGACTCGCGTGAATGAAGAGAACATCATTCTTCAGCCTGAGTGGGACATTAGTTACGAAGAAATCATTAAAATCATGGATACAGTACGCCTACTCAACAATACCGACGATGCCATTTTCAAAAAAGGCAAAGACGGGATTGATGAGAAGGTTAAAACGCTCTTTGCCAAAATTATCTTTGGCAATCTAATGGGTTAATTATGGGTTCACGCCGCATTCAAGGTCGCCGCCGTAGAAAGACGATGCAAGCACTCGATCTTGATATCACGTCTCTACTCGATATCTTGACCATCCTTTTGGTGTTTTTGATCCAAAGTTATAACGCTTCAGGCGTTATCATTAACGTTCCAGATGGCATCACACTTCCGCGTTCGGCTTCTGAAAACCAAAATACCTTTGGTGTAAACGTTCAGGTCTCGGCCGACAAGATTTGGGTGGATGACGTTGAGGTCTTTAATACCGCAGCCATGCCAGAAAAAGTCTATGACAACGACGGCCGTCGCATCATTGCGCTTTATAACGAGCTGGTTCGCGTAAAAGAAAACATCAAGCGCACCGAAAAAACCTCACCCGATGCAAAGAAATTTTCAGGTATCGCCAACCTCGTGATCGATAAGACTTTGAAGTACAACTACGTAAAGCGCGTGATGTTCACTTGCGCTGATGCCGGCTTTAAAGAATTTAAGTTTGTTGTTCTGACGACGAAATAATTTTTATCTTCATTTGAAGCAATAAAAAAGCCCCAGCAATGGGGCTTTTTTATTTCGTATGTTGTTTAAACTAGATTCGCTTCGGATAGAAGTTCATCGGCTGCTTCACTTCAACTGTACCGCCACCCATGGGCTCGGGGAATTGGATACCGCGCAGGACATCGACGACACAGCGTTTGACCTGACCGGGGAGACTGGAAGCATCATCCACACCCGCTTGAGCGACGTGGCCGGAAGCTCCGATGACAAAGTTCAACTTGATCACCGCTTGCAGCTCAGCCCCTGAACGATCGAGCTCTGATTGATAACAGAAGCGAAACTTTGGCAGGTTATCCATCAAGATTCGACGAATCACATCGGGATCCATTGAACCCAGTACCACCGTTTCGGCTGGTATACCGGCGGTGAAGATAGCACGTTTGGCGGAAAGTCCTTCAGCACCTTTGGATGTTCCGATTGTTCCCGTCGTAGCACCAGTGAGACTTCCGCCTCCTGCTGTCACGGCCGCTTTTTGTAGCTCAGTACCTGAACCAGAACCTTGCACAGCACCTGAACCGAAATCACTGCCCGAACCTGTTGCCGATTTAGTCGTCACACCTGAAAGTGAGCCGCCTTTAGCGAGCATGGTATTAACTGTGCTCGAGAAATCAGCTGATTTATAAACATCAACAGGACCGCGAGTCGCCGATGGGTACTGAGACTTCACAGTCGCGCTCTTGGCCGTTTGAGATTTAGCAGGATTGCCCGCACCAGCAGTCGCCGGTTTAGGTGTGGTGAGTTTTGGATCACCTTGCTTCACTACGACTTTTTGTGGAGCAGTCACTTTACCTGGATCAGGCTTACCTGTTTTTTTATTTTCTTGAATGTCAGGTTTCTCGATTGGCTTAGCTACTTTAGGCTCTTCTTTTTTCACTGCAACTTTTGGAGGAGCTTTTTGAGGTTGAGGCTTCTCTTTAGGAGTGCTCTCCACTGTTTTATTGGTGTTCACCATCAGCTTTTGGCGATAGAGAATCGTCGCCAAACGCTCTGGGGCCTTTTCTTCTTCTTTTTCTTCTTCTTCAAATTGAGCGAACTGAATGCCACCACTCAAAAGTGCGGTAAAAAACAAGAATAAGAAAAGATAGCGACGAAGAACGGGATCACGTCGCAACATTGGAGCTGCCGCTACTTTCGGAGGAGCTTCAACATTTCTTACAAAGATTTGAATATCGCCTTTAAAGAAGCGCAGAATATCTTGCGGCTTAATATCGACCGGCGCTCCGCCTTGATTAACGGACTTAGATTGATTCTCACTTAAATGAAGAATCTCGTAGCCTGGTAATTTATGAACTGAGGCTTGGCCGCCACGCATTTCAATAAAGGGAACTTTTTCAGCTTTACCTAAATAAGGAAATTCTAAATCTTTGCCCTCAGGCCTAAATCCTGCCAAATGATAAGTGCCGTCTGAGTCAGGCAAATAGTCGACAGCGTACACGCGATCTTTAAATAGTATGATGACTTCAACTGCTTGCTTGGCAGCATCGTAGCGAAAGATGGGATAGAGCGTTTCAACATCTTCAAAAATGTATTCACTCTGATCGGCCTTAGGATCTGCCGCGAGAGGATAAATAATATAAGGAGCATCCGTGACCGCCACTGTCGGAGCGACAGGTGGCTTTTTTGCTTGTAAGTCTTCAGTCGGAAGTTGCGGTGGAAGCTTAGTAGAAGCTGTTCCTGCCGCAGGCTCAAGTGACTCTAGTACGGGAGGAAGATTCTCCTCGGGACGATACGCAATAAATGAGAGATCAATATCAGCGAGTGAAAAACTGTCGCCTGGTCGAAGATCTGCGACAACGACTTTCTTACCGCCTACCCAAGTGCCATTGGTTGAATTCATATCGTAGATCTTTGCGCTATCAGCAAAAACTTCGATAACCGCATGAATGGCTGAAATTGAATCACTGTCTATAATGACATCACAAGATTCAGCTCGACCCACCAAAAGGCGACCTTTACTGATAACATCCCCTTCCACTCGCACACGAGGGTCACGGGCCTTGAGACGAAACAACAGACGCTGACCGGCTTTTTGAATATCCACGCTCAAATCCTTTTAGCGAATACCACTTGCTGATTTACGCATTTCTTTGGCAAAACTTTTTCTCTCCGGCAACTTATTGCCATAGTTCTTACGAGGAGTCGGTGCCACAGAGATATCCCCCGGCGCTCCTGACTCACCTTCGACTCCGATTTCTTCGAAATCAAATCGTTCAAATTTTTTATATTCATAAATCACTTTCTTCTTTGGCTTCGATTGTGCCAAAGCCGAGAGTGAAGACATTAAAACTAAAATCAAGAATAGCTTCATGCTAATCTCCTATGACCCGTTTAAGTTCGTTGGCGTAACGCTTGGCCAAACCTTCAGCATCAGTTGCTGATAATAAATCTTTTGCCAGATCTTTTTTACCGAGACGATAGGCCGTGAGAGACATATTTAAACCTACATCGCTTCTGCGGCGTAATTTATCGGGAACCAAAGAGAAATGTTCCCAAGCTTCTTCCCAACGTGCGAGTACCGCTAAGCTATTGGCTAAGCCAATACGAACTTCAACATCGTTAGGGGCTTCATTCGATAGACCTTGGAAAATCGGGAGCGACTTATCAGCAAGACCATAATTTAAAAGAAGATGGGCTTGATTGTAGCGAGGTGTGCGAGTGAACTGACCATTCTTCAAAGCTCTCTGCAACGCTACCTGCGCTTTCTGATCTTGATTGTTTTTTCCGTAGATCACACCAATATTGTTTAACGCTGGTACATAGTCAGGAGAGACTTCGATCGCTTTGTTATAGAACAACAAAGCTTTGCGTTCATTGCCCTGTAAGAGGTAGCAAGTCGCTATTTGATTCCAATAAGTCGGAAGCTTCAGATGAGTATTGAAAATAGCTTCGGCAATCCCAAAGGCACGCTGATAATCACGCTCATAACAACTTGCCATCATCACAGCGAGTGGATCTTTTCCGGCCAGAATCTCTTTCATCTCAGCATCAGAGGCATTATTAGCTGACTCACTCAAAAGAACGTTGTCGCCCTTACCTTTAGCATTGTAGTGATCTTGTCCCGGAGTATAGACGATAGGTTTCTTTTTTGCGAAATCTTGATTGCTGATGACAACACCAGCGGCTGGATCAGCTTCCAATGCCTTCTTAGAGCTTGGTCCACCAGCGCAACCTGCCAAAAGAATGGATAGAACAAATGCGTATTTCATTTTACGCCTCCACGATCCATTAGCACCATTGAGCCCTGCTTCTGATAGGAAGGAACAACATCAGCACCTTGAATGGCCAGCATTTCAAAATTGTCTTCAGACAAAATGGTATTTTTTTGGATCAATTGTTTTACATCCATTCGTCTTTTCTGTGCTGTTTGGAGAATAGGCGTCCAAACACCTGACATCGCCTTTCGGAAACTTTCAACGTACTCAGGACTTTTACCTTCAGGAGAAAACAGTCTAAGTTCTTCAGCGAAGGCTTCATAGGAGTTGATCAGAATTTTGTAAGCTTTTACGATGCCTTTACCTGAACCTGTCTTTTGGATTTCATTGACATCAACAGTAAGTGAATCAAGCATTGAGAGTTTGGCTTTAACAGTCTGATTGAAGTTTTGCTCAGGGAACACCAGCTTCATATTTCCAAGTTGAATGCGTTTTTGCTCAAGCTTAGGCATTAAGCCGAGGGCGATAATATCCAGGGCTTCTACTGGAATATCTAGGTTCTTTGCTTTGGCGCTTCGATAGATTGCAAGTATTTGGCTTCCAAGTAGCTGTGCCTTATCGGTATCACCCAGGCCAATATATGTTTGGCGTAAATTTTCCAAATAAACAATTGTAAGGGGTGCCTGGGATTTACTTTCAGTCACGGGTCTGATGACTTCAGCCAACGATTCCCAACGCTTCAACCGTGCATATTCTTTGGCAAGCTCAAGACGGGCTTCATTCATTGTGCCAACATCGATTCCACAACGTGCGCCAAGCCCCATCACTTCTTCAGCTTTATCTATTTTTCCTTCTGCTAACCAAAGGAAAACCGAGTTCTTGAAGGCAGTGTTCTTGGCCGCGAGACCCTCAGTGCAAAGTTTGGCGACTGTTCGCGCTCCAAGATCTGCTGACTGCTGAAAGCGCTGCCTGAGGAAGAGGTTGCTGGAAATTGCTAAGAATGAGGTTGAGAATTGTTTGGCCTCTTTGCCATCCATTTCTTGTAATGCTACGACCGCCCACTTGTAGCTTTCTGGTAAATCACCGGCTTCATAATAAAGCGCTGCTAAGTTGTAAGCAGCGTTCGCCTTAGCGCGCGGAGTACTTTCGTTGCTGTTGTAGATGCGAATATAGCTTTTAAGCGCTGTGCTCTTATCACCTTTATCAAGTGCCATTTGGGCACCTTCAATTTGAATCTTTGTCATGAGCTGACGAAGAGCATCTGCATACTTCTTAGAAACTTTATAAGTCCCATTATTGATTTCAGTCACAAAGAATTTAACTTTTGAATAGTCTTTCTTCTTACGTGCATGCTCCATTACTTCTGCTAGCATCGCTTCCTGAGTTTTAAAATCTTCGGGATAAGTTTTGGCATAGCCGTTCATCACTTTCTCAGCGTTATCAACGTCATTACGACTCATATACACTTTGAAAAGTTTTTGACGAATGACTTTGGCACGAGCAGAGCTTCCGTCCTGCGCTAAGTATGATGTGTATACCGGAACATAGTATTTTTCCGCCAACGATTGAGGGAAGCCTTTCTGACCTAGCGCCGCCAACATCCCTTCCATTGCCTGCGAGGCTACTTTTGAATTTTTCTCTTTCAAGGCCGAGCTATTCGCAAGCTGATAGGATTCCATCGCCTCAGTATATTTTCCTGCTGCGTAAGCCGTTTCACCTTTAAAGAAAGTCGGCTCCGCTGTCTGCCCAGGACGTAAGCGTGCCAATAAAGTAAAGTACGCATTGGCCTGACGGGCACGTAGCTCACGGGTTTTCTTCACATTTTTATAGATATCAGAGGCAGCCGCTTTTTGAAGTTCGGCAGCTTTCTTCGCCACTTGATACTCTAAAATCTTAGTTTGAGAGCGATCTAGCTTACGGTCTTCAAAAAGTTTTGTGAGTTCCTCTGAAGCCTTTAAATGAGGTGGGACTTTTTCGAATTTATCAAACAGATCTAACTGCAAAGTTAGGACTTCAGCACGACCCTCTGTCGTTTTCTGCATGGAGGCAGCTTCATTGGCCAATTGCTCAGCTTGAGTAAATTTACCTTGAGCAATCAGTACTTTCGCAATTTTGATCAGATGATTTGAAAAATCGATATTCTGAGCTTTATACCACTTGATCGCTTCGTCAGTACGACGTGCCTCAATAAAGAATCCACCCAGATCTCTTTCAACAAAATGACTCATATTGATGAAACGTTGATCAGAGGACTTCTGATGAATTTCTTTCATCAGATTAATGGCTTTGGTGTAATTCTTCACACGGTAGTAACACCAAGCAAGATTAAAAGCGTCTTTAGTCCACCATGTTTCATTTATTTTAGAAAGAGCACTTTCATATAGAGGAATGGCCTTAGAGAACTGAGCCTTATTATATAGAGAGTCAGCTAGGGCTAATTGTGATTTATGAAAGGTATTACTCCCCTTGCGCGCCTTCTTGGTGGCAAGAGCGAAATATTTTTGAGCTTGATCGTATTGCTTCAGCTCACGTGCATTGTAGGCAAGGATATAATAAACGTCAGCAATGTCTTTATAATTAGGGAATTGCTTAGTCACAGCCGTTGCATATTGATTGGCCACCTGAAAGTTTCGATTTGATCCAGCGTAGGCTTTGTTTTGATCGGCAGATCTTCGCTGTTCAGCTGGCAAGGCCAAGAAACGCTCGTTCTCACTCTCGCGTACTAGACGAGCTTTTTCTAAGTTCAGTTCAGCCGCACGCAACAATAGTTCTGGATCTCGGTTGCCTCTTTGCTTAGATAAGCGAGTCACCTCATTGAGTTCTTCATCAATGATATCGAGAATGCGACCACGACGCTCATCTTCAGAGATTTTAGCTCCCCAAATATTAGTCGTGGCGATGAGGAGTAGTACCGTTAGTACGTGCTTTAACATTCAGACCCCAATGCGAAGACATAGTCGCCTAACTCATCGGCCCAGAACTCACCATTAAAGTCCCAGAAGTATTGTTTATCGTTGCGGTCGATGTAGCGAATATCTCCTCGCTTCCCACCCGATGATTTTGACTCATAAAGTGACTGTTTCTTGCGAGAGAGAACTTCGAGCTTGATAAAACTCATATCCTGGAAAGACTGTGTGAGGGCGGTGTATTTATCATGCATTTGAGCACGGGCGTAACTTCCCAGAAGGTCTTGGTAATTACCCACAACTTCTTTTACGTTTCTCATCAGTGCAACGGCCATGCGACCATTGCCCAAAGACTTTAGAGTACTAAATTCTTTGATCGCATCTATGTAGGCTTGTTTCATCTCTTGCCAAGCAGGATCTTTAGAAACCGAAAGCAACAAGGCCTGCATCAAAAAATCTTTTGCCGATCTATCTTGTTCAAAGGTTGTGACTAAACGGAAGTAATAGTTATAGTCGCGACCATGTGACACAAGAAAGCTGCGAAGATCTTTTGAGGGCTCAAGCCAGCGAGTGTAGAAATCTTCGACGATGCCATTTACATCGCTGTAGAGACACATTCTTAAGTAAGCCATCGCCTTCAGAACTTCAATCTCTGGATTAAAGACGAAATCAAAGACTGGGGCCTTATAGGAAACTAATTTACCGAGGGTTCTATTGTAGTTTTTTAGATAGTAACTCGACCAAGCTTCCTCGAATAAAATTTCAGGCCAGACATATGACGATTTAGGGACATCTAAATAGAGGAAGTCAGCTTTAACATAATCACCACGACCGAAGGCTGTCCGTGCGATTCCGGCTATACAGGAATCACGGTTGATCAGTAACTGGCGCATTTTTACTGGATCGGACTCTCCATTAAAGCGTGAGCGAGAAAAGTTCACACAGTCTTTATAGTCAGACTCGGCTTCAGCGTGTTTACCTTGGATACCGTGAATCGCGGCCCGCAAATGAGCTGCAAAGGGATAAACAGGATGATTGGCATTCACTCGAGTTAACTCGGTAAGTGAATCATTCCAACGGCCTTTTCGAAAATGTTTCTTGGCCAGAATGTAGCGAATCACTGATGAGCGCGACTGACCAAGAATATTGTCAGGCAAAGTTTCAAAAGGACGAACGCCTGTGCGTGCGATCATCTTATCAAATGCACGATCGAGATCTTCGTCAATGATAGATCTATTTTGCACAAGGTAGTCTTTCATGAAGGGAACGGCCGCAAAGGGATAACCGTCATCAACAAGTTGAATAACTAGTTTTCTCCACGAGGATGGCCCCGAGCTTGATTCCCAGATTTTTTGTGCATCATTAAGACTGGCCCAAACTGTTGAGCTCATCATAAGTGTTGCGATTAAGACGAGATGGTGGAACATCCTGTTCTCCCTTAGCTCAGAAAGCAAACATTATGCCGACACCGAAATCATAATTTGAGAACAGTTGAGATTTGTCACTCGTATTAGATTTACGGTCAGCATTATAGTGAATTCCAGTGAAATCAAGTCTCATACTCCATGCCTGGTTGATGTGAAACCGCATGGCCGTTGACCAAACACCACCTGTGATACTTTCACTGGTAAGTGAATCTCCGGCGCCAGGAGTGAACTTATTACGGTTATCAAGCGTTGTGACTTGCGCAACACCTGCACCAAACATCCAATCGAAATAGAAGATTTCATTGAAAGTATTAATCTTGGCATAGAATGGTGACCACCAAAGAATCCCACCCATCACCGTATCAAATTTACGATAGAACGGAACAGTTCCCTGCTCCTTCACACCTTTGGCAGTATCGTTTTCATCACCTGTGTATTTGGCGTAGAGAAATTCAACACCCCAATCCTCTTTGAAGAAGTAGCCAACGCGTGCACTACCACCAAGTGAATCAACGAAAGCACCAGAGATGGTTTTTATTCCACCCATACCAACATAGAGTCGGCCGTCCTTTCGAAATTTTCTGTTTTGAAGTACGTAGATTTCTTTGTCTTTATCTAGCCAAGAAAAATCATAAACAGATTTTTCACTGGCCATCACACTGGTAGTGATCAAAAAACAAAAGCCTAGGGCCCATAGCATTTTCTTCATGTCCTCATCCTAAGAAACAGGGGTAATGCGCTTCTATCTTCATGATAACACGCACTCAACCTGGTGCAAGCTAACGTGGACAGAAGCCTCTATAGGGGCATTTTGGACAATGAGATTCATCGATTTTGTCTAACTCTGAGAGACGCTTCCAGATTGGGAAAAGTTCTGTTTGAACTTCAGTATAAGAAAGTTTTTTTGTCAGGAGTTGTTGCGTGTCTAAATAGCAAAGACGCAAAACAACCTCTGAGGCGCGAGAAACAAGCCCGCTCTCCCAATGGCCCCACGCGTATATCATTAGCTGCTGCCAGTATTTTAGTTGAGTGCTCTCGTCAGGACGACCTGTTTTGTAGTCCCAAATCTCGAGATCGTTTCCATAAGCAACTAAATCAGGAATACCGGTAAGCATGAAACCAAAAAGGGGAAATTTCATCTGCACTTCGGATTTCAAGTGAGCACCGGCACAAAGTGTCTGCACTTCTTGGAGTGCCCACTCCATCTTTTGCCTGTCAGGACTATTCACCCATTTCACAGGCAAGGTGAAACGATTTAACACTGCTTCAGACAATCCTAAGTGAATAGCACTGCCTCGCTCTGACGATGACATCGGACGTGATTCATCTTCACTGACATAAATAACATCGTTTTCCTCATCTTCTTTCAGACGAAGTACCTGCTTGTAATAAAACTTCCGCGGACATTCCCATAGACTATTTAGTCTTGTGACAGCTAGTTCTGGACTCACTCCATAGGCCGGGAGTTCGTGTGTAGATTCTTTTTTACTCAACCCCAATGTATTGATATGGAAGAAGGGCCTGGCAGTTGCTTGAGATCCAAAATCATCTGGTGTCAGCTTTATCTCGCTTCTTTCATATAGCGCAGTCGTCGCTCTTTCAAGATAGGCCTCTAAACCTTTTGCCCACGACAACTCGGACAATGTGAGTTGCTTTTCTTGAGCTTGAAAGCGCACAAACACCAGTTCTTCTTTGGCGCGAGTACAAGCGACATAAAAAAGACGCTTCGATTCAGCAAAGTCTTTTTGCTTATTGAGAACTTTTTCAAACTCTAATTGTGGTGTTGGCGTTCGTTTTCGACTCGAAGCCTCTTCGACCCACAAAGCTGCTCCTGGCAATGAACCAATCCAATCTTGCTTGGGTCGACTTCTGCCATTGGTTACAAGTCCAGCAACTATCACCACTTCGTATTCCAACCCCTTAGATCCGTGTGACGTTTGTAATACCACTTTGTGGGGATCTTTTCCGAAGCGGAAATTTGCCGACCAGGTTTGTGATCCTTTTGCCTTAATTTTCAGTGCAACTGTTTCGAGATCGCCTCCGCTTAAGCTCAGAAGTTCACGTAATTCTTTTAAATTACCCTCGTGCAAACTATTCGTTATCCCGAGACGGGCCAAGAATAAATCAAATGCGAGTGTGCCTCCGTATAATCTAACATCATTTGCAAAACTCTCAATTGCTGAAGCAACTAATTCAATTGAATCTACCTGCAGAATTTGCAAGTAGCCCGAAATCATAAACTGTGACCAGGCCTTCTCTTTTTTACCTAAAATATCTTCGATTAGACTTAAAAGTATTCCCGTTACCGGATCGTCTTTAAATGGAATTTTAGCTTGGGCGGTAAATCCTATTCCGCGCTTCATAAGCGAAGCCATTAAACTCGCTGACGGAGCTAAGCGCTTATAAAGAACTGCGATTGTGCCAGCACCTAAGTTTTCTTTTCGTTTGAGTATGTATTCAGCAATCACCTCGGCTTCCGCCTGATTAATATAAGCGGAACTCCACTTAGGACTCTTTTTCTCTTTCTGTGATTCATCAACCAAAACTACATCAGGTAAAAGAGTCTCAAAAATGGTGACTTTACCTTCGGCAATCTCTTTATCTGGAATTGACTGAGATTCCATTTCAACAGCATGAGCGTCGTGCCCTTCCCAACCGACACCCAATGGAAAAATCTTTTCAAACAAGTCATTGTTGAACTGAATAATATTTGAAAGAGAGCGATAATTTGATCGCAGTGGAAGAGTGGTGATACCTCGACTTTGTTGTAAATCCAGAAATACCTGCAACTCACCACCACGGAAACCGTAAATGGCTTGTTTTGCATCACCTACACAAAACAGCTTGCGGCTATCATTATTAGTAAGTTCGCGTAGTACATCGAATTGAACGCGTGAAGTATCTTGAAATTCATCAACTACAAAATAAGTGAATTCATTTCTAATCTTTTCCGCAATGGGCTTTTGTCGAACCGATCGCAGCACATGGTATTCCAGATCGCCATAGGTCAAACCATCGGTAGGACGCAGGCCAGCTTCAACAAATCGAACAAGACCATGGAGGGTTTGTAGCCACGGAAAAATTCTTTGTTTGAAGTGAGTTTGATAGGCATCAAAGAGATCGCTCCACTCTTTGATACCTTCTTTTAAATTCTTCCAGCCTTCGATGAATTCATCACCGACATGTTCTTTATGCCCACCAAAATTTAAGCGAGTCGCACCCACTTCGGAGCGTATAAACTCATTCCATCGATGGATATCATCCCAGTTTGAGATATTTTTATCATACGTATTCAAAGCATCTACTAGCGCAACCCATTTATTATTCTTTTTGCGGGCCTCTTCCGGGACATCGACAGGTGGGAGTTTTATAAAATTATCCCACCCAAGCATTTGGCTAAGTTCGGGCACCATCCAACCGAGCTTCGAAGGTTCAGCATCCTTAGGGTTAAAACTCATCCAGGAATCACGAAGGGCGGGATCATTAAAAATTTCGATGAGTGTGTCGCCAAGCTGTGTGCGATACATCGCCGCGTCTCTTGCCGCGTCCGGCGCTAGCTTTGAAGCAGAGAGCTCCCACCATATATCAAAAAGCGCTAAGACTTTCTTTTGTCTTGGAGCATCCATAATAATCGCCACATCCGGCGGTAGATCTGGAAAGAATCCACGCCTGACAAGGCGATAAAAGAAACCGTCAATAGTAGTGACTGCTAATCGTTCAATTTGAGTCAGAGCTTCTTGCCACCAAGACTTTTCACTTGCTTGTGCGTTTTCAAATTCTTTTTGAAAACGGTTTGTTAAGCGAACAAGAATTTCTCCTGCGGCCAACTTAGTAAATGTCATCAACACCGTAGCCGAATATTTCTCAGCTAAATAATCTGTAAACTCACCCTGCCGCTTACTCTCCCACTCACTTCTCCAAGAACGTGTGAGATAAATCACATGCTCAACGAGAACAAATGTTTTTCCTGAGCCGGCCCCCGCCTTTAGGAGGATGCCACCTTGATGCTCAATTGCCGGCTTTTGTTCGTGATTTGCTGTGCTCATTCTTCTTCCTCGCCGCCATAAGGGCACAAAGGTCGAAGGGAGCAATTGGTGCAAATTTCTTTTTCGCGAGGATGCGCTGCAAATACCCGCTCGTTTCTTAGTTTTTGAACTTGCTCTGATTCAAATTGGGCGTAGCGATCAAGCGCACCCATAACATCATCCCAGGGTTCGGCCCACTTTGCGATGTGCGTATCAATGACAGAAGCAAGGAAGCTATCTGTAGCTATCCAAGAGTTTTCCATGTCTTTGAAGAACAAGTATCCAACTGCTACTTTGCTATGGGCAGTCAGCACACCTTCTAACTTCAAAGCGTTGAGATAGAACCAAAGTTGCACCTTCGGGTAACCATCTTCCCAGTTTTTAAAACTAGGATTTTGTCCTTTCGAGCGTTTGAAATCGATGAGAAATATTTGATCTTGATAAAAGCCAATGCAATCGATTGAACCATTGCGATCCGGTGCCTTCAGGGGTCTTTCAAATTCAAACTTTAGACCTGGGAAAACTTTCGCCAATTGCTGCAAACGCTGTAAACCATTACGAGCATACAAAGTTGCTTCACTTATAGAGGCAGCTTTTAGCGAAGGTGTGAGCCGTTTACTCCCAGAACGCGATTCAATTAATTGAACGGCTTCTCTTTGCATATTAGTCTCACTCGCCCAATAAGCTTCTCCTTTGGCCCAGCAAATGGCCAAAAGCTTGTGCTCGACATCACCAATCGCCATGGCATCAAGCTCTAAGGTACTTTCGACTCGCGGGATAATTTTGGCAATTCTATCGGCGTGATACTTGCGCGGACAATCGAGATAGTCTTGTAAACGAGATGCCGAAATATAGGGTAAGTCAGCCGTGCTATTTACAGGAGCAGAAAAGAAATCTCTTTCAAGGATTTTTTGCTTGGGAATTTCATTTAGGGGAGTATCTATCAAACTAATTTTTTCAAAGATCTTCTTCCAACCTAAATCGTGTTTTAATAATCCTTCTTCAATTAAAAGATAAAGATTTGGTCTAAGGAGCACCTCAGATAATTCGGCTCGCAGAAATGAAAACTCTAATTCAGGACGACGAACCGGGCCAAGCTTAGCTAAAAGTTTTTCAAGCTGTGGTGAGAATGGTCGATAATCGCTCTTTAGACCCCCTAAGCTACTATCAATACAAAGGACCGCAGCTCCCTCGCCTGGTAATGCATGTAAATCTTTAAGACTAAAGACTTGCAACTCTTGCTGATTTTTCATTAAGGGAATCATACTGTTGCGAGGTGAATCCATCGCGGTTACTTCTTGCAACAAATCTAGCAAAAATTGATCCAGTGGTTGCTGATCAAGTGCATGGGGTATTGCGGACAGCGCTTCTTCGATGACTTGAAGAACCGCGAGTTCGCGGCTCAAGCTAAAATCTTTGGCCGCTATAATCTGAGCACGATCCTCGGCGATCCATTGGTTAAGGGCTTCGGCCATTTGAGTTTTAGTTTCAAGGCGAATTTTTTTCTGCCACCGCGAGAAAATCACATCACGCGTTTCAGCTAAAATATCAATGGGACGCTTTATAAATATTTCAGCAAAAGGTATTTCTTGAAGCGTTCCTTCACTCAGATTTTTTCCGCCAAGAATTACATGGGATGCATCAGGTATTTGCTGTTTCCATGCTCGCAAGGCTTGTCCTAAATTACTTCCCACGTGGTAGCTTGCTTGAAGATTTGCAACTGTCGTCTCAGGTTCTTGAGTATCAAGCACATTCTTCGCTACTAATTTGAGGGCTTCAGGCCAATCAAGTGGGTGGGATTCAGCTAATACTTGTCTTGGCAATGGAACAATCACTTCCTGACGAATCGCCAAGGCTTCCAAAAAAGAGAGCTGAGCTGGTGTTAAAAAGGTGAAGCCATCAAAAACTAAAACCGCTTGGTCTTGCCAGTTGATTTCCCCAACTTTTCTCAAAAGTGCTGTTAATTCAAAGAGAGCGGCATGTTCATCCAAAGTACCCGTGGCATGACAGGCCTGGTGGAAAAGCTGGGCCATCGTGGCCACAGACTCATCAAATTGAAGTAAAATTTCATCCGGCAACTCGGGACCATCTACGTAGGCTCGTAGATCAGAAAAAATTTGATAAGCAGATTTAAATGAACCGTAGTCCAAATTTTTTCCCGCGGGATGCATGTGACGAAAAGCATTCAACTGCAACAGAAGACGCGATTTTCGCATTGGCCCTTTAGTCTCAAGGCCTGCTTCTTTAAACAAATCTTGCGTGAAGCGCGAAAGTGTAAGGACATCCGATTTAGGGTGCTTATTCCAGGCCATGCGAAGTGCATCCGCCTTAGCCGGGTAAGGCGTAATGAACTTAACTCCCTGTTCGGGCAGCAGTTGGGCTTGCAGATGATTAAGAAGTCCACGCTTTGACGCGTAAGTTAAGAGCGTTAACATGTGGCCATATCTTACCCTGAACATGGCCCGAAAGTACTGACAATCCCCCATCAATATCGTATTTTGACACGATGTTAAAACCTAGCCGTCTCTATAGTTTTCTTGATCCTAAAAGTGGCTTTGCGCTTCACTTTCTAGATGGTCAAAAACTCATCTATGATCTTGCCTTGATCCACACTTTCAAGGGTGCTGGTTTTGCTTTCTTTCGAGATATGGTTTTGAGTTTTATGCCCATGATCAGCTTTCTGAAGCCAGGCGAAAATTTAGGAATTTATGTTGATAGTGAAGAACCCTACTTTCGACTCAAAATTGAGACCAGCTTTGGTGGTCAAACACGCACACTGCTCCTTCCGGAAAATTTCTCTGAATTTCCTATTAAGTTAAGTGGAGCGGCACGGGTCACTAAACAGTTTCCAGGTGGAAGAGCGCCCTATACTTCAGTGGTAAGTTTTAAAGAAACTGATAGCAAAGAAGTTATTAACGATATTTTGCGTACTTCTTATCAAGCCAACTCCGAAATTGTTGTTTCTGATATCGCTGATCAAAGTGTTATGGTGATTAAACTTCCTCCCGTAAATGTGAACAAGAACAACGATGAAACACCCTCACTGGAAGAATTTCTTAAAATCAACAAGCCTTTGTTTCAAAATATTTTTGACGAAAATCATAACGATACCGAAAGTGTTGTGAAAGCATTTGAAAAAAGTCAGTTTGCCTATTTATCAAGTCGTCAGGTTGAGCTGTTCTGTCCTTGTTCCAAAGACAGAATGATCGATAATCTGCGTATGCTATATGCCCAAGACGCAGAAGCGCTTTTCGCAGGCAAAGATGAATTGGAAGCCAAGTGTGATTATTGCAAAAAAGCTTACGAGATTACTCGTACCGAGCTTTCAACTCCACCCTCGCATGGTCCTGTTAATTAAGAAATGGATTGATGATTTTCAACTCTAAACCTTGCTGGCGCGGTCCGCTTAACAAACGTTCAAACAACTGCGCTTCTTCGTAAAATCCACAAAAATTTTCAGCGCGGGCCCCTTGAGCAAAGACCGGTATTGATAGTTCGCCTTTACGTACAACTGCATTACTGCCTTTCAAATCAAATTGCTTCCACTGTGCCCCTTCCTCAGGAAAATCCACATCAATTGAAGCTGCACCGGAAACAATGACTAAGAGATCTTGATAGGTGTTGGTCAGACGATAAAATCCTTCAATGGCTTTATCAATTTCGCGAAGTGCATCACGTGCTTGATTTATACTTTGTTTTTCTAGAGCGTGCTTGAGTGAAAAATCTCGAACAACAAAAAGATGTCTGCCAGAGTTGCGTGAAAACTGGCCATAGAGAGAATTTAAAGCTGTATGGAGAGCCGAGCCACAACCGTTGGGTCCACAGGTTTTGTCCCAATAGGTTTTTCCTGGTCGATAATCTTGCGCCACAACTGGAAGATAACTCTCGGAACCCATAGGCATTGAAGCGCGCATGCTCCACAACATACTATCGCCGAGAAAAGCCGCACCATTTTCCCCACAGGCCTTAGAGGCCAAGAGACTTTCTTCATTGCGAGCATCAACTTCCATAATCCCTGTTTTATATCCGTTCGCAGAGAGATATCCCCAAACAGGTTTCAAGCGCCAATCCTCGCATGTGCCAGCAATATCTTTTTTCCCCGTTAATTGAGAAAGCATACTGGCCTGAGCAGTTGGACGAAGACGATAAAGATTAAAACTCCATGCATGACCTGTGCAAAGCGAACCTTCGAGCGCAGTTTGATCAGCGACTGTTGGCAAACCAAAACGCAGCATCGCCAATTGCTCATGATCAAGGCCTGCGACTTGGAACCAAACAATCTTGGTAGGCTGGCGACCGAATTGATGACGGCGAAGATTGAGACTTGTGACTTGAGCACATCCCCACACCGCTAAAATGAGCACTAACCACTTCAAACAGAAACCTCACTTAATCGAGCCGCATGAACTCGGATTTTCTCTTTCACTAAATAGGCGTTAATCATCCGATGAGTGAGAACAATCCACACCGCCATAATGACTTGCGCAGCTATCAAGATACCAGCACGCTGGAAAATCCAATAGAGAATTGCGACGAGAAATTGTACGACAAGTATACGAGCTACATAGCGTTGAGATTTGTGGTGGACTAAAATTAATCCTGCTCCAGTCAGCCATCCAATCGCAAAAATATACAGTCCAACTTCAGTCGAGAGAGCATGTCCGGCCAAGGCCCCCAAAATGGGAAGGCGCCACATAATTTTTCGATGTAGCTGAGTAGGTTGATCAAGCACTCCCAGGTAAACAAACGCCGGCCAACTTAGTCCCATGATTCCTAAAAATACGCCGTAAATTGAAGGGTAATGAAGCGCGAGATAGACGCCTTTCCAAGCTAAGGCATCTGTTAGGAGCATCAAACAAAGAGTGAACAAGAAAAGCATTCCCAAGGTACGAACAGTGTCACGAGGAAAACCAAATTGAACGACGAGAGCAAGCGTATGAACAAGTGTCAGCGTTACTAAAATTAACTGGCCAAAAAAAAGGAAAGAACTGTTCATCATGGCGCCCAAAATAAAGTATTATAATGATTATAAATATTTTTTTTCAGATGTCTTAAAGTCTTTTGCTGCATCGAGTAGCGAAGGCGCCCTTCAGGAGGCCAGATGGAGTCAAGTCTAGAACTAACCCGCGAGATCATGTGGAATATCCCGACTTGGATGAAAATTGCCATGTATGGAATGTTGGCCGTCGCCACTGGAGTATTCCTTAAAGGCCTGCACGAAAAATATGTTTTTGTGACTCAAGGTAAATCTTTTAAAGAACTTCTTCCGAAAGAACTTAACTTTGCCAATTTGCTTAAAACGATTTTCTTTCAAGGTAAAGTCACTCGCTCACCGCTGGTAGCGGTTTATCACACACTCATTTTCTGGGGCTTTATCACTCTCCTGATTGCCACTGAATTTGTGGCGGTACACGCCGACACTCCTTTTAAAATTTTTAAAGGCCCTGTTTATCAAATCGTCTCTCTCATTGCTGATATCGGTGGGCTTGCCGTTCTTCTTGGTATCGCTGTCGCGTTCTGGCGTCGCTATATCAAAAAGCCAGACTACTTAAGCGCTACTAAGCCCAAACAAGAACTGTTCATGTACGCCATGCTGGTTGTTCTAATTGTGATTGGCTATGTGCTTGAAGGTATCCGTCTACATGGAACAGGAATGCCTATCGATGAAAAAATCTGGTCACCCATTGGCTGGATGGTGGCTTCATGCATTCACAGTGTTGGATTAACTGATGATACATGGGCAAACATCTATCGTGGAACTTGGTTCTTCCATATGGCGAACACCATGTTCTTTGTCGCCGTTATCCCTTACACCAAGTTCTTTCACATTGTAGCCATTCCAATTTCAGCAATCATTACACCGGCCCGTCGTGGCGGCGTTATGAATCCGATGGATTTTAACAATGAGAATGCTGAAACGTTTGGACTAGGTAAGACAAGTGAGCTAACGGTCAAAGAGCGCTTCGATACTCTCGCATGTGTTGAGTGTGGTCGTTGTACCCAAGTTTGTCCGGCTAACCTTGCTGACAAACCACTTAATCCAAAAACCATCGTCACCAAGATGCGCGACACTCTCTTGGCCAACCCTGGTCAGGACGTTAATCTTTGGGAAAATCCCCTCTATGCCTCGAATGAACTTGATTCATGTACGACCTGTGGAGCGTGCATGGAAGAGTGTCCTTCAAATATTGAGCACGTGCAGATCATTATGGATCTCAAACGCTATAAAGCTCTCACTCTCGGTGATCTTCCACCTGCCGCTGCAGATGCGACTAACAAAGTGAAGAAGAACGGGAACCCTTGGGGTATCGCTCAAGAAGACCGCTTTAACTGGGCGCAGGGTCTTGATGTTCCCGTGATTGAAGCTGGTAAAAAAGTTGATTTCTTGTACTACGTTGGTTGTGCTGGCTCTTATGATGGCTCTAACCAAAAAGTTGTAAAAGATACTGTCGCCCTCCTTAAGAAGGCCGGCGTGAGTTTCGCTGTTATGGGTAAAACAGAGAAATGTAATGGTGATCCAGTACGTCGCTTTGGTGATGAATACTCATTCTATGAAATCGCCATTGAAAACATCGCCAACATGAGACAGTACGAATTTGGTAAAGTAGTGACACATTGCCCGCATTGCTTGCACACGATTGGCAAAGAATACGCCAAATTCGATGACGGAGCCTTTGAGACAGTTCACCATACGGAACTGCTGGCCGAACTCCTGCGCAGCGGGAAACTAAAGCCGGAAAAAGCGATAAACGAAGAAATGACTTTCCATGATCCGTGTTATTTGGGTCGCCACCATGGAGAATACGACGCTCCTCGTGACGTTTTGACTAGTATTCCTGGTTTAAAGCTCAAAGAAATGGAAAAAAACAAAGATAAGGCCCAGTGCTGTGGAATGGGCGGTGGAAATATGTGGTACGAACTTCCAGAAGGTCACCACATGGCGGAAAATCGCTTAGAGCAAATCGGTGAAGTATCATCGACGAAACTTGCCACTTCATGCTCGTATTGTATGATTAACTTCAACTCCTCTAAGGGCACGGTAAAAACCACGGAGAACCTGCAAGTTGAAGACGTGGCCTCACTACTCGCTAAATCAGTTTTATAAGTTCCTTCTTGGGATGGTACTCGTCGTACCATCCCTTTTTGCCCAAACTCCGCTAGCCACTCCAAGCTCAACCAAGTATCCCGGTGTTTTCGAAAGTTTCGAAAAGATGATTCAGTTTGATGAAACACGCTTTGATGCCAAGGCGAAAGAGCTGAGTGATGCGAACAAAACATTAACTGAACTCAAAGATGTAAATTCAGTCGATATTGATCCTGATTTTATGAATTCTTTGATTCTGAACTCTCCTACCGGTTATCTCAGATTAGCTGGACGGGATCGCTGTGCTTTCTACGACACCATGATTACTGATCTTTTGCGTACAAAAGAAGGAAAGATTGAGCGCGTTTTCATTCAGTATCAGGATCAAGAAGGTCAGAATATTTCTGCCTCAGTAACGAAAAAAGATTTTCTCGATCGTATTGTTTATCAGACTTGTCCCAAAACTCGTGAAACCATTGCTCAGTTTCAAATTAAGGTCATTGATTCAACGATCAAGGCGACTAATTTTGAAATTCCCAGCAATCGTGAGCAATGTGAATTCATTTTCAATTCTTGGTCGGATGATCCCAAGACTCCCTACTGGTGCCAAATCCATGAACTGCTTGATGAAACATCTCAGTGGGCCAAAAATCCCTCTCTCCGTAATCCTAAACTAAAAGCTCAACAAGATAATCGCATGGCGATTGCCCGAATTTTACGAAAGAAGATGACTGATACTCAGCAGGACTACATTCGTAATTTTTGTTCTCATGCCAACAACTCAAAACTCTTTTGCGATGAATTCTTTAGCACTAACTTTTTTGCCAAAGTACTAGATGGGTCTAAGTCAGATATTTATGTCAAAGATATTTGTCAGAATGCTTTGAACAAAACAGTTTGGTCTCCTGCAGTTCTTAAAGAATGTGTGCGAAAACTTAAAGACGATCAAGATGCCTGTATGTGGGGTGATTTTGAAACCACTGGACTTTCTCCACGACCACGCTGTGACCATCTATCGCTCGCACTTAATTATTCAGGCCTAGAGGCCAACTACCAAGATTGTCCGCGCTATTCAGATCATCAGGGTGTAACAAATATTTCGCGTCTTCTTCGTCATCTCGATAAACCACCGGTCTTACCTTACACCGGATTCTGTTCATCTATTGTGGCCGGGACTGTTTTTGAATTCAATCGCCGCTACGGTAATGAGGATCAATGGAAAGCGGCTGTTTGCTATATGGATCGCGTGGAAGAAAAGGAACGATGCCTTCCTGTCTTCTACGGTGACTACGGTAGCTCGGCTGCCTCACTCACTAAAGTCGTTGCAGAAGTTCTCTATCGCACCAAAGGTGCTTCCAAAGACGTCACATGTAAGATTGTTCGCCAGAGTATCTGGAACCCCAACTTGTTGGAGTATCGCTACGGCTGTCACATTCTTTTTGATGAAAACAACTGTGGTCTAGGCCAATGTGCCCACAAAGTTGTTTATAATGAAAAAGAAATCAAAGGACTCAAGGTTCGCGAAGGTCTTTCGATGGACTACTTCCCTACTAATTTGACGAATGAAAAATATAGTCAGACCTATATACTACAAAAAGATGCCCTCAAGAAGATGAAGAGCATTCAAACACTGACTTCGCTTAAGGCATTCTTCAAAGAGAATACGAGCGGAGTGCTGCACGGTATAGGTTGTGCCGAAGATCTTTTGCCTACCTTCTTTAAGAAGAGAAATTTTAATCAGTGCTCACCACTCCCTTTTACCGTGGATGGAGTTATTGCTGAAGGTGATCGTGTGGTGCTTGTCACTCGCTCTGCTGCCGATAGTTTACATGCACCTCGCTTGATTTCGTGGAGTCTAATATATTCTGCTGTTCGTACTTATCAGCATCATCACCCCATCAAACAATGGACGTTGAATGCGATATATTAAATGCCTTATAATTTTTAGTTTAATTACAATTCCGGCCTATGCCCGCATTGAGTTGCCACGTTTTGCAGCTAAGCAGGCGCTAGAAAACATTAGGTTTGTTTCTCAAGATGGCCGCTTTACTTATACCCAGAAGCGCTCTGGCGCCTTAACACTTTCCACCAGCTTCAAAAGTAATGATGTCATTGAAAGTTCCCCTGGTTCCAATTATTACGTGACAGCTTCGAGCGCACGAAAAAAAATGCTCATCGAAATTGAAACGGCTTGGCATCAAACCCTCGACCTTACCAAGTTAAATGACATTCACGTGGGAACCTTTAATGGAACTCAATTTGCACTTATTGGAAAAGGCCGTGCTCCCCGACTTCACCTCGATGATGAATGGGCGACATGGTACGACCCTAAAGAGAAAGTCATTCACGTACACTTTTTAAAGTCTTCTGAAAGGCATCACGTCATTCGCTTAGGAAAAAAACACAATCCGTTCTATACGCCCGACGTGATTATGCTTAATCCTGAGACTGTGCTTTATACCGATATCAACGACAAAGGGTTCGCTGCACTATTGGCGTGGAATCTCGTGGAGAAAAGACTCACTGTTATCCGCAAGGCTGAGCAAAATGGAACTCGCATGGAGTTGTGTCGCCGAGGCAACTATGCCGCTCTTGGCGAATTCTCTTATGATGATGCCAACAGAGGAACACATGTCCAAGTGATGGCATGGAAAAATAATCCCAGTCTGGCCGGTTTTACTACGCTTTATCGTGTTTCGGACAACGATATTGGAAATATGATCTGTACGGATGGAAAAATCTGGTTCGTGAAAACTATGTCAGAAGATCGCAAACTTAATACTAAAGTTACCGAAGCCGTTACTTTGGAATTGGCGACCGGCAAAATCACACAGAAAAGTGAACTCGAACGTGTTACCCAGCTTATTGAAATGGATGGCCGAGTACTCATACCATTTAGGGAAGAAACATTTGTCCTAGAAGGTAATCCTGGTAGCAAAGCGGACATCCTCAAACAGCCAGATCGCACACCCATAAAGGCATCTCCATGAAGTGCCTCTTTCTCATACTTTTTAGTTTTAGCTTTTCGGTGCATGCCTTTAACAAGGATTTTAATCTTGTTAATGACCGTGCTCCACTTGAATTCCGTTTGCTGTTTGAAAGTATGAAGTACTCCCTCAAGGAGCTGAATGAACAAGTCCGACTCATTGTTCTCGCTCAACATATTAACAAAGGTCTTGGTCCCTTAAAAAAAGATCAATCGTTCTTCCTACTGAAATCGGAAGTCTACAAGTCTCTCCTTGAATGGCCACATCCTCCAACTCAGTTTCAAGTTGGTAGCCACACACTTGAACGCATAAAGACTAATATCAACGCTAGCAAAGCGATCTACACCCCTTTCTCTCAATGGGTACTTGAAGCACTCATGGCCGATCTGGAAGAATTTCAAAAAGAAGGCCTCTTAGATCTTCCTCCTGCGCAAAAAAGTATGCTCAATGGAGAGAAGAGTCAGCGTTATCTAAAAATGCAACGAGTGCTTAAATATACTCGTGGATGGCTTGAGCAGGCCGACACTATGTCGGCCAAGGACTTCAATAAATTGACTGAAGAACTTTCTTGGAAAACGCTCGAACGAGTCAAAGAGCGCTCCTCTCTCTTCCGACGTTTTTCCTCTAAAGCAGTGCAGGATAGCAATCAAAATACCTTCAATATTCCTGAGCAGGGAATGCCACAAATGAATCAGGGCAAACCGGCCCCTCCTGCTACAACAGTAGACCCGGCCATGAAGGGCATATCTGAGAAAGCAGCCGAAGAAAAAGCAGAAGCTAGTTCGAGTGTGGAAAATCTTGAGGTTGATTCTGCTGCTGTGCCTGCTCAAGAACTGTCAGAGGCCATTGATAAAATTGAGGAGCCGGGCACTGCAGAAACTCCTGCCGTTCAGGTCGAAGAAGAGCTGAAGTAATCATAGGCTTTGCGCGTCAATTCTGGCGCGTTTGCGCTCTCTGAGTTATCATCCTGACTGGTCTCGAACTCCCTCGAAAGGTTCTCCATGGCACTCTCAAAACTCCCTTATAAAGGAACGCGTGATTTTTTCCCGCCAGACATGCGGCAGAGAAATTTCTTGTTTCAAAAAATGCGTGAGATCGCAGAGCTACATAGTTTTGAAAATTATGACGGACCGATGGTGGAAGAAGTTGAGCTCTATCTAGCAAAATCCGGCGAAGAGCTTATCAATGAACAAATTTATTCGTTTATCGATCGTGGAGAGCGCAAAGTAGCTATTCGCCCAGAGATGACTCCAACTGTTGCGCGAATGGTGGCACAAATTCATAAAGAGCAGAGTAAACCTTTGCGTTGGTTCTCGATCCCCAATCTCATGCGCTATGAAAAACCACAGAAGGGACGCTTAAGAGAACACTGGCAATTCAACTGCGATATTTTCGGTGCTCCTGAAGGCTTGGGTGAAATCGAAATCCTGCAAGTCGCTACAGGCCTCTTAAAAAGTTTTGGTGCCACTCACGAGCACTTTGAAGTGCTCTTAAATGATCGTCGCGTGGTTGATGCAGTCTTTAAACAACTTCTACGGCTTACAGATGATCAGTCACACAAACTCTATAAGGTTATTGATAAGTCTAAAAAAGTCACAGCCGAAGCGCTTGATAAAATGATGAGTGAAATCATCACACAAGAATCAGTGAAGGCGCACTTTAAAGAATACTTGAAACTCGATTCAATCATGAGTCTTCAAAGCTTCCTCGAACGCCACGGACTCAAAGACGCCGCTCAAGGATTTTTAAAATTTGCTGAGCGTTTGCCGGCCGCCGGTTTGTCGAAGTATATCGTCTATGACCCAACGATTGTTCGAGGGCTAGATTATTACACTGGTGTAGTTTTTGAAATCTTTGACAAGAGCCCGGATAATCGCCGTGCCATCTGTGGCGGTGGTGCTTTTGCGAACCTCCTGCAGATTTTCAACGAAGAACCCCTCGCAGGTGTCGGTTTTGGATTAGGCGATGTAACTTTGGCGGATTTCCTCCAAACTCATGGATTCTTGCCTAAGTTTGAGAAACCAGAAATCGATCTTTTAATCGCCTACCTTGATGCCGACGCCGAAAATGCTGCCTTTGAACTGGCACGAGCTGTGCGAGCGAAAGGTGTCAAAACAGAGCTGTACTTAGGTGATGCAAAACCAAAAAAAATCTTCACTCATACTGATCGCCGCGGTCATCGCGCTGTCATTATGATTGGATCAAATGAAATTCAAACCGGTGAAGTAGAAATCAAGCGCCTTAAAGATCAAGAAAAAGCGCGCATCAAGATGGATCGCCCGGAAGATATCCAACGTTTCTTGGAGCTATAGTTATGGAAAACCTTATTGATAAAACCTTTGACCCCAAAGCCGCCGAAGATAAGTGGTATAACGTGTGGGAGAAAGAGGGCTGCTTTAAACCCAAGAAAGGCAAAGCTGGCAAAACATTTAGCTTGATTATGCCACCACCTAACGTGACGGGTAAGTTGCATATGGGACATGCTCTCGATGCGACGACACAAGATGCTCTCATTCGCTTCAAGCGAATGAAGGGTTTTGAAACCTTGTGGATTCCAGGAACAGACCATGCCGGTATCGCCACTCAGTCAGTCGTAGAGAAACTTATTCAAAAAGAAGAAAAAAAGAATCGGCACGAGATTGGCCGTGAAGAATTCTTAAAAAGAATTTGGGAATGGAAAGAACAGTACGGCTCAGAGATTGTTCAACAGCAAAAGAAGATGGGTGTCTCATGTGATTGGGACTACTCCACTTTCACCATGGACGAAGTACCCAACAAAGCTGTCCGTAAATTCTTTGTCCATATGTATAACGAAGGATTGATTTATCAATCCGACTATATCGTTAACTGGGATCCAAAACTTCAGTCAGCTATTTCTGATGCGGAAGTGGAACACAAAGAAGTGAAAGGCTTCTTCTATCATCTGCTTTATAAAGTGAAGGATTCTGACGTTGTTCTTGAAGTTGCGACCACTCGTCCGGAAACAATCTTTGCAGATACTGCAGTCGCTGTTCATCCAGACGATGATCGCTTTAAGCATTTGATCGGCAAGACGGCGATTATCCCGATTTGTAATCGTGAAGTTCCGATTATCGGAGATGAACATGTTGATATGGAAAAAGGCACTGGTTGTCTCAAAGTAACTCCAGGTCATGACTTCAACGACTTTGAAATTGGCAAACGCCACGGTCTTCCCATTATTAATATCCTCAATACTAACGGCACTTTTAATAACGGTGCTCCAGAGATTGAAGGACTTAAGGTCAAAGACGCTCGTGAAAAAGTAGAAGCAATCCTCAACGAGCTAGAACTCTTAAAAGAGAAGAAGCCTCATGTTCATCAAGTCGGTCACGGAGAGCGCAGTGATGCTGTAATTGAACCTCTTGTTTCAAAACAATGGTTTTTAAATGTTCGCAAGATGGCGGAAGACGCAGTCTCAGCAGTAGAAAAAGGCAAAATGACTTTCCATCCGAAAGGATGGGAGAACACCTACTTCTCTTGGCTACGCGATCCAAAAGATTGGTGTATTTCTCGTCAGTTGTGGTGGGGCCATCAGATCCCGGTGTTTAACTGTTTAGGCTGTGGCCATCAATGGGCCAGTGAAACTGATCCCAATGAATGTCCTCAGTGTCGTGCCACAAACCTAAAGCAGGATGCGGACGTTCTTGATACTTGGTTTAGCTCTGGACTCTGGCCTTTATCAACACTTGGCTGGCCTGATGAAAAAGTGATGGCCGAGAAGCGCTTCAATGACTTTTACCCAACGGCCACATTGGTCACTGGCTTTGATATTATTTTCTTCTGGGTGGCACGCATGATGATGATGTGCCAAGAGATGACAGGTAAGGCGCCCTTTGAACATGTTTATATTCACGCGATTGTTCGTGATAAACAGGGCCGCAAAATGTCGAAGTCGCTCGGCAACGGCATTGATCCACTCGATATGATCGCTCAGTATGGCGCAGATGCCATGAGATTCACTCTTGCTGCTGGCTCTGGATACAACAGAAATTTAAATCTCGACCCTGAACGCATCGAGGGTTATCGCAACTTTATGAACAAGCTGTGGAACGCTTTCCGTTTCATGCAGCCTCATCTTGAACTTGCTGACGAGAAGCTTCCACCGAAGGAACAATGGCATTTGCATGATCGCTGGATTTTGGCGGAACTCAATACTGTTGCCAAGCGTATGAACGAAGCGATCGAAGAGTATCGTTTTGATGATGCCAGCTCAGCAATTTATCAATTCGTTTATGAGAAATTCTGCTCATGGTATATCGAGCTTTCAAAAAATATCCTTAACGGTACGAACGAAGCAGCGAAACGTCAGCGCGCCACTATTTTAAAATATGGCTTCCGTCAGATCATGAAGCTCTTGCATCCGATCACGCCTTACATCACGGAAGAGCTATGGTCTCATTTGGGAAGCAAGACTCTCTTGGCGACGGAGTCTTACACAGAGTTTGATGCTCACTTAAGTGATGATCGTGTTGCCGACCTTATGAATCGTTTCATCGAAGTGGTAACAGGGATTCGTAATATCCGTCAGAGCATGAATATTAAACCTAAAGATGAAGTCGATATTCGTTTGTTCACTGATGACCAGAAGTTCGCCAAATTCATGTACGACTCTCGCCACTTCTTAGGCGATTTGGCGGCGGTAAAGTCGGGAACTATTCGTGACAAAAAATCTGACCGACCAAAAAAGTCTGTTTCTATGGCGACCACTCATACTGAGATTTGGTTACCCCTTGAAGGCCTGGTCGATATCGCTGAACAGGTAAAACGTGTTCAAAAAGATATTGAGAAGACCCAGGGTGATTATCAGCGAGTTGAGGCCAAACTTTCTAACAGCACGTTTGTGGATAATGCACCCGAGGATGTCGTGGCCGACGTTAAAGAAAAGGCGCGTCAATTCCAAGAAAAGCTCCAGTCGCTGCAAAACATGCTCGGACAATTTCAATGATACGGGGGGCCAAGCGCCCCCTAGTCTTTTTCAAAAGACCCGATTAACCTAGAAGCATGAGAGTTTTCTTACTCATCGCAATGTTTCTATCGGCAAGCTCTGCTTTTGCGCAGCTTCGTTGCGTTGATAAGTTGCTACCAATCCCCAGACCTTCTGCTTCACATCAACTCGCTTCTGGTGAGTGGACTCCAGCGCCAGGCGATGTACTAACGATTGAAGGTGCTGAACAAGCGCTTAAATCATTGGTGTTCACTAAACTCTTGTGCCGCGAAAACGAAATTGAATTTGCCGTTCGCCCGATTTGCACAACCCTTGATCCAACGGATCCAAACTCGCACACTTGCTTTGCTCCATCGAGTCTCGGACACTTTATTATCACGCAAGACAACGCCAAGAACGCCAATCTGATTTTTCATAAAATGAGACGTCAGCGTCGCGAGTAATTTTCTTCAGAACCCATCCTGCTGGTGAATCCAAAAAATTAATTTCGCTCATTTTTCTTAGAATCACCGTTATTTTCTTCTCTTGCGCCAACATTCTTAAATCTTTAACCACCCCTAACGATGAGTATCCGTCGACATATGCCCTTTTCAATCCTCTATGCTTTTGTTCGTTAAATAAGACGTAATGAACCGCATTTCGGGTTTCTCTTATGGAACGAAGTACATGCAAATGATAGCGCTCCAGTTGCACTCGTCCCTTACCTAGTCCCTTAGCGATAGTTACTGTCAAGGAGCGCATGCCTCTTGTTAGGATGGCGTTGTCCTGAGCCTCAAGGATCAAATGGATGTGATTACTTTGCAGCGAGAAGTGGATCACTCTGAGTCCCATCTTACGGGCATTGAGAATCGCCCTTTTCAAAAGACTAAGGCCCCTCTTGTGGCGAATGGTTGTGCAGTATTTGAAATTTACATGCATGGCATGTCTCATTTGAACTTTTTCCCGCACTCGATGAGCGACACCTTTGGAATGAATACGCTTTCGACCAGCTCCGGGTCTTCTGCCGCCACGTGATCCTTTGTAAATATTGAGATTGAGTTGTTTTGCCATAGTGCCTCCATTTGAATGGGGCATATGTAAAACGTCAGATGAGAATAAGAAAATTTAGAAACGAGCTAAATTTAAGTTAAATCAAAAATGAAACATCTCTGAAGTTTGTTGGAAGAGTTGCACGGGATCAACCTGGGCGCGAGGCTTAATAATTTCTGTTTTGGCCTGAGTGGTATTCGCGATTGTGGGATCACGCAAATCCATCAAACGCCAGTTCGCATAGAATGGAATCGGCGCATCTTTACGTGGTTCGCCAGTTTCATAAATGGCGAGAGTGTCTGTACCAAGATAAGTGGCGTAAGAGATACTCGCTCCTGCTCGCGCAACTAACCCTTTTGCGTGGGCCAACATCTTACCAAGATCAATCCAATCAGAACTCAAGAACAACTCATACTTATTTGTTTTAGGGAGACGCTGGATCAATCTCTCAGCTAAAAGGCCGGCCTTAACTTCTTCTTCAGAAGAAAAAAGAATGAAGCGCTTACCTTCATGCATGGAAAAATACTCAAACCAAAAATCGTCTAACTTAACCTGATCAAATGGCCATAGATCGACCGCCAGATAGGGGCCATCCTCTTCTTTGTAAAAAGGTGGGAGCTCTTTTCCTTTTACTTTCATTTGATCGGGAATACGGCGGTTAGTGAATTCTTTGAATAAGTAATAAAAATCTTCGCTAATATGATGACCGATGGGGCGTTTGACTGCCAAAGTTGTAAACCAGCGCTTCCACCCTTCAGCAAAGCCGATGCGTTTTTTTGCGTCTAGAAAAGTCCCTACCGCCAATTCTTTTAACGTATCTCCGAGACATAGATAAATATCTACCGGTGGCATATTGAGATTCGCAACAAAGCGATGAGCATCTAGGAATGATTCCACTTCGTCTTCTTTCCATGGATGCCAAAAGCCCTCAAACGGAAGGGCAAAGAGCATTTCAATTTTATGTTCAGGACAAATGAAATGAAGATCCGCTTCAGGGTAAGCTTCCCGCAATAAATGGATCATAGGAAAGGATAAAATCCTTTCCTGCAGTGGTGCGGGCATTTTGATCGCGATGGTTACGCGATCAGTTTTGGTTGCTGGCGTTTTGTCCATAAAACCGTGTAGTAGCTAGTGGCGAGCGCTGGCACCATGACATTGATAATTGGAACAGAAACAAGAAGTAAAAAAATGGCTCCTGAAAACACATTCACGATGAAATTACTCATCACATCTTTAATACAGGCACGAAGACCTAATTCATGACGAGACCATGAGTAGTCTAAGAATTGTGCTGACATCAAAAGACATAACAGTAGCAATGCTACAGGAAAAAGTACCGGGAAGAAATTAAGTCCCATTGCAAGAACTGTTGCGATAATGATCACGGTGAGTTTTTTAAATTCATTAAAAATTGTTCGTCCAAATCCAGCGACGACATCTTTAATTCCCTGGGATTTATCTACTGTTGGCATCTGACCGCGAATCTTGTTTTCAATTCTCGCACTAATCACACTGTTAAATGGTGCAGATAAAATGCCGATCATTAAAACAAACGTCCAAGACACCAAGATAAAAAGTAGAAAAGCCATCAAGCCACTAACGAAATAGTACATAAACATGTTGGCGTTCTGACTCAAAACATACTTATTGATGACAACCTTAGTTAAGGCCATTCCGTTTTCAAGCGCGTAGGTTCCTGCCACGATATAAATCACAACAGCTAGAACACCTGGGATCAAAAATAGAATGAAATTGACTGGGTCTTTAAAAATGTTTCTAAAAGCCTCAGGGACTGTAGTCACGATGTCTTTCATTTAATCCTCAAAACGTTTAAATCTAAAATTCCAAATCGGTTCAAAGGGAGCAAGCTCAGTTGGCTTTTCTGGAATGGCGTTCACCAGATTCTCCAACTCACTCCATTGTAGCTGTTCTTCTAAAAGTGGGGAGAGAATATGTAGCTCGCGGCACTTCCTAAACTTCTCGCGGGCCTTATTCATCATACCGGCTGCCCCGACAAGTTTTCCTTCGCGGTAATGCACCATTGAAGCAGCTACCTGAATGACGGCCCAATAAACATAGCGGTGAGGATCCTGGCGATCCTCCAGCCACACATGCTCGAGCTCTTCATGACACTCCCAATAATGCTGATCATTGAAGCACTTGATGCCCGATTTCATCTTCTCCAGATGTTCGGCATCAAAGGCCATCAGAAACCGCCAAGAATTGAGAGACCTGCATCGACATAAAGAATCTGACCAGTCACACCACCCGAAAGTTCGGTCGTGAGATAGACTGCCGTCCCTGCTACGTCGTCTTGCGAGACGCCTTCTTTCATCGGAGCGATCTCTTCAACTTGTGACAAGAGTGAACGGAAGCCCGAGATTCCAGAAGCTGCCAAAGTCTTGATTGGACCAGCAGAGATGCAATTCACTTTAATTTTGCGAGGGCCCAAGTCATAAGCGAGATAACGAGTCGAAGCTTCGAGAGCGGCTTTCGCGACACCCATGACATTGTAGTTTTTCACGACTTTTTGTGAGCCGTAATAGGTCATCGCAACCACTGATCCTCCATCATTCATGATCGGCTCAAGTGTTTGACACAGACCCACGAGAGAGTACGCGGAAATATCACAGGCCATTAAGAAACCTTTGCGTGAAGTTTGCAAAAATGGTTTTGAGAGATCGTCTTTATCAGCAAAAGCGAGTGAGTGAATCAAGATATCGAACTTGCCCCACTTCTCTTCGACGACTTTTTTAAGTGCAGGATAGTGATCATCGTTCGAGACATCCATCAGAGCGATGAAGTCTGCACCGATTTCTTGTGCCAAAGGTTCTACACGCTTATGAATAGCGTCGTTCATGTATGTGAGTGCCAGTGATGCGCCTTGCGCCTTAAGTGCTTTCGCGATGCCCCAGGCGATCGAGCGGTCATTAGCGACGCCTAAAATTAGAGCTTTCTTACCAGTTAGTAATCCCATGATGTTCCTCATTTGTTCGGTTGGCACCGGTATGGTAGTTTTTCCTTCACAAAAGAGCAAAGACAGTACGCGAGGACACCATGCAGAAAAAGCTCGTTCCCGACTATATTGAGCGCCTGGAAGTCTACCAGGCCGGCAAACCTATCGATGAGTTAGCTCGTGAGAAGGGCCTTACGCGCATCTCCAAAATTGCTAGCAATGAAAATCCGCTTGGCCCTTCACCGATGGCGATTCGTGAAATGACCAATGTTCTTTGGGACACCCACCGCTATCCTGACATGTCCGCCTATCAACTTAAAAAATCGCTGTGTGATCTCTATCGCTTGAAGCCGGAGAATATTGTTCTTGGTAATGGCTCAGAAGGCATCATGGGTTATATCTGCCGTGCTTTCTTGCAAGAAGGTGATGAGGTTGTGACAGCTTCAAATACTTTTATCGGTTTTTTGATTCTCGCTAAATCTGTCGGCGCCAATCTCATTCAAGTGCCTCGCCGCTCTGATTACAAGTATGACATTGAAGCGATGGCAAAAAAAATCACACCTGACACTAAAGTGGTTTATATCGCCAATCCTGATAATCCAACAGGAACCTATATCACTAAGGCTGAGTTCGACTCACTGATGAAGCACGTCTCTCCTCACACTATCGTGATCTTAGATGAAGCTTATTTTGAATTCGCTAAAGAGTGGCCGGATTATCCCGACTCAATGGATTATCGCTACGACAACGTAGTGACGCTTAGGACTTTCTCTAAGGCCTATGGAATTTCTGGTGTGCGCGTCGGTTATGGTTTTGGCCATGACAAGCTGATTGGTGCACTTCATAAAGTGAAACTTCCCTTTGAGCCAAGCCTAGTTGCCCAGAAAGGTGCCTACGGTGCTTTGCTTGATCGTCCTCATCTCGATCGCACTCTTCACAACAACAAAGAAAGATTTAACGACACCTGGGAATTTCTCACTCGTCATGATTTCAAACCGATTCCTTCGGTATGTAACTTCATTAGTTTTAAAACTGGCAGTGAAGAAGCCAGCCTGGCCCTCTACAATGCTCTCCTCGACAAGGGCGTCATCATTCGCCCGTTGCGCGCCAACTTAATGCCTGATCATGTACGCGTAAGCTTAGGGACGCGTGATGAAATGAATCACTTCTTTGAAGCGATGGAAGCCGTCTTACCCGAATATACTAAAAAATATGGAAGGGCCCACAAATGAAAATTTGTACCTACACTCGTCAGTCTTCAGTTGGAATCGTTAAACGTCTGGGAATTCTCGCCAATGAATCACTGATTGTTGATCCAAACTTTGTGCTCCAAACAATTTACGAGAAAGAAGGCTACTACAATGCCGCCTCACGTGCTGAGCATAAGATCTCAACCTCTCTGGCGCAATTTTTAAAGCACTCAGATGAGCCGATCAAAGAATTACAAACGGCGGTTGGTCTCTATTTTAAACTAGCCCAAAGTGGAGATCTTAAAACTCTTACGGGTGCAGATATTGCTTTTGATCTTAAAGATACTAAAAATGTGGGCATGGATGCTCCCCTGGATGAAATCGGTCTCTATCGAGATTTCTTTGTCCATGAAAAGCATGTCAAAACGGGTTTTGCTAAACGCCAAGAGGAAATTCCGGCGCCGTGGTTTGAGATGCCGGTTTATTACAAAGGTGCCACCACTGGATTTATCGGCCATGAAGCTACTATTCCTTGGCCTTCCTTCTCTCAGCAAATCGACTATGAGCTTGAGTTGGGTGTTGTCATAGGTCGCGATGGAAAAAACATTAAAGCGAAAGATGCTTATAAGCACATCTTCGGTTTCACGATTTTAAACGATGTTTCCGCACGTGATATTCAGCGCAAAGAAATGCAAGTACGCTTGGGTCCAGCTAAAGGCAAAGATTGGTGTTCAGTGATTGGTCCAGTCATTGTGACTGCTGATGAATTTGGCATGAAGGATCCAGATCTTTTGATGACCGCTTCAGTGAATGGAGTGGAGTGGTCACGCGGCAGATCAGGAGATGCGAAATGGAGCTGGGGTGAAATGATTGAGCATCTCACCCGTGATGAATGGATTCGCGCCACTGACTTTTTAGGCTCTGGCACAGTCGGAACAGGTTGTGGGCTTGAATTAGATAAATGGATTCAGCCAGGGGATGTTGTTGAGTTAGAAATTGAGAAAATTGGGAAGCTGAAGAATATCGTAGGCACACCTACTAAGATTTAAGGATTGAGCGATGGAAAACTTTAAGGCCTCAGGAACATTCACCAAACAAGCTCACGTAAAAATCCCAGAAGGGCATTATGAAGAAGAGCATGGCCGCAAAGGTTTTTTCGGTCGCGTCTCTCACCTTTACCACACTCATATGCCAACAGGCTGGACGAAGATTGATGGAGACCTTCTACCACGTAACCTTCCGCCAGTTTTTGATGATAAGGCCTTAAAAAACTCCTTCAATAAAATTCTTTTTAATCACGATGTCGAAGTAAGCCTCGGAACTTGGGACAAGTCCTTTGATAATTTTTTCCGCAATGCCGATTTTGATGAAATGCTCTTTGTGCACGATGGAGAAGGAAAGTTTGAAACGATCTACGGTCATCTCCCTTTTAAGAAAGGTGACTACGTTGTCATTCCACGTGGTACGACTTACAAAATGTATCTTACAGCACCTGCTAAGTTTCTCAAGATCGAAAGTGCTAGTGAGTTTGAACAACCTACCCGTGGAATCTTGGGGCCTAATGCGCTCTATGACCAAACAGCAATCACTACTCCTGAAGCAGCACATGGCAGCGAACAAAATCTTAAGGAATATACGGTTGAAGTAAAACGTTTGGGAAAAATCACGCGCGTAACTTATCCCTTTAATCCACTCGACGCCTCAGGTTGGAAAGGCTCACTTTATCCCTGGAAGCTCTCCATCTATGACTACTGTCCTATCAATTCACACAAATATCACATCCCACCGTCAGGCCATACGACGATGGTGTGCAAAAACTTTGTCATATGCTCGTTCGTAGCAAGGCCTCTTGAGCATGAATCAGAAGGTGTTTTGAAAGTACCTTTCTTCCACGCCAATATTGATTACGATGAAGTCTTGTTTTATCACGCAGGAGATTTCTTCAGTCGCGATAATATCGATGCGGGTGCTCTAACCTTCCACCCACAAGGTGTCCATCACGGCCCTCATCCTAAAGCTTTCGAGCGCGGGGCCAAGAAAGAATTTACGGATGAATATGCGGTGATGATTGATACGCGCAATCCATTGCAGATGACAGATGCCTTTACTCGTTTAGAAAATAAAGAGTATTGGAAGTCGTGGATGAAAAAATAGGGGCGAAAAATAATCGCCCCTCCGCTCTCTCAGACAAAAAACAACTTTAAATAAATGCCTGAGAATAGTGCCAAGAGCGCTCCGCCCTGCCACATCAGAAATTGGTAGAGCTTATCAAATCTTTTATCAAACTTATCTTCTAAACGATCAAATCTGCGATCTACTTCCTTAAATTTCTGATCTACTTCATTGAACCGCAAATCTACTTCATTGAACCTCTGATCTACTTCGTTGAACCGCTGATCTATTTCATTAAACCTTTTGTCGACCTCTTTAAATTTCAGATCTACTTCCCTAAATTGCTCTTTGATCTCAGTAAATTGTCGATTAATACCTCTAAATTCATCACGATTCTCTAAATCCATATGATGAAAATGATTGGTCTGTGCTTTTAGTACCAATATGATCATTTCTTGAGTTGTGATTCTCTCTCGATCTACTTTGGACAAAATATCTTGCGCCTTTTTATCCAACCACTCATCAAAGATTTTATTATCAAACACGATAGCCCCCATGGAACTACCTCCTCAATTGGAGATATTATACCACAACAGAGCAAGCTGCGTACCAAGTCATATAATTACAAATCTCGAATTTTAAAGAATGAAGATCGCTTGTCGAGGAAATTTTTACTCAGCCCACGGTTAATTTTTCCCTTCGCGAACCTGGCACTTTTTAGAAAAAATGTGATTTTTTACGAATATAGATACTAATGTTCTTTATTTTCAAGATGCTTGAATTGTCGGTATTGCTGTTGGTGAGGATTAAATCCTTCAACACCTTCGGAATGTTCTCGTGTTTCATCGTAATCAAAAAACTTCAGTTTGAGCTGGCCAGCAAAGGTACCTTTTGAGGTCTCCACCTGAGTTGCCATACCATGCTTCACTTTCATCTCTAATTCAACTTGCTCACTGATATCCTCATTGGTGAAATGGCAACAGATTACACTCTGCAAGTAAATGGCCATGACAAAAGTTCAAACGAACTCGTAGTAATAGATCAATTTACGCTTCTTCATTGATGAGCGAAGGCACAGGGATAGAAAGAGTGAATTTTACTTCTCCCTCCGTGCTTTCAAATTTTAGATTTCCACCATGCTCAATGGCGATTCGACGCGAAATATTTAGACCTAACCCTGTCCCTTTTCCCACTTCTTTTGTCGTAAAGAACGGTTGAAAAATTTTCTCTTCGGCTTCTTTGTTAAGAACGCCCTTATTAGATACTTGAATATTGATCGACTTATCATCTTTAAAGCACTTCACTCGAATAACAGAGGCATTGATTCTGAGAGATTCATCAAAAGCGTTATTTAATAAGTTAACTAAAACTTGTGAAATATGAATCTCACGACAATAAACTTCCAAATCATTTGATACATCTATCTCAATTGAAACGCCCTCAACTGCAAATCTTTGTTCACAAAACTCCAAAGTTGAATCAATGATTTGCTGAATGGGAACCATCCTTTTGGGGTCTTGGTCACTTTGACGAGAAAATGTCCGAAGAGCGCGAATGATTTTTGCTATTCTTTGACCAGATTGTCTAATTTTAACAAGAACATCTTGCTGCTCTTCTTTGCTCTTGGGAACTTGAAGCAAAATATCTACATGCCCCAACATAATAGTCAGTGGATTATTAATTTCATGTGAAAGGCCACTCGCCATTTCTCCCAATGAAGAAAGCCGGCTCGAGTGTTGCATCATTGCTGTTTGCTCAAGAAGATTTCTATTTGTTTCAGCTAATTTTTTATCATCAGTATACTTCTGAACCATATGTTTATGGTAAACACGACCTTGCAAAGTCGCATACAGGGCCAGAATTACATAAGGTATAAAATAGTAAAGAACGGTGCCTAATTCTTTATACCAAAAGAGAATCGTTGCGCCACATATCGGAGTGATGAGAAAAGCCAAGTACCAACGTTGTATCTTAGGGACGGCTCCTAATGTGATAGGTGTCGCTGTGGCAAATCCTGAAATAATAAGCACAGAAATAAAAAACTTTGACCCATCAAAGCTATTCATCCAAGCGATAAGACTAAACATTCCGCTAAAAAATATAGCCGATCCGTGAATGGTAAAAAGTATTAGCGTCCAACGTACTTCGGACACAAGTTTAGTTTTTTGATATTCAAAATTTATCCAACCGCGTATAGCCCCTAATAAAATGACGATCACACTTAAAAATTTCACATGGGCCATATATGGCCCCTCACCCATGCTACTAAATGCCAAATATAGACTAAATAAAATGTAGGCCACAGAAGATGGAAAACTGCGAATCAGTACTTCCTCTCTCAGGCGCTGTTTTAATTCATTTTCCATGATGTATGTTCCTCATCGGTAATCAGTACAAAGAAAAAAACCTACTTATTTACCCTGTTGATGTTTATCAGATTAGGCTGCAAGCTAGGTAAAATCCAAAGGAGCTTCTGTGAAATTCTTGACTTTACTACTCGCGTTTTCAACTCTGACAGCATGGGCCGCTGGGCCGACTCTTGATGATCTTTCAAAAGATGATTTAGAGAAAGTGGCTAACGAAATCTCAGTTAACTTTTCACATACCGCTGTTGCTGCTCCAGAGACAACTGGTCTATGGGGTATCGAAGTAGGTCTAATCGGTGGAGTTGCCGGTACACCAAAACTTAAAGATCTCGTAGAAGATGCAGGAGAAGACGGCAGTGATTTTAAAAGTATCCCGCACGCTGGCTTAATGGCCCGTGCCCATTTTCCTTTTGAGCTATTTGCTGAATTATCATTTATCCCTAGTTTTGATGTGGCTGATCTTGAAATTCAAAACAAGACTTTTGCAGCTGGATGGAATGCGGGTGGATTCTTTAGTTGGCCATTGGATGTGGCGATTGGATTTAATTACGCAAACTCTGAATTAAGTTTTGATCAAGTAATAAATAACGCTTCGACTTCTAATAATGATGTCGATGCCAACGTAAGCTTCGAAACTAAAAGTCACAGCTTGTGGGTAGGTGTGAGTAAAACAATTCTTGTTTTCACTCCTTATGCAAAAGTTGGAACATTTTCTTCAAGCTCAGATGTTGAAGTTGATACATCTGGTGGTAATGGAACGATCTTTGCGTTCTCAAACGGGCAAAAAGAAGACGTTTCTTCTTCAGGAATGTTTGGTGCCATTGGTGTTAATGCCCAATTACTACTAATGCGTTTTGGTCTTGAGGCCTCACGTGCAGCTGGAGTAGGTCGAGTGACTGGAAAGTTCTCACTGGCGTTTTAAACGTCAGATATCGAGAACTTGGCAATTAGACAAATCTCATTCAAGGCACTTTTTGAGATGAGTTTTGAGGTATAATTGTCGATAAGGTTTTTGACCGACAAGGAGGAAATTATGAAATATTTAGTTCTGACTGCAGCTTTAATGATGGCGATGAGTGCCATGGCTTGCCCAGGCGGCAAGGACAAAGAAGAAGATAAAGACGAGCGCATCACCGTTATTCGCTAGTATCCACACTGGAGAGCAGGACAAATACCTGCTCTCCATCTTAAAATCTCCCCATGATTCAAGAAATACAAAACGAGCTACAAAGCTACGGATGTCATACTATTATTTTTTACGGCTCAAGGGCCCGCGGAGATTACACTCCAGAAAGCGATTGGGATATCGTGGGTATTCGTGAGCCAGGCACTCCTGCACTTTGCCTCGCTCGAAAAGTGGGTGATCAATTTATTGATGCTTGGATTCATCCAGAAGATGACCTAGAAAATGTAGACGAATTTCTCAAACTCGTTGATGGAAAAATCCTTATTCAGAAAAACCAATTTGGCACAGACTTGATGCTTCGTATTCAAGAGCGAATCGCCAACCCGGATAAATTAACTGAGGACAAAAGAAACCAAATCCATGTGTGGTATCAAAAAACTTTAGAGCGTATTAAGCGTGATGATGCCGAAGCACTTTATCGTCGCACCTGGCTCCTAAACTCACTGCTGCCCGACTATTTTATGTTGAGAGATCAGTGGTACCAAGGACCTAAGCTTGCGCTCCAGTGGCTTGCCACTCATGATTCTATGGCCTTTGATTTGGCGACTCGTGCCATGAAGCCCGATGCATCATCGAAAGACTTGGAGAACTGGGTAAAAAAAGTGTTATGCTAGCGCCATGACTTATCAAAGTTTCAATACTGATGGCGCCTTCGCAGATAACTACAAGTTTTTAATTGGTAGTATTATTCCAAGACCTATTGCTGTTATCAGCACTACAAATGTAGATGGCTCCAATAATCTTGCTCCTTTTTCATTTTTTACCGCTGTATCTGCCAAACCTATGATCATTGCTTTTAGCCCCATGGTTCGATCTCAAGATGGCTCACGCAAAGACAGCTTGATAAATATTGAACGCGAAAAAGAATTCGTGGTGAATTTCTGTACGTTAAAAAATTATGAGAAAGTAAATCTGGCTTCGACAGAACTTCCTTATGGCGAAGATGAATTCAAATTCGCCGGCCTCCACACTCTTAAAAGTGATTTGGTGAAAGCTCCACGTATGGCCGAATCCCCAGTACACTTCGAATGTCGCCTGCGTGATATTCTCTGCTATGGTACAACTCCCGGATCGGGCTCGCTCGTCACGGGTGAAGTTGTACGAGTCCACGTTGACCCTGCGATTATGAAAGATGGTAAAATCCAGACTAATTTACTCCAGGCCGTAGGCCGTGGAGCAGGCAATGATTGGTTTAAAACAGACTCTATATTTGAGCTCGAGCGCCTTATGAAGGCGCAGATCCAGAAATAGTCGGGCAAGTTTGTCCTCCTTTATTCAATCTATTTTAAATGGTTTAAAATCTTTGAATGAGAAAGCACCTCATATTTTTGGTCGCAACATTCTTTTTATCCGGCTACGGCCCAGTGGATGTTTCTATGTGTGGCGCCAAGCCTGGTTTTCTGGCAAGCCTGCTCACAGATGCCAAAGAAATTCGAATTAAGTGCATTAATGACGCTTATGAGGCCAATAAAAATAAAGTTCTCGCTGAAGCGAATGAACTAGATAAGCTACAGAGAAAATTAGGTGATGAACTTAAGAAAGTAGCCTACACCTTCGACTATTCGATGATTCGTTGCTCTCCACCATCAGGATCTCCACAAAATCCTGCTCGTACGAAAAAGTGCCAAGAACTCAATGAGGCGCGTAACGCTGTGATTGATCGGATCGATAAGCTAATGGGATGGAAAGATCTCCCCTTGCCTGCCAAGCGCGAAGAAACCACCAATGCTCAAATTACTCCGCCATGTCCTTCTAAAGAGGATCTTAAAAAGATTCAAGTCGCGAGGGCCTTTAATAAAAGACTCTATGAGACTTGGGAACGCTGCGTGACGCTGCAGCCAGAAAACTTCTATAACTGAAACTACGCATCAATCAATGAGCTTGTGAGGCGCTCGCAAGAGTCGCTAAAATGTCTGGGATTCACCAAAAGGGTTCCCCATGACATTACTATTAAAACAGCTCTTCGGATTTTTTAAACTTCTCCACTCTGAAACTGGTAACAACCAACTTGCTTGGGGTGTGGCCTTAGGTTTCGTGTTAGGAATGACGCCAGCACTTTCGTTACAAAGTTTGCTCGTGTTCTTGTGCCTTTTCTTTTTTCGCATTCAAATCGGCGCAGCACTACTCTCAGCATTCTTTTTTAAATTCATCGCCTTCTTACTCGATCCAGCTTTTGATCTTGTTGGTCAGTGGGCACTCGAGTTACCTGCTTTGCAAGGCTTCTACACAGAACTTTACAACATGCCGATTATTCCCTTCACACGCTTTAACAACTCAATCGTGATGGGTGCAGGAATATTAGCCTTTTGTTTGGTTCCATTTGTCTTAGCAGGTTCAAAATGGGCCATCATTAAATACCGCAAATCAGTCGTCGAAAAATTCCGTGATACCAAACTCTTTAAGCTCTGGACAAAAACAGCGCTCTACCAGTGGTATTACAAGTACGACACCTTCTTCGGAAACTAAGGACTCGCTATGAATGATAAAGTAACAAAAGCTCCGAAGAAAAAAGGCCCGATTCGTTTTGAGGCGATTATACCAGTCGCTGTTATTTACGTCGCAGCCTATGCCTATTTCGCTTGGTTTTTTGACCAACATCTTAAACAAGGTATTGAGTATGTCGCGACACAAGCTAATGGCGCTGAAGTAAACGTCGCTGCTGTCCGTACTAGTTTTTTGCGCGGAACATTTGATCTCGATGGCCTAGAAGTCACGGACAAAGAGCAGCCCACTCGCAATATTCTCTCTTTGGATAATGTTCACTTTGGTTATATGTGGGACGCACTTCTTCGCATGAAATTTGTAGTAGATGAAGCGAGTATCAACCAAGTTCAAGTTTACTCGCCTCGCAAAAAAGCTGGATTCGTCTTACCTCCAGAGCCTGCGAAGCCATCTAAGCTTGATCAAATGCAGAAAGAAGTTATCTCCCAGGTTAAACAAGAATACGCCCAAAACATGCTAGGTGATCTCATTTCCCTTTTAGAAGGCGCTGACCCAAAAGATCAATTAGAGAAAATCCGCGAAGAACTTGCCTCAGAAAAACGAGTCAAAGAAATGATTGAGGACGTCAAAACCAAACAAGAGACTTGGGACAAAGACATCAAGCGTTTGACTGATACATCAAAGATTAAAGAACTAGAAAGTGAGATTCAAACGCTTAAAGGCGAGAAGAATGTCCTTAAGCAAGTCCAAGGCATTAAAGAAGTTACTGATAAACTGAAAGACATTCAAAAACAGGCGAAGGAAGCTCAAAAAGCTGGCAAAAAACTTGAAACAGAAATTCGCGCGGTGGCTGCCTATCCAAAAGAAGTTGAAGCACTCGTTAAAAATGACATTGCCTCACTTAAGAATCGCTTTCAAATTCCACAACTCGATGTGAAAGACATGGCGATGGCACTCTTCTCGAAAGAACTTGGCGGCTACATTTCTCAAGCGCGCAAGTATCAAGCACTCGCCAAACAATATTTACCCGAGAAGAAAGAACGTGAAGAGGTTCTTCCACCACCACGCTCAGTTGGAAAGTCTTATGAATTTCCAATCACAAAAAGTTATCCCCTCTTTTGGCTCAAAAAAGCTGCCATCAGTTCAAAAGGCACGGCCGATAGTTACTCTGGCAATGTTACAGGTGAACTCACTAACGTCACAACAAGTCCTAAATGGGTCAAGAAGCCCACCGTGCTTAATTTGCAAGGCGACTTCCCTGGTTCACAAGTTTTTGGGGTTAAAGCTACTTTGACAGCTGACTTCACTCGCGAAACGGCTCGCCAAATGCTTGATATGCGAGTCAATGAATTCGCTATTCCACCGCGTGATTTTTCTAAAAGTGATAAATTAAAATTTGGTCTCACTAAGGCAAGTGGCTCAACTGTCATCACGGCCCAACTACAAGAAGACCAAGTGGAAATGAAATGGATCGGAACGATCACTAAACCTCAGTGGCTAGTAGAAGCTAAATCAAAACTGGCACAAGAACTTCTCACTGGCATCGTCGACGGAATTCCAGTTGTTTTTATCAACGGATCAGTTGGTGGAACATGGAAGAACCTAGATATGAAGATCAACTCTAATCTAGGTGATGAGCTTGCTAATGGAATGAAAGAGCAAGTTGGCAAAAAAATCCAAGAAGCTGAAGGAAAGCTTAAAGCGATGGTGGATGAGAAAATTAAACTTCCACAGCAACAACTCATGTCACAGTTGAACACCAATGGAGATCTGCTTTCTCAGATTAAAAACATTGATAAGTTTTACAAGAATAACGAAGACAAGATTAAGTCCGAGATCGCTAAGCTCCAGAAAGGCGGCGGAGCCGGCTCACTTAAAGACAAGGGTAAGAAGCTGCTTAAAGGTTTTAGCCTCTAAAATAGTTTGCCCGGGTCAGCTGATCCGGGCTTTATTTTCAGTATGTTAGCCACTCCTTCCTTCGTGATTTAAAGTAAGTTTTACCCGATATTCCCCGCACAATCCTTTATCGACCTAGAATTCCCCTCAAAAGGGAATGCGATGTTGAGGTTTGTCATCATACTCATGGGGCTTATGAGTGCCGCTTTGGCGGGCGAACGTCCCGTTATGCGCGTCTCACCTGATGTCGCCCTCATGCTTGAGATGGATCTCATGATGCTCGAAGGCCTTGGGGGCCAAGTTCTCACTCATCCAGAACGCAAGACAGTCATCGAAGTCACATCATTTAGTCGAAAGGGTCTTCTGAACGAAAACCTATGCGACGATAGTGTGAGCAAAACATATGCACGCGTGAAGCACTGGTTTGGCAAATCAACGATTCAGATCAATGAGGAATTCATCCGCTTAGTGTATTCGCAACAAGGTATCTTTCCTTGTAAGCATGGATCATTTCGCCAATTTCTTACCGCAAGTTTATGGCATGAGCTAGGCCATGTCTGGGACAGGGAAAACGATTTCAGCACAGAAGGTCAGTACGCAGCCTTGATGGGTGGCGCTTCAGCCTTTAAATACAGTGAAAATCGTGCCGCTCCAAGTAGTCCAGATGCCTATGAACATAAAAACCTCAGAGAATCTTTTGCCGTCAATCTTGAATGGTTTCTTCTCGACTCCACCTTTGCTTGCAAGCGACCAGCGACTCAGGCCCTGCTGGAGAAAGCCTTGGGCTTTCGACCATTCAACAATGAATGTGACTTAAACTGGAAACTCCTCACACAATCGGCTTACCCAGAAGATCACTACACACGAGTCTTTGATATTAATCCAGCACGTATCTATCAAGTTCATTATCTCTTTGCAGGCAAGGGCACCTCACTCATGAGTCGCTGGGGCCATGCCATGCTCAGACTTGTCGTCTGTGCCCCTCATCGTCAAACTCCAGGCCCTGAATGTATGCAGGACGTTTCTCATCATTTGGTCTTGAGTTACCGCGCATCAGTAGAGAATCCAGAAATCAGTCATTGGGATGGTTTAAGAGGGAAATACCCTTCTCTCATGTTCATCTATCGCTTTCATGAAATTCTTCAGGAATACACGAAACAAGAATTACGTGAGCTATGGAGTATCCCTCTTCCGCTTGAGCGTGAGCAGATCGAGTTTTTCATGAAGGTGACACTTGAGCGTTTTTGGGGTTACCAAGCTAAGTACCTCTTTCTTAGCAACAACTGTGGCACAGAATCACTTCGTCACCTGACTGCTGTTGATGAAAAGTTATTTGATGAAATCGGAGACTTTACTCCTCTTCAACTATTTAGGGGTCTCTCTCGCCTCAGTGGCTTTGAAGAAATTAATAATCGTAAGGATGAACTTCAAACCAAGGGACTCTATTTCCCATCGCATCGACCTCTTTTAGAAGAAGCTGTGATGGCGCTCAATCAGTATGGGCTGACAAATAAAAAGAGCCTTAAAAAATTCCTAGAAACAAATCCAAAAGAAAGATTAACGGTTTACCAGAATTTCCTCTGGGAAGATCTAAGTATGCTTGATTCTCGGGCTGCACTTATGAGTCTGCAGTATCTCGAGCGTTATGCGAACTTGAACTACAATCTTAATCTTCTAAAAAATATAATGAAGAAGATTGAGAACAATGCTGAACTTAAAAAGTTAGTTGAGTCTGAAATTCAATCTTTCATGTCACTCTCACTGAGACCTTGGGAAATTGTTCGTGACAGCTATGGTGTTCCGTCGAGTGAAAGCTTCGAACAACAATTTGCAGAATACTTAGCTAAACGCCAAGTAGGAATGAATCAATCCAAGAGTGCGCTGGATGTATTGTTGCAACATCCTCTTTTGAGACAAGAAGCAGACGACATTAAAAACCTAAAAGAAATTTCAGATATTATCACAATCGAACTTGCACGACCTATTTGGTATAGTCAGGAGGCCCTATGAAAAAGATATTAGTTGTATGCTCACTACTTTTAGTGACATCCACTGTCTTTGCACAGAATCGTATCTCAGCTTATCTCATGTCACCTTTCGCACTTGTCACTCGACTGGCCGAAACTGGCATTGTGGTGACATCGGCTGGAGTCCAAACACTCTTGGGCCCCTTTCTCACAACCAGAGCAACCTTAGAGGCTCGCGGAGTTGCAGGCCAAGAACAAATTAAAGATGAGCTTCTCGTCTTTGATAAAGACATGCGTTTAGGTCTTGTTGGTGACATCCAAGACATTCGCCAACCAGGAATTCGTGAGCTCTTTGAAGAAATCTCACGTGATGAAGAAGAGTTGAAACGCATTCATAACTTCTATCCTGAAGGTTCACTCATTTTGAAACTATCGACCATTATTACTCTTAAGCTTTTTATTAAGGAGCACTTATGAAATATCTTTTGTTGTCGCTTTTCATTGCCAGCAATGTTTTCGCTCAAGTTGATGGCTGGTACATCTCTATGGAGTTGTCGCTATCACCATTTATCATGACTCGTGACTCTACTCGTGCCGTCGGCGATCTCTCGGCTCGCCTATTTAATGGCATCCAGAACCGTGGTGTCGGTGGTGTTGAGCAGTTGCGTGATGATTTGTATGCCTACGATCAAGACTTACGGGCCGGACTTGTAAAAGACTTTGGCGACATTCGCCAAGCGGCTTTAAAGGAACTGGTATTGGAAGTAATTAACGATAAAGAAGTGCTAGCTGAGATCGAAGGAAAGTTCGACCAAGGCACAACGGCTGACAAAGTTATTGCAGCCATCGGCCTTGGTCTATTTCAAAAAAACTAGTATTTAACCAACTTACGAAGCGCATTCGTGACGTCTGAGACTTGGGGGAGGATAACCTCTTCCAAGTCAGGACAGTAAGCGACGTGCACATCTTGCGAAGCCACACGCAGAACCGGCGCATCTAGTAACTCAAAACACTCTTCATTCACGCGAGCACAAATCTCACCGGCGTAGCCCGAAGTTTTATGTTCTTCATGAGCAACCAACAATCTGTTTGTTTTCGCCAATGATTTTTTGACCGTCTCCATATCAAACGGTGCAATTGTGCGTGCATCGATCACTTCAATCTCGAAACCTTCCTGAGCTAACTCTTTAGCAGCTTCGATAGATTTCTGGACCAAAGCTCCCCAGCAAACGACTGTAGCGTGTTTGCCTTCGCGGGCGACACGGGCTTTACCAAACGGAATCATATACTCTTCGCCTGGATCAGCTGAGCGGTTGTAGCCTTGATAGTACAAATGCTTGTGCTCCAAGAACATGACTGGGTCATCACAGCGAATAGCTGTGCGAAGAAGACCAATCGCATCTTGAGCATTAGAAGGGAATACGACGCGAATACCTGGAACGTGACTGAAGAGGGATTCACCTGATTGTGAGTGGTACATAGCACCACCACGCAAATAACCACCAATTGGAACACGCACAACCATCGGACACTTGAAGTCACCACCAGAGCGATAGCGTGTCGTCGACATCTCGTTTTTGAGCTGCATATAAGCAGTCCAGATATAATCGAAGAATTGAATCTCTACGACGGGCTTAAGTCCACGCATCGCCATACCAATCGCACGGCCAATAATGTTGGCTTCAGCGAGTGGTGAGTTGAAGACTTGGCCAGGCTTGCCTGCTTTCTGAACACCGTGAGTCACCTTAAATACGCCGCCCTTTCCTTTAAGATCCGGATTGTCGTATTTCTCAACTTCAGTGAAGTCAGCCACGTCTTCACCGAAAACCATCATAAGAGGATTTTTCTTAATCTCACTCTTAAGAGTCATGTTGATCGCGGTCGCAAGAGGAATATCTTCTTTGCCAGTCATCTGAGCTTTGGTTTCAAACTCCGAGCTCGTGGGATCAACTTCGTGCGAATACAAGTGATCCATATAAGTTGATTTATCAGGCCAGGCAGTCGCCAGTGCTTGAGTCATGGCTTCACGAACTTCTTTATTCGCTTCATCCAACACTTCTGTGACTTCAGCTTGAGTCATCAAACCTGTATCAGTTAAGAAGCGTGGGTAAGCATTAAACACATCACGATAAGCTTCATCCGCAAGATCTTCTTTGGTGCGGTAGTAGCCGTGATCATCAGAAAGAGAGTGTGAATAAGGACGTGTGACTGTCGCATGCACCAGTGCAGGACCGTTACCTGCACGTAAGTATTTCTCTGCTTCGACCATGGTGTTGTAAGAGTCGATAGGACAGTTACCGTCACAATTGAAAATTTTAAGTCCAGGGAAATTCGCCAAAGCTACCGAGATCGAGGCACCCGGTGTCTGCACGCGAACAGGAACTGAAATGGCATAACCGTTGTCTTCTACCATGAACAAGACTGGCAGCTTGTTCACGCAAGCCGTAGTGAGCCCTTCCCAGAATTCACCTTGAGAAGTTGTGCCGTCACCAGTTGAAACATAAATGATCTCGCGGTCTTCATAGGCCGGAGAATCTTTGAGTTTGTTTTTCTTAAGATGAAGACCCGCTTCCGCCAGACCGACAGCTTGTAAGAACTGTGTGCCAGTACAAGATGATTTAGAAACGATGTTCAATCGCTTACAGCCCCAGTGTGCTGGCATCTGACGGCCATGAGAAGCCACATCACCGACGTTACCGTTGGCCTGACAAAGCATCTCGTACGGAGTCATACCAAGACCTAAGCAAAGCGCGCGGTCGCGGTAGTAACCGATAAACCAGTCATGAGCGGGCTTAAGCACACGGGCAGTTGCCGAAAGAATTCCTTCATGGCCCGCGCCTGAAATTTGGAAGAAGGCTTTGTTTTGCTTCTTCATCAGAATTTCGGTGTCGTCGGTTTTACGTGAAAGATAAATATTCTTCAAAAACCAGCGAAGATCGGTTTTTGCCAATTTATGTTTTTTGATGAGTTCAAGCTTCTTGTCGTACACAGCATTCCCCTTTTGGGCTTCGCTAGAGGTCTTCCCTGCTTTCGTTTCAGATGTGTTGGCGCGCATGGTAAAATCCTTAGTTTCGGGATGCACCATCCTAATCAATCAGAGTCGAAAAATCTATTCAGGGGTTCATTCGATTGTGCAGTTTTCGTAAGAGACGGCCTGCTTCATCGCGAGCACTGTCTAATATGCGGTTTTCAGTACATGTTTGAGAGGAAAAACTGTCTAAGATGCGCTCATAATTGCTAGGAGATAAATCGGCTTTTTCTTCATAGCGGCGCAACACTTGATTCACCAGATAACGATAGCTCTCCACGACTGACAGATCCTTGGGAATAGCACTCTCAGTCATAGCGGCTAAATCCTGCAAACATCCTTTATTTTCCTGAGCAGGGCGACGAGCATCTGAGACCACAAAACTCGCTTCTCCATCTCCGGCAAGCCGATCTCCGTCCAAAGTGACAAAATATTTCAAGTTGGTAGCTTGCTTTGATTTAATTTTGAAATAAGGTCCGGTATGCCCTGAAAAAGGTCCTTCAACACTCACAAAAGATCGGTTCGTCTTTACTCGTAAATCAAAATCTTCGGAAGAGTAAATGGAATATCCCCGCATATCTTTAATAGAAACGTAAACCCTTAGAGCATCTTCTCCGTCAGAGCGGATGCGTTTTTTGTAAGTAAAACTTTGTGAGTTAAGAACATCCACTTCGTGAATTTGAAAATGAATTTGTTTAAAGTGCTCAACTCGCTGACCACCTATTACAAAACCGACTTTGATCACACTTTGTTCAGTAGTGAGCTCTAGTTTCACATCCCAAACTCCGGGGGAAATTCTTTTAATCCATGAGAGATTAGCTTCTCCCTCTAAAATCATCTCCGGAGGAACAGCACTATCCATTAAGTTGCCTTCTTGGTCTCGTACCGTCAGTCGATAGAGTCGATGGGAGAAGCTGCCTTTTCTGACAAGCTTCCATTCTGAGCGCGAGAGACTGGGCGGTTTGCTATAAACTGGGGCCTTCGCCAACACTTCATCAGAAATAACCGTGGCAGGAACACGTTTGAGTTGGTGACTCGTACCGGGCCAAAAATGGGGATCGGGCTGCATATGAGCACAGCCCCAAACAAAGAAGAGAATTAGAAGTTGAATATACCCAACCATAGCTATCAAGCTTTTCGGCTGGGTATCGGAATTACTGAACTAAAAAGATCAACTGGAGGTGACCCTAAGTATCTATAATTACAAAACCCTGAGTTCCGTTGCGACTTTAATTGGTCGCTCAACCTCAAGGCCTAGCCCTTTAAATATCGAGGACAGTTCGGAAGGACGAATCCCAGAACCTGCGGTAATCGCCGTTTTCACCATCACTCCCGGCATCTTGCAGGGTGAAACCTCATCGATGATATCCATCACATCTGAACTCAAATTCAATTGTCCGGCCGAAACATCCAACAAAAGTGGCTTCACATCTTTCTCGATATTTCTTTCTTCTTTTTTAGAGAACGACTGAATGGTTAGTTTTTCCATTCCCTTCAAGTCAGCAAGAACCTTTTCCATTAATTCGCCGTTCTTCACCGGTAAGAAATAAGTAAACGAGCTCGCTTGATCTTGGATCGATGGAGTTTTTGAACTTATTTCTTCGATACTATGAAAAAGCAGACCTGGTTCAGCATGTTCACGCAATTTATTTAAGACGTAATCGAAATCCGTCCACGCCTCAGGAACACGTACATCAAAACTTTCACTCAAAGAGCTAATACCTAGGGCAAGAGCTGGACCGAAAGATAGTAATGGGCGAACGTGATAACCTTCAGATCTTAACGTGTCCAGATCAGCACGTTTGAAAACTCGCGCCATAATTTTTTGTAAATCAAGGTGTGAAATAAAAGTGATGGGGCCTACTTTGGCAAAACTAATCCGGTACTTGAAGCCCGTGTTGTGGCCCTTCTTTTCACGGAAATCGAGAATATCTTTGCGTAAAACTTCTGGAGCGACATAGGGTACATCAGCGACTGCATCCATCTCACCTAAGAACTCACGGCGTTCCTCCACCATGCCCTTCAGGTCACAAGCAACACCGCAGTGATAACAAACAAGCTTCTTCTTATCGATGCTAAAAGTTTTCTCTAGTGCTTCAAGACTTGAATGGTGAACGATCATGCCTGCCACCTTTCCACAAGGCGGAGAAAGACGATTCTTAACTGCTTTTTTCCATTCAATTTCTAAGAAGCGATCTGTGAGGCCCACATCAATGTGACTCCAGGCAAGTTTGCCTTCAACAGGAATCGTGCCGAGGAAAATATCCGGATCAATGCCCGACTCTTCAACTGACTTGATCCAAAGATCGTATTTAAATTGGTCGTCCCAACCATCGAAGCGTGCCCCACCTTTCCAGGCGGCATAGATGATGTTGGCAACGCGACGGTCACCGCGTGAAACAATACCTTCAAGGTGACTGATCTTTGATACGTGCTTTCTGAAATTAAGTTTATATTCTTTAGCCAGCTGCCAGAGCATTTCTTGCTTACGTACAATCTCACTATGAGTAATCATCGCCGCCCACTGAAAAGGCGTGTGAGGTTTTGGAACAAATGAGGAAACTGAAACGGTAATCGCTGGGCTATGAACCCCCACTCGGCGAGCTGTTAAGCGCGCATCACGACCTGTTTCCATGATGGCACGAACATCCTCATCATCTTCTGTCGGAAGGCCAATCATGAAATAGAGCTTCATCTTGCTCCAGCCGCGCGAGAAAACATCGGCAGCGGTTTTCATCATGTCTTCGTTAGAAATATTTTTGTTAATCACATCACGCATACGCTGACTGCCGGCTTCTGGTGCAAACGTGAGTGATGAGTTTTTGACTTCGGCGAGCTTGTCAAAAATGCGCTCATCCAAACCATAAGCACGCAAAGAGGAAATACCGAGGGTGGCATTTTCTTTTTGCAATTTATCGAGAAGTTCTAGCACTAAGGGAGTCACGGCCGAGTAATCAGCTGTTGAAAGACAGGTCAATGAAGCTTCGTCGAAGCCGCCATTTTTTAATCCACTCATCACCATATCAATCACGCTCTCTGGTGAGCGCTCACGTACTGGGCGATAAATCATGCCCGCCTGGCAGAAGCGGCAACCTTCAGTACACCCTCGAGAAAGTTCTACAGAAAAGCGATCAAAGATCGCCGTCATGTGAGGGATCGGAGACTTCGTAGGAAACGGATAGTCCTTCAGTGATTCAATAATAAAGCGCTTCACGCGCTTAGGAAGAACCCCATCAAACTCAGGTTTCGGACCTGTCACAACTTCCATACGAGTCATGGGATCAATTTCAGTATCGTAAAATTTAGGAACGTAAATCCCAGGCCACTGAGCAATTTCAAAAAGGATGGTGTCGCGTTTTTTTCCTGCCGCACGAGATGTTCCGATAAAGTGAACTAACTCTCCAATCAGTTTTTCACCATCGCCAACGACGACGAAATCTAAGAATGGGGCCAACGGCTCAGGGTGAGTCGCGCAGGGCCCACCGGCCGTGACAAAGGGATCATCTTCACTGCGATCTTTTGTCCAAACAGGAATTCCACCCAGTTCAAGCATATTCAAAATATTTGAATAGCTCATTTCATACTGAAGGCTGAAGCCGACAATATGAAAATCTTTAAGTGGTTTGAAGTTTTCTAATGTAACGAGAGGAAGATTTCTTTCGCGCAGTTCTTTCTCCATATCGACCCATGGAGCAAAACAGCGTTC
>JBKHVI010000005.1:0-89293 GCA_046570105.1 Bacteriovoracia bacterium
TTGCGATCATTTTCTATGCTGCCTTTTTTAAAAAATCCAAGAGCATCTCAATCCTGGAAAATCGAATAATTCTTCCGCCCTCCCAGACCAGCTCTACTCCTGAGCAAGGAGGTAGCTCCATAACCTGTCCTGACTCCTGGTCTAAGACAATTTCTGTGAATTTGAGACCATCAAAGGCCCCGTCACGCTTGAGTTGTTTGGCACGCCCCATAAGAGGGCCAAATTTTCTGAAGGTAACCCCAAGAGCGGTGTAAAAACCAACAGCAGGTCCTGTCCACTGCTCCCACTCGTGGAGAATTTCTCCGAGGAGTTCGTTGGGAAGATTAGTGATCTTGCCCGATGGCGTTCTGTAAGAGTTAATTTTCTTCTTTAGTACCGTTAAATCCATTTTAAACCTCCGTGTTGTGATGGATGGTTTAACTATCGCAGGATTTAAAACATTGACCAGACGGGGCACTTTGACGATTTACGAGAAAGTGAATGTTCTGGTGGTCATCGGAGTCAGCGAAGCGGGAGTAAAGCAGGTCCTCGCCCTGCAAGCGGGTGACAAAGAGTCGTCATCGAATTGGCGGCAGCTGTTCCGCGATTTAAAGACCAGAGGACTTGATTCCTCCAAGGTGAAGCTCGGGATCATGGATGGGCTTCCGGGGCTTGAGAAGGTCTTTGAGGAGGAGTTTAAGGGAGCTGCTGTTCAGCGCTGCCAGGTTCACGTCGCTCGGAACGTGATGAGTAAGGTCCCTCGTAAACTGCGGGAAAAAGTCGCTGACGAGGTGAGAAGTATTTTTTACGCCTCGTCGGAGAAGAAGGCGCGAGAGTTCTTCACTAAGTTCAAGAAGGAATATGAGGCAGAGATCCCATCGGCGGTGAAGTGCCTAGAGTCGTCACTGGACCAGACGCTAGCGTACCTGAAATTCCCGAAAGAGGAATGGAAGTCGCTTCGGACGACGAATCCTATCGAGAGACTGAACAAGGAATTTAAACGAAGGACGAAGCCGATGGAGACGGTTGCCAGTGAGAAAAGCTGCTACAATTTGCTCGCGGTGATCGCTCTGAGAATGGAATTATACTGGAGACGCTACCCAATTACCTGGAAGAGTGCTTTGCCGGGGCCAGAAACCGAATTTACACAAAAATTTTGACAGCACCTCAAATATTGATTGAGTTTCTTTTTTACGGTTTGTGTTTCTCCTGTTTTGCTTGTTAACCTGCCCTTGTACTCCATCAAAACTTCTTCCCACGTTGGATTTCTTTTTATCCTGGCCCTTGCCGTTTCTCGTTTTCTAAATAGCCAACGAACTCCCGCTGCAATGTTTTTATTTGGATCCCAGAGTTCATCAAGATCGAGGTCAACAATATGATCCTTTAATTCATTTTTATAACCTTTAAGACCTCTGTGAGTTTGCTCCGTAATCTGAATAAGTCCACGCGCCAAGCCAATGTGCTTGCCAGTATTGGTTGCCTTGCTCTGTGCTGCAAATCCTGATTCAGTTGCAATAAGTGCTTTGACATGATTGGGGTGTAAAGGCGGTGTAATCTTGAACACATCGTTCCAATAGGCTGTCCACCCGGATATCAAATGATCATACTTACTTCCCTTATCTTTGAAGCTGAGCTTATGCGAACTAACCTTAACGGGTGGATTTTTGAAAAGTACATTTTCAGAAATTTGAATTATCTCATCGCCTTTAAGCAGATCCTTCTTCGACGGATTTTTTCTACAGTGACCATCGTGGTCTGTTGTTTTTCCTGATTTAAGATTTTTTGGATGCCTCGAAACCCAATGCTGGCCAATGGGACATGTTCTCCATGGATTTCGGACTTCTATGTTTTTTGTATCAAAGAAAGGGATTTTGTGAACTCGTGAAAGGGGTATGACTTTACCGATGATCTCACTCCATCGGACAAGTTTTAGTCCTTCGTTTTTTAGCTTTAGTTTGAGTTCTTGTTCTATCCCACTCAGTTTAGATTGAGTGACTTTGTTGCGTGTTTTAAAGGGAATGATATTTTCGTTCTCTTTGCTCACTCTGCTTTTTTTGAGAAAGTAAAATTCAATACTATCTTTGTTGGAAAAAAACGAAGCAATGATGTCAGTAATTAGTTCTTTTTGATCTTTGATCGACATTGCCAAGTCTCCATTGGAATTAGGATATTTCTTAAAATATAAAAAATAAATCTCTAATAAGTTTCGGGTTAACAACAAATGTAAATTACTTGGATCTAGATTACATTTATTCAGTTGTGCATTTGATATTTTAAAACGCCATTTCCTCAAGCCACAAGGCTAAGTCTTTAACCCAAATCTCTTGTGGAGCCTTAAACTGCCTGTTTAGATTCTTTACTAATTGAATCTTCATAAGTTTGGGATTCATTTTGAGTAATTCAGTTTCAAAGTAAGAGAAATTTTTTGATGGGGTGTCATCAGCTGTTTTTACTTCTATCATCGCGATAGGCAACTTTCCCTTAACGATAAGGAAATCAACTTCTTTGTGTTGTTTATTTCTCAAATAGAAGAGTTGATAGCTCTCCCCTAGAACATCGTTGCGATAGAGACATTCTTTATACAAAGAAAGTGCGACCAAATTTTCTAATCTTGCTCCTTCGTTCTCGGCTCTCGGGATATCATAGAAGTAGAATTTAGGAGCTTTTTTTAACCCATTTTTGATCGATCTAGAAAATGGTAAGATTTTAAAAAACACGAAACTTTCTTCAAGTGCTGTCAGCCAACGCTTAACAGTTTTGTCATCTGTCGAAAGATCCTCTCGGAGTGAATTATAACTGAGAGGGTTTCCAACCCTCTCACGCATGAGTTCCACGAGGTATTCAAGATCACGAATCCGCTTAAGCGGCTCAAGACTCGCGACATCTTCTTTTATTATGACGTCTAAATGTGTCTGTCTCCACCTGTTATAGTAAGTTACATCTTGTGCCAAAAAAGGCTCTGGAAAACCCGAAAGAGAGAGAAGGTGTTCGAGATTAGTTTTGGTTTCACCGAAGCCATTTTGTTTGAGCTCTTTTAAGTCCAGTGGCATCAGGTGAAAGTGAAAGTATCTACCTGCTAGTGAATCCCCGGCTTTTCTAAATGTGTTGAGGCGAGCGCTACCAGTTACAATGACTTTAGCTAAATCCTTGGCGTCATACAGACCCTTAAGGTAAAGCTTCCATTTGTTCATTTTGTGTAATTCATCAAAGATGGTGAGTTCTTTGTCTGAGTCAAAATGGCGTTGGATGATCTTCTTTTTGTCTTGAGGGATGTCGTAATTTAAATAATCTATCGAATCAGACAAAGATTTAGTCAGAGTCGTTTTACCAACCTGTCTTGGGCCTGAGATTAGAATGTATTTGTGGCCCAGATCTTTAATGAGGGCTAAAACAAGATATCTTTTCATAACACTATTTTCGGTCTGTAAGCCGAAAAAGTAAACACTTTCTCGGTCAATAGACCGAAAAAGTACAAGTGTCTGAATTTAATGAATGTTTTTCAACTGATTTACATGATAACTGCGGTGAAATAGTGAAATTATTGAGTTAACTTCAAATCGTTCCCGTAACGACAATTAATTGAGGCTCTATGCGTTTATCCCAAGGCTTCTGGCAAACATTAAAAGAAACTCCTAATGATGCGGAAATTCCGTCGCATCAGCTGATGATCCGCGCGGGTCTTATTCATAAAACTGCAGGTGGACTTTATACCTACTTACCGATGGCATTTCGCTCGATCAAAAAAATCGAAAAGATTGTCCGTGAAGAGCTCGATCGGATTGGCTGTTTTGAAGTTCAAATGCCAGTGATCACACCTGCAGAACTGTGGAAAGAGACGGGCCGCTGGGATGTGATGGGTCCACAAATGTTGCGTATTAAAGATCGCGCTGATCGTGAACTTTGTGTCAGTCCTACCAACGAAGAAACAGTAACGGATGTTTTCCGTAAAACCATTGGCTCTTATAAGCAATTGCCGGTTTGTTTGTATCAAATCAACACCAAGTTCCGTGATGAGATTCGTCCGCGCTTTGGTCTTTTACGTGGCCGTGAATTCACTATGAAAGATGGCTATTCACTCCATATGGATAAGGCCTGTCTGGATACTTTTTATGAAAAAATTTATGGCGCTTACATCGCGATCTTTAAGCGCATGGGCCTGGAATTTATCGTGGTGGAAGCGGATGGTGGAGCGATGGCCGGTGGCGGTGCCAAGACACATGAATTTCAACTCGTTGCGGACGCAGGTGAAGATACGCTTGTAACTGTTCCAGCAACTGGTTATGCCGCCAATATTGAGAAAGCGCCTACCACGCGTGCAAACTTGAAAACACTTCCTGCTTCTGATTATGCAGAATTTGCGACACCGAATCAGAAAACATGTGAAGAAGTGGCTGCCGCTCATGGATTTGATATCACTCATACCCTCAAGTCCCTCGTCATGCAGGTGATTCGTGGAGAAAAAGTGCATTATTATATGGTCATGCTCTTAGGAGATGATCAGCTCAATGAAGTGAAATTTAAAAATGCGATAAGTGCCGATCATGTTCGCCCGGCCCAAGCCGGAGAGTTAGAGAGTTTGGGCTTAGTAAAAGGCTTTATGGGCCCCACAGCTCAAGCGGAAAAGCTCTCGGTTCTTTATGATTCCTGTGTGGATTTGAATTCGTCTTATGTCGTTGGTGCCAACAAAGAAGGTTTCCACGCCAAAGGCTTTGTTCCATCACGTGATACCAAGCTTGGTCACAAGCAACTTGATCTTCGTCTCGCTAAAGATGGCGATGTGATGAATGGCCAGCCGATTGTCATGAAGAAGGGGATTGAAGTCGGTCATGTTTTCCAACTCGGTGATAAATACACCAAGAGCATGGGCGTGAAAGTTCTGAACGATCAAGGCAAAGGCATCACTCCTCTTATGGGCTGCTATGGCATTGGGACCACTCGTACAATGGCGGCAGCGATTGAACAAAATCATGATAGCGACGGCATCGTTTGGCCGGCGGCTATTGCTCCTTATGATCTCTATTTTGGAGTTATCGCCAAGTCTGAGGAAACTAAGAAGATTTCTGAGGAAATCTACCAAAGTTTCTTGGTCGCTGGTTTGGAAGTTCTTTTTGATGACCGCGGCATGGGTCCAGGCGGCATGTTTAAAGATGCTGATCTCATCGGCCTGCCTTTACGTGTTGTTTTAGGTGAGCGCGATTTTGCCGCTACCGGCGAGATTGAAATTAAAGTGCGCAAAAACGGCGAAGTCCTCAAAGTGAAGCGCGAGGCGCTGATTGCTACTATTAAAGAGAAACTCCAGGCTTTAGGTAAGTGGGCATGAACGATCTTATTATTGGTAGCCATTCTATCGCGGCAGCACTTTTGAATCCCAAGCGTGTTCATTTAGAACTGTTGGCAACTGATGATGGCTGGCAAGAATTAGTGAAACGTTCAAAACTCGATACCCGTAATCTTCGTATCAAGCCTCGTTTGCTAGCACCTCATGCTCTTCAAGAAGAAGCGCGTATGCTTTACCGCGAACGTGATCTCGAATTTCAGCGTGTACCTGGCAGTGTCGTTCTTATCTCTGAACCATTAGAAGTATTTGATCCAGGTTGGTTGCGCACTAAGATTGAATCGTCAGCAAAGTTACGTATTCTGGCGCTTGATCAAGTTTCAGACGTCAATAATGGCGCTGCCATTCTCCGTACGGCGAGTTTTTTCGGAGTCGACGTGGTGGTTCTTCCTCAGGAGAAATCCTTCGGTATGTCGCCCGCTTTTTATCGTATTGCCTCTGGTGCAACTGAGTTTTTAACCATCGTGCGCTCTGCTCATCTCACCCGCACTCTTACGATGATGAAAGAAGTGGGCGTTGAAGTTTGGGGGCTTTCTGAACATTCTGCCAGTCCATTAACTAATGAAGAGCTGGCCCAGCCTAAAATATGTTTGGTGCTAGGCTCCGAAGACGATGGGCTTTCAAATAGTGTGATGCGCACCGTGTCCAAGACTTTATCCCTCACTTCACAGGGTGCGATTAAGTCTTTGAATGTGTCGGCGGCAGCCACTCTTGCTCTGCAGCTCTGCTTTCCCCAGCGATCCTCGTAGTTTGTCCTTGCAAACGTACAGGACCCCCATTATAAATTTGGAACTCATTTAGATAAAACTGTTTGAGATGTGCTGCTCTAGCTCAGTTGGTAGAGCAACTGATTTGTAATCAGTAGGTCGCAGGTTCGACTCCTGTGAGCAGCTCCATTGTGGCGTGATTCCCGAGTGGCTAAAGGGAGCAGACTGTAAATCTGCCGGCGTCAGCCTTCGGTGGTTCGAATCCACCTCGCGCCACCATTTTTTTGTTTGCGGGTGTAGCTCAGTTGGTAGAGCGCCAGCCTTCCAAGCTGGAAGTCGAGAGTTCGAGCCTCTTCGCCCGCTCCATTATTTCGGTAGTTTGAAAGTTGTTTTTGGCTCGCGTGGCTCAGTGGTAGAGCACTTCCTTGGTAAGGAAGAGGTCGCGGGTTCGATCCTCGCCGCGAGCTCCATCTTTCAAATTCTCGCGGTAGTAAAATTTTATTGTCAGTGGAAGGGTCCTGAAGCATACTCTGGACGCTTGCATTTACAGATTAATAACGCTTGTTTCTGGAACTTCTTGAAGGAGACCATTCATGGCTAAGGAAAAATTCGACCGTAGTAAGCCGCACGTCAATATCGGCACCATTGGTCACGTTGACCACGGTAAAACAACATTGACTGCTGCTATCACAATGACGATGGCAAAAAAGTATGGCGGCGCTGCTAAGTCTTATGCAGACATCGATTCTGCTCCAGAAGAGAAAGCCCGCGGTATTACCATCAACACAGCTCACGTTGAGTACGCGACGGCTAACCGTCACTACGCACACGTTGACTGTCCAGGACACGCTGACTATGTGAAAAACATGATCACGGGTGCTGCACAGATGGACGGAGCTATTCTCGTAGTTGCAGCGACTGACGGCCCAATGCCTCAGACTCGTGAGCACATCCTCTTGGCTCGCCAAGTAGGTGTTCCTGCTCTCGTTGTATTTATGAACAAGATCGACATTGCTGACCCAGAGTTGGCCGATCTCGTTGAGATGGAAGTTCGCGAACTTCTTTCTAAGTACAACTTCCCTGGTGACGATATTCCAATAGTCAAAGGTTCAGCTCTTGCTGCTGTTGAAGGCACAAACGCTGAATTGGGCGAAAACGCTATCGTAAAACTCATGGAAGAAGTTGACCGTTATATCCCAACTCCTACTCGTGACGTTGATAAGTCGTTCTTGATGCCAGTTGAAGACGTATTCTCGATCTCAGGTCGTGGTACTGTTGTTACTGGTCGTATCGAGCGCGGTATCGTTAAGGTTGGCGAAGAAATCGAGATCATCGGTATCCGCGACACAACTAAGACTACTGTTACAGGTATCGAAATGTTCCGTAAGCTTCTTGACGAAGGTCAAGCAGGTGACAACGCCGGTATCCTTCTCCGTGGTACTAAGCGTGAAGACGTTGAGCGCGGTCAGTGTTTGGTTAAGCCAGGCACAGTTAAGCCTCACACTAAATTCCGTTGTGAAGTGTATATCCTCACTAAAGATGAGGGTGGTCGTCACACTCCAATCTTCAAAGGCTACCGTCCACAGTTCTACTTCCGTACAACTGACGTGACTGGTGCAATTACTTTGAACGATGGTGTTGAAATGATCATGCCAGGTGATAACACTTCATTCGGTGTTGAATTGATTGCTCCAGTAGCGATGGAAAAAGGTCTCCGCTTCGCGATTCGCGAAGGTGGCCGTACGATCGGTGCCGGTACAGTTTCTGACATCATTGCTTAAGTTTTGATCCCAAAGGCCAACCGGGGAAACCTGGTTGGCTTTTTTTTTGTCCCGGGTGAATAGCTCTAATGGTTAGAGCGAGTGATTCCAAATCACTAGGTTGGGGGTTCGAGTCCCTCTTCACCCGCCAACCACAATGATGCGCAAGGTTGTGAAATCTGATGTGGACAAACCCGTCGATTTTTCATAATTGTTGTGCACTTTGCATTAATTGAGGGATTTCCCATGTCAGTGACTTCGAATTCTGAAGGCAAGAAGTGGATTCAGGCCAGTCTAGCCGTCACATGTATTTTTGTTGGCTACATTATCATTTCATTTTTTGAAACGATGTCGGAGTGGTTCGCACTTGAAGCGAAGGTTCCGTATTATTTTGTGATTACACAAGCACTCGGTGTCGTTGTTGGTTTAACAACGTACATCGCGATTCTTCGTAATCCGATCTCTTCAGAATTTCTTGCAAATGTTTATCAAGAATTAATCAAAGTTGTTTGGCCTGACCGCAGTCAGACTTGGAAGTACACCGTTCTCATTATGATTGGTGTGACTATCATGGGTTTCGTTTTCGGATTTTTCGATTTCGGTGCCAATTTCTTGTTGGGTCTTATTAATAAGTAAGGTGAGAGTTTCATGACTGATCAAGTTCAAAGCGAAGAAAAAAAACTCGCCGCTGGTGATACTCCAGACTTCAAATGGTATGTCGCTCACGTGTTGAGTGGTTTCGAAAACCGTGTAACGAAAACTCTTAAAGAGCGTATCGTTAACCACAGCATGACTGAGTACTTTGCGGACATTCTTGTCCCTGAGGAAAGTGTTATTGCCAACGTGAACGGCAAGAAGCGCACCATGAAGAAGAAATTCTTCCCGGGTTACATCATCATCAAGATGGTGATGAACGATAAGACCTGGCACTTGGTGAAAGACACAGACAAAATCACCGGCTTTATTGGCGGTACAAAAGATAAGCCAATGCCAATCTCTGAAGAAGAGGCGGCAGCTCTTACAAATAGCATGGCCGATGGATTCAAGCGTACTCGCTCTGTTGCAAACTTCTCGGAAGGCGACAGCGTGAAGGTGATCGAAGGACCATTCGCATCGTTTGTGGGTGTGGTTGAAGCGATCAGTGAGAAAGGTAAAGTGAAAGTTCAAGTTTCGATCTTCGGTCGTCCGACCCCAGTCGAGCTCGAGTTCTCACAAGTAGAAAAAGTAAATTAATTAACTAACGGGAGACACCACTGTAGGTGTCGCTAGTACCGAGGAGAAACTATGGCCAAGAAAGTAGTTGGTTTCATCAAGTTGCAGATTCCAGGCGGAAAAGCCAACCCGTCTCCACCAATCGGCCCAGCGTTGGGTCAGAAAGGTGTGAACATTATGGAATTCTGTAAGGCATTCAATGCTCGTACTCAGAAAGACAACGGTGTGACTCTTCCGACGATCATCACTGTTTACTCTGACCGTACATTCACCTTCATTACGAAGACCCCACCGGTCACGTACTTGGTGAAGGACAAGCTCAAGCTCGAGTCTGGTTCTAAAAAACCAGGTCACGAAGTGGCCGGCACTGTTCAAGAGAAAATTGTTGAAGACGTAGCTAAAGTGAAAATGCCGGACATCACGGCTGCTTCAATGGACGCTGCAAAACGTACAGTTGAGGGTTCAGTCCGTTCGATGGGATTGAAACTCGCTTACAAAGAATTCACCAAGTAATAACGGGAGATCTCTTAGGAGATCGTTTGAACCGGAAGGAATAAAAAATGAAAAAACCATCACGCAAATACGTAGATGCAGCCAAGTTGGTAGAGCGCTCAAAGCTTTACACTGTCGCTGAAGCCGTAAAATTGCTCAAAACTGTTACATACGCAAAATTCGACGAAACTGTTGATCTTGCTTTCCGTTTGGGTGTTGACCCTCGCCATGCTGACCAAATGGTTCGCGGTGCGATCGTTATGCCTGCCGGTACTGGTAAGAAAACAACTGTAGTTGTGATCACTGCTGGTGAGAAAATCAACGAAGCAGAGAAAGCAGGCGCAGACATTGTTGGTGGCGAAGACATCATCAACAAAATCGCTGGCGGCTGGATGGAATTCGATCGCGTAATCGCGACTCCAGATATGATGGGTAAGATCGGTAAGATCGCTCGTATCTTGGGCCCTCGCGGTCTTATGCCGAACCCAAAGCTTGGCACAGTTACCAACGAAATCGAGAAAGCTGTTAAAGAACAGAAAGCCGGTAAAGTTGAGTACCGTACAGACAAGAACGGTATCGTTCATGTTCCAATCGGCAAAAAGTCGTTCACAGATGAGCAACTTGCAGAAAACATGAAAGCAGTTTGTAGCGCTATTTTCCGCGCGAAGCCTGCTTCATCGAAGGGCACTTATGTTAAGTCACTCACTATGAGTGCCACCATGAGCCCGGGCATCAAGATTGATGCTAACGACGCTGCTTCGTTCTCTGCTTAGTATTAGTTAGTTAACTACGAAGGGGTTGAAGACAGCCGGTATCTTCGCAAGAAGAGTAAAGCCTGCCGAAGCTCCCCTCCGAAAACTTGGAGGAATTTGTATATGATGACACGTGCAGAAAAAGACGTTGTTGTTGCCTCCTTGAAGGAGAAAATCACGAAGTCGCAAGCCGTCTTCTTGACCAATCTCGTAGGTATCCCGTCTAACGATGCAGTTCGCATTCGTAAGTCGGTTCGCGAAGCAAAAGGGTTCATGGCTATCACCAAGAACACACTTTTTGCCCGCGCAGCCGTGGGAACATACGCTGAGCCTCTTCTCAAGGATCTTGTTGGTAACAACGCGGTCGCTTTCGCTTACGAGGATGCTGCAGCTGTAGCAAAAGCCGTAAACGACGCAACCGGCGAGTTTGAAAACATCGTCGTGATTAAAGGTGGGATGCTTGGAACTCAAAAGCTAAGCAAGGCCGAAGTAGTAGCACTAGCGAAACTTCCAAGCCGCGATCAAATGTTGGGAACATTGCTTGCAACATTTAACGCCCCTGTTAGTGCTTTCGCTCGCGTACTTCACGCGATCTGTGAGCAAAAAGAAAAACAAGCTTAATTATTTTAAAGGTTTTAAGGAGTTTATATGTCTATCACAAACGAACAATTGATCGAGCACGTATCTAAAATGTCTGTTCTTGACCTCGCTAACTTGGTTAAAGAACTCGAAACTAAATTCGGTGTTTCTGCTGCTCCAGTAGCAGTTGCTGGCGGCGCTGCTGCTGCAGGCCCAGCTGCTGAAGCTCAAACTGAGTTCACAGTTGTCTTGACTGACAAAGGTGCAAGCCCAATCAACGTTATTAAAGAAGTTCGTGCTATCACGGGCCTTGGCTTGAAAGAAGCTAAAGACCTCGTTGAAGGCGCACCTAAGACTGTTAAAGAGGGTGCAACTAAGGACGAAGCTGCAGAAATCAAGAAGAAGCTTGAAGCTGCTGGCGCTAAGGTTGATGTTAAGTAAGCCCTCGGTATTGTCAGGGGATTTTTACATGGAAGCGTGCCCTCATTTAAAAGTGAGTTAAGCGCGCTTCCATTTTTGCGTTTCTAAATAAGCGTCGTCTTTAGAAGTTATGAGGAGTCAGCAATGACAAAAGTTTTCGCCCCCAACGCCTGGACGCGGAGAAGTTTCAGTAAGAACGACTACGTCATCTCCCCCCCAAGTCTCATGAAGCTGCAGATCAGCTCTTATGAGGATTTCTTGCAGAAGGATATTCCTAATGCAAAACGTGAAGACAAAGGCCTACAGGCCGTCTTCAAGTCTATTTTCCCAATCTTTGATTTTAATAAGACTGTCTCTCTCGAGTTTGTGTCTTACACACTTGAAGAGCCTAAATATACAGTTGCTGAGTGTCGTGCTCGCGGTATGTCTTATGAGTCACCACTCAAGGTCACTGTCCGTTTGATCTTCTACGATCTCAATAGTGAGAAAGAAGACGGCACACGTACCATCTCTTCTATTAAAGAGCAGGAAGTTTACCTCGGTAACATTCCTTTGATGGCGCCAACTGGCTCATTCATCTTTAACGGAACTGAGCGTGTTATCGTGTCTCAGCTTCACCGTTCACCCGGTATCATTTTTGAGCACGATTCTGGTAAGAAGCACTCTTCGGGTAAGCTTCTTTATTCAGCTCGTATCATTCCTCATCGTGGTTCATGGCTCGATTTTGAATTCGACCATAAGAACATTCTTTACGCTCGTATCGACCGTAAACGTAAGTTCCATGCCACGGTTGTTCTTAAGGCGATGGGCTACTCTGTAGCTGAACTCCTTAAGGCTTTCTATCCTCTAGAAACACTTCATCTCTCTGAAAAGAGTTATGAGCGTGAACTCGATTTTGACCTTTTGACTGGCGCACGCGTTGAGGACGACATTGTTCATCCAAAAACTGGCGAAGCGATCATCAAGAAGGGCAAGAAGATCACTAAGGCCGCTGTTCAGAAATTGAAGCAGTCAGGCATGAAGACTCTTCCTGCGAAGCTTGAAGACGTAGTTGGCAAAGTTGTTGCTGACGATATCTTCGACAAGTCGACTGGTGAAGTTATCTGTAACGCTAACGAAGCTTTGACTGAGTCAAAGATTTTCGAATTGATGAAAGCGGGCATCAAGAAAGTTCAAGTTATCTACATCGATAACGTTAACTACTCTGATCAGATCCGCAACACGCTCTATCTCGATAAGACCAACGGCACAGAAGAAGCTCTTCTTAAAGTGTTTGAACGTCTTCGTCCGGGTGAGCCACCAACTTTGGAAGCGTCTGAGACGTTGTTCCAAGGTCTCTTCTTTACAGCAGCTAAGTACGACCTATCTCGCGTAGGCCGTATGAAGATCAACTATAAGTTCGGTCTTGATATCCCAGTTGAGAACACGATTCTCACTAAAGACGATATCTTGATGACTGTTAAGTACTTGGTTGATTTGAACAACGGTAAGGGCCAAGTCGACGATATCGATCACTTGGGTAACCGCCGCGTTCGCGCAGTCGGTGAGCTTCTTGAGAACCAATTCCGCGTCGGTTTGGTTCGTATGGAGCGCGCAGTAAAAGAACGTATGTCGATCCAAGAACTCGACACAATGATGCCGCATGATTTGGTAAACCAAAAACCAGTTGCTGCTGCCATTAAAGAGTTCTTCGGCTCAAGCCAATTGTCTCAGTTTATGGATCAGACCAACCCACTTTCTGAAGTCACGCACAAGCGTCGTCTTTCAGCACTTGGCCCAGGTGGTTTGACTCGTGAACGTGCTGGTTTCGAAGTTCGTGACGTACACGCCACTCACTACGGCCGTATGTGTCCGATTGAAACTCCAGAGGGACCAAACATCGGTTTGATCACTTCACTTTCTACTTACGCCAAAGTTTCTGAGTACGGCTTCATTGAAACACCTTACCGTGTGGTAAACGAAGACCGCTCTCTTGAGAAAAAAGTCCGTTACTTCTCTTCTTTCGAAGAAGAAGGAAAGATCATTGCCCAGGCCGATCGTAAGTCTATTAAAGACAACAAGATTGACGGTCACATGATTCCAGCACGTAAACAGGGTGAACTTGCTCTTGTTGACGCTTCTGAAGTGGATTTGATGGACGTTTCTCCATCACAAATGATTTCGATCGCCACGTCTTTGATTCCGTTCCTCGAGCACGATGACGCCAACCGTGCCTTGATGGGATCAAATATGATGCGCCAAGCGGTTCCGGTCATCAAAACTGATGCACCAATCGTAGGTACTGGTATCGAAAACGTTATCGCTCATGACTCAGGTGCAATTCTTGTTGCTGAACACGACGGCCGCGTAATTTTCGTTGATTCAAACCGTATTGTTATCCAGCGTGATAACTTTAAGGAAGACGAGTCAGGCGTAGATATCTACAAGCTTGTTAAGTATCAGCGCACGAACCAAAACACCTGTGCTAACCAACGAGCTCTTGTTAAAGAAGGCGACGTTGTTCGCCTTGGTGACGTGATTGCCGACGGTCCAGCGACTCAGTACGGTGACTTGGCTTTGGGTCATAACATCCTCGTGGCATTCATGCCTTGGGGTGGTTACAACTACGAAGACTCGATTTTGATTAACGAGAAAATGCTCGCTCAAGACGTATTCACAACTGTTCACATCGAAAACTACGAAGTGGAAGCCCGTGATACGAAGCTTGGTAAAGAAGAGATCACTCGCGATATTCCAAACGTTTCTGAAGAGGCCCTCAAAGACCTCGACGAAGCTGGTATCATCCGCGTCGGTGCGATCGTAAAACCAGGAGATATCTTGGTTGGTAAGATCACTCCAAAAGGTGAGACTCAACTTTCTCCAGAAGAGAAGCTCTTGAAAGCCATCTTCGGTGATAAAGCTGGCGACGTAAAAGATACTTCATTGCGCGTTCCTTCATCGGTTCGCGGTACCGTCATCGACGCTCACGTGTTTACTCGTGAAGGTGTTGAGCTCGACGCTCGCTCAAAAGCGATCATCGAACGCGAAACCACTTTGGTTCGTCGTGACGAAAACATCGAAGTAAAAGCCATCCAACGTTCTGCGATCAAGAAGATTGCTGAAATGCTTGGCGGCGCTGTTATTGAAGACAAATTGATTTCTGAAGACGGTTCTACTGAACTCTTGAAGAAAGGTACTAAGATCACTGAAGAAGTGCTTTACGGCATTCCTTTCGAGTTGATCGGTTACCTTCCACTCAAGGCTGAGCAGGAAGAGCGTCTCTCTGAATACTTCGCGGATATCCGCAACCGTATTAACCGCGTTCGCTCAAAAGCGAATGAGCAAATCGCTAAGCTCCACAAGGGCGACGAGTTGCCTCCAGGCGTAATTAAGAAAGTTGTGGTTTACATCGCTATTAAGAGAAAGCTTCAGGCCGGTGATAAGATGGCAGGGCGCCACGGTAACAAAGGTGTTATCTCACGCGTTCTCCCACTTGAAGATATGCCTTACATGGCAGACGGTCAGCCAGTTGAAATCGTGTTGAACCCACTAGGTGTTCCTTCACGTATGAACATTGGTCAGCTTCTTGAATTGCACTTGGGTTGGGCAGGTCGTGGTCTTGGAGAAAAGATCGCGGGCCTTCTTGAGCAGAAGCAAGACTTGGCACGCCTCAAAGACTTGTTGAGCAAAATCTACAAGTCGACTGATGCTGATGCTTGGTTGAAGAAAGCTAAGGACGAAGATGTCATCCGTTTGGGTGAACAACTTCAGACTGGCGTTCGCTTCGCAAGTCCAGTGTTCGATGGTGCAACTGAAGAAGACATTGAAGAAATGTTGGAACTCGCAGATCTCGACAAGAGTGGTAAGACAACGTTGTTCGACGGTATCACTGGTGAAGCCTTCTCTGAAGAAGTCACTGTTGGTTCGATGTACATGTTGAAACTTCACCACTTGGTGGACGAGAAGATTCACGCACGTTCAACTGGTCCTTACTCGCTTGTGACTCAACAGCCGTTGGGTGGTAAAGCGCAGTTCGGTGGTCAGCGTCTCGGGGAAATGGAAGTTTGGGCACTTGAAGCATACGGTGCGGCTTACACTCTTCAAGAATTCTTGACTGTTAAATCGGACGACGTGGTTGGCCGTACAAGAATGTACGAGTCTATCGTGAAGGGCGAGCAAGTACTTGAACCGGGTCTCCCAGAGTCATTCAACGTCTTGATCCGTGAGCTACAAGCTCTCGCACTTGATGTGAAACTCGAAGAACCGAACACTGAAACCATTCTTTAAGATACTGAGGGGTTAAGTCACATGAAAGACTTGCTAAACTTTTTTGATAAGCCAAAAGATCCAGTCAGTGTTCAGGCCATCTCTATTAAGATGGCCAGTCCTGATACCATTCGTGAATGGTCATTCGGTGAAGTAAAGAAACCGGAAACCATTAACTACCGTACCTTCAAGCCTGAGCGTGATGGCCTTTTCTGTGCCAAAATTTTCGGGCCGATCAAGGACTACGAATGTATCTGCGGTAAATATAAGCGTATGAAACACCGTGGTGTGGTTTGTGAGAAGTGTGGCGTTGAAGTCACTCTCTCTAAAGTCCGCCGCGAGCGTTGTGGCCACATTGAGCTTGCTACACCAGTAGCTCACATCTGGTTCTTGCGTTCACTTCCAAGCCGTATCGGTGCTCTTCTTGATCTTTCTTTGAAAGATCTTGAGCGCATTCTTTATAACGAAGCCTACATCGTTCTTCAGTCATCTACTGATGGCCAAGACGGCGGCTTAGCTGTTGGATCAATTCTCACTGAGCAGAAGTTCTTCGAACTTAAGCAAGCGGGTATCGATTTCAAAGCGGGCATGGGCGGAGAAATCGTTAAGGAACAATTGTCTAAAGTTGATTTGGACATCCTTAACAAAGAACTTCGTCGCGGCCTTAAGGACGCAACGACTGATCTTTCACGCGCCAAAATCATCAAACGCCTTAAGGTTGTTGAATCTCTCTTGAAGAGCTCAAATAAGCCTGACTGGTTCATGATGGATGTTATTCCAGTTCTTCCACCGGATCTTCGTCCGTTGGTTCCATTGGAAGCTGGGCGTTTCGCTACTTCAGACTTGAACGACCTTTACCGTCGTGTGATCAACCGTAACAACCGTTTGAAGCGCCTCAAGGAATTGAACGCGCCAGAAATCATTATCCGTAACGAAAAGCGTATGCTTCAAGAAGCGGTTGATGCTCTCTTTGATAACGGTCGCCGCGGTAAAGTCTTCACCGGCGCTAACAAGCGTCCATTGCGTTCACTTTCAGACATGTTGAAAGGTAAGCAAGGTCGTTTCCGTCAAAACCTTCTCGGTAAGCGTGTCGACTATTCAGGTCGTTCGGTTATCGTGGTTGGTCCAAACTTGAAGCTTCACCAATGTGGTCTTCCAAAGCTTATGGCCTTGGAACTTTTCAAGCCGTTCATCTACAACAAATTGATCGAGAAAGGTCACTGTACCACGATCAAAGTTGCTAAGAAGATGGTTGATCAGCAGCGCCAGGAAGTTTGGGATATCTTGGAAGAAGTTGTTCAAGAGCATCCAGTTCTTCTTAACCGTGCTCCAACTCTTCACCGTTTGGGTATCCAAGCGTTCGAACCAGTTTTGATCGAAGGTAAGGCCATCCAGCTTCACCCATTGGTCTGTACTGCCTTCAACGCCGACTTCGACGGTGACCAGATGGCAGTTCACGTTCCACTTTCACTCGAAGCTCAAATTGAAGCTCGCGTGTTGGTAATGTCGACTAACAACATTCTTTCGCCAAAAGACGGAACTCCGATCATCGTTCCTTCTCAAGATATCGTCTTGGGTATGTACTACATGACTCGTATTCGTCCGTTTGCTCGCGGTCACGGAAAAGTGTTCTCTTCGAAAGAAGAAGCTCAGTTTGCGTACCACACAGGAAATCTTCACCTTCAGGCCCCCATCACTATTCGTGTTGATGGCAAGTTGATTGAGACAACTGTGGGTCGTACTTTCGTTTACAACATCATTCCTAAGTGTCTTGATTATTCGGACATCAACAAGATCCTCAATAAAAAGGAACTCGCGTTGTTGATCGACAAGGCTTACAGAAAGGGTACAGAGAAAGACACCGTTCTTCTCGCTGACTCGATTATGAAGATGGGTTACGAGTACGCCACAAAAGCCGGTATTTCGATCAACGTTAAAGACATGGTGATCCCTAAAGAGAAAACTTCAATTATCGCGACCGCTCAGGGCGAAGTTGAGAAGATCACTAACGAATATAACGAAGGTTCAATTACTAACGGCGAACGTTACAACAAAATCGTCGACGTATGGGCCCAGACCAACGAGAAACTCTCTAAAGTGTTGATCGAAGGTCTCTCTAAGCAAGAATTCGTATCTGAAAACGGCAAAGAGAAAACGAAAGCTCCATCATTCAACGCTATCTTTATGATGGCTGATTCTGGTGCTCGAGGTTCGAACGTTCAGATTCGTCAGTTGGCCGGTATGCGTGGTTTGATGGCGAAGCCGTCTGGCGAAATTATCGAAACTCCGATTACTTCTAACTTCCGCGAAGGTTTGACTGTTCTTCAGTATTTCGCTTCTTCGCACGGTGCTCGTAAGGGTCTCGCCGATACAGCGTTGAAAACAGCCAACTCTGGTTACCTCACTCGTCGTCTTGTCGACGTAGCTCAAGACGGTATTATCCGCTCTGTAGACTGCGGAACTGATGACGGCATTATGCAAACGTCACGCATTGAAGCCGGTGAAATCGTTGAGCACGTTGCTCACCGAGTTCTCGGTCGCGTAGCTTTGGATGATGTGAAAGGTAAAGACGGCGCAGCTATCTTTAAGAAAAACCACCTCTTCGTTGAGAAAGACGTTCAATCTTTGATGGATCAAGAAGTTGACCAAATCAAAGTTCGCTCGGTTCTCACATGTAAAGAGAAGTACGGTTACTGTGCTCTGTGTTTCGGTCGCGATCTTTCGCGCGGTAAGTTGGTATCTGACGGTGAAGCGGTCGGTATCATTGCTGCTCAGTCGATCGGTGAACCAGGAACTCAGCTCACCATGCGTACCTTCCACATCGGTGGTACTGCAACTGCAGGCGCTCAAGTTAACAAGACTGAAGCTAAGACAGCAGGTGTCGTCCACTTTGATAACGTAAAAGTGTTCGCTCGTGCCGACGGTCTCAGCATCATTATGAACAAGACTGGTGAGATCGTTATTAAGACGGCTGCTGGTATTGAAAAAGAACGCTACCCAGCTGTTTACGGTGCTTCGATCTTCTTCAAAGACGGTCAAGCGATCAACGTCGGTGATAAGATTCTCGAATGGGATCCGTTCGCGATGCCGATCATCTGTGACGTTGCCGGTACAGTTAAGTACGAAGATCTTGTCCTCGGCGCAACTTTTGTTGAGAACGTCGACTCCGTAACGGGTCTCTCTCACCGAGTTGTTGTTGAAGCTAAAGCTAAAGAAGATATTTCTAAGCAACCACGTATCATCCTTTGTGATGATGCTGGTAACCCGATCATGATCCCTGGAACTAAGCGTATCGCTTCTTACGGCCTACCGGTCGGAGCGAACGTGGTTGTGAACCCAGGTGATAAGATCGACGGTGGTATCGTTATTGCGAAGGTTCAGCGTGAATCGACCAAGACAAAAGATATTACCGGTGGTCTTCCACGTGTTGCTGAGTTGTTCGAAGCTCGTAAACCGGGCAACAGCTCTCAGATCGCAGATATCGCTGGTACTGTTGAATACGGTCCAGAAGTTCGCGGTTCACGTAAGATCATTGTTAAGCCGGAAGATGGCGGTGAGCCAGTTGTGTACACCATTCCTAAGGGTCGCTACGTCGTAGTTAACGAAGGTGACTACGTTCGTCCAGGTGATCAGATTATGGATGGCCCAACGAACCCACACGACATTCTCCGTGTTCTAGGTGATAAAGCCGTTGCTCGTTACATCGTAGACGAAATCCAAGAGGTTTACCGTCTCCAAGGTGTGAAGATCGATGACAAGCACATTGAAGTAATCGTGAGCCAGATGTTGAAGAAAGTGGAAATTACCGACCCGGGTGATTCGATCTTTGTTCAAGGTGATTCAGTGACTAAGGCAGAGTTGGCCGAAGAAAATGAACGCCTCATCGCCCAGAGTCTCCAGCCAGCAGAGTCTAAGGCTCTCTTGTTGGGTATTACGAAAGCGTCTCTGACCACAGAAAGTTTCTTGTCAGCTGCGTCATTCCAAGAGACAACCAAAGTCCTTACCCAGGCCACATTGGAAGGGAAGAAGGATACGTTGCTGGGTCTCAAGGAAAACGTACTGATGGGCCGTTTGATTCCAGCTGGTACCGGCTTGCCGCGTTACGCTGGCTTCCAAGCGGAAGTCGTGAAGGAAGAAAATCCTTTCATGATGAGTCTATAAATAAACGTCTTGAAAGAGGCCTGGGGGCCATGTTAGAACCCCAGGTCTCTTTGAAAGAAAGTAGTAAGGAGTAGGTTGCAATGCCAACAATTAACCAACTTGTCCGTCAGGGCAGAACACAAACCCAGTACAGAACTAAGGCTCCGGCCCTAGAAAACTGTCCTCAGCGTCGTGGTGTATGTACTCGCGTATATACAACTACACCTAAGAAACCAAACTCAGCTTTGCGTAAAGTATGTAAAGTGAAACTCACTTCAGGTTACGAAGTTATTTCGTATATCGGTGGTGAAGGTCACAACCTACAAGAGCACAGTATCGTTCTTATCCGTGGCGGTCGTGTAAAAGATCTTCCGGGTGTTCGTTACCATACAGTACGTGGTGCTTTGGATGCTTCTGGAGTAGAAAAACGCCGCAAGCGTCGTTCACTCTATGGCGCGAAGAAACCTAAGAAATAAGAGATTTGGAGTAGAAAATGAGCCGTAAGCATAAAGCAGAAACCCGTGAAGTACTTCCTGACCCAAAGTTCGGAGATACTCTCATTACTAAGTTCATCAATTGCATGATGTACGATGGTAAGAAGTCTACCGCAGAAGCAATCTTCTACGGTGCTCTTTCAATCGTTGAGCAAAAGTCTGGCGAAGAAGGCCTTAAAGTCTTCAAGAAAGCCATGAACAATGTGAAGCCAGCAGTTGAAGTTAAGTCTCGCCGTATTGGCGGTGCTACTTATCAAGTGCCTATAGAAGTTCGTCCGAACCGTAAGCAGTCATTGGCCATTCGTTGGCTTCGCGAGTACTCACGTTCACGCGCAGGCAAAGACATGACAACGAAGCTTGCTGACGAAATCTTGGACGCTGCTAACAACCGTGGCGGCGCTGTTAAGAAGCGTGAAGACGTCTACAAGATGGCAGAAGCCAACAAGGCTTTCGCTCACTTGAAGTGGTAATCGTTTCAAAATTGGTTTAGATTACAAAGGGCCCTTTTTGGGCCCTTTTTATTTTAAGTTGAGCTGATCGACATGAAATCACACCAAATAGATAAAATTCGCAATATTGGCATCATGGCCCACATTGATGCCGGTAAAACCACGACTAGCGAGCGAATCCTCTACTACACAGGCAAAAATTATAAAATTGGTGAAGTCCACGAAGGGACTGCCACCATGGATTGGATGATCCAAGAGCAAGAGCGCGGTATTACTATTACTGCTGCTGCTACTACGTGTTCTTGGAATAATCACGTCATCAATATCATCGATACACCCGGACATGTGGATTTCACCATTGAAGTTGAGCGCTCTCTACGCGTGCTCGATGGCGCCGTGGGTGTTTTCTGCGCTGTTGGTGGTGTAGAGCCTCAATCGGAAACGGTTTGGTCACAAGGTGATAAGTACAACGTTCCCCGAATCGCTTTTGTTAATAAGATGGATCGAACTGGGGCAGATTTCTTGAGCGTAATTTCAGAAATTCGCGAAAAGCTCGGCAAAAAAGCCGCCGCTCTTCAGATGCCCATCGGTGCTGAAGAAAATTTCAAAGGCATGATTGATCTCATTACCATGAAAGCTATGGAGTGGGGGGAAGGTAGCCTTGGCGAAAAATTTACGACTCGCGAGCTCACTAAAGATGAATCGGATGAAGCCAAGCTTTATCGTGATGAACTCCTTGAGCACCTGGCAGATTTCGATGACAACTTAGCTGATCGATATTTGAACGGCGAAGAAATCTCAGTTACAGATGTTGAATCAGCCGTTCGTAAAGCAACTATCAAGCATGGATTTATTCCTGTGCTTTGTGGTTCTGCATTCAAAAATAAAGGTGTGCAGCCACTCCTCGATGCCGTCGTAAAATATCTTCCATCACCTCTCGATAAAGGTGCGACGAAAGCTCACGACGCAAAGAACTTTGAAGAGATGGTTGAACGCAAACCTGATGATGAAGAATTATTCAGTGGTCTCGCGTTTAAAATTGCTTCAGATCCTTTTGTTGGCCGTATTACTTATGTGCGCATTTACTCAGGCACCTTGAAAGTTGGCACTCAAGTTTTGAATCCACTCGAGAAGAAAAAAGAACGAATCAATAAACTTCTGCAAATGCATGCGAACAAACGCACTGAAATTGAAGAAGCTGGAGCCGGTGATATTGTCGCTATCTCAGGTCTTAAATTTACGACAACAGGTCAGACTCTTTGTGCTGATCACAAGCCAGTTATCTTTGATTTGATGGAATTTCCGGAGACAGTTATCTCTGTGGCGATTGAACCAAAGACCACTGCTGATGAAGAAAAATTACAAACGACACTTGAGTATCTTAAAATTGAAGATCCAAGTTTCTCATTCAGAAATAATAAAGAAACAGGCCAGCTGCTCATTTTTGGAATGGGAGAGTTGCATTTAGAAATTATTTGCGATCGTCTCGCGCGTGAATTCAAAGTGGGTGTGAACGTGGGTTCACCACAAGTTTCTTATCGCGAATCTGTCACGGGTACTGCTCATGGAGAGCAATCAGTGAATCGTGAGATTCAAGGCAAGAATCAATTTGGTCATTGCCGCGTGAAAGTTGAGCCACTCGAAGGTGCAGCCGAAGTAAAAGTGGAATTTGCAAAAAAAGATCGTGGTACTCCTGCCGAATTTTATCAAGCAGTCGAGCGCGGAATTTTAGATTCTGTTCCTGGTGGCGCTCTCGCTGGATATCCCTTCATTGGTATCAAAGCTATTGTAGAGGATGTTCGTTTCAGCGAAGTTGATTCGAGTGAAGTGGCTTATGTCATTGCAGCTTCACAAGCTTTCAAAGAAGCTTGTCAAAAAGCTGGTCTTGTTTTGATGGAGCCAATGATGGCCCTTGAAGTAACAACACCATCAGATTTTGCTGGTGATGTGATCGCCGATGTAAACGCAAAGCGCGGACAAATTTTAGGCATTGAACCGAAAGCAGCCAAAGATGTTTTAAAAGCCGAAGTTCCATTATCCGAGATGTTTGGTTACAGCACTCAATTACGATCGAAGACTCAGGGTCGAGCAAGTTTTACGATGTCTTTTAGACGTTACGAGCGACTGGCGCCGCAGCAGGCCAAGGAAGTTCTCCAGAAACGGGGAATTTTCATCTGAAATATAGGCCGGGAAGGCCTCAATAAAAAATACACGGAAGAGGGCTTTACAAAGGCCCATGCTTCCTTTACTTTTCCGAGACACAAATTTGGGAGCTAGCATGAAGACCAATAAGCTAAGAATTAAGCTGCGCGCTTATGATTACAACATCCTTGACGCATCAGTCCAGGAAATCGTGCAAACAGCTAAAAATACAGGGGCACGTGTTGCTGGCCCGATTCCTCTTCCTACAGAGATCAACAAGTACACAGTATTGCGTTCTCCGCACATTGATAAAAAGTCTCGTGAACAATTTGAGATGCGCACACATAAGCGCCTCGTTGACATCATCGAGCCAACTCAGCAGACAGTAGACAGCCTAATGAAGCTCGATCTCTCTGCCGGCGTTGACGTAGAAATTAAGTACTAGTATAAATCTCGAACTTTAATTCGATTTTATACATTTTTTATTAACCATGAATGCATCCCTGTGACGGGGTGATGCTGTGGAGGTCCGATGTCAGAGACTAAAGTTAGTCTGCCTGCCATTTATGGAATCAAGGCAGGCATGACGCGAATTTTCGACGCTAACGGGAACCATGTTCCAGTTACAGTTGTAAAACTCATTCCAAACGTCATTTCCCAAGTTAAAACCAAAGAAAAAGACGGCTATAGCGCTTATCAAGTGGCATACCACGAGAAGCGTGAGTCTCTTTTGACCAAGCCGACGAAGGGCACTTTGAAGAAAGCTGGTATTTCTTCAAACCTCACTCACTTCTCTGAAGTGAAGGTTGAGACTGTTGCTGCTGAAGCTCTTGGTACTGTTGTTGGCCTCGAAGAGTTCAAGCCAAACACGATCATCGACGTAACCGGTACCTCTAAAGGTAAAGGCTTCCAAGGTGTCATGAAGCGCTACAACTTCCAAGGTGGTCCAGCTTCTCACGGTTCACACTTCCACCGCCGCCCAGGCTCAATCGGCTGTCGTGCAACTCCTGCTCGCGTATTCGCGAACAAGAAGATGCCAGGTCAAATGGGTAGCGATCAAGTGACTGTACAAAACATCGTAGTACTCGAAGTGAACACTCAAGACGGCTATATGCTAATCAAGGGTTCAGTTCCGGGATCTAAAAACGGCTTCATCAAGATCGCGAAAGCGGTCAAGAAGTCGTAGGGGGAGACCATGACTGATATTACAGTATTAAACACAAAATTTGAAAAAGCCGGAGCACTCAAAGCTTCAGTTGATCTATCAGCTGAGAAAGTGAATGTTCCTGTTGTTCACCAAGTTGTAAAAGCTCTTCTTGCCGGTCGCCGTCAAGGTACAGCTGCTACAAAAAATAAGGCCCTCGTTTCGGGCGGTGGTAAGAAGCCGTTCAAGCAAAAGGGTACTGGTAACGCTCGTCAAGGTTCTAAGCGCTCTCCGCTTATGCCTGGAGGCGGTACAACTTTCGGTCCTCAGCCACGTAGCTACGAGCAGAAAGTGAACAAGAAAGTGATGAACGGTGCAATCCATTCAATCATCGCTGACAAGTTCCAAGCTGGTAAGTTGATCGTGGTCGATAAGATCGAATCAACAGGTAAAACTAAAGACATGTTCAAGACTCTCGATTCTCGCAAACTTTTGCCTGCACTCGTGATCACTACTGAACAAAACGACAAAGTCAGCAACTCGATCAGCAACTTGGCTCGCGCTAAGTACGCTCCGGTTAGCGGCTTCTCTGTGTACGAAGCAGTGAAGTTCGAAAACTTGATCATTGAGAAAGCTGCTTTGGAAAAACTACTCAGCAGGCTGGTGTAAGATGTTAGAAAGCGTATTAGTAAAGCCATTGTTGACAGAGAAAAGTTCAAAAGAAACTGAAGCAACAAATCGCTACAGCTTCTTGGTGAACATCAAAGCCAATAAGAATCAAATCAAGCTAGCCGTCGAAAAATTTTTCGACGTGAAAGTTTTGAACGTTCGCACTTCAGTGATTCCTGGGAAGCCAAAGCGCTCAGGTTCTAAAGGTGGAATGAAAAAGTCTGCGTCTTCTAAGAAGGCGTGGGTACAAATTCAAGACGGCCAGAAGATTGAATTCTTCAAAGGCATTTAAGGAAAAGGTTGAGCTATGACGACCCTTAAAAAATTCAAACCAATTACACCTGCTCGTCGTGAGATGGTTGTAGTAACTGGTGACGTAACAAAAGGTGTTAAGCCTCTTAAGAGCTTGCTTGCACCAAAAAAATCAACTGCTGGCCGTAACGTCCATGGACGTATCACGGTTCGCCATCGCGGCGGCGGTCACAAGCAAAAGTATCGTTTGATTGATTTCAAACGTAACAAGCTTGATATCCCAGCAACTGTACAATCGATCGAGCACGATCCTAGTCGTACATGTAATATTGCACTTGTTTGCTACGCAGACGGTGTTAAGAACTACATCATCGCACCAGTCGGCTTGAACGTTGGTGACGTAATTATCGCTTCTGATGCTGCTGATATTAAAGCAGGTAACGCTAAGTTGTTGCGTGACATTCCAATCGGTACTTTGGTTCACAACGTAGAGTTGAAGCCAGGTGCTGGCGGTCAAATGGCACGTTCAGCAGGCGCTTATGCTCAGTTGATGGCTAAAGAAGGTGAGTTCGCTCTTCTTCGTTTGCCTTCAGGCGAACTTCGCCGTGTAAAAGCAGATTGCCGCGCGACTATTGGTCAAGTTGGCAAGATCGAACATGAGCTCGAGAAGATCGGTAAAGCTGGTAAAAATCGTCATCGCGGTATCCGCCCAGCGGTTCGCGGTGTTGTTATGAACCCAGTTGATCACCCACACGGTGGTGGTGAAGGTCGTACTTCAGGTGGCCGTCATCCGGTTACTCCATGGGGTCTTCCAACACGTGGTTACAAGACTCGTAAAAACAAACGTACTGACAAGTTTATCGTTAAACGTCGTAAGTAAGAGAGGAAACAAAAATGGCACGTTCACTAAAGAAAGGCCCTTTCGTAGACACTTACCTCTACGACAAGGTTGCAGAAGCGAAGAAAGATCAGAAGGGCAACAAAGTCATCAAGACTTGGTCACGCCGTTCAATGATTATTCCCGATTTTATCGGTTTGACCTTTGCTGTGCATAACGGAAAGAAATTTATCCCCGTCTACGTGACTGACAATATGATCGGCCACAAATTCGGTGAATTCGCAGAAACTCGTACTTTCAAGGGCCACGGAGCTGGCGACAAGAAAGCCGACGAAGCGAAGAAGTGAGGATTAGATGATTACAGTAAAAAACAACAATGTTGGAATCACTGCTCGTAAAGTACGTGGTGTAGCGGATCTTATTCGCCGTAAGAAAGTTGAAGAAGCTCTCAAGATTCTTCGCTTCTCTGAGAAGAAAGAGATCGCCATCATCCTTACTAAGTTGATCAATAGCGGTTTGGCGATTGCTTCTGAATCTAAGAAGTATGACCTCGACAACTTAGCGATCGACGTAGTGAAAGTCGACGAAGGCCCACAGTTGAAGCGTATTATGCCACGTGCACAAGGCCGTGCTTACCGCATCATCAAGAAGTCTAGTTACATCACTATCGGCTTGAAAGAAGCGTAAAAGGGGAATACGAAAATGGGACAAAAAGTACAACCTACCGGTTTCCGCCTTGGCTACATCAAGACATGGCATTCAAACTGGTACGTAAAAAACAACTACGCCACAATCTTTCAACAAGATTTGGCGATCCGTAACTACATCGATACTGAGTTGGCTCAAGCTTCTATTGCGAAGACTGAAATCACTCGTACGGCTGACCAAGTAAAAGTAACTGTTTACTCTGCTAAGCCAGGTGTAGCGATTGGAAAGAAAGGCACAGGAATCGAAAAGATTCGTAACGATCTCAAAAAGATCACAAACTGCCCTTTATTTTTCAATATTGCTGAGGTAAAGCGTCCGGACGCAGAAGCAAAACTAATTGCAGAAAACATTGCTCAACAACTTGAGAAACGTGTGGCTTTCCGTCGCGCAATGAAAAAAGTGATGACGTCAGCATTCCGCTCTGGAATTAAGGGTATCAAAGTTAAGTGTTCGGGTCGTCTTGGTGGAGCAGATATTGCTCGTACTGAAGGCTACTCTGAGCGCAAAGTTCCTCTTCATACCTTGCGCGCAGACATCGATTACGCCACTGCCACAGCTAAAACAGCCTACGGTATCACTGGTGTTAAGGTGTGGGTGTACAAGGGTGAGATTTACAAGTAAGAATCCGAGGTTTTTATGTTGAGTCCTAAGAGAGTTAAATTTAGAAAAATGCAGAAAGGTCGTATGACCGGCGCTGCTCACACTGGTAACGGTATCACTTTCGGTGACTTCGCCCTTCAAGCGATCTCATGTGGTTTTATCACTAACCGCCAAATCGAAGCTGCACGTATCGCTATTTCTCGTGAAACGAAGAAAGGCGGAAACATGTGGATCAAGATTTTCCCAGACAAGTCTCTGTCAAAGAAGCCGGCAGAGGTACGTATGGGTAAAGGAAAAGGCTCGCCAGAAGAATGGGTAGCCGTTGTGAAGCCAGGTCGCGTTCTGTTTGAAGTGGGCGGTATGAGCAAAGAAGAAGCTGACAAAGCTTTGCGCTTGGCGAAATACAAGCTTCCTGTTAGAACACGAATCGTCTCAAAAGCCGATTTAGAGCGCGAAGGTCACGTACCTCCGCGTGCAGTATAAGTAGAGGTACATATGATGAAGTATTCTGAAGCAGCGAAAATGAGCGCGAAAGACATCAAAGAAAAAGTCGCTGTATTGAAGACTGAGATGTTTAACGCCAAGTTTTCTAAACACACTGTAGGTGTTGAGAAGTCACACACCAAGCGCGCACTAAGAAAAGACATCGCTCGTCTTTTAGCCGCGTTGAACAGCAAAAAGAATTAAGGCGGAACTATGAGTGAAGTAGCAAACAAAACAAAACGCAAACTAACCGGTATCGTAGTAAGCGATAAAGCTTCTAAGACTATCGTTGTGAAAGTAGAGCGCAAGACAATGCACTCGAAATATCACAAGTTCGTAAACAACACTAACAAGTTCCATGCTCATGACGAAAAAGAGCAGGCTCAAATTGGTAACGTTGTGACTATCGTAGAGTCACGCCCACGTTCCGCTTTGAAGCGCTGGGAACTCGTTTCGATCGTGAAGTAAGGAGAGGTGCCCAGTGATTCAGCAACAATCTAATCTTATCGTAGCGGACAATTCAGGCGCTAAAACCGTTCAGTGTATTAAAGTACTCGGCGGATCTAAGCGTATGGCCGCTCACATTGGCGACGTTATTGTCGTAGCCGTTCAGCAAGCGATTGCTGGCGGTAAAGTAAAGAAAGGCGATGTTAAGCGCGCCGTGATCGTTCGTACTGTTTTCCCTATTAAGCGTGAAGACGGAACAACAATCAGCTTTGACGAAAACTCATGCGTGATCTTGGCGAACGAAAATGAGCCAATCGGAACACGTATTTTTGGTCCAGTAGCTCGTGAATTGAGAAACAAGAACTTTACGAAGATCTGTTCTCTCGCTCACGAAGTGCTTTAAGGGGAACCCCATGCAGAAGCTAAAATTGAATGACAATGTTGTGATTCTTGCCGGTAAAGACAGAGGCAAGTCAGGCAAAATTAAAAACATCAACTGGAAGACAAATCGTGTTCTCGTTGAAGGTATTAACATGGTTAAGAAAGCCATGAAGCCAACTCAGCAAAATCCACAAGGCGGATTGGTTGATCTTGAGAAAGCTGTGCACATTAGTAATGTTGCAGTAGCTGATCCAAAGTCAGGCAAACCTACTCGTGTAAAAGTACAAGTAAAGAACGGTAAAAATATTCGCGTCACAAAGTCTGGCGCGGAAATCAAGTGATGGAGTAAAACATGACGGCTCGTCTAAAGTCTCTGTACCAATCAGAGCTAAAAAAGAAGATGCAGGAAAAGTTCAAGTATACGAACGTGCATCAGATTCCAAAGCTGGAAAAAATCATCGTAAACAGCATCACGCGTGATGCTGTTAGCAACGGCAAAATCGTTGATATGGTTGTTGAAGAAGTAAGCACTGTGACTGGTCAAAAGCCGGTTATCGCTCGCGCGAAAAAATCAATTGCTTCTTTCAAACTCCGTGAAGGTCAAGCTATCGGCGCCTTCGTAACTTTGCGTGGCGAACGCATGTACGAATTCCTTGATCGCATGATCAACTTCTCTCTCCCTCGCGTAAAAGACTTCCGTGGTCTTTCTCCAAAGGGATTTGACGGGAAAGGAAACTATACGATGGGTCTTAAGGAACAGATTATCTTTCCTGAGATCAACTACGATCGTATTGATAAAGTTCGCGGTATGGGGATCAGCTTTGTTACCACCGCTGAGAATAACGAAGAAGGCCGTGAGCTATTAAAGCTATTCGGCATGCCTTTCCGCGAGAAGTGAGGAATACATGGCTAAACTAAGCTCAATTATTAAGAACAAGAGTCGTGAAAAATTGGCGATTAAGCTTGCTCCAAAGCGCATTGAGTTGCGTAGAAAAGCAATTGATCCAAAAGCCACTGAAGCTGAGCGCGAAGCTGCTCGTTTAAAACTTCAGTCGCTTCCACGTAACGGAAACCTCAATCGCGTACGTAATCGTTGTGAATTGACTGGTCGTTCTCGTGGCGTTTATCGCGATTTTAAACTTTGTCGTAACAAGTTCCGTGAATTGGCCCTCCAGGGATTAATTCCTGGCGTAACCAAGTCTAGCTGGTAAGGAGAAAGACTATGATGACTGATCCTATTTCTGACCTATTAACCCGTATTCGCAATGCGAATAAGGCTGGGTTAGAGAAAGTTGATATTCCAGCTAGCAAAATCAAAGCTGGTGTTTGCAAAGTTTTGAAAGACGAAGGTTTTATTAAGTCTTTCAAAATCATTGCGAAAGGCCCTGCTGACATCACCCTTCGCGTTTCGTTGAAGGAAGGTGCTTTAGTTGGTTTAGAGCGTATCTCTAAGCCAGGTCTTCGTGTTTATAAAGGTTATAATGACATGCCACGCGTTTTGAGCGGTTTGGGTGTCTCTATTGTATCTACTTCGTCAGGCCTTATGTCTTCGCGTAAAGCGAAAGCCATGAAGCTCGGTGGCGAAGTGATTGCCAACGTCTGGTAAGAGAGGAAATTATGTCTCGTATTGGTAAACAGCCGATTGCTCTTCCTGAAAAAGTGGAAATTAAAATTGCCGGTAACGTTGTTGAAGTTAAGGGCCCAAAGGGTCAGCTTACTTACAAAGTTAACCAAGGCATTAAAGTTGAGAAAAAAGACAAAACTGTAGAAGTGACTGGTACGACAGATCGTATTGGCCGCTCACTCTGGGGTCTCACGCGCACAATCGTGGGCAACATGGTAACAGGTGTCTCTGTTGGCTTCAAAAAAGAATTGGAGTTTAACGGTGTAGGTTACAAGGCTGCTGTAAGCGGAACAACGCTTCAGTTGAACTTGGGTCACTCTCACCAAATCGACTACAAGCTCCCAAAGGGCATTGAAGTAAAAGTTAATAAGAACGTTGTTGAAGTCTACGGCGCTGATAAAGAGCTTGTTGGATTTGTAGCAGCTGAAATCCGCGCATACCGTCCGCATGAGCCTTACAAAGGCAAAGGCATGAAGTATGTAGGTGAAAAAGTAATCCGCAAAGCCGGCAAAACTGGCGCGAAAAAGTAATTAATTAGGTGGTGAACTATGAGAAAAGTACTCGGTAAAATTAAAAATCCGACGAAAGCAAAAGAATACCGTCGCCGTCTTTCTATCCGTAAAAAAGTAGAAGGCAGTGCTGAACGTCCACGTGTTTGCGTAACGAAGACAAATAAACATCTTCGCGTACAAGCAGTGAACGATCTCACTAACGTCACTCTTTTCTCCGTCCAAACGTATGGCAAAACTAAAGTTGCCGATGCTGGAAACGCAGAAGGCGCTAAGAAAGTTGGAGCTGCAGTAGCTGCTCAACTGAAAAAAGCAAACGTCTCAGTAGCTGTATTTGACCGTAGCGGCAAGCAGTATACCGGCGTGATTAAAGTTCTAGCGGATGCAATCCGCGAGAACGGCATCCAATTGTAAGAGAGGCGGATATGTCAGAAGAAAACAACAACAACGAAGCAGAAACAACAAATGAAAACGAAGAGAAAAAAGGTCGTGGCGGAAAGCGCGGCGCTCCTCGCGGAAATGATAAAAAACCACCTCGCCGTGACGCTGCTCAAGCTCAAGGTGACGGTCCAAACGTTGATCTCGAAGAACGCGTAGTTGCAGTTAACCGCGTTGCTAAAGTTGTGAAGGGCGGTCGTCGCTTTTCATTCGCAGCTTTGATCATCGTTGGTGATAAGAACGGCAAAGTTGGATATGGACTTGGTAAAGCCAAAGAAGTTCCAGATGCAATCCGCAAAGCTGGCCAAAAAGCAGCTAAGCGTATGATTAAAGTTCCTATCGAAAACGGTACTGTTCCTCATGAGATCCTTGGCAACTTCGGCGCTGGTAAAGTTTTGATTAAGCCAGCCGGAGAAGGTACAGGGATTAAGGCTGCTGGTGCATGCCGTTCAATCTTGGAACTTGCTGGTGTTCGTAACGTTTTGACTAAATCACTACGTGGTAGCAACCCACACAATATCGTTAAAGCGACATTCACAGCTTTGAAGGGATTGCGTGCAGTTGAAGATATCGCTAACGCTCGTGGCGTACAGGCTAAAGGCCTACGTGCTCGTGCGAAAGCTAAAGCAAAAGCTTGAGGTGACCCATGGCTAATAAGCAGATCACTGTTAAATTGAAAAAAAGTGTAATTGCCTGCACAGAAAAGCAGCAAGCAACAGTCCGCGGTTTGGGATTGCGCCGTATCGGCTCAACTAAAACTTTGGAAAATACTCCGGCCGTTCGTGGAATGATTAAGCAAGTCATCCACATGGTCGACATCTTGAAGTAAGAGGCTCGATATGTTGAATCTAAACAATTTGAAAAGCCCAAAAGGCGCCCACAAAAACATCAAGCGTCTTGGTCGCGGCCAAGGTTCTGGTCAGGGTACTCAAGCCGGTAAAGGTCACAAGGGTCAAAAGGCTCGCAGTGGCGGCGGAATCCGAATTGGTTTTGAGGGTGGTCAAATGCCCCTATACCGTCGTCTTCCAAAAGTCGGCTTTAATAATTCAGTATTTGCCACAACATATACAGTGGTTAATCTTGAAAAAATCGCTGAAAAATTCGCTAACGAAGTCGTTACACGCGAATCGTTGGTTGAAAAAGGCTTCTTGAGCGGCAAGAATAAGAGCCTGCCGATTAAGATCTTGGCGAAAGGTGAGTTTGCAAAAGCTCTTACTTTCAAAGGGATTGAGAAATTTTCTACCAAAGCCCAGGAATTGATCTCCAAGGCTGGCGGAAAGATCGTAAACGAATAATCCCGTAAGGAAGCGCGATGTCGAATAACGTTTCAAAGCTTGAAGAACTCAAGAAGCGTCTGCTTTTCACCATTATCATGTTGGGTGTGTACCGAGTTGCGACTCAGGTTCCTACTCCAGGTGTAGATGGTGCAGCTCTCGCTTCGTTCTTTGGTGGAATGAAGGGCTCAGTGTTTGGTGTTTTCAATACCTTTAGCGGTGGTGCTCTCGAGCGCTTCTCGGTTTTGGCATTGGGAATCATGCCTTACATTACGTCATCGATTATTTTCAGCCTTCTTTCGTATTCAATTCCAGCTCTTTCTGAAATTCAGAAAGAACCAGATGGTCACAAAAAAATCAATCAATACACTCGCTACGCTACAGTCCTTCTCTGTATTTTTCAGGGTTATGGCTTAGCAGTCGGTCTTGAGAGTATTCGCAGTCCAAATAACGGCCTTCCAGTTGTTATTGATCCAGGTTACGCCTTCCGCTTCCTCACTGTTATCAGCTTGATGGCTGGTACAATGTTTGTGATGTGGTTGGGTGAGCAAATTACTGAGCGAGGTATTGGTAACGGTATCTCTCTTGTTATTTTTGCTGGTATCGCTGCTGGTATCCCAACTGGTATGCGCGACACATTTAACCTTTTAACTAACGGTGAAATCACTGTGGTTGGCTTGTTGATTGTTCTCGCCATCATGTTGATCTCATTCTGGCTTATTATCTATATTGAGCGTGCCTTCCGTAAGGTTCCAGTTCAGTACGCAAAACGTGTAGTGAATAACCGTGTCTTCGGCGGTCAATCAACTCACTTGCCGATCAAGGTTAATATCTCAGGTGTAATGCCTCCGATTTTTGCCTCGGCTTTGCTTGGTTTCCCAACAACAGTTTCTCAGTTCATTCCAGCAGACAGCCCAGCGAAAGACTGGTTCAGCAAAATCGAGCAACTCTTGGCTCCAGGACGCATGCTTTATAACGTCGTCTTCATTGGGTTGATTGTATTCTTTGCTTATTTCTATGCTTCAATCCAGTTCAAGACTGGTGATATCTCTGAAAACTTGCGTAAGCATGGTGGATTTATCCCAGGAATTCGTCCAGGTGAGCAGACAGCAGATTTCCTTAATACAATCATTAGCCGCCTCACTCTTGTGGGTGCAATTTATGTGGCTTTGATCTGTCTTATGCCAGCCATTTTGTTTAACTATGCCAAAGTTCCTTTCTACTTCGGTGGAACGTCACTTTTGATTCTAGTAGGTGTCGCCATTGATACAATGGCTCAAGCCGAAAGCTTCATGATCTCCCAGCGTTTTGACTCTGCTTACAAAGTTAGAGGCAAGTTCTCTGGCGCGAAGAGGTTCTAGGATGCAGCATCTCGTCTTCATCGGCGCTCCGGGCTCTGGAAAGGGCACTCAGGCAGGAAGATTGGTGACAGAGAAGGGTTGCAAGCACATTTCGACAGGCGATCTTCTTAGAGCTGAAATTGCAAAGGGAAGTGAACTCGGTCAGAAAGTTAAAGCGGTTTTGGATGCAGGTGCACTAGTTTCTGATGATCTTGTGATCAAATTGATTCATGCAAATGCTGATCTAGATAAGAATAGTTATATTTTTGATGGTTATCCTCGTAATTTAGCCCAGGCTCAAACCCTTGATCGAGAAGTCCTCAAGGGTCGTAAAAGCCTAGCGGTCTATTTCGAAATCGACCTCCCTAAGTTGATTCAGCGGCTCACAAACCGCCGAACCTGCAAAGACTGTGGTGCGATTTACAACTTGATTACCCAGGCCCCTCAAAAGGCCGGAGTGTGTGATCGTTGTAGCGGTACCAATCTCGTACATCGAGATGACGACAAGGAAGAAGTCATCAAGAAGCGGATGGATGTATTCTCGCAGAATACCCAACCCGTCTTAGATTATTACAGAGCGGCACAACGTCTTATGACGGTGAACGCGGAAAATAGCATTGAGCAGCTTTACGAACAAATATCTCAGAAGCTCTAACGCGAGGCCGGAAAGCGGTTGCCAAGGAGAAGGGGTTTAGTTATAAAGTCGCTTACTTTTTAGTGGAAAAATGATGTCTGAAGCGCAAGATACCATCGAAGTCGAGGGGCAGGTTCTCGAATTGCTCCCTAACACTAGGTTTAGGGTGAAACTGCCAAATGGACACGTTGTTTTGGCTCACATTAGTGGCAAGATGCGAATGAATTATATCAAGATCCTTCCCGGGGATAAAGTCGTTGTTGAAATCAGCAAATACGACTTGGACAAGGGACGGATTATTTTTAGAAGCAAAGGTTAATTTATGAAAGTTAGATCATCAGTAAAACCAATTTGTAAGGACTGCAAAGTAGTTAAGCGCAAAGGAACTTTGCGCGTAATTTGCAAAGGCAATCCTAAACACAAGCAACGTCAAGGTTAGGAGACGAGAACATGGCACGTATTTTAGGCGTTGACCTTCCCCGTAATAAAGCGATGAAAATCGCGATCCGCGCTCTTTATGGCGTAGGTCCAAAAATCGGCGCAGAAGTGTTGGCGAAGGTCGGCATCGACCCAGAAAAAAGCTCTAATGATATCACAGAAGAAGAAACACAACAGATTCGTGCTGCTCTAGAAGGGCACTCGGTTGAAGGTGATCTTCGTCGTGAAGTTGGCTTGAACATTAAGCGCTTAAAAGACCTCGGTTGCTACCGTGGTATCCGTCACCGCAAAGGCTTGCCTGTTCGCGGTCAGCGTACCCACACAAACGCACGTACTCGTAAGGGACCTGCAGTGGCAATCGCTGGTAAGAAATCAATTAAGGCTATGAAGTAATAAGGCGGATATATGAGCGAAACTAACTCACAAAAAAATGACAACAACACCAAGAAGCCAGCTGCTGGTGGTAAGAAGAAAGCACGCAAAAACATCTCTCACGGTGTTTGTCACGTTTATGCTTCTTTCAACAACACAATCGTAACCATCAGCGATGCTGAAGGTAACGCTGTTTCTTGGGCATCTGCTGGTCACCAAGGTTTCCGTGGTTCTAAGAAATCAACTCCGTTTGCTGCTCAGATCGCTTCAGGTGAAGCGGCTAAGAAAGCTATGGAGCACGGTTTGAACTCTGTAGACGTGAAAGTGAAAGGTCCGGGCGCTGGCCGCGAGAACGCAATTCGCGCTCTTATGGCAGCTGGCTTGCGCATCACTTCGGTCGCAGACAAGTCTCCAATGCCTCATAATGGTTGCCGCGCACCTAAGCGTCGCCGCGTATAATTCTAACGCGTAAAACATTTCTGTAAGGAGTCCGCTGATGAGTAATTTTATGAGCAAAAACTGGACTGGCATGATTCGTCCAGGCGCACTTGAAGTTGATACTGATACTCTCAAGTCAAACTACGGTAAGTTCACTGCTAAGCCACTCGAGCGCGGCTACGGTCTTACTCTTGGTAACTCTCTTCGCCGTGTACTTCTCTCTTCACTTCAGGGAGCAGGTATCGTTGCAGTGAAAATTGATGGTGTAGACCATGAGTTCGGCACAATCAACAACATCAAAGAAGAAGTTTCAGAAATCATTTTGAACCTTAAAGAAATCCGTTTCAAAATCACTGACAAGGAAGAGATGACTCTTGTCCTTGAGAAGAATTCAGAAGGCGCTGTTAAGGCCGCTGATATCTCTGAAAACGCTAACGTAAAAGTTCTCAATCCTGAGCACGTTATCTGTAACATTTCTTCAGGCGGCTCAATCCGCATGGAGCTTAAAGTTGCTCGCGGCAAAGGCTATGTAACTGCACTTGATAACAAAGACTCGTTCGATCTTCCAGTTGGCTGGATCTACCTTGATACTTTGTTCTCACCTGTTACACGCGTAAATTACACTGTAACAAACGCACGTGTTGGTAAGCGTACTGACTACGATCGTTTGACTCTTGAAGTTTGGACAACATCTGGAATTGATCCTTTGGATGCGATCGCAATTTCTGCGAAGATCCTTCGCGATCAATTGACTGTGTTCTTGAACTTTGAAGACAAGGACACTCCAACTGAAGTGAAGCCTGCTACTCAAGCTAGCGGTTCGGTAACGAACGACGCTCTCTTGAAGCCAGTTTCTGAGCTTGAATTGTCAGTTCGCTCAGCTAACTGCTTGCAGAACGCTAATATCAAGTATATTTACGAGCTCGTTTCTAAGACTGAAGGCGAAATGCTTCGTACTAAGAACTTTGGCCGTAAGTCACTTAACGAAATTAAAGAAATCCTTGCTTCAATGGGACTTGGCCTCGGCATGAAAGTCGACAACATCATGAAGCAAGTGGGCTCTCAAGCTGAGTAAGCTTGGGATATAGACGAGAAAAGGGAAAGTTATGAGACACGGTAATCACAAATATCAGTTAGGTCTTGAGCGCTCACACCGCGTAGCCTTGATGAAGAACCTCGCTATCGAGATGATTGATCATGGTAAAATCCATACAACTGAAACAAAAGCAAAAGCTCTTAAGCCATTCATCGAGAAATTGGTGACTTTAGGCAAGAGCGATACTTTGGCAAATCGTCGTTTGGCTTATTCAAAGCTAAACAACAAAGGTGCTGTTAAGGCCCTTTTTGAGACAGTTGCTCCAAAGTTCAAGCAGCGCCCGGGTGGATACACTCGCGTGTTGAAAGTCGCTGACTCTCGCCTCGGCGATGGTGCTAAGACTGCTTACTTGGCTTTCGTAGAATAGTTTAAGTTAAAATTCTGATCGATTTTAAAACCTTCCCGTGGACACACCCGGGAAGGTTTTTTATTTTGGGGCCATGATAAATCGAATTCTTATTGTTGTTGTTTTGATTGGTGGGGCCTTGGCCTTCACTTGGTACTCACGTTACAGCCTTCAACAACAACTCGTCGTTGAAGTGAAAGAGACGCTTCTCGAGCGCCTTCCTCCAGCGACTTTTACCACTTTAGAAGGCTCCGCTTACGATCTGATTGCGGAGCAGGGCTTTGAAGGCAAAACACTTCTGGTGCATTTCTGGGCCACGTGGTGCGGACCCTGTGAAGCAGAGTTGCCTGAACTTTTAGCACTCACTGACAAACTTCCAGCGAATGTGCGGGTACTGATTGTAGCAATTAATGATGAAGTCCCGAAAATTCGCAAATTCTTGGCGAGCCTCAAGCTTCCACTGAATAAGGAAGTGCTGTGGTTGATGGATAATCGCAACGTTCATCGCGATCAGTTTGGTACCACTAAGCTGCCCGAGTCCTACGTTTTTAAGGCCGATGGAAGTATCTTGAGAAAATTAGTCGGCCCGCAAGAATGGGGAAATCCTCATTTTATCGACATATTTAAAGGGCTTTAGCCCCCTGATCGTCAAAAAAATACGCAAATCGACATAGCTCACTGTCAAGTTCGTCTACGAAGTGACGATAAGTTTGACGAGTACGACCCAAGGCCTGGATGGCCCAAAGGAGCAGCTATGATTATCGATTGGAAGAGCATTAAAGAACTTCATGTTAATAAGAAGATGGAAGAGATTGTAGGCTCGTGGTTCGACCTCGACTTCTTCTATGTCGATGAGCAAGGCCGCATTCAAAACGAATTCAAGCACAAAGACTATAAGTACTTCTCACACTTTTTTAAAGTGCAGATGGCACATAGTTATGGCCAAGAATGGCTCGAGCAAGATGTAGAAAAGATCTTTGAAGGCATCAAGGGTGAAGCTGAGATGATCTATGAATATAAGACATTCTTTCCTCATGTTTATGGCTTTGTCGCTAAAGTGATGGTGGACGGAGAGTTCTTGGGTGCAGTCTGTTCATATCCATTTATGAAAGACGATGCCACGGCAAAAGACGTCGAAGAACTCACAAAGCATATGTTGGAGTGCGGAATTTCGGAGGCAGATGCGAAGGCGTCGGTCGCTAAAATGCGCAAACTCTTCCCACGTGAACGCGGTTATCTTAAAGAGATGCTCGATATCGTTTCAGACGAAGTCGGCACATTCCATGAAGAAATTTCTAAACGTGAAGCACGTATTCATGACCTTACAAGCGAAGTGGGGAACAAATACCGCTATCATAATTTGATTGGTAAATCGAAGCGCATGCAACAGATCTATCATCTTTTGCAAAAGATTAATTCTTCAGAGGCCACTATCCTCATTCAAGGTGAGAACGGTACTGGTAAAGAACTGGTAGCGAAAGCCATTCACTACAATTCTCCTCGTAAAGACGCGGTTTTTATGGCGGTGAACTGTTCAGCGTTTAACGACAATCTACTTGATTCAGAACTCTTTGGTCACGTGAAGGGATCCTTCACTGGTGCGATCAAAGATAAAAAAGGCTTCTTTGAAGTCGCCAACGGCGGAACACTGTTCCTCGATGAAATTGGTGATACATCTCTCACCATGCAAGTGAAACTTTTGCGTGTCTTGCAAGAAGGAACCTTCCTTCCTGTTGGTGCCACCACTCCTAAAAAAGTGAATGTGCGTGTCGTGGCAGCTACCAACAAAAATCTTAAAGAGATGATCGCTAAAGGTGAGTTCCGCGAAGACTTGTACTACCGAATTAACGTCATCAACGTTCAATTGCCGGCCCTTCGTGAACGCGTAGAAGATATTCCAATATTGATGGATTTCTTCCTCGAGAAACGTTGTGCGGAGTCAGGTGTTCCATTGAAGCAGTTTGCGAAAAAGACAATGGAGAAGATGCTGGATTATCCATGGCCTGGTAACGTCCGTGAGCTTGAAAACGAAATTGAGCGCTTAGTGGTGCTTTCGGGTGAAGATAAGATGATCACTCCTGATATCTTGAATCAGCGTATGCTCGATCACGGCGAAAGCGCACAAACGCGTGAGCACGGCCATGGTCTCAAAGGTGTAAATACCAATGGCAGTCTGAAAGATGCCCTGGAAGAACTCGAGATTCATATGATCCGCGAAGGTTTGAAGCGCTGTGGCTTTAATAAGTCACGTCTGGCAAAAGAATTAGGCATCAGCCGCGCAGGTTTGATCATGAAAGTCGAGAAATACGGGCTTGATAAGCGTCTCCTCAAGAGAGCTGTTGGCGAGTAGAGTCAAAAAACAATTTTAAGACACAAAGGAGTCGTGAAAACGGCTCCTTTTTTTTGTCATGTGGGGTATAACTTTTGGACATTTCCAGGAGGACTCCATGCTGACTAATTCTGAGCGTCGCGAACAGCTCGCCCAACTCAATGCCCAAGCTGAATTGGGTGGCGGTGTTGAACGTATTAACAAGCAGCACGAGCAAGGTAAGTATTCTGCACGTGAACGCTTGGAGAAATTGCTCGATCCGGGCAGCTTTATGGAGTTCGATAAATTTGTCGTTCATAAAAGCCGAGCTTTTGGCATCGAGAAAACACAATACCTAGGCGATGGTGTCATCACAGGAATTGGAACGATTAACGGACAGCAAGTAGCTTTGTTCAGCCAAGACTTCACATGCTGGGGCGGAGCACTTGGAGCCGCTTACGCAAAAAAAATCTGCAAGGTCATGGACTTCGCCCTTGAGCACCGAATTCCTATCATCGGCTTGAATGATTCGGGTGGTGCACGTATTCAAGAAGGCGTCGAATCACTGGCCGGTTATGCAGAAATTTTCTGGCGTAACGTCCAGGCATCAGGAGTGATTCCTCAAATTTCTCTTGTCTTGGGTCCTTGTGCAGGTGGCGCTGTTTATTCACCGGCCATGACTGATTTCATTTTCATGGTTGAGAAAACCTCTTACATGTTTGTCACTGGTCCTGATGTTATTAAGACCGTCACTCACGAAGAAGTGACGAAGGAAGCTTTGGGCGGGGCCAGTACGCACAATGAAAAATCAGGTGTCGCTCACTTTAAATGCACTGATGAAGACGATTGTTTTGAGCGCGTTCGCGAGCTCTTGAGTTATCTTCCATCTTCGAGCTCAGTGAAGCCAACAGCGGTTCTCACTGCCGATGCGGCCAATCGAACCAATGCAAAGCTGAAAGATTTTGTACCAGACAATTCACGCAAGCCTTATGACATGAAAGAGTTAGTGGTTGAAGTGGTTGATGATGGTCACTTCTTAGAAGTTCATCGCGATTTTGCTAAAAATATTTTGTGTGGTTTTGCATCAGTAGGTGGAGTGAAGATCGGCATTATCGCTAACCAGCCGGCCGTGCTTGCTGGCGTTCTCGATATCGACAGCTCAACAAAAGCGGCACGCTTCGTGCGCTTCTGTGATGCTTTCAATATTCCGGTAGTAACTTTTGTTGATGTGCCAGGATTCTTGCCAGGTACAGTGCAAGAGTACGGCGGTATTATCCGTCATGGCGCTAAACTTCTCTATGCCTACTGTGAAGCAACGGTTCCATTGATTACGGTCATTACTCGCAAAGCGTACGGTGGTGCCTATGATGTGATGGCTTCCAAGCACATTCGTTCGGACATTAACCTCGCTTACCCGACGGCCGAGATTGCTGTGATGGGTGCTGAAGGTGCGGTAAATATTATTTTCCGTAACGAGCTCGCAGGTTTAAAGGGCGAGGCTTTTGATAAGAAGAAAAAAGAGTTGGTTGAGAATTATGAAAATGAATTCGCCAATCCTTATCGTGCAGCGGAGTTAGGTTATTTGGATGAAATTATTTTCCCAGAGCAAACTCGTGCGCGCATCTATCAGTGTCTGAAAGCTCTGGAGCACAAGAAAGTTCGTGCACCAGAACGCAAACACGGCAACATTCCACTCTAGAGGTCATCATGTTAGGAAAACGTGTACTAATTGCAAATCGTGGTGAAATTGCCATTCGTATTGCCAAAGCACTTAATGAGCTAGGGCTTGTGAGTGTCGGTGTATGGACTGATAACGAACCCGAGGCTGCTCACCTTGAATATTGCCAAGAGTGGGTTCATCTTGAGGGCAATTCAAATCGTGATACGTATCTTAATGTTCCAAAAATTTTGGAACTGATTAAAAAGTATAAAATCGATGCGGTTCATCCGGGGTATGGTTTTCTTTCTGAGAACGGAGAGTTTGCCAAAACACTCAAGGCCCAAGGTGTGATCTTCATCGGGCCTAATCCCGAAGCGATTGCCGCCATGGGGGATAAAGCGATTTCCAAACAATGGGCGCAGAAGGCGGGAGTTCCCGTGGTGCCTGGTTCAACAGGTGAAGTGCCGACTGTCGAAGAAGCGATTAAGCTTTGTCAGACCATTGGATACCCCGTGCTTTTAAAAGCTGTTGCCGGTGGCGGTGGGAAGGGTATGCGTCCTTGTTATTCAGACGCCGATGTTAAAACCAATTTTGAAGCTGTTCAGCGTGAAGCTCTTTCGAGTTTTGGGAATGCTGGGCTTCTCGTTGAGAAATACGTACAGAATCCGCACCACATTGAAGTGCAAATCTTGGCCGATAAAAAAGGCAATGTTTATCACCTCTTTGAGCGTGAATGTTCAATTCAACGTCGTCATCAGAAAATTATTGAAGAAGCCCCATCACCTTTTATTGGCGAAGATACAAAATTGCGCAAAGAAATTTGTGAAACGGCAGTCAAACTCGCGAAAGCTGTTGGCTACGATTCGGCCGGTACTGTTGAATTCATTATGGGCGATGACCGCAAATTCTATTTCTTAGAAATGAATACGCGTATCCAGGTAGAGCATCCGATCACTGAAGAGATCACAGGGATTGATCTACTCGCCAATATGGTGAAGTCGGCTTTCGGTCAGCCACTCGACTTTAAAACTCAGGACGATATTAAGCTGCATGGCCACGCCATTGAATGTCGAATTTGTGCGGAAGATCCCGTAACCATGCTGCCAGCTCCTGGAAAGATAGCTGGCTTTGAAACGACTTTTCCGCAAGGGATTCGTTTTGATCATTGCCTCTATCCTAAATTTACCATTACTCCCGACTTCGATCCGATGGTCGGGAAATTGATTGCTCGCGGTTATGATCGTGCGGTGGCGATTCGTAAGGTGCGCGCTGCTCTTGATGGTCTTTTGCTTGATGGTCTTAAAACGAATATTCCTCTCTTGAAAGTTATTCTTGATGAAGAGAGCTTTAAGAAAGGTGAATACACCACTCATTACATTGCAGGTGTTAAACCGCAAGAGCGAGTGGCGGTAACAGAAAAAGCGGAGAGTCTCTTAATGAGAGTGGCTTCGGTAGAAATGGGGCAGGTATAAGATGCGCTATTATTTTGTGGATCAAGACCGTAATGACACAGTGGTAGACCTCAACAAGGTTGAAACGAACGGTTCCATATCAAAATTCATTTTTAGTGATAAAGCTTTGTATGCTCGTCGTTTGGCAGGAAAACTTTTTGGCTCTTGGGATCAGCAAAAATGGTTCAAGCTCACGCAATTATCCGCAGGTGAAACAGTGGTCTCAAATACTGTGACCTACAAGATGTATCGCGGCTTCAAGCCTTCAGGATTGTTTAGCGGCGGAGCTGGTGCACTTGTTACCCAAATGCCCGGTAAAGTCGTGAAGCTATTTGTGAAGACAGGAGACACAGTCGAAAAAGGACAAACCATCCTCATCTTAGAGGCCATGAAAATGGAAAATGAGATTAAGGCAGGTGTTTCAGGGGTAGTAAAAAGCCTCCTGGTTCAACCCGGACAGGCACTAGAATCAGGCGTTTTGATGGCCGAAATCGAGGAATAACCCCTTGATTTAGGCAAGATTTGCCGCTTCTGGCCCTCTTTATGCGGCGGCGTGGTAAAATAGTAGTCAGGGGGCCCTGCTGCTATGACCGAAACCATTCGCAAAATTGTCACCGCCACTGATCTCAAATCCTACTTTTTTCAAGGTCTCAACGAACTGAATAATAAATCGCTCTGTCCTGTTCCACAGGAGACGATTTTTTATTCGAGTGTGGTGCTAGATCGCTTTGCTTTGAGTGCCACTTATTTTGAATTTAATGAAGGCCGCGTTCGCGAAAAGATTCTCGGCATGAAGTTACTCGAAGCCGGCACTCTTCCACTTGAATCACAAAAACGTACTTACCAAGAAGTAGGCGATACAGCGCTCATGCTCTGTGGTTATTTCTCTGAATCGCTCAATAAGAAAATCGTTGATCTCACTTACTACGCCCAATTAGGAAAGACGGCCTATGGCCGCTTAAACAATCATCTTCCTCGTCATCTTGATGTGCCGGATTTCTATCATGTGCTGGCCTCAAGCTTTGAAAATGTAACGACTTTGATTAATCTTCTAGCTGCGAGTAATAAATTTGAAGACCCACGCCAGATCATCTTCAATAAGGCGATGAGTGATGAGGCTTCAGAGAATGAACTCTTGAGCGTAGGGATTCTAAAACCTCATCAAAACAAAGCTTCTTAGCCATTCGTCGTTGCGAGCTCGATGAGCTTTTTTTCAATCTCCTGACATTGCGTATCGTCTAGTATTCTGTCGTTCGGGACAGAGAGTTCGCGTGTGAGATCGTCCACGAGTGCTTTTGATATCGCGTGGATTTCTGACAAATTTTTAAGAGAAGACATCAAAGCTAATTCAAGTTTGTTCAGCTCTTGCAAATTATTCTCGTATGGGGCCCATTTACCAAAAGAGCGATAATAGGGCCGACGAATATTTAACCAATGTTGGTGCAGATTGTTATGCTGGATATTTAAACGAGTTATTTCTTTTTCTCTTTCTTGATTGAGATCGATATAGATTCGTTTAGCTAAATTCTCTTCGGTCGCCGAGAGTTGTAAAATCATGGCATCTGAATCCGCAATTTTCTTATCTTTTATCTTTTGAACATTCTCTTTCTGTATTTCAATATCTTCCTTCATTTGCTTAAGGCGACTATATTCTCCATAAAGAGCCCGATTATTTCTGAAAAAATCGTGTGACTCAAATTTAAGATCAAGGATTCTTCGAGTAAGAGATACAATTTTGTGGATAAAAGTCTCGACCTCTCCCTCAATACTGCCCACATCGACTGTCATAACTCTTTCGCAGGCAGGAGGGAGTGACCCTTCAAACTTTTTTTTGAATGTTTCAGCTTGAGCGAATGGAATTAAAAAACAAAAAACTATAATAAATTTCATAAAAATCCTATTGGTTGAGATCAGGGTTTTTGTCCACAACTTGCTGTGTGTATGCCGCAATATCGTAATGTCCTGCTTTGCATTCAGCGAAGTTCAAATTTTCAAGTCGCTTGAAGGCATCAGAAGTGTTTGCGGGAGGATCTTTCAGCCAGCCGAGATGGCGCTCAAGACAGGCCAGCTTCTGGGGTCTGTCAGCATTCACAACCTGCCCGTCAGTATTTTCTTCTACGGAGCTTGAATTTGAGCCGCCTGATGATGAAGTACTTTTTCCGCAAGAAGTGCTTAGAATCAAAATTATTAAAATAAGCAGCTTCATAGTTACTCCTGAGTCGTCGCTAGGACTGTTTCAGAAACATCTAGTGTTGTTGCGGGATGAACTTTTTTTACGAAGTCTTCAAAGGTTTTAAAACGATTTAGATAAAGGGAGAATTCATCGTTCTCTATGTAGTAAGTGAAAAACCGATCAAAGATTTGCTCCACTGAGTAAATATTTTTGAGATTAAATCGTTCCATTTTGTCATTTAGCAAAAGAGATGCGCTAACGACAGAGTGAAGTTTATTTTTCCATTCCTTGTTATCGAATTCACGATCCCAAGTATTCATAACCGCCAGATAGTAGTTATAGATATGATAAGATTCATTAATGTCTTGGGGTTTCTCTAGGCGAGTAGAAACAAAGAGAGATGCACTGATGCTGCTTTGTTTATGTAGTAGGGCACAGGTTTGAGCGCGATTCGTAGTGTAAACAAACTTCCCATCGTTTCGCAGATTTCCGCCCATGTCGTAATAATTGATAAACTCAGTAAAAATTGACTTTTCTGTTGGAGCTAAATTCAATCGAAGAGATGTAATATCCAGAGTAGGATTAATTAAGTTGATATTACTCGCTGGAATGCCTAATTCATCAACAAAATCCTCTGCGGTATTATTGGCTGGTTTGGCCTGCACTAGAAACTTGCCATAGGCGTCTCCGAAACGGTACTCCATGAGACCTGTCATGGTGACGTGAGCACCTTTGTAGGTTTCCACACAAGTCGCTGATGTAAAGTTATTATCTTTGCAATTATCTCTTTTAGCTGTTTCAAGAAAATGCTTAGCGATCCAAGCCAGATGTTCACAGTCATAGCCTTGAACTTTATTAACATGCTTCAAGTCTAGAGCAACAGTTCTTGGAATAACGACAGCTTTATCGCCTAGACGATGAATGAAGAAATTATCGTTTGCAAAGCTTTTAGAACAGAAGACAAGGCTGAAAAAGCCTAAAAATAAAAGTTTCATTAGATATCTCCCAAGGATTTCAATTGTTGAATGGAATTTTTCTGATATTGAGCAAACGCTGCGGCAGCTACTTTTGAGGCTTTAGCGTAGTTTTGCTCATCTTCATTTGTTAATTCGCCAGCAAGTGCTTTGCGATTGTATTCCTCCGTCACCAATTCAAGTTCTTCTAGAGCTTCAGTGAAACGAATTTGCTCTTCAGATCGTTGAGCTGGCTCAACTAGTTCTGGACTCTTCTCTTTAGATAAAGAGGCTGAGGGGGTGTTCCCCTCAGCAATCTGACTCTTAAGCGCTGGCGCTTTGGTTGACCAACCCAACCAAAGTGCTGCTATCGCTAAGATCATGAACATTAAAAGTGTCTTTTTCATAAGGCCTACTTACAGGTTTGATTGTTAAGGCAAACAGTCATTTCAACTTTTGCTGATCCATTTCCAATTAAATAAGAGGAGAGCTTAAGATCCTTTTTGATCTTTCCTGTCATTGATTGGCGATGAGATGACGAACCGGTATGGCGTGAGCCGACGAGATCATCGATCGACTTGAGAACAACTCCTCCGAACTCACACATTTTATTTTTTCCACAGAGATTCATGACTCCTGCACCGACTTGAGAGAAGAAGCGACTGTCTTCGCCAAGCTCAGTATGTGGAACTTCTGTAATAGTGTATTCCTTGGCATAAGACATAATGAACATGTGGAAGATGTCTTGATAAAGTGCTTTCTCAACGGCTTCATTAATTAAGGCCGACTCTTCTGGCGTTGACCCCACTGGACGCTTATCTAACTCACACTTGAGCCCCATGTTGTTAGAGTAATCATGACGTGTGTGATCCCATGAAGTTGTACGGCGTCTCCAGAATCCACCTGTTTTCTTCTTACCCGAATCTCTTACGTAGTTAGATGACTTGCTGACATCAAGCTCACATCGACCTTCAATCGGCTCTGCTTTTTGGTAATAGTTATACGCCAATGAGACATTTTGCGCATAAATAAGACGATCGCTTTTTAATTCAAAAACGGGATAATTAACTTTAGTTTTAACTGTCTCGCCGCTTGCATTTGTAAAAGTGATTTCGCGATCAACATAGGTCGGTTCACCACAATAAGAAGCAATCGAAATGGGCATTTCAAAGTCCTGGGCAGCTCCGGCATTATTGTTAAACTTCTTAACTAAAAACTTTAGGTTTTCTGTTTTTCCATCTTCACTTTCCAACTTGGCTGGCATTTCAAGATATTGATCTTCAACGCCCAGAGAAATGCTGTTTTTGTCATCAACTTCATAAGAGGCGAGGCGATATGTTCTATTGTGATCACTGCGAACTTCGCTATCTAAACTAATAACTGATGGATTCATTTTCACGTTGAATACATCGAGTTGACGGACATCGTAGTCAAGGCCAGCTTCTCTAATTCTCTCACGTAAAATTGATAATTGATCGTTTGAAGCTAAGCTGTAACCAGCTGTTGCTTTACCAACCACTTTTTTACCCAGTGTATAGATATAATTCTTGCTGGTTTCCAAGTGATCTTTAGCTTGTTTTTGATAACGCTCCATCGAACCCATTAGATCATTTTCAAACTCTCTAATGTAGGCGAGTTCATCACGGAAAGGGGCCCAACCACGACTCGCTTGTGAAAAGCGAGTAGATGCTTCTGTACGATACTGAATGTTTTGGGCAATTTTTGCACGTAGATCTGAGAAGATTGGTAAATAGGTTTCTCTGATTGCCGCACGATCCGCCTCGGTTAAAACCATCGCCATTTCAGACATGTAGTTAGCATGAGTTGATTTTAAGTTTTCTTCTAGAGAAGCACCCTCTGCTTTAATGCTTTCGAGTTCTCCATAAGCTGCCTGGTACTCATTATAGAGTTCGCGGTTATCTTCACGAAGTTGGTTTGCTCGTAGACGGAGGTCAGTGATTTTTTGCTTAAGCACAGATGAGCGTGCTTCAAAAGCTATCGTTGCTTCAAATAATGGCGAATAGTATTGACCGCTCGATAGAATTCTCTGTGTTTCTTCTTGCGATGATGGATATTTCAAGAGACCTGTGCGCAAGTTATGTAAATCCGTGCATGAAATGCCGGCAGAGATTTGAGTGAACTTTCCTGAAACCTTAATATCTGATGGCATGATATAGATAAGCTTAGGATTAAGATCATCTCCCATAATATTGTTTATCCCGACCATTGAGACCTGAGAGGTAAGTCCAGTGATGCTGACTTTAGGGTCGGGCATGGCGAAGACAGGCATCGCCATAATTCCTGCAAGTGTTGTAAGCGCTAATCTCTTCATTTGTTATCTCCAATTAATAGTTATGCCGATGTGCCATCTCACGCATTTCCGGATAAGCGTGGTGCTAATGATCAAATCGATTGCGGCGAGTCTTATGTGATCTTTGTTGGGGTTGGAATGCTCAAACTGCGTTGCTGAAGAAAATGTGACAGGTTCTGTGTCACTTATATTCGATTTGAGGAGCTAAATAGCTTGAAACATTTACCTAAGTGACTTGTTACAAGTCAGGAACAGGGATAGAAAGCCAACTTATGCAACAAGTGGTAGCCGAAAATATCGTGGCGGGGGCGATTCAGAAGGTCATTAATGACCATCTGGAAGCTTATCCACAGGTCAGTCTTCGCGGTATTGCTGCTCGTGAAGATGGTATTGGAAGAGAATACATTCGTCGTCTTGCCGCGGGCGAAATTCCTGATCATAAGATAGATCGCGAGAAAGTGCTGCTGATTCTGATGACACTTTCTAAAAAGAAGAATCTAAAAGACCTTGGTGCATTTTATGGTGACCCAATCACGAGCTGGATCAAGTCTTCAGTTATTGTGAATTGGGAAAATGATACAGAGCTTGCCGAGCGCGAACTCGAAGCGATGATGCTGCAGGATGAAGATGACTGTATCGCATTCTTAATGGCTCATACAGATGCAGGTGCTACTGTTGATGAAGTAGTCAAAGTTGTGGGTGAGACTGGAAAAAGATCGTTGCCTGCTCTTGAACAACGAAGTTTTCTGGTAAAGGATGCTGGGAGATATCGTGGAAAAGAAAACAACTTTTTAACTCTCTCATTGCAAGCGACTCAAAAAATCATTCAAACACTTGTTGGTTATTATAAGCCGTCGCATTTCGGTAAGAATCGAAATTATATTATGCTTATGACTGGTTCATTAAATGCAGAAGGCATCAAGGCCCAGCAGGAACTTTACAGAAAGTTTCACCAAGATATCAGACAAATATATGAGAATCCTTCCCACTCAGGTGACATCCATAGCTTTTCGGTTTCTTGCATGGACTCATTTACTATGTTAGAAGAGGCGAATCATGAACTTCATTAAATTAGTTTATATACTTACCCTTACGCTTTCATTCCAGGTCTTTGGATCATCTGTGGCTCCGTTTTATCTTGTAACCAAATTGGTTACTGTAGAGGGCGAGGTGATTGCGAACAACCAAGTAAAGAAACTGGTTGTTGAAAAAGCTGGTTTTTCAGACGTTGAAGTAACCTCTGTTGAATTAGTTGATGGAAGAGTGCTGGTTCAAAATGAGATTCAAACAATTGAGTTTACAGTTGCACCTAGTCTCAATCGTCCAAATATTAGAAGAACAATTCAAGACGGTAAGTTCGATGAATTGCTACGTCAAAACGTACGCTTAGGGCCACCTAACTTTGATTTTTCAACAGAGCTTAGAGATAGTGGAATAAGTTCGGGCGGGGGCTGAGACTCAGATAGGCCCAGCCGTTACAATATTCCATCCATCCTTCATAAACATCTGTAAGAACGCTTGGAAATCTTCATATTTTGCCTGACGAATTGTTTCCTGCGAGTTGTGCTGGAAATCAAGTCCATGTCCATGCAGCGCTGGCACTGAGTAGAACTGAGCGTAATCTTCGTTCGTTTGCACAGAAAGCTGCTGTTGCCCGTCGAGATTAGTTTTTACGCGCTCAAATTCATCGCGCGTGAGACCTGATACTGACATGCGCGTGAGAATATCCAGAATAGCTTTTTCAGCACGCTCTTTCTTATCAGCTCCTGCACCGATATAAATTCCCCAAGCACCCGCTTCAAGAGCTGTGACATGCACAGGCTGAACGGCGTAGCAGAGGCCTTGGCGATCGCGTACTTCAACAAATAATTCCGAACCTTGGCCTGAGAGGTGAGCTGTCACCATCTTCAAATAAAGATCTTCAAGGTCAGTCATCTTGTAGGCCGGCTTTCCAATTACGATTTGAACTTGTTCACGCTTCATCGGAATATCAAGACGCTGCTTGGTTTTTGGCTTCAAAGAATTTTTACGAGGCTTAGGCCCCTTTCTTCCTTTAAGAGCAACAAAAGCTTTTTGTAATTTAAGAACAACCGTTTCAAGATCGAGATCTCCACAGTAAGTGAAGACCATTTCTTCTTTAGCTAAGTGCTGACGGTGAAGAGTTTGCAAAGCTGCTGGGGTCATTTTCTTAAGACTTTCAGGTGTACCAGAAGCATCAAGCGCGTACGGATGCGCATTGAAAATCATCTTGTACCAATTCTTGAAGGCCTGCTTAACTGGATCTTCTTTTTGGTTATCAAGCATTCGTAGAATAACTTGTCTCTCATGCTTTAAGAATTTCTCTGGAAGAGTTGGTTTTAATAGTGAGCCAGCAAAATGACCTAACAAACTATCAAAGTTCGCACTTTGACCATGAAGTGTGAGTCCATAAGCATTTTTTCCAGCAAAGCCAGAAAGTGCAGCGGAACTTTCTTCAAGGTCTTGTTTAAGTTTTTCGTAAGGCATGCCCTTATACCCATAGGTAATAAGACGTGAAAGCATACCGTGGCGACCACAATCTTTTTCTGATTCAGTCGTGAGTCCACCTTTTACGTAGTGATGAAGAACGAAAGTGGGGGTCATCTTATTTTGACGATGAATAAGCTTAACCCCAGGCATAAGTTCAATCATCGAAACGGCAGCATCAAAAGTAGATGTCACACGCTTGAGTGGTTTTTCTTTTTCAAAAGATTTTTTTGCAACAGCTTGTACTTTCTTTTGGAAATTCGTTAATTGCGTCTGAATAGGAGCGATTTTAGTTCCCTCTGGAACCTGCATAGTTAGATGCATGGCACGTGAAAGAATGCGAGGAAGTGCTACCGCTACCTGGCGAGCAGGAGTTTCTTTAATGCGCTTGATGAAAGCTTCTTCACAGAAGATATCACCATTTTGAGCGAAGCCATGTCCGAGTGAGAAAGCGAAAGCTTCGATGCTTTCTTTTTCATAGACTTTGCTGGCGATGTATTGGTTTTTAATTTTATCAACTTCATCTTCGCGGATATCGCCCGAAAGAGCTTTCGCCAAAGTTTGCTCAAAGACTTTTAAAACCTTTGCAAGATTTTCTGTCGGCATACTGCACTTGAGCATATGGCAGCCCTTGTGGGCGAAATACATAGTAGAACCTGCTATGCCATTACAAAGAGTCGTTTGTGCGACAAGAGCTTGATAGAGACGAGAAGTTTCACCGTGGGCCAGACAGTTAATCGCTAGATCTTCTGCCGTAGCAGATGGATCCACATAATCTGGAGCTGCCAGGGCCAGTGTGAGTGTCGCTTGGCGAATAGGTTTTTCATGGACGCTAACTTTAGAAGTCGTGGGCAAGGTAAATTCACCAAAATGAGATTGTTCACCGGCCGGAAGTCTAAAAGATGAAATGAGTTTTTCGAGATGAGTGCGCTCACTTAGGTCACCTGCAACAACCAGCATGGCATTTTGCATATTGTAAAAGCGTTGGCGGAATCCTTTCAGTTGAGCAGGTGAGAATCCCTTGATGGTATCTTCACGGCCCAAGATCGGATGCTTGTAGCCACCCTCGAAACAGTTTTCTTGCAAGCGCATGAAATGAAACTGAGAAGGATTATCAAGGGCACGACGGTATTCTTCAAAGACCACATCACGTTCAGAAGGGAAATCCTCATCATTGAACATTGGATTGGCGACCATGTCCAAGAGGATAGTGAGCGCATTGCTGGTTTTGCGAGATGGAGCATTGATGTAGTAACAAGTGTAATCAAAACTAGTGAAGGCGTTGATTTCTCCACCAAATGTTTCTACTTCTTGTGCAATCGCAGCTCCCGGGCGAGTGGGCGTTCCCTTAAAGAACATATGTTCTAAAAAGTGAGCAATGCCCTGATTGTCTTTTTCTTCAAGGGCCGAGCCGGCGCGAAACCACATCTGAACAGTTGCGGCAGTTGAACCGGGAGAATGGATAAAAAGGGTTTTAAGGTCACCGAGGCGGGTTTCTTCGACGTGCATGTCAAACTCCGAGAGCGTTGCCAGTCCGAGTACTTGGACGGTAAGAATCATTATCCTTTTACTCGCAGGAATTTCCAAGGGCCGTATGACAACTGTTTCGAGTTTGTATGTGCATGTGCCGTTCTGTCGCCATTTGTGCAACTACTGCGATTTTTATAAGCAAAAATTTGAGCGACCTCGTGCGCAACTCGAAGAGTTTTCTGCTTATTTACAAGCGAGTTGGAAGCGCCATGAGTCAATATTAACTGAGCAAAAGGCCAGCTGGGGACCACTTCAAACACTCTATTTCGGCGGAGGGACTCCTTCTTTGTGGGGAGTCGACGGTGCTCAAGAATTTTCTCACTTATTAGAGCAAGGTTTGAGTCTCGCACCTCATGCTGAAGTCACTTTTGAAATTGATCCTGGTGCATGGACTGAGGAAGGGCTTTTGGCCTGGGAAAATATCGGTGTGAATCGTTACTCGGTAGGAACTCAATCGCTAAATGAGCACTATTTGAAAGTGCTCGATCGTGCGCATGATCGCAGTGAAACTTTTCGATTATTAGAGAGGCTCAAAGGGAAAAACTTCTCGGTGGATTTTCTGTTAGGCGCACCTGAAGTGAATCACAAACGTGATGTGATTTCCGAACTGACTGAACTTTTGAGTTATGGTCCTAAGCATGTGAGCCTTTATATTTTACAACCTGCTGCAGGCTATAAACTTAAAACTAAAATTCCTGACGATGAAGTGACTTCAAATGAATATCTCGCTGTGAGTGAGTTTTTGCGCTCGCGCGGTTTTCATCATTATGAAGTCTCCAATTTTGGTCTACCTGGCTTTGAGTCCCGTCATAATTTGCGCTACTGGATGGGTGAAAATGTGGCGGCGTTGGGTCCCACTGGAACGGGTTATTTGGCTTCATCAAATGAGTCGGCGCTTCGTTATAAATGGAAGCCCGGCAGTGCTGAGATTGAGAGCGAAAATCTGCAAAAAACGGAGCTCGAAATGGAGCGACTCTATTTGCGTCTGCGCCTCTCACGGCCGTTCACTTCCGCTGAACTAGTCCCTAACCCTCAAATACTCGAGGAACTTCTCACCCAATGGCAGTCTCGTAAGTTGGTAATAAAAGAAGGCGCCGCATGGCGCATGCAACCTGCCGCATGGGTCATTCTCGATTCTTTAATAAATGAGTACTTCTCCTCTCTCCAAAAGCTTTAATTTTAAGGGTTTATGAGGTATTCCCGGGGAAACTTTTTTCTTCCGCCAAACATTGACACCCCTCACATCAGTCCCATCTTGTGAGTGTAACAAATGAGGAGTTTATCTTGAGCGATTCAAACGAAAACAAAGACAAAGACGCTGCGACTGAAGAGGCTCAGGCGAGTGCTCCAGAAGTGGAAGTATTAGAGGCGAAGAAAGAAGAAATCGACTGGAAGTCGAAGTACTACTACCTCGCAGCTGAAATGGAAAATGGCCGCAAACGTTTTGAGCGTGAAAAAGAGAATCTTCTCAAGTATGGCGCTGACAAGATTTTGGGCGATCTTCTTGATGTCGTTGATAATTTTGAGCGCACGGTAGATATGCTCAAATTTGATGAAGACCAAAAGATGAAAAATGTCGTCGTTGGTCTTGAGATGGTTCGCAAGCTTTTCCTCGATAACTTGGGCAAACACGGTTTGACTCAACTTGAGAGCTTAGGCAAAGACTTCGATCCGAATTTCCATGAGGCCATGGGCCAGGAATATAGCGAAGGGAAGCGTCCGAACGAGATCCTTAAAGAATTTCAAAAAGGTTACGTCCTGAATGGTCGCCTCCTACGAGCGGCTCGAGTGGTTGTAGCTAACGATAAACAGTAAAGAATAACAGGAGAATATATATGGGAAAAATTATTGGTATCGACTTGGGAACAACCAACTCGTGTGTCGCTGTAATGGAAAACGGTGCTTACAAAATCGTTCCAAACAGTGAAGGTCATAACACCACTCCTTCAATCATCGGTTTCTCTAGTAATGGAGAAAACTTGGTTGGCCAAGTGGCAAAACGCCAAGCTGTCACAAACCCGGCTAAAACTTTATTTGGTATCAAGCGCCTTATTGGTCGCAAAGCTACTGATAAAGAAGTAACGAATTTTAAAAATGTCGCTCCATTCGAAATCTTCGCTAACAAAAATGGCGATGCTTGGGTGAAAGTGGATGGCAAAGAATTCTCTGCTCAAGAAATCTCGGCCAAGGTGCTTGAGAAAATGAAGAAAGCGGCTGAGGATTATCTCGGTCAACCAGTGACTGAAGCAGTCATCACGGTTCCAGCTTACTTTAACGATGCTCAACGCCAAGCTACTAAAGATGCCGGTCGTATTGCGGGTCTTGATGTAAAACGTATCATCAACGAGCCAACAGCAGCAGCTCTCGCTTACGGTCTTGATACCAAAAAAGACAAAAACGTCGCGGTCTTTGACTTGGGCGGCGGTACTTTCGACGTATCAATTCTTGAGATCACCACTGATGGTGTTTTCGAAGTGAAATCAACTCACGGAGATACTTTCTTGGGTGGTGAAGACTTCGATTACCGTATCATTAACTGGCTCGCAGAAGAGTTCAAAAAAGAGACGGGCATCGATCTTAAAAATGACAAGATGGCGCTTCAGCGCTTGAAAGAAGCAGCTGAAAAAGCCAAGCACGAACTCTCAAGTGTGACTCAAACAGATGTGAACCTTCCATTCATTACAATGGATGCGACAGGTCCAAAACACTTGAATATGAATCTTTCTCGCGCCAAGTATGAGTCTCTCATCGGCGACTTGATTGATCGTTTGGTTGAGCCATGCCGTATTGCGATTAAGGATTCTGGTCTCACTTTGAACGAGATCCACGAAGTGATCTTGGTAGGTGGTGCAACTCGTACTCCGATCGTTCAAGCGAAAGTAAAAGAGATCTTCGGCAAAGAGCCTTCTAAAGGTGTTAACCCAGATGAAGTTGTTGCTGCCGGTGCTGCGATTCAAGGTGGCGTACTTGCTGGCGACGTGAAAGATGTTCTCCTTTTGGATGTAACTCCCTTGTCACTTGGTATCGAGACATTGGGTGGTGTTTTCACGAAAATCATCGAGAAGAACACAACGATTCCTTCTAAAAAGAGCCAAGTGTTCTCGACTGCCGCTGACAATCAGCCAGCTGTGAGCATCCATGTTCTTCAAGGTGAGCGTGAGTTCGCTAACGATAACAAAACACTTGGTAAGTTTGATTTGACGGGTATTACCCCAGCTCCGCGTGGTGTTCCTCAAATCGAAGTTATCTTCGACATCGACGCGAACGGAATTGTGAATGTAAGCGCGGTTGATAAAGCGACAGGTAAATCACAAAACATCGTGATCACTTCGAACTCAGGATTGAGTGAAGCTGAAATCAAGCGCATGGTTGAAGAAGCTGAGAAGAATCGTGGTACTGACCAGAAACGCCGCGAGATCGTTGATGCTCGCAACAACCTCGACTCATTGGTGTTTGCTTCGGAGAAAGGCCTCAAAGATGCTGGCGATAAAGTTCCAGCTGATAAGAAAGCCGAAGTGGAAGCAGCGGTTGCTGAAGCGAAAACCAAGCTTACTTCTGAGAACTTGGATGAAATCAAAGCCGCTACAGAGCGTTTACAGAATGTAGCTCATAGCTTGGCTCAGTTCATGTACCAAGGTCAGGGTGGAGCTCCAGGCGCAGAAGGCGCGCAAACAGCTGACACGACAGATGAGAAGAAAGACGGCGATGATGTCGTCGATGCAGATTACAAAGAAGTTTAATTTTTAGTACGTCAAATGGGCCCCTCTTCGGAGGGGCTCTTTTGCATGGGGATATATGGCGGATAAGCGCGATTATTACGAAATCTTGGGTGTGAATAAGTCATCTTCGAAAGAAGAGATTAAAAAAGCTTATCGCAAATTGGCGATGCAGTTTCACCCGGATCGTAATCCTGACAATAAAGAAGCCGAAGCAAAATTTAAAGAAGCTTCTGAAGCTGCTGAGGTTCTACTCGATGACCAAAAGAAGGCTCGCTATGATCAATTCGGTCATGCAGGCATGGGTCAAGGTGGAGGCCCTGGTGGATTTGGTGGTGGAGGATTTAGCGGAGACTTCGGTGATCTAGGAGACATTTTCGGCGATATCTTCGGCGAGATGATGGGTGGTGGTCGTCGTCGCGGCGGTGGTGGCGGAGGTCGCCGATCACGTGCGCAGATGGGCGAAGATCTTCAAGCTGAAATGGAAGTTACGTTTGAAGAAGCGGCCTTCGGAGTAGAAAAAGAAATTCTCATTCAAAAAGCGGCTACCTGTGGCGATTGTCATGGAACAGGAGCGAAGAAAGGTTCAAGTGCCACCACCTGTGACATGTGTCACGGTCATGGTGAAGTTCGTCGTCAGCAAGGTTTTTTTACCATCGCTCAGACTTGTCCTAAGTGTCAGGGTGGGGGGCAGATGATCAAAGACCCCTGCGTAACTTGTCACGGTAAAGGACGAGTTCGTAAGAAAGAAACCTTAAGCGTAAAAGTACCTGCAGGAATTGATGAAGGTCAGCGCCTTAAACTTTCCAATCAAGGTGATAGTGGTGCACACGGTGGACCTGCGGGTGACTTGTATGTTCTTATTCGTTTGAAAGAGCACGATTTTTTCACTCGTGATGGTTTTGATGTGATTTGTGAAGTGCCAGTTAGTTTTTCTCAAGCTGCTCTTGGTGCTGATGTCGAAGTACCGACCTTGGGCGGTCGAGTTTCGATGAAAGTTCCCGCTGGAACGCAGTCCGGCAAAAAAATGCGACTAAAAAACAAGGGCATTGCAAAGTTGGGTGGATATGGGTTTGGAGATCAGATCATCTCGATTCACGTAGAAACACCAACTAAAATCACTGCTGAGCAACGTGAGCTTTTTGAGCGCCTTGCAGCGTTAGAAGAAAATCAATCCAATCCTATGACTAAGGGCTTCTTCGATAGAGTGAAAGACCTCTTTCAATAATTCATAAGTGGGCGGTAAACTATTGCACAAATGTTGCAGGAGTTCCGCCCATGAAGTCATTACTTGCCCTCGTTAGTTTTATTCTCATTCTAAATGGTTGTACTACTCCTGCCCCGAAGGTTGTTGCTACTCCGCAAGTGCGACCAGTCGTACAGCTCAAAATAGATCAGTCTCGCGAAGCTTTAGGTAAAGGCGAAAGTAAAATTGCTCTCACTCGTCTTGCGGAGCTATCTGACGATCAACTTGAGCCGATTGAAAAAGCAGTGAAGTATAATCTCAAGGGTGTCATCCATTTCTCCGATTCAGAATGGGAGAAATCATTAGCGAATTTTGATATCGCCAAAAAATATGTACCAAATGATTCAACTCTTGAATCACAGATTTGGCTTAATATTGCGAGTGTACGTTTTAAGCAAGGCCTGTATTCAGAACTCAAAAGTGCCTTAGATGCGATAAATCCCAAAGCGCTCCCAGACAATGAAATTAAAAAGTATGCTCAGCTCAATTTGGCCTGGGCTGCTAAGTATCAACGGCATTATGAAATCGTAGAAACATCGGTTTTGTTATTAAAGGATGCCAAGTCTTTATCTGAAGTTTCCGATTCAATTTTGAAAGAGCGTTTGAACATCTCCTTCAAAGAATTAAGCGATCGAGAGAAAATCCGTCTCTTGGAAAAGTATGAGAGTGAGAAGTGGCTTCCGCTCGCATATTTAGGTCAAATCGAAGCTGAATCACGCTACTTTAAAGGTGATACCAGTGGTGCACGCGATGTCGTCACTTGGCTCTCTGATCGCTTTAAAGAATTTCCTCAGGTCATGACTTTTGTAAATGATTTCGAGCAACGTTTAGATAGCTCTACTCGTTTGTCTATGGATGGAATCGGAGTGATTTTGCCACTGACAGGGGATAAGGGGAGCTTTGGTCAAAAGACTCTCATGGGTCTAGATATTGCACTCAAGGGTACCGGCAGAGATATTGAAATTCATACCAAAGACTCCTTTGATTCGCCTTCTGTTGGAGCTCAAGCGGTCAGAGATCTTATTCAGCAACATCGTGTACCCTTGATTATTGGTGGTCTTTTCCCTGAGAGTGCCCGTGCGGAGTATTTAGAGGCAAAAAAATGGGGCGTTCTGTTCATCTCTCTCGCTCCCGTTCATATTCCACGCGATGAAAAAAATCATTTATTGATTGAGATTCAAGGTTCAATTGAGAGTCAGGTGGCTGCTCTTGTGACCAATGAAATGCTCTCGCGTTTTGGTAAACGTGTTGGAGTTATTTATCCACAAGGTGATGCCGGAAAGTCTTACGCTGACGAGTTTTGGCGTGCGGCCCTCACTTCTGGCATGCAAATTACTTCGATGGCGGCTTATCCCAAAGGCACACTCGATTTCAGAGAAACCATTAAACACTTCTTGGGACTTCGATTTCCGCGAGAGCGTTCGGAAGAGTTAGAAGTTTTCCGTGATACTTATGTCCACGAGCGCTCGAGTATTCGACGTATTCAAAATCTACCTCCGTCGATTGATTTCGACTGGGTCTTTATTGCTTCATATCCTAATGAGGCCCTTTCACTCGTTCCGACTTTTGGTTATTACGATGCCAAGAATCTAAAAGTTTTTGGTGGGCCGAGCTGGACATCTCGTTCTATGGTGCAAAAACAGAAAGAACTCGGTCGTCTCTATATGGTTGGGGAGGATCCAGGTAACACAAACCTCGAGCTTTCTAAAAAGTTTCAAGACACTTACGGAAAAGCTCCGACCTTGTTAGAAATGTTGGGCTTTGATGCTGCCTTACTGGCCGGCCAATTAATGAGCGATGCAGGCATATCTCAGCGTGCAGCTTTTGATGCTCGCATGAAAGAATTGGCAAAACTCAAAGGAGCTTCAACAGAGTGGGCCCTGACCGAAGGTCTGTGGATTAAAAAAATGCAGCCACTTGTTTTAAGAGATAACGAAGTTCGGCCTATCTTCGAAGGAGAGTTGCGCTAAGCCTAGTTGGGATAGCGCAATGAGAAAAGATCTTCAAAGTTACGGCCAAAGTCTTCAAGATCAAGGCCGTAGCCCACGACGAAAGCGTCATCAAGTTTTTTACCAATTAGCTCTGCAGTGACCGGCACGGCCCTTTTATAGGGTTTGTCGAAAAGTGTCACAACGCCAATGGAGCGTGGCGACGCAAGTTGCAAACGCTTTTTGAGAAAACTCAGAGCGCGGCCAGTGTCGATAATTTCTTCGACAATCAAAACGTTTCGATCAATTAAATTCGTGGTGAGATCTTTTGAAAGAATGATGGTTCCAGCAGATTCTTTGCTACGCCCAACAGACTGAAGTTTAACGAAATCGACATAGACTCGAACACCTTGAATAGAGCGAACCAGATCGGCCATAAAGGTCATGCTGCCTTTAAGAACTCCCACTAGTACCAATTCTTGGCCGGCATATTTTTGCGAAATGGCGTGCCCCAATGTTTCCACAATAGTTTTGATCTCTTTGCGATCAACGTATTTTACGAATTGCGTGGAAGCAAAGCTCGATGGGAATTTGTCTTTTTCGTTCATATCAATCCTTGTTAATCGATCTATTCTAGCGAAGGACTTCAAGGCAGGCCATAAACCAGTGAGTTGAGCGTTTTAGTCGGAATAGAGGAAATCCTGACAAATTCTTGTAGTTAGAGGGGGTGAATGGTAAATTTTTTGGGATAAGGAAGTCACAATAACGCCATGGCTACAAAGAAAAAAACACGCGCGAGTGCGGTGAAGAAGAAATCACCTGCTCCCAAGCGTATCAAAACTACCAGTAAGTCGACGCTCATGAGGCGTTTGTCTGAAAAAACAAAAAAACCTAGCTTCAAGCTTACGCCGAGGCTACAAGCGATTCGCAATCGTCGCGTCTATGCCAACGTTGCCAAAAGAAAAATTGCGCTTGATATGCTTGAGCGTTACACCGGCCACGAGTTCACGGATTTTCAACCGCAGATTATTCTCACAAACTTTCATTATTATTTTGAACGTTTTCAGAAACTTCTTCCAGATGCAGTCGCTACGAAAGGATCAGCATTTGCAGCTGCTTCGTCTCCATCAGCTCGTGTGACGATTGTTGAATTTGGTATTGGATCAGCAATGGCTGCTCTTGTGATGGAATTGTTGGCAGTTGTTGAGCCTCGCGCAGTACTTTTCCTTGGAATGTGCGGAGGAACTCGTAACGACTTGAAGGTAGGCGATTTCATTCTACCCATCGGCTCAATTCGAAGTGAGAGCGTTTCAGTTCATTTCATGCCGGCGCAAGTGCCCGCATTACCGACGTTCAAAATTCAAAAGTTCGCCAGCCAGGTACTTGTTGAGCATGATCTTGATTATCGCACAGGTGTGGTACACTCAACTGACCTACGCTTCTGGGAATTCGACGATACTTTCAAAGAAACATTATACGAAGAGCGCGCCATCGCTGTGGAAATGGAAACGGCAGCTCTTTTTGTAACCGCATTCGCCAGTAAAGTGAGTGTGGGTGCGCTCTTGCTTGTAAGTGATATGCCACTTCAGCGCGGTGGTATTAAGACGAAGAAAAGTGCTAACAGTGTATTTAGAAATTACACCGATCTACATATCGAGCTAGGTATTGAAATCATGGCGGATATCGCAGAACGGGGCGAAGCAATTAGACAATATAAGTGGTGATAACCGAGGAATAACGATGTTCAAGAAAGTTCTCGATTGGTTCTCAAATGATTTAGCAATTGACCTTGGTACCGCCAACACTTTGGTATACGCCAAAGACCGTGGCATTATCGTCAATGAGCCTTCAGTAGTAGCAGTCCACCAAGGTTTCCGTGGTGAACAAAAAGTTCTCGCTGTAGGTAAAGAAGCCAAAGAAATGTTGGGTAGAACTCCAGGCTCAATCAAAGCCATTCGTCCAATGAAAGACGGTGTGATCGCTGACTTTGAAGTCACTCAAGCGATGCTTAAGTATTTCATCCAAAAAAGTTTGCACGGCTCAAAGCTAATTAAGCCACGTATTATCATCTGTATCCCATTCGGTATCACTCAAGTTGAGAAGCGCGCAGTGAAAGAATCGGCTGAACAGGCGGGAGCACGCGAAGTTTATTTGATTGAAGAACCTATGGCAGCTGCGATTGGTGCAGGTCTTCCGATTACTGATCCATCAGGCAATATGATTGTAGACATCGGTGGTGGTACAACAGAAGTGGCCGTGATTTCACTCGGCGGTATCGTTTACTCTAAATCAGTGCGCGTGGCCGGTGATAAGTTTGATGAGGCCATCGTAAGTTATATCAAAAAGAAATATTCTCTTCTTATTGGTGAACGTACAGCCGAGATGATTAAGATCTCAATCGGTAATGCTTATCCGTTTGATGATGAAGTTAAAACATACGAAGTAAAAGGCCGCGACTTGATTGCTGGCGCACCGAAAACAATTGAAGTCACTTCAGATGAAATTCGTGAAGCATTAGCTGATCCTATTTCTGAAGTGATCGAAGCGATCAAAATCTCTCTGGAAAAAACTCCACCAGAACTCGCCGCTGATATCGTGGATAACGGTATTATTTTGGCCGGTGGTGGATCAATGCTCGCCAACCTCGATATTCTAATTAAAGAAAAGACAGGTCTTCCTGTTGCTCTTGCTGAAGATCCACTTACTTGCGTAGTTCGTGGTTGTGGAATGGCACTTGAGAGCATGAGCTTGTTACGTCAGGTAACAACGCTGACCTGATAGAATAGAGAAGGGATAGCATGACGCTAGCGCCACAAACGAACTTCACGACTCTAACCGAAGCGGAGAAGAAGAGTAAATTGTGGCAGCTTGCGACTCATAAAGGTCAATGTACGCTCTGGCGACGCGGCCAAAAAGAGCGTTCAGTCTTTAGAATCAAAGAGTTTGATAAGGCCGAGGGTAAACTTGTCCTACATGTTGAGCCCGGCTCACCAAGCCTCGGCACAGATGTCTTAGGTAGCTTTGAGCTGAAGAATGTCGCTTTCTTTTTTAAATCTAAAATTATCGCCTCTACGACGAATACCTTGGTGCTCGACACCTCTGGTGAATTTTATAAGTCAGAGCGCCGTCAGAATTATCGCTTACTCACTTATCCGATCTACGATATCAACGCGCACTTTGTTTTGCCGGAAGATTACCAAGGCGGCAAAGTGGTTGATATTCGCAATAAAAATAGCCAAACAGGATTATTTCGCAGCTTCTTAAAGCTCGTTGAGCCTGAAGGATCTGATCAGCTGGGTAATCGACTGAAGCTACGTGTGCAAGACTTGTCAGTAACAGGGCTCTCCATTCATATCGGTGAAATTGAGCTCCCGTTTTTCCGCACAGGTGAAGTTTTAAATGGATTAGAGATTGATGTAGCAGGAGAATCTTTGGAGATTCCTCAGACAAAAGTCGTCTATGTTGTCGATCAAATCGGTCATTTTGAGACTCACCAGAAAAAATTTAAAGTGGGATTACGCTTTGAGAAGCTTCCCGAAGAGCTCGATTTACGTTTAGGCACTAAAATCAACGAACTCTTGCGTCAAGTTGATGCGAATAATGAATTTGAAGATTTTTTAAAATGAAAACGGCAATGCTGGCCTTAATAGCTTTTGCCAGTTGTGCGAGTCATAAGCCTGAACTCTCTCAATCTGTTGTTCGCAATAATGCTAAGACTTACTCCTACCGTGATGTAAGTGGCCAATTTGAATATGCTCGCGAGGTAAAGCTAGAGAAAGCTAAACTTGCCAGTAGAGTTCAAGTTATGGCGAGTGGAGAGCAAAAAGAAAAGCTCTTAGAAAAGACTTTCGCTATTTCTAGTATCGGTTCAGTAAAAACTCGCCGAGGAAGGGCCTTGGCCATTCGACCCGAGATTGCTCAGCATACAGTTTGGCTCGAAGGAAAAAGATATTTTAGTCAGATGAAAATGAACCTCAAGAAAAGAAAGCTTGAGGTCATCATGGAGAGCCCTGAGTCCAAGTGGAAAGGAACAAAAGAGCTGGCGCTACCGAAAGGGCGAATTTTCTGTTTTTATAGTCAATTGCCTGAATGCTTGGTGGCGTCTGGTTTACTTGTAAGCACTCAGAATTCACGTAATCCCGTCTACTTTTATCTAATATGGGACTCATGGCCCTATCATCAAGAGCATTTCACAGGTTTGACGGCGTCTGCTTTTGTTAAAGCGAGTGTCTCACTTGAGCGAAAAGAGAAAAATGTTTTGCGTCATGTAGTTGAAGTGAACGGACAAATAATGAACCTTCATTTTTCAAATGACGGTTCATTCATTAGAATGTTTTGGACGACCCAAGGTTTGAGCATCATTCCTCCGGGTGAAATACAAGAGTCTCAAGAACTTTAAAGGATCGTTGTGGAAAATCCTGGTAGCCTCGTTATCACTGGCATTAAAGGCACCTCGCTATCAGCTGAGGAAAAAGAACTCATTAAAGAAGAAAAATTGGGTGGTGTGATTCTATTTGCCCACAATTTCGAAACGCCTGCCCAGCTTGCGGAGTTGGTAAATTCGATTCAGTCATTGCGTGATGAGTGGCCACTTTTCATTTCAGTTGATCATGAGGGTGGGAGAGTTATTCGATTCAAAAAAGGATTTACTCAGTTTCCACCGATGTACGAAATCGCCAGAATGGATTCTCCAAAACTCACTTATGAAGTCCATGCGATTATGGCAAAGGAACTCTCGGCCTGCGGAATTAATCTAAGCTTTTCACCCGTGTGCGATATTTGGACAAATCCTGAAAACAAAGTCGTAGGAGATCGTTCATTCGGTCATGATATTGAATCAGTAGAAAAGCATGTCAGTGCCGCCATTCGAGGCTTGCAGACAAATGGCGTACTCGCTTGTGCCAAACACTTCCCGGGTCACGGTAATACACTCAAAGACAGTCACTATGATCTTCCTTTGATTAAAGAATCACTCGAAGAGCTTAAGGCGCGTGAGATACAACCTTTTATTCGTGCTTCAAAAAGTCGCGTTGAATTTATGATGATGGCGCATCTTTTGATTGATGCGATTGATCCGAAGAATCCAACTACTGTTTCAGCTAAGGCCTATCAACTGCTTCGTGATGAAACGAAATTTACTAAGATTGTTGTGACTGATGATATGGAAATGAAAGCCATTGCTGATCGCCACTCAATTGAAGAAGCTGCTTTTTTGGCGATTGATGCAGGGGCAGATATGGTCCTATATCGCTTTCCGGAAGATGCAGCTAAAGCAGTGGCTTCTTTGCGAGATGCTTTGAAGACTAAGAAGCTCAAGAAAGAAAAATTTCTCGATAAATTAGCTCGGGTTGAAGCTTGTAAAAAAGAACATTTCAAAGAGTACAAGCCGATCTATGTGCCTAAGATTACTTCAGCATTTAATACGCAAGATGCAAAAAAAGTGTTGGATATCTATCAAGCATTTTTGCAAGGAAAGCCGGTTCCAACTTAAGCGGAGTTTTTTTCCCTCATCCCGCAATTTCGGTCTCTTGCACCCTTCTCTGTTAATCTAATAGGAAGAAGGAGTGTGTCAACTCGTGGAAATAAGGTTTTTAATAGGCCTGTGGATCATCCTGTGGTTCGGCATTTATGATGCCCGTGCACAGAACTGCGCGCAAGAATTTGGCGCGATTGATGAAGAATGTATTCGCAGCAAACAAGCGAAATTTACAGATAAGCCGATCATCCTTTCAAAGGATGTGGTTGATAACATTTATTTTTATCAAACCAATCAAGGTAGTTTCGGAAAATTAAAAATCATTTCTGTCGTGAGTGACAAAGATCGTTCTGCGGAAGATAGAAGGCGCGGAGTTCTTGAGTGTGTTGCCTACTTTGATGCTTCGACATTTGTGAAAGGAAAAGCGTTTTCACCTAATACCATCCTTAGTATTAAGTCAGAATTCAATACATGGTCGCAAGATAGTTTAGGTCTTGATCGCAATGGCCCCTTCGATCTTAGACTAGAAAGAGACAATGATAAGTGTGTTATCAAACCACTCTCTGCCAAATGGGTGATTCATCAAAAAGTTGCGGCTACTGCCGGTCTGTTTGGTGACAATGCACGTACCACACTCTTTTATGCATCTTTATTCCTTATAGGTCTGGCCATTTTCTTGGTGGCTCGCGCGACTTTAGATGAAGAAAATAAATTCAAAGCAGCCGAGACTCTCGAAGAAGCTGATGTTGAGAAAAAACAGCAAGCCACTGACTTCGTACTTAAATACTCTCGTCCATTCTTTAAGCGATACTTCACGCCCATTGTAATGGGAATGAAAGGCAGACAATCACTTAAAACAAAATATCGTCGTAAACTGGCCAATGCAGGCCTAACTAAAGAACTCACGCCCGAAGACTTCTTTGCTTTTAAGTTATTCCTCATTATTGGTTTCCCCGTATTGTTCATTATCTTCAGAGCTCTACTTGAAGAAACCTGGTCACTTGGCGCCATTCCTGTTCTGGCCGTTGTCGGATTCTTTTATCCCAATATTTGGATGAATGGCCGTATCGACCGACGCAAAGACGACATGATCCGCGGTATGCCTTTTATCGTTGATATGCTTGCTCTCTCAGTCGAAGCGGGCCTTGATTTTATGGCCGCAATACAAAAAGTTATTGAGAAAGCGCCTCCTTCGCCTTTGGTTGAAGAATTTGAAACAATGATAAAAGAAACCAAAATCGGCTCTAGTCGTGCGGAAGGCTTAAGACAGCTTGCGTGGAGAATTGATGTTCTGCCGATCAATTCATTTTGCGCGACCTTGATTGCCGCAGACTCCGTGGGTGCATCTATTGCGCCGATTCTGAAGCAGCTTTCAAATGAGATGCGCCAGAAAAGATCCTCAGAGGCAGAGAAGAAGGGTGCAACTGCAGCAACAAAAATTCTCTTCCCCATGATTATCTTTATTATGCCTGCGGTCTTTATCGCTATTGCAGGTCCCATGATTCTCAAATTTATGAGTGGGGGTGGGTAGTGCGCTTTTATAAAATTACTCATCGTGAAACAGGAAAGCTTGTTGCTACTCAAGTTCGCAAGGCCGATAACCTTGCCACAAGATTACTTGGCCTGATGTTCAAAGCAAATTTACAAGATATGGATGGTCTCATGCTTCAGCCTTGTAATTCCATTCACACATTTTTTATGCGTTTTCCAATAGATGTTGTGTTTTTAACTGCTAATAACGAAGTCGTTAAAGTGATTCGCTCACTTAAGCCATGGAGAATGACGTGGATGTATCTGCGCGCTGTAAAAACATTAGAGCTTAAAGCAGGAGCTCTCCCTTCGGAAGTCTTAGAGGGAACGAGTTTAGAGGTGACTCATGTATAAACTCGTTGCCGTCGGCGGGAAAATCCGTGGTCAAGAAATTGAGTTGCGTGAAGGTGAAAATACACTCGGTCGTTCCTCAGAATGTGATCATCAAATTTCAGTAGATGGTGTTTCAAAGAAGCATATGCAGGTAACGGTTAATAACGATTCTGCCTACGTAGAAGACTTAGGAAGTTCAAACGGCACGTTTATTAATGGCAAATTGATAAAAAAAGCGACCGTTAAGGATGGCGATAAGATTGCTTTACCTAATGTTATTTTCCAAGTGGTCTATGTCACAGAAAAGAAAATTGTCGTTAAGAAGAAAGTCGCCAAGATGGCGAATGACGACGATGATGCCCAAATAGATTTAGATGGAAAAGAAGCTCCACCTTCAAGCCTGGGTGGAAAGATGATTTGGATGTTTAAGCAAAAGCTTATGCCAATTATCTACAATTTTAACGAGCAATATGAATGGGCGGCCTTAGTTGGGATTTTGCTTTTTATCTTTATCGGTATCAACATCAGTCTAACGATCTTCCCAGTTCTGCGTGATTCTAAGCGCCTACTTATTCTAGAAGTTGCTCTTCGCGGTAAGCAGTATGCAGCCGAAGTTGCAAGGACAAACTCTGTTCCGCTGTCTCGAAGAGAGTTGGATAAAATTGATACCAACTTTTTAGATGGGGTTGAAGATATCGACTCATATGAGTTGTTTGACTTTGATGGACGTATTGTTCGCCCTATCAGTAAGCTCAATAACTATATTAATGATGCTCTCTCAGTTGAAGCGAAGAATTTTTATAATGATTCAGCCAATCAATCGCGAGAGTTTATCAGTAGCTTGGGTGGAAGCAAGATCGGAATTGCCCGACTGCTTAAAGCCTATGATGTAAAAACGGGACGAGAAGAAAACGTCGGGATTATTGCAATTAGATTTGCCCCTAAAACACTCGTCGCTCAAGCGGCCAATAATTCAAAGGCTTACCTTGAATCGTTAGTCACTTCAGGCATGGTTGCTCTTATTTTCTTTGGTGTACTCTACTTTATGACAACTCGCCCGCTCGAAGAAATGCGTCTTCAAGCGGAAAACGTTCTTCGTGGAAAATTAAAAGAACTCAATTCAAACTATCTCTTTAAAGAGATCTCTCCTTTAAGAAATACCATAAATTCAGTTTTGCAACGAATACGTGAATTACAAAACACAGATACTGGTGAGATGGCAGCGGCAGAAGAAGATGGTCCTTATGTCAGAACGATGATGGAGTTTTTGCAAGGAGCACAGGGCCCTGTGATGGTGCTAGATTCTGAAAAACTAATTCAAGGTCTTAATCTTGAAGCGGAAGATTTAATTGGAATTCGTCAAAATGCATCACAAGGACAGAGTATGCTCGATGCTGCTCGAGACCAAGGCTTCGCTGCTACTGTGATTGATCTCTGTGATCAATCAGCAAACAACGGCGGAGTAAATCAAAAAGAAAATTACGAAATTGGTGGCAAAGATATTGCTGTTAACGTTGTTGCATTAATGGGTAGAGATAAGTTTGCCAAAGGATTTTATATAACATTCGTAAAGCCAGATTAAGGGAATATGTCTAAGAACGTTCTAGCCATGAAACACTTCGAGATGCCCCGTGAGGAGGGTACTTGGTGGCGTTTAATGTGCTTGACCGGCCAGACCAAGGGAGAAGCCTATATCATTACGGGTAACCGAATTGTGATGGGTCGCTCTGAAAAAGCAGATGTTCGTGTTCTTGATATTAAATCATCGCGAGAACATGCAGAAATTGCGAAAGTCGGCAAAGACTGGGTTTTAACAGACCTAGGCTCGCAGAATGGAATCGTGGTTAACGATAACAAAGTCTCTCAGGTCAAACTGAAAGAAGGCGATAAAATTGTTATTGGTCAGACGGTCTATAAGTTTGCCAAGGTTGAAGTAAAAGGTGCTGAATCCGGCAAAGCCAAAAAACTTGATTCTCTAGACCCAAACGAAGCTGCCCCACCAGAGAAAAAGAAAAATTCAATGCTGCTAGGATTGGTGGCCATCGTAGCGATAGCCATGATCTTTTTAGATGACTCAGGATCACCTAAGCCCAATGCGGGTGCAAAACAGAAGCAGAGCAATGCCACTAAAGATGTGACTGACGAATATCTAAATCTGGTTCGCCAAAAGCAGATGATGGAAGATAAGGCCCTTAAGCAAAAGATGAATACAATTTTTCAGCGAGGGTTAAGAGAGTATCGTGAAAAAAATTACTTTCGTGCCATTAATGAATTCAACCTAGCACTTATTTTGAACCCGAGCGATCCATTGGCAGACTTCTATCTCCGTAAAGCCAAAGAGGAGCTAGATAAAGTTATTGCTGACCAATTCATCAAAGGAAAACGTGATGAAGAGGCACTTCGTTATCAAAATGCCATTGTGACTTACTGTTCAATTATTCGATTGCTGTATCAGTATGAGGATGATCCTCGTTACAAGAATGCGGAAGAAAATATTAAATCGTTAGAAGGTAAACTAGGACTAGAACCAGGTGAAAGTAACTGTCTTAAAAAGCAACAAGCCGATCAGTGAGGCCAGCTGGCCAGATACTGATGTGGAAGAGGGGTTTGAGGCCTTTATTGGGCGCTCAGAGGACTGTCATGTCCATATTGAAGACCCTTTGGTTTCAAGGCATCACGTTGTCTTGAAGTTTGAGCGCAAAGAATGGCGTATTGAAAAACTGAGTCAGCTTGCACCTGTAAGTGTGAATGGCCAAGTGCTCAACGGAGAACTTGTCGTCCATCAAGGTGACCTCATCGCCTTCCCACCTTACTCTGTTCGTTTGGATACTCTTTCAGGTGTTCAAGCTACTCAACCAAAAGTGACTAATGAAGTCACCACTAGTTCCTCTCCGGATTTTGATGATAGCGGCATGCTTGATGATATTCCAGTTGCTGAAAATATGGATGCGACAGTTTTTATGGCTTCTCCGCCACAAACAACAGTCCAACCGAAAAGTACTCCTGCTGCACCTGCTGCGCCAATTGATGAAGAGTTGGCCGAAGACCTCACAGATTTGCCAGGTGGTGAATTTTTAGCGGAGGATAATAGTGAGGCTGAGGAATCATTTAGTCCAATAGATGAGGATGATAAGCCAATTGGCGAACAGAGTCATACGGAAGAAGAAAAAATGTCTGACGATAACACTGAAAATGATAAGCCAATGGAAGATGAGCCATCTTCTAATGACTTTGGCAGCTTTAGCGAGGATCAAGGTACTCAGGCCGATATCGGTGGTGATAATTCACCAGCAATGATTGACGATGGTACAGAATCCACCCGTGTTCTACAAAAATTTGCCAGTTACGAATTATTACTTTTTGGAGAGTTTGCTCCCTACGATCGCTTTGCGCTAGATCGTGCCGAAGTATTTATTGGTCGTGATACAAAAAAATGCCAGATCGTCCTTAATGACTCGGAAGTGTCTTCGGTTCATGCTGTCTTGAGGAAAAACTTAGTCAGCTTAACGTTGGAAGATCTTAATTCATCGAATGGTACTTTGTTGAATGGTCAGCGTATCAACAAAGCTGAACTTACTAATGGCGACGAATTCATTGTGGGTTCAACGACATTTACTGTTCAGGTGGTCTCTGATCTTTTAGATGCGGAAAATGATCGCTTGATGCCAGTTGAGTCAGGTCAGGTCATTGAAAAAATTGAAGAGATTGAAGAAGAAGTTGAAATCACAACGGATGGTTCAGGTGCGGCGGGAATTGATTTCTCAGGCACAGAAGCTGCTCCTGAGAAAAGTTTCATTAAGCGTATTCTAAAAGATCCCAAGAAGAAGAGAATCGCCATCATTGTAGTAGTATTACTTATGGTGGTTATGTTGTTGGACACTGAGACAACTCCAGTGAAAGAAGAGCCCAAGAAAGAAGAAGCTAAGACTGAGCAACCTGTAGAGAAAGCTGACCCAACTAAAAAAGTACTGACACCAGAAGAGATTCGTTCTCTTGAAGCGAAATATAAAATTGCTGAAGCCTATGTTAAGGAAAAGAAACTTGATGAAGCACTGGCCGAGCTAGAGCAAATCTTGGCGTTTAGTCCAGATTACGCCAATGCCAAAACACTCTATCAGTATGTGCAAGAGCAAAATAGGAAATTTAAAGAAGAGCAAGAGCGCTTAAAGCTAGAAGCAGCACGAGCGAAAATTCGCGAAGAAGTAAAATTGCTTTTGGTCGATGCCAAAGAAGCGGTTGCTCAAAGAAATGTTCCGCGAGCGGAACAACTCTTTAGTAAGATTCTCGAAAAAGATCCTGAGAATATGGATGTGACTCCTTTAAAACTAGAGCTAGAAACCTGGCAAGCTGAAGAGCGTGCCAAGAAAGAAGCTGAAGCCCGCAAAAAAGCGGAACGTCAAAGACAAGTTGATTTACTTGTGCCAGGAAAGAAGCTCTATCTCAGTAAAGAGTGGTACAAAGGTATTCTGAAACTAGAAGAGTTTCTGACCCAAAAACAACTCGATGAAGATTTGATTAAAGAAGCTTCTGATATGCTGACAGATGCTAAGGCTCAGTTAGCTTCAGAAGTGGCACCGATTCTGGGCCGTGCTCGTTCCTTGAAAGAAGGACAGGATTTAAAAGGTGCTTACGAAGCTTATCTTGAAGTTTTAGCGATTGAGCCGACCAACAAAGAAGGCCTCGACGAAGTAGATTTGATTCGAGAAATTTTGGATACTCGCTCAAAGAAAGTTTATCGTGAAGCCATCATCTCAGAGAGTCTTTCTCTTTTTGGTGATGCAAAAGAGAAGTTTCAAGAGGTTCAACAGATCTCTCCGACAGATAGCGAGTACTATAAGAAAGCCACAGATAAGTTGAAAAATTATTTGGAGTAGAGCATGAAGCTTAAGTCCTATGCTGCCGTTACACATCAAGGTCCTCACCTCGAGACCAATGAAGATGGTTATGATTTTGATTTAGATCATCAGTTCTTTTTTGTTTTAGATGGATTTGGCGGAACGGGAATTGGTGATCGTGCTGTCACCAAACTGAAAGAAGACCTCAAAGGCTTTCTCTCTCAATTGGCCGATGATCCAGATGCTACTATGCCGCTGTATTGGAGCAGTCGTTGGTTATTGGAAGGAAATGCTTTGGCCAATGCCATGATTAATGCTCATCAAGCGCTCCATAAAGAAAATTCTTCAAAGAGTCTCAATCACAGAGCGGGTGCCAGTGCGGCTTGTGCGATTAAGGCCGACGATATCTTAGTTCTATCTCAAGTCGGTGGCTGTCAGGCCTACTTGGCCCGCCATGGAAATGTCGAAGCACTTTTTGTGCCCGATACTCACCAGTACCTTTCTCACGACCCTCATGCTGCAGGCGCACTTAGGGCTCCAGTGGGAGCATTTGGTTGCTTTCCTGAATTAAGCTGGCATATGCGGGAAGTTCGACTGCAAGAAGGTGATCAATTTATCTTCCTTACCGAGGGAGTTGCTCCTTGGCTCAGTCCCCAAGAAATAGCCCATACACTCTCTAAGAGTGGCGAAGATGCTCATCAAAAACTGAATGGGCTACTGAAATTGTCCAATTCTCGAGGCAATACTGCTAATCAAACTGGGATGATTCTCGAGTTTTAGATTCGTTTTCGCTTTTCGCACCGGATTTCAATTGCCTATAATGTTGAACATGGGCGTTAAAATTTTATTGGCCGACGACAGTCCCACCGTTCATAAAGTCATCAAGATTATCTTGAAGGATGAGCCGTGTGAGATAGTTGAGTGTGCGCGTGAAACTGACTTAGTTGATAAGTTGAATGCCACTCAACCTGCAGCTGTTTTTCTTGATTTCAATTTTTCAGAATCTCAAACGGGGTATGACCTTTGCCGACAAATTAAAAAGATTTGTCCAAAAGCTAAGATCCTCGTGATGTACGGAACATTTGATACGGTAGATGAAAGTGCCTTGCGAGATGCCGATGCAAGTCAGCATGTCGTCAAACCATTTGATACTGCGAAGTTTATCATCCAGGTTAGAAATTTAATCGATGGCACAGCAACACCTGTGGCGGCTGCTTCTCAATCGATTGAAATCGATGAGGGCTGGAGCATTCGTGAAACGGTAGAAAAAAAATCTCCAGACATCGGCCGCATGACGGACGACACAGTTTCCCCACTCAATGATGATTTGAGTGATTGGGGCATGATGATCCCAGGTGTGATTGGTAAATCTGCTGGTGCTCCTGATTTGCCACCTGTGATTGGTGAGGCCCCTGTAGCAAAACCAGCAGCTCCCGTTTTACCTAAAGCTGCACCTGTTGCAGTTGCTCCCGTACAAGTTCATAACGAAGTTCAACTTCCTTCCGATGATGATCTTGAGTATCCGGATATGGGAAGCTCGAGCGACTTAGAAATTGATACCTCACCTGCAGAAGCACCAAAGTCAAAACTCATTTCACTCAACGAATTAGTATCGACTGAAGAGGAAGAAGCTCTCAGCATAACAGATTTAGCTGAATCAACCGGCATGTCCGCTGATGAAGAGATTGCTATGCGAATCGCCGATCAAATTCGCGATGAAGTGGAAAGTGATTTGTGGGCCGCTGATGCTTTTGAAGAAACTCAGCCAAAGCTCTCTGTTGTAAAAGAGCAAAAATCAATTGAGCCACAATTTAGTGCACAATCTGAAGAGTTTGAAGACAGTGGCGTAACATTTGATGATTCGCTTTTTGAACCTCTAGATAAGCAGGATAAATTGCCTCAGTACAATACAGCAAAAGCCGCTCCTAACTTTTCTGGTGATCTCGAAGCTCTTCGTCCGATGTTAAAAGATATTGTGCGTGAAGTAGTGGCTGAATACTGTCGCCAAGGCGTCGATAAGGTTGCTTGGGAAGTCATTCCTGATTTAGCAGAAAATCTCATCAAGAAAGAACTGCAAAAGCTCAGTGATAAAGTGACGAAAGACCTTTAATCAATCCAGCGCAGACTACCGTTAAAAACCGATTTACCACTCACGATGGCTTCGCCATGAGTGCCGATTCCTTCAAATATCCCCTCGATGATTTCATTGCTATCTGTAATGGTGACTTTGCGACTGAGGTGCACACAGCGCTTGAGCCATTGGTTTCGGATCATTTCAATTGATTGTGAACAATTGGAAAGATAGCGTTCAACAAATTCCAAGGGCATTTGATGGGCCCAATCAGAATCTAATTTCTTTTGATGATTCCAAACACTTCCCCAGTTAGCAGTTGAATCGGGGAGAAGATTGATGCCTACACCAATCAACATACGAGGGGCCTGATACTGTAATAAAATTCCGCCGCATTTTTTTCCATCGCGATACAAATCATTGGGCCACTTGAGATCAAGTGAGACTCCCCACAATTCCTCAAAGCTCAAGGCCAATGAAACGGCCACTTCTAGCGCTTGCCACGTCAGTTGGGGGTGAGCGGGTGCGACAAAAGAGAAGGCGAGGGCGCCCGTGAGATGATCCCAAGTGTGAGTACCACGACCACGCCCCGCATTTTGTTGCTCCGTGCTCACTAAATCATAGCGATCGAGCTGGCGTTTCAGTTCGTCTTGGGTAGAATCACACTGCGCTAAGCGTAAATGTTTCACCATATCGACGAGGTTACCATGTCTCTGATCAAACGCGATACTCCCCGTCCTATTCGCTTCACTCCCAATATTAATCCCTACGCCCATGGCAGTGTCATGGCGGAGTTTGGAAATACAAAAGTTCAAGTCACTGTGAATGTGCAAGAAAGTGTTCCACCGTTTTTGAAAGGCAAGGGACAAGGATGGCTGACGGCCGAATACGCCATGTTGCCTTCTGCAACTCACACTCGTGGTGATCGCGAACGCAAAGGGGCTTCGGGGCGGACGCAAGAGATTCAACGTTTGATCGGCCGTGCTTTGCGCGCGATTACAGATATGACAAAACTCGGCGAGCGCACCTTGATGATCGATTGTGATGTGATCGTCGCTGATGGTGGAACTCGCACGACGGCGATCTCGGGAGCCTATGTCGCACTTGAATTGGCGATCAGAAAATTACAGAAAGATGGTTTGCTTAAAACTCATCCTTTGAAAGAAGGCTTAGCTGCCGTGAGTGTAGGTCTTGATAAAGAAGGCAAAGCGATTGCTGATCTTAACTATCAAGAAGACTCAACTTGCGAAGCGGATGTGAACGTCGTCATGACAGCGAGTGGAAAATTCGTCGAGCTGCAAGGTACTGCTGAAGGTGATCCGTTCTCGGAAGAACAACTGCATGCTCTTATCAGTTGTGCTCGTTCAGCCATAGGAAAAGTCGTTGAAGCGCAACAGGCCGTTTTGAATGCCTGAGTTTATTTTAGCTTCTGGAAATGCTCATAAGGCACAAGAGTTCGTTGAGCTCTTTGGCGATAAGATTGTTGTGAAGGCAGCGCCGCACGGTCTAAACCCGGAAGAGACTGGCACAACTTTTTTAGAGAACGCACTGATTAAGGCGCGTGCTTATTACGACACATTTAAAGTTCCCGCTCTGGCCGATGATTCCGGCCTAACGGTGACAGCGCTTCCAGATATTTTGGGCGTTCAAAGCGCTCGTTTTCTTGCTGAAAAACCAGACTACAAAGATAAGTGCCTTGAGCTGATGAAGCTTTTGGGAGCTGAAAATACCAAGCGCGAGGCCCACTTCACTTGTGTGCTGTGTTTTTATTTGAGTCCCACTGAGATCTACTTCTTTGAGGGCCGAGTTCAAGGCAAGATTGGCCATGAATATAAAGGGGCCTATGGTTTTGGCTACGACCCCATATTTATCCCACTTAGAAACGAGAACGACGGTAAAACCCTGGCCGAACTTCCTGAATGGAAAAATTTGCACTCACATCGGGCACGTGCAGCGAAAGAAGCGCTGACTTTTTTCAATCCCAAGCCCATTGCGTGACGCATTAAAACAATCTTTACACCTACTCTGCCTGGACAAATCCTGGGCCAGCGTTCATACTCGTCCGACGTCGGGGTGTAGCGCAGTCTGGTAGCGTATCTGCTTTGGGAGCAGGTGGTCGCTGGTTCGAATCCAGTCACCCCGACCACTTTTATCATTTCGTTAAAATCACCTATAATCTCATCATGGCAACACTTCTTAAAACACGCGAAGAGGTTCTCGAATTTCGCAAAAAATTGCCATCGCACTTCTGTCCGGTGCCTTTCACTACAATCATTTTTGAACCAGATGGGCTAGTAGGTATTTGCCGCGCCAAGGGACATGTCTTTCCTATTGGAAATTTAGGTCATGGATCGATTCGTGAGATTTGGAATTCTCCCAAGGCAGTTAAGTGGCGTGAAGAATTTCTCAAAAATGAACACGAGATTTGCGAATACGAAGTTCAACATTATTTATGCAATCACAATACTCAAAATAACGATCTACTGCCGGTTATTCAATATGAGTCACAGCAGACTCAGCCCATTTTGAAAATGACAGCAAATTTCAACGGTAAGTGTAATATGCAATGTCCGTCTTGTAATGTTTGGAAGCTCCCAAATGGGCTCTATACGGAAGAAAATTTTTGGGGCCCGGCACGAGAAGAGCTTTTCCCCAATCTGAGACAAATTGAAATGCTCTCGGGTGAGCCCTTTATTCAAACGGATACCTTTAAGTTGATGGATGAGATGTTGGCGATAAATCCTAATTGTGAATGGAATATTACAACCAATATGTTTTGGAATCTCACTCCTAAAATTAAGGATTATCTTGATCGCTTAAAAATTAAAAATATCTCAATGAGTATCGATAGTTTGATTCCTGAGGTTTATGCCAAGCTTCGTCCACCCGGCAAGCTGGATATCATTTTGGAGAATGTGCGAATTTTTAATGAATACTGTAAATCTCGACCTGATCCATTCAAGCTCAGTATTAATTTTGTTTGGCAGCGAGATAATTTTTATGAGCTTGGCCCGATGATACGGTTTTGTCGAAAAAATGGTTATGAACTTTATTTCCCCTATGCTTATGAACCACTCGAGATTGCATTGATTGGCCTTCCTTGGCAGCAACGCTTTGAGATGATGATGAATCTCGTTGATGGCTTGGCATCAGATGAACTGAACAAAGCCTTTGTGGCGATTAAACCTCAGATTCATGATTTTCCAGCAATTGAAAAAGCTCAGTTGTTAGATAAAATCACGGCGAATTTAAAATAGAATTTATCTGCCGCTGTCTGCCTTCCAGTTTGGAAAAGCTCTCAAATTGGCGATGATGGCGATTGCGGCATTAACAACATAAAAAAATCCATTACCATCTGCGCTCATAAAGCTGGCAATAAAACCAAAGATGGCGATTGATTCGTTCAGGGCCCAGTAAACGATATGCGCTGATAAGAATTGTTGATTGGTTTTAGCGGAACTTGATCTCTTTCGAAACAGCAAGAGGTTCACAACTAGGATTGTAGGTGCCAGCAAGGCGATAAGATCGATCTCAGAAGGTTGAGTTGGCATTTCAAAAATGACCAACTTGCCTAGCGTGTGAAGTACGAAACCATAAAGTAGGATGCTCATTTGCAGAGCACCCCACAAAATTTTTGCTATTTGAAGCGGTTGATTCATTACCATCCTAAGATATGAGCAAACATCAACGGAGCCACAATCGTTGCATCTGATTCAACGATATAGCTTGGTGTGTTCACTGACAGTTTACCCCAAGTGATTTTCTCATTGGGAACTGCACCCGAGTATGAACCGTAAGAAGTGGTTGAATCAGAGATCTGACAGAAGTAACCCCACAGACGGATATCATCTTTCTCAAGGTCTTGGCGGATCATCGGAACCACACAGATTGGGAAGTCACCAGCGATACCACCACCGATTTGGAAGAAACCAATCGAAGTTGTCTTAGCCGTTTCCATATACCAATCAGCCAGGCTCATCATGTACTCGATACCGGTGCGCACAGTGTGGACGTTTTTCACTTCACCTTTCATGCAGAATGAAGCGTACATATTTCCAAGAGTAGAATCTTCCCAACCTGGAACGACCATCGGAATATTCATTTCAGCAGCTGCCAGCATCCAAGAATTTTTTGGATCGATTTGGTAGTGTTGAGCAAATTTGCCTTTCTTTAAAGCACGGAAGAAAAATTCATGAGGGAAGCAGCGCTCATTTTTCTTTTCTGCTTCGGCCCACTCATCCGCCATGATTGACCAGATTTTTCTCATCGCTGCTTCTTCTGGAATACAGGTGTCAGTCACGCGATTCAAATGTTTGTCGTAAAGTTTTTGCTCGGCTTCACGAGTGAGACCGCGCCAATCGGGAATGCGCTCGTAATGATTGTGAGCGACGAGGTTGTAGATATCTTCCTCTAAGTTTGCGCCCGTGCAAGAGATAGCGTGAACTTTTCCTTGGCGAATCATCTCAGCAAGAGAGAGACCAAGCTCCGCAGTACTCATCGCACCTGCGAGAGTGACCATCATCTTTCCACCAGACGCGAGATGGGTTTCATAACCCTTCACCGCATCCATCATGGCCGCTGCATTGAAGTGGCGGTAGTGATGATTCATAAATGTTGAAATAGGACCTGTTGACTTCGACGTGCTCATGAAAGACCTCATGGGCTAAGCAGCTAGGAGGCCGCGGCTCGCTTCCGGAACGGGTTATTGCCCTTCACTCCGGGTGCGATCGCATTTCAACCTATTGGAGAGCGCTGGTCAAGGGGGGAGGGGTGGACAATGCGAATGGTCATGTGGTGAGCTATTCCTCTATGAAAAACCTAGTTTTTACCCTGCTTCTTGCCTTCCCTTCTTTTGCTGCCGAGTGGCCTAATTTAACTGCATCCGAGCGTCGTTTTCGTTTGGCCGAATTGACCGCTATGCCATGGGGTGGCGAGGTTAAGGAGTCGAAACCTAAGGAAGTTAAAGGTTGTGTGCTTTCAAAAGTGACAATCAAAGTTCGCTCACCTGAGGGCAAAAGCTGGAATTTTAAATTTGATTTGGTTCGTCCTAAAGGAGTAAAGAAAACTCCTCTGGTCATGGTGCTACCGACAATTGAACGGCTGACTCCACTTGAGCCCACAATTGCTTATCAGCTATGCAAGGCTAACTACTCAGTAGCGGTGATCGATGCCAATGATAATTCTCAACCTGATAACCTCCCGGCCTGGGGCCATGAGGACCTGGTACTTCGTAAAACCATTCTCACTTTGCGCACGATTATTGACTGGGCACAGACGGACGTGCGTTTTTATAAAACTAAAATCGGACTTTTCGGTCACAGTTTGGGTGGCATCACTTCTTCACTCATGGCCGGAGTTGAACCTCAACGCTTGAAAGCGATTGTTGTCGCGGTGGGTGCGGGTAATATGCCAGGCATTCTCACTCATAGCATTTATCCGCGTGTGGCACTCCTGCGCTGGAGACGCTTTGCTGCAATTAGGAATATGTCTTCAGAAGATTATGAGAAAGAACTGCAAAAGCATCTTCGTTATGATCCGTTGATGTTTGCCAAGCGAGTGAAAACGGAGAATCTATATTTTGTCATGGCTTCCTGGGATCAAAGTGTTCCCTATGAATACCAACTCGAAACCCATCAAGCCTTTGGATCCCCAGACTATCATACCTTCTCGCCAGGTACGCATATTGATGGCCTGATTCGACTAGCGACGATTGATTTTGATAAGGTGGTTGGCTTTCTTGATGCGCGCTTGAAATAATTAGGCGCTTTGAATCTTTTCTATCTCTGGAAGAGGCAACTCGGTTGTCTCTTTCTCTGAACCCATTACTACACTTGTATAAACGCGTGTAACTCCCGCTAGAGACTTGATTCCTTGATTCACAATTTGATCGAGATGCTTGGAATTGATAGTGCGGATCTTCAATAGGTAATCGTATTCACCGGTGATCTGATGGCACTCTTGAATTTCGGAGAGTGACTTGATGCGCTTGAGAAAGTTTGAGCGGTGAGTGGGTTTCTCTAAGCTAACTGATACGAAGGCCAGAATATCCAGACCCAGAGCTTCGGGGTCGATGATAGCTTTGTAACCTCGGATAATCTTCTTCTCTTCGAGACGACGGATGCGGTCCATCAGCCCGGGAGCTGATAGGCCAACTTTCTGGGCCAGATCGGCCCAGGTCGCGCGTCCTTTTTTCATTAATTCGCTGATAACAGCAAAATCCAAAGAATCCATGATCTTAAGGTTTCACCACATTTAGTTTAATAAAATAAGATAAAAATGCATTTTTATCTTATTTTATAATATTGCATCGAATAAACAGTATTAAATAACTAAAGCTTATAAATGTGGAGTGTTTGCAGCGATGTCAAAAAACCACCACGCTTTCTAACTGCTTCTCTCTAGGGTGTGGTGCGTAGTTTTAAAAAATAAATTCGCCCCGATGAAAAACTAGACAAGTTGAAAAGGCCTGGGCGAGACTATCTCCATCGCTCGAATTCCCAAAGCAGGACGCCGTTAAGACCGCGCGATACACACACCGACCATCGAGAGGACCAGTTCATGAAACTCGTTCGTTTGTACATTCAAGGTTTCAAATCTTTCAAAGATCGCACCACCATCGAGTTCGATGATGGCATCACAGGGATTGTCGGGCCGAACGGCTGCGGTAAATCCAATATCGTTGATGCACTCTTCTGGGTCATGGGTGAGCAGTCCGCCAAGCATTTGCGCGGAACCAATATGAAAGATTTGATCTTCGCCGGATCATCAAAATATTCACCAGCAAGTTTTGCTGAAGTCACTCTTGTTCTCGAAAACACCAACGGCAAACACATTCACATCAGTGGAACTGTCGCTCGTCCGGCCGAGATTCAGCTGACACGTAAACTTTATCGCAACGGTGAAACAGAATACCGTATCAATGGTGAGCCAGCGCGCTTGAAAGATATTCATGAAGTATTCATGGATACCGGTGCTGGTGCGAAGTCTTATTCAATTATCGCTCAAGGTGAAATCAATAAGCTCGTTCAGGCGAAACCTGAAGAGCGTCGAACCATGATCGAAGAAGTAGCAGGCATAACGAAATTCAAACTTCGTAAGCGCGACTCTTTGAAAAAGATCGAGCAGACTCAGATGAACCTCACACGCTTGGAAGATCTTCAGCAGGAGATTTACAAGAATTTGAAGTCGCTTGAGAAGCAAGCGGAGAAAGCTGAGCGCGCTCGCAACCTTCGTGAGCGTATCAAGCGCTATGAATTGATCTCAGACTCTCACAAAGAACTAGAGTTCCTGCAGGATTGGACAAACGCCGATAAAATTCTTGAAGCTCGCAAAATTGAAATGGAGCAATTGTCTCTACGTCGTCAGCAGCTTGATCTTCTTTTAGAAGATGAGCGCGTGCAGAAAGCTGATGCCATGGACAAGATTAATGACGCTCAAGAGGATTTCAACAATCACTCTCGTCAGCTAGCAGCTTCTGAAGAGCGTATGAAGCACTTGAAGCGTGCTATCGCCGAAAAAGAGAAGTTGATCGCCAATCGAATTAAAGAAAATGAAGAATTAGCAGTTGATACTGAAAATAGAACAAGGCGCGCGGAAGAGCTCAATTCACAGCTATCCGAGTTGGAAGGAACCGACTACGGCGCCATGGATTTTTCTGATCGTGAAGAACGCGCAGAAATCCTTAAGACTCAGTTGCAAGATCTTGAAGAAGAGTTGCAAGAAGCTCGTCGTTCAGCTGCGGGTGCTAAAGATGAGTTGTTGGCGCTGGATCAACAGCAATTCCGTAATACTTCAAAACTCGAAGAATATTCTCGTCTGTTGCAAGATATTGCCGCCGAGATTGAAGTCTTAGAAAAACAAGACTCCTCTTCTCGCGATGAATTGATTCGCGAACGTGAGCGCTTCCAAGCGGCCAAGGTGCGCTTTGAGGAGATCCAAGCTCAGTTGCCTCAGGCCAAAACGAATCTAGAAAATATTATTGCTGAGGTTAAGCTTCTCGATGGAGAGATTCGTACTCTTCAACGTGATGTCATTCAAACGGAAAGTAAGCGTGATTCATTGATCGAAGTGAATCAGCAAGCCGAAGGTAAGAAGCTTGGAGCGCAAGACTTGGTTCAACGTCATGCAGACGGTGGTATCGAAGTTCTTGGACGCCTGCTTCAGTGCGAAGATGGCTTCGCTCCAGCGGTTGAAGAATTATTAGACGACGCGCTCGATAGCGTTTTGATTGCAGGTGGAAAAGATGTGGTGGCCCGCCTGGGTGTTGATTTCGCCCACGCTGCAGACATTATCTTTGCTATGGAAGACGGAGTCTCTAACGAGTCGGCTGAACGTCTTCGTCTTACGCTCACAGGGTTGCGTCCATTGAGTGAAGTGGTGAAATCTTCTGACGCTAATTTTAGCACCGCCCTTGAGCGTTTGCTCTCTGGTTACTTTATTGCTGAAAACTTAAATGAAGAGACAGCAGCCCAATTGAATCCAGCGATTGGTTTCAAAGGAATTGTTTCTGTTGATGGTAAGACGCTTATTCGTAAGTCGTTGAACACGATTACGTACGGCCTTCGTCGCACTCCCGAATCTGAACAAGTCATGGGTGTGGTTGAACGTAATGGTCTTATTGAGCGCATGGGACTTGAGCTGGCCGATAAGAAAGCTAAGCTTGCGGAGTTAGAAGCAAGCCTTGTAACAAAAGAAGCGACTTTAGCCGAAGCGCGTACCGAGGTTGATAAACTCTCTAATCTTTTCCAAGAAGCTTCAACAGCGCATGCCTCAACCAAGGCAAGTCTTGAATCCAAAGAGAAGACATTCGGTAATAGCTCTAGTCGTCTGGAGATTTTGCAAAGCCGTAAGTCAGAAACTTCGGGTTTGCGCCTTTCACTCTTAGAAACTGAAGAGAAGATTGCCCGTGATCGTAAAGCGGTTGCTGATAAAAATGAAAACAGTGCAGCTCACATGCAAGAACTTGAGAATCGTCATATTGACCTCAAGATCAGCTTTGAAAACGAGCGCGATGAGTTAATTGAACTTAAAGTGAAAGCTCAGTCATATGAGCAGCAGCTGAAATCACTTCGCTCTCAGATCGCTGATACCGAAGGTCAGCTCGAGCGCCTCAATCAGAAAGCCGAGATGAACAAACTTCAGCTTGAACAAGCTGAAGAAGAGATGCAGCAAGCCGAGACTGAAGTGGCGCAAGGTGAAGAAGATAATCGTACTCTTGCTGAGCAGTTAGCTGATAAAGAGCAGTTCTTGAGTCTCTTGAAAGATCAGTTCTCGCAAATCTTGCTTGGTATGCAAGATAAGGAGACTGAGCTCAAAGAAGCGACAGCTCGCTTGAACAAGTTAGAAAAAGAAAACGTTGAGCTTGAACTTCGCCAAGAGCAAATTCTCGCGGAAGAAGAAATTCTTGTGAAGAATGCTTTTGAAAAGCATCGCGTAGATCTTCGTCAAACCATTATGAAGCATCTAGAGCTTGCGACTGAGCAAGTGGTGGGTCTCGCTGATGTTTCAACGATGTACTTGATGGAAGGTGAAGAGGGCCCGATCACGATTGAGCGTGAGGAATATGAGTTTCAAAAACGCTTCCCGGCCGAGCTTCGTGATTACCGTGAAAAACTAAAAGAATGCCGTACTGAGTTTAACCGCCTTGGAGAGATTAACTGGCAGGCGATCGAGGATTACGACCGCCAAAAATTACGCCATGATTTCTTGAAAACTCAGGAAGAAGAACTGAAGAGAAGTTTGGTCGACCTGCAAACGGCCATCCAGCACATTGACGATAAATCTCGTGAGCGCTTCAAAGAAGCATTCCATGAGGTCAATGAGCGATTCAGTAAAGTCTTCCCGATTATCTTTGGTGGTGGTTCAGCGCGATTGGATATGACAGGTGATATTGATTCTCCAGAGGCGGGCGTAGATATTATCGCTCAGCCTCCGGGCAAGAAGATGCAATCAATCACCTTGATGTCGGGTGGAGAGAAAGCCATGACAGCAGTGTCACTGATTTTCTCAATCTTCCTTGTGAAGCCATCGCCGTTCTGTCTTCTGGATGAGGTTGATGCTCCGTTGGATGATGCCAACGTGGGTCGCTTCAACGAGCTCTTGCGTGAAATGAGCTCGGAGACACAATTTATTTTGATTACGCACAATAAGAAAACAATGGAACTCAATGACACGCTTTACGGCGTGACCATGCAAGAGCCTGGAGTCTCTAAAGCGGTTTCGGTTCAACTCCACTAATGGTTGGTGGGGGGATGGGTCCAGGATGAGACGCCATCCCTCTCCCTTTTTCAGGAGCCCCCAATTGAAAATTTTATTCTTTCTAATTATCGGTGCGTTTGCGGCCAGCTCCTTTGCTGATGATTTTCTGCCTGGGACATTCTCAACCGGCTATGAGGAGAGCTTTAAAAGCGCCACGAATGGGAAGATGAAAAAATCATTTGGTAAAATCGATTACAAATACCCACGTCATATTCGTTTTGAAGTGGTCTCTGAAGATAACCCATCAACCTTTGTCGCTAATCCTCGCACTAGCTGGCTCTATACTCCGCCATTTGTTGAAGGCGAAGAGGGCCAAGTTGTCGTTCAGCGTTCAGAAGATTTAGTGATTACAAAATTTCTGGATTCGCTCAAAAATGGAGCGAAGAGCAACAAAGCTTACTCTGTGGCTTTTGATAAAAACAAGCTGACGATGACTTTCTCTGCAGCCTTGAAGAAAGATCTACAAATGAATAAAGTCATCCTTACCACTAAGGGTGGGAATGCGGTTGATGCGAAAGCACTTGGTCTTTTCAAAGAGCTTGAACTTTTTTACAGCAATGGCCGTCAGGTGAAGATGGTATTCTTGGATTTTAAGGCAGGTGCAAGTTTTGCTGCGGATCACTTCGAATTTAAAATTCCACCTAAGACTAAGGTGAGTCAGGGGAAGTAGGTTTATTTCAATTCAGCAGGATTGGTAAAGTACTTCTCAATCCTTTGGGCCATCTGTGCTCCATGAACTCCATCAATAATTCGGTGATCAAAAGTGCAGCAAAAGCTCACACGTTTTTTGACCGCAGGCTTTCCATCGACTACACAAACACGATCAACGACTTTTCCCAGGGCCACCACAAAGGGAACTTTGGAATAAGGGGGAAGCGGAACAAAAGCTGATTCAAAACCTAGTGAGCCAATATTTGTCAGCATCATGCTACCAAAAGCATCACGAGGAACACCCATGCCTTTGATGTAGCAGTTACAAGAATAAAAAATAAATCCAATGGTATTGAGTACCGTCATCGCCAAAAACGAGGGGATATACTTCCAACTGTTTTTTATTTTTTTAAAACTCTCATCCTTGCCCGACTTAATCGACTTCGCGCCTGAGTTGAGTTCAGTGGCGATCTCGCCAAGGGATTTGTTATCGATGGAACGAACGACGTGTCCGGAGAGATCTTTGTCCGGTTGCACGACATGAAAAAAGATATCCACGTCACGGCGCGGATAGATTTTTCCAAAACGCACGATGCTGTTAAGGTCAGGCACTTCGCGCATGACTTGGCCTAAAACTTTTCCTGCGAGGTGAGTGATAGTAATTTTCTCAGAATGATTTAGATTCTCTTTTTCAAGCCATGCGAGAGCAGGTTCAGCATCCAGATCAAGTTCGCAATAGACTTGGGAATCACCAACGGGTTTCCATGATCCAACGGAGATCTTTCTCCAGGGAGTCATGCGTACGGCGGGCAAAAGATTAACGTTCTTTTTCATACTATAAACCCAAAGTCTTCATTACACGTGAGGTCTTATGTGCCTCTGTCTTGGCCTTAATCGCGCGATATTCATCTGCGTATTTGGCGTGGTTGGTTCCACAAAGATTGTCCCAGAAGTTATAGTAAATGCCGAAGTTTTTGTGATGGTACTTGTGATGCAAATTATGATGCGTCGGCGTATTGAGAATCTTTTGTAGAGGTTTATCTAGCAGGTCTTTGTGCCAGAATTCATAACCGGTATGTCCCCACATATTGATATAGAACATAAAGCTATAGAATCCCCAAACCCACAGAACATGAGAGGGGATGAGAAACGCAATAATGAGCCAGAAGAAGCCTTGGCTTACGGCCTCAACGGGATGAAAAGATAATGAGGCAAAAGGAGTGGGCGGCTGAGAGCGATGATGAACCATATGGTATTTTTTGAGCCACTTCACCTCATGCATCCAGCGGTGAGTCCAATAAAAGTATGTGTCATGGGCCAGTTGAATCAGAATGAAATTAATGAGGAAATAAAAGACGCCACGCTGATCCCATTGAGTATAGATCTGAGTCCAGCCGGCCTTATACATAAACCAAATAATCATCCCGATGCCCCAAAATATGGCCTGGGTAGAAAGGGAGTGTTTAAACTCGCTCATAATCTGGGCAGTGGTGGGTTCAACGTTGTGAATAGCGCGATGAGGAATCTTCGGACCCAAGAATTTATAGAAAAACCACCATCCGCCCACAGCGAAAAAGAGGAAATTCCCCAATAGAAAGAGCGCCAAGAGCGCGCCAAAAAGCCATGTGTCCATAAACTCATTTTAAGCCTCAAAGACCCTTGAATGAGGCGGGTATGAAGTTATTACACGTTCAACCCGCCGGTAGGGGCTGAGGAGCTAAAATACTAAAAAAAGGAACACTTATGGCGAAGCCTACTTTCACAGTAGAGAAGCATCCCTGGCTTATAAAGTACTTTGCTTCACGCAATCCGCTGCATCTTTTGCTGATGATTTTGCCGCTCTTGGGTTGGCTCATCAGTAAGACGATGAGCGAAGATTTGAGTGCTTTGAATTGGAGTTTGATGCTCGGGCTTGGTGTGTTCTGGTGGACTTTTCTTGAATACGCGATTCATCGTTGGGCCTATCACAGCAAGTATCCTACGAAGTGGCTTCACTCGTTTATGGGTTCATTTCATCTTTATCATCATATCGATATGTCTGATCGCCGCGTTTATAACGCTGGTTTTTTGATGGTGTATTTTATTGCACCGGTTGTGCTTTTTCCGATGTGGCTTGTCACTCAAAGCATGGCCATGACTGCGGCCTTTGGTTTGGGCACTTTGGGTGCTTATTACGCTTACGAATGGGTGCACTTCTTGTTGCACTATAAGGTGTATGACTCAGGATATTTAGGTTGGATTCAACGCTATCACTTTTATCACCACGAGCGTCGCCCTGATAAAAACTTTGGCAACTCAAACGCCCTTTGGGACATGTTGCTCGGCACTCACGACATCGCTTACAAGACGTTTAATATTAGTGCTAAGGCACAGACAACCATGATCACTGCGCAAGGAGAGAATGTTGACGTCAGGCATGCTTGATCACTACCAATATCTTTTTGTCGGTGGAATTCTAGGAGAACTCCTAGCGCTTCCTTTCGTGGGCTCATATTTCAAAGAGACTCAAGAGATTTTGCGTGAACAAGGTGCACGCCATGTTGAGATTTACTTCCCTAACTCTTATCGTTCAGCCGAAGACAATGCCCGTGATCTCGCGCGCGAAGTATTGCGCCTCTATCGCTTAAACGGAAAAAAAGTCATTTTATTCTGTCATAGCAAGGCCTGTCTTGAAGCGGTCTTGGCGCTTTTAGATTGCCCAGGACTATTTAAAAAATCCGTTCATAAAATATTTTGTATTCAGCCCCCCTTTAAGGGCTCTTCATTAACTGAAAAACAACCTGGCCTTGCCCGTAGTCGTGTGGTCAATCGTGTCTATCGCGCCTCTTCAAAAGTGTGGCCGGCATTGAGATCCCTCAAGAAAGATCGCTACACAGCTCGTTTTGAAAATTTAGCTCAAACTCGTCCCGATCTCGCTGCCCTCATGACGGATAAAGTGGTGGCGGTCAAAGGTGCGAAGTATCAAATTGATAAAGTCGCTTGGGTGCTTAAAATATCTCATGGTTTATTGTGGCAGAGTGGTGAAGAGACGGATGGTCTTTTGTCGATGCGCGATCAAGAGATGCCAGGCTTTAAAGTTCGTGAAGTGAAAATCCCGATGGATCATTCTGATCTCTTCACTTCAAAAAACATCTCAAATGAAAGTTTGCAATTTAAAACGGATATCCTCGAAAAGCTTCTGACACTAGCTTAAAATTTCTTTTTTTAATTCATGAGCAAATTTTTGCGCCTCAACGGGAGTCCATCGCAGGCTTGGATGAAACTGAACACCTAAACCTAATTGGCCATTCACCTCCAACATACCCACTCCAACGGGAGACATCTTAACGGTGGTGACTTGCACGGCCCACCATTCTTCCGCTGGAATCCCAGGAATACTCCATGACCCAACATTAGTGAGTGTGCCTGTTCGTCTAAAAAAATGATGCATGAACTTTAATGAGAACAGAAATCCACTTTCACCTAAAAGATCAACGATATGCAAAGTCAGAATACTTCCCCAATAAAGTCCTTTGGGAAGGTCACGCTTGAGTTGAGATTGAATAGCTTCTTTTTGATGACCCTCACTCCATAAACTCACATCGACAAATGCGACTTTGTTTTGTGGATGAAGTGCGCGATCAATCTTTTCATATAATCCTACGGGTACCATCCATAGACGAGGTAAGGGAGAGTCTGTCAGATATTTTTGTGCCACTAAATCAAGAGTAGAAAGAATGGCAGCTGTGCCAGCTCCTTTGCGAGCTTGAACATCACTCCATTCCTTTTCACTTAAATTCACAAAGGCCTGAGCGGCCATGCGTACACCCGAGCCAGTTTTCCATTGGCGACCAAGTCCTGGGAAAAGCTGACGGCTCCAAGTCAGAAGCATTATCCATCTTTTAAATAAGCTGGGCTTTGGAGCAACCTTAAATTGCGGTGGCACAAATCCTTCCAATGGTAATTTTCTCGCCATTTCACAAATGGCCGAAACACCATCGTACAGACGATGATCAAAGGTGAGCTTTTCAAGCGGTCTTTCCGCGCGATAACGATGTATGGTGAAGTTCGTTTCTTCGCCACTTTGTTTTAAGACATCAAAATAGCGCCAAACGATGTCACGTTTTGCAGGGTGCTTGGTATCCATATGCTGTCATCATACAATAAAGCTATGAAACTGGCCCGCTACCGAAATCACTTTCGCGCCAAAGTTATTCCAAAGAAATACTCTGCTCGGGTACATATCTTCCTTTTCGTTTTATTTGAAGTGACTGCCTTGATTGTTACTTTTACGAGAGTGGAGTGGAGTGCTCTTTCTGCGATTTGGATTTTATTATCGGTGGCCTGGGCGAGTGTGGCACTTTATCTCGTTCATCGCTATATGCTTCATCGCAAGCTTCCGGGTTTTTCTTGGGCCCATAAAATGCATCACTGGCATCATACTTTTTATCAGGCCCATGAAATGGAATATGATGAACTGAATGACGTTTACATGCTCTTGATGCCACCGTGGTTACAAGCGACTTACTTCTTAGTTTATTTGCCACTCATAACCTGGTTATTCTCTTTCATACTTCCTGCCGTATTTGTTCCCCATCTGATTTTTACGCTGACACTTTGGTATGGGCTCTATGAGGCGATTCATTGGATAGAGCATTTGCCCGACTCTCATCCATTAATGAATTATAAATGGTCGCGTTTTATGAAACGCCACCACATTGGTCATCATCATCCGAAATACAAAGATGTTTGCAACTTTGGAATTGTGGAACCTTCGCAAGACTACTTGTGGGGAAGTAAATTATGAAATCTGTGGCGGAAGTGGCGCGAGTTATAAGTCCGGAGCATCGCAAACAAGATGCAACTCGCGCGTGGCTAACATTCATGCGCATTATTTCGATGGTGATCATCACTCAATGGCTCCTGTGGATTACCCCCAATGAACTCATCTGGTGGCCACTCAAAGCTGTATTAATTTTCTTCGCAGGTCTCTCGTTTGTTGGAATATTTGTTCTAGGTCACGATTGTGGTCACTACAGTTTTTCCCACAAGCGCTGGGTGAATGATGTGGTGGGTACGATCTGTCATCTTCCTATCTTAAATGGCTTTTATGCTTGGCGGGCCGCCCATGATTTTCATCACCGCCAGACACAAATTCGTAAAGTGGATCCTGATTGGCCGGAGCTTCTTTATACCAAAAATGAAAATCCTCCTTGGTATGAAAAACTCGCTGTGCGCTTGGGGCCTGGATCACCTATAGGAATTTTTGTTGGTTTTTGGGTGGGAATGATTAAACGTGCTTTCTTTGGAATTCTGATTCCGCAAATGCAGGTGAGAACTGAGGATAAATGGAAGATTTATCTTCACACGGCTCTTTCGATGATAGCCGCGATTTATCTATTAACCATCTATCACTCAATTATTGGCACAGAGAAATTTATCGAGATGTATGTGCTACCAGCGATTGTGGGGACAAGTTTTGGCGCACTGTTAACTTTCATGCACCATACCCACGAGGGCAGTCCTGTTTTTGATAAAGAATCTTATGAACCCTTCACGGCCCAAGTTGAAGGAACCTGGAATGTGCGTTTTCCGCGTTTCATGGAGTGGATGTGGCTCGATATCAACATTCATCTTCCACAT